>NZ_CP070480.1:0-600000 GCF_016924835.1 Rothia sp. ZJ932 | reverse complement strand
CAGTACACGCGCTGGGGCTAGGTGCCTGCTGGCTACGAGGGAGGGGCGGAGCAGCGCAGTGTAGGTCACCAGGGTGCTGACGGGGTTGCCGGGGAGCGAAACAAAAGGGACCTGCCGTTGACCGGTGTTCAGGAGGCTCACTCCCTGAGGGCCTCCGGGTTGCTGGCTGACGTGACCAAACCAAGAGAGAGCATTCATACCGCTGTTGGTTTGTTTCTGTGAGGTGTTCAGGGAGGTGAGTGCGTTACGCACCACTTCATAGCGGCCGGCGCTGATGCCCCCGCAGGTGAGAATCAGATCGGGGTTGAGCTGCGCACAGTCGTGTTCTAGAGCCTTAATCAGAGACTGCGGGTCATCATTGATCTGCCGGGTATACACATCATCTATGCCGTCTGCGACAAGCAGTCCGCGCAGCATAGGGGCGTTGGCGTCATAGATTTTCCCGGCAGTGAGCTGCCCGGTGGTGACTTCTTCGCCACCGGTATAGAGCAGGACGCGCGGGCTTGATTGTACGATGATCTCAGCGATTCCCTGGGCGGCGAGAACACCCACGTGAACAGCGGTGAGTAGGGTGCTAGCTGGTACGAGAAGCTCCCCCTTTTGAATATCTTCGCCCACGGTGCGGATGAAGGTGCCCGGTGCTACTTGTTCAAGCTCAACCTGCTGCCCCTCAGCTGCGAAACCCTGCGCGTCCGCATCTGCGCTAACCACCCGTGAACGTTCAACCGGCACGATGGCACCGTAGCCAGCGGGCACCGGAGCGCCGGTCATAATGGGGTAGGCGATATCGTCATCACACACTACATTGCCGCTAAAACCTGCCGGTATATCGTGCCCGACGGTGAAGACCCGGTTCTCGCGGCGGGCAGAGACGGCTGTTAGCGCGTAACCATCCATCTGAGAGTTGTCGAAGGTGGGTGAGCTGTGGGCGGCAAGTACATCGGATGCCAAGACCCTGCCGACGGCCTGTGCCAGCGGCACACTCTGTGTAGCGCTGGGAAGATAGCCCCCCAGCAAGGCAGCCAGAGCATCGACGTAGCTGTTCGGGCTCAGGTTGTGTGCAGAGGTGAAAAAAGAAACCACAGCTTATGCCTTTCTGCGCATCACTTTGCCCAGGGCAAAAAGAGCACCAAGTAGCAGGTAGAGAGCAATCATCACTAGGGCACTACCGAGTGCAGCGCCGGTATCTGCTGATGAAAGCATTAGCTCAATATTGAGCGGTAGGGTGCGGGTTTTGCCCTCCAAATTACCGGCGAACATGAGGGTCGCGCCGAACTCCCCCAAAGCCCTTGCAAAAGACAGGAGGGCGGCTGTTGCCAGACCGGGTAAGGTCAGCGGCAACAGCACCTTGATAATGATGTGCCACGGGCTAGCACCTTCTGTGAGTGCTATTTCTTCGTATTCAACCGGCACGGTACGCAAAACGTTCATGTAGGTCGCCACGAAAAAAGGTAGGGCAACAAAAACTTGGGCGAGCACTACTGCTAGCGGGGTGAAAGCGATGTTTATTCCCCACTGCGCTAATACGCTACCGAGCAAACCGCGTCTGCCCCAGAAATATACCAGTGCAAGACCCGACACCACTGGAGAAAGCACCACCGGAGCGTATACCACTGCGTGGAGAATATGAGCTAGCGATGAGTGACGGCTGCGAGGAAGCACCCGAGCGATCCACAGTGACAGCGGAACGCCGAGTGCAATACACACTGCCGTAGACACCAGTGCTGTAGTCACTGAAAGCGTCGTTGCCTGCGCGATACCGGGGGCGGTGAGCAGCTCCCCGAGGTTGCTCCAGGGTACCTGAAGCATTAGCCCCAGTAAGGGGCCCGTAGTCAGAACAAGGGCTACCGCCACCGGAATAAAAAACCAGCGGGGCATCAGGGTACGGTCAAGGGCAGCGCGTGGCATTTATGCTCTCTCGAATCCGTAGGCACTCAAAATGTCTTGCGCGACGTCCCCAGTGATCCACTGGGCAAAGTCATCGGCTGCCGGATGCACGCTCTCATTCGTCATCAAGGCAAGAGAGTAGGTGTTGGAAGGAAGACCCTCAAGAGTGATCACCGTTGAATCTGACAGGTGTTGTGCGTCGGTGGTGTAGATAAAACCTGCGTCAATCTCGGCAGTTGCAACTTTTGTGGCGACCTTTGCCACGGAGGTTTCTTCAACCGGCTGACTTAGCTCTAGCTGCTGAGATTCTAAAAAGGTGGTGGCTAATCTGCCGCAGGGAACATCGGACGCGCAAATCCCGGTGAGTACGCCCTCTTGGCTCAGGTCGGTCACAGCCGAAATACCAGCGGGGTTGCCCGGTGCGGTAGCGAGTACAAGGCGATTGCCCGCGAATTTCTGGGCGGGGGTGCTGAGTTCCGGTAGTTGCGCCTGCGCTGATTCCATCGCCGCGTCATCTGCTGTCATCAGAATATGAGTTCTAGCACCGTCTGTCAGCTGGCGAATCAGCGTGGGCGTGCCTGCATAGTTGATTTCTATCTCAACATGGTGGCTGGCTTCGAAACTTTTTTCGAGTTCTGCACCGGCATCTGCGAGGGACGCTGGCGCGAAAATAACCAAGGAATCAGCGGCGTTAGCGGTGGGATCACTGCTTGGTGTACAAGCGCTCAGCAAGGTAAGACCAAGGGTAGCAAACAGCACCTGTGCTCTGCCCGGCATATCTATTCCCCCTTGTAATAACCCTACGTATCATAGCAAGATGGTATGACTGCCCAATGTGGGCTAATCTAATTATTACCTGAAATATGCAAATTTACTGAAGGTTGCTTTCATGTCTACCGCCCAACCGTTAGGCGCTATCTCTGTACGAGGCGCCAACGGCAATACCGTACCCGGTTCTACTCCCCCGCTTGGTGGTCGCAAACTGCTTGACCAGTGGGGGCGCACGGCTACCGATTTGCGTATCTCACTCATTGATAAGTGTAATCTACGCTGTGTTTACTGCATGCCAGCTGAAGGGTTGCAGTGGTTGCACAAAGATAATCTGCTTTCTCTTGATGAAGTAGTGCGCCTTGCCCGTATTGGCGTGCGTGATTTGGGGGTTGAAGAAATCCGTTTTACCGGCGGTGAGCCCTTAGTGCGCGCTGACTTTCCCGAAATCTTGCGTCAAATTCGCGCGGAGTTCCCCGAGGTTCCCCTCTCTGTCACCACCAACGGTATCGGTCTTGAAAAGAAGATCGACGAGTTGATTGATGCAGGTCTTACCCGCCTGAACGTTTCAATGGACACTATCTGCCGCGAAACTTTCGCCAAGCTCACCCGCCGTGACCGCTTGGACGATGTCATCCGCGGTATCGACTACGCTGCCTCTCGGGGTATCAGCCCCATCAAAATTAACGCTGTACTCATGCCCGGCGTGAATGACCACGAAGCCCCTGAAATCGTAGATTGGGCGTTAGAGCGCGGCTACCAACTACGTTTCATTGAACAAATGCCGCTGGATGCAGACCACAACTGGGACCGTGACAATATGATTACCGCCCACCAGATGCGCGAGATGGTAGAGCGCACCTACGATTTAACCCCGCACCCGGTACCCCGCAAAAGCTCACCGGCAATGCTGTGGGACGTCATGGAAAAAGGGACGACGCGCGTCCTGGGTCAAATCGGCATCATCGCCTCAGTTACCGAGCCTTTCTGCTCAGCGTGCTCACGCACCCGTATCACTTCTGATGGTAAGGTACGCAGCTGCCTCTTCTCGCTGACCGAAACTGACCTTATGGGTGCCCTGCGCAGCGGTGCCAGCGATGAAGAAGTCGCCGATATCTGGCGCGGTGCTATGTGGAGTAAGCCTGCGGCACACGGCAAAAACAGTGCCGGTTTTGAAGCTGAAGACTTTGTGCAACCAGAACGCTCCATGAGCGCTATCGGAGGTTAATTTTTGTGAATGTTCACTTTTTTGCGGCAGCGCGTGCCGCTGCAGGTACCAGCTCAGCAGAAGTTTCCCTTGAGGATTTGAAGGAGCCTACCCTAGCTGCCTTGCTCAATTACCTGCCTACCCGTTTCACCGGTACCACTGCCGCAGGCATGAGTCTGGGGCAGGTACTTGCACAGTGCTCCTTCCTGATTGATGGCGAGTCCTCCCCCGCTACTGCCTCGCTTGCAGGGGCTACCCGCGTCGATGTGTTGCCTCCCTTTGCCGGAGGCTAAAACCCATGGATTACAACGCAATCATTGTGGCGGGCGGACGTTCTTCGCGTCTAGGTGGCACCCCGAAAGCACTTTTGAGTAACGGTGCAGTGACCCTTCTGGATTCAACCCTGTTAGCTGTTTCAAGCGCTAAATATAAGGTGGTTGTAGGTCCTGAAAATTTGCCTGTGCCCCCGGAAGTTCACCTCACCCGCGAACAACCCGTATTCTCGGGTCCCGCCGCTGCGCTTGCAGCCGGTGCGCGCGTCCTTAAGTCCACTGGCGATTACGCCCCCTGGACGGCTATTTTCAGCGTCGATATGCCCCACATCGCAGAAGCTATACCGGCGCTGTTGACTGCAGCAGCTCAAGCCAACCATCAGGTGGGTTTTATGGGCCAAGCTGGAGGAGTACTGCAACCTCTTGCCGGAATCTACCGAACACATCAGCTGGTGGAGGCGCTCAAAGGCGAAATGGACAATAAGTCCGTGCGCTCAGCCCTGCGAACTCTAAACCCCGAGACTATTGAGCTACCCGCTCGCTCCATTGATGATGTAGACACCTGGGAGCAGGCACGTACCAGTGGTTTCGATCAGCCCACCGCTGGCGGCGACCGATGAGCCACCATCTGCCGTCGATCAGCTGGTACCGGGCTCGCGAAAACCTCCACCGCACTGTTACTCAACACCTCTCAATTGCTAGAGAGCAGCTTCCCCTCTCCCAGGTAATCGGTCGCACCCTAGCATCAGATGTCACCACAGTCCTTGCCGTACCCCACTACGACTCATCGGCAATGGACGGTTACGCCACCGCAGGTGCTCCGCCCTGGCAACTCATCTACCCGGATTACCCTCAAGACCCCACCGCCAACGTTCACCGCATCACCGTTGACCTCACCCCCGGCACCGCAACCCCCATCTTCACGGGCGGTCTACTCCCGGCAGGTGCCACCAGTATTCTGCGCAGTGAGCATTCACGCAGTTTCATCCGTGACGGTCACAGCTACATAGAACCCCTCGGCGAAGCTCCCCGTGAGGGAGCAGATATGCGCCGCACAGGTGAAGAACGCGCAGCCGGAGCTACCCTCGCCACCGCAGGCACCACGCTGACCCCCAGATTGGGCGCATCCCTGGCTATGGGCGGCATCGACACCGTAGATGTTTTCAACCCCGTCACCGTCGCCGTCGCTTTTAGCGGCAACGAAGTAATTACCAGCGGTGTACCCGGCCCCGGTCAGGTACGTGATGCATTCTCCTCTTTTGCCGAACCCCTCCTTGAGGCTTACGGCGCGCAGGTTGCACGCACCGAACGTCTAGCAGACACTCCGGGCGCCTTCGATACCTGGATCAGCTCCACCGACGCCCAGATCCTCATGGTCACCGGCGGCTCCAGCACCTCCGGCGTAGACATGGTACGTTCCACCCTGGCACGGCTGCAGGCAACCTATATTTTCGAATCCGTGGCAGTACGCCCCGGTCACCCCGCCCTCGCCGCGCTGTTACCAGATGGACGCATCTTACTCGGTCTACCCGGCAACCCCTTCGCTGCCTACACAGCCCTGTGCTCCTATGTGCCCGTAGCACTCGATGCCGCGTACTCGCGTCCGCTATCGACCCTTGCTACTGCCCCAATTGCCGCCGCTCACCCAGGCACCGGCAAACAGAGTATTGCCCTTCAACCTGCCCGGTGGCAAGCAGGTGCCCTGCACGTCCTCAAGCGCTCGCAGTCTCACATGCTGGGGGGGTTTGCCCGAGCTGATGTACTGGCGGTTGTACCCGCACAGGGGGCAGCTACCGGTGAGCAGGTAGGCTATCTTCCCCTGCCCTAACCCCAGCACTGTAAAGGAACTACTTGCGGAGGGTTTTCCCCATCAAGATATCAGCTTTGAGAACATCTAAAGAAGCATCAGTATCAAGGGGCTGATTCTCGATAGCGGCAATCAGGTGGTCTGCTGCCCGCTGGGCAATAGCCTCTAACGGCTGAACCACGGTTGCAAGGTGCGGAAAAAGGGTGCGTAACGCCTCGGTACCGTCAAAACCAATAATCTGAAGATCCTCAGGAACCTTCACACCGTTTTTCTGTGCCCATGATAAAGTGTGCGCCGCGTACACATCGTTAGAAGCAAACACAGCATCTACGTCAGGATGCTCGTTGAGATACTCTTCAATCAGGTGACGTTTGCGCTCGGATTCGGTGGTGAAACCGACTTCAAGAATCTGTGGCTCATATCCTGCGGCAAGTATCTGCTCGGTATAACCGCGCTGACGCTCGTTCGTAGCAGAGATAGTTGAGGCAATATGCACTATCGACTGCGCCCCACTTTCAATCAGCATTTTGGTCACCTGCTGCGCAGCCCCGTAGTTATCGCAACGAATATTGGGGTACTTATCGGTTTGTTCACGGTCAATGGTCACCAATGGCGCGTCAAGTTTAGGGTAGGTAGCAATCACCTCTGAGTGAGCGCCTGTAATAATGCCATCGACCTGTCGGGCACGTAGCATCTCAAGGTAGCGTTCTTCACGTGCCGGGTGCCCCTGGCTATTACACAGCACCACCCTGTAATTACGCGCCGACAAAGTCCGTTCAAGGTGTGTGGCAATCTCCCCATAAAAAGGATTAACCATGGTGGGAAAGATAAGGGCTATAAGATTGGTCCGCTGGTTTTGCAAGGAGCGGGCGATAGCGTTCGGTCGGTAATCAAGTTCTTCAATCGCAGCAAAAACCTTATTTTTGGTTGCCTCGCTCAGGTAGCCGCGGTTATTGAGCACTCGCGATACAGTCGTTACAGAAACACAGGCGAGCGCAGCAACGTCGTGCAGTTTGGGGTGTGCCACGTGAAGGTTCTTTCGTCTGGATGAGTTAGTGTGAAGTGGGCTGGGGCGTCTTATCTGGCGGTCGCGTGGTTTTTGTCGATGGATGAGATCGGTGCCGGGTGCCACATGCCGATGGCTGCTTTGGAGAGTTTGCCGTAACCGCCAAGCTCTACGAAACCGTGACGTTTGTAGAGGGCTGCGCTGTTATATGTAGAGGCTTCTAGGTAGGCGGGATATTCACCCAGCTGTTCGCGGCGGAAGTCAAGGAGGGCGCTACCAACCCCGTGACCGCGCGCGTCCTTATGTACGCCAATGGTGTACAGATACCAGTGTTTGAAGACTGGACGCGCTTTGAGCAGCTTGTACTCGGTTAGAGCGGCGCTGATAAGGGAGCCTCGCAGAACCTGAACGTATTCACCTACTTGTTTGAGCTCGTCCACAAAGCTAGTTGATTTGTGAGGGGTTGCCCAGAGCGCAGCCCCAAGAACTTTACCTGAGGTATCGACGGCGACGTCTACTCTGCCTTGGTCGGCGTGGGAATACTGGGTGCGAATCTGGAGTTCAAAGAGGGCACGAATGCGTTCTATTTTCATGGAGCCACCGAGCGCCCCACTCATGACGGGGTCTTTGCTGAATCCATCGACGAGGGCGTGAATGGCACCGGGGATATCAGCAGCCGTCGCTTCGCGCACGGTAATCTTCATGAAAGCACCTTCCACAGGAGGAAACCGGGACTGCTTCTTTTCTGCGTGGTCCGGTCTATTGAATTCTAAAGTACCATGCGTCTGCCCTAGTGCGGTGCGAGTTTCGGCGAATGTGGGTGTAGAACCTCGTCATGATATAAAAAGCAACCGCTCCGTCGTGGAGCGGTTGCTGTTACAACAATGCCGTAGCACTGAGAAGTTTTACTAGTTCAAGCTGTAGACCAAGAAGTCATCACCTGCGGTAATGGGCGCTGAACCAGCGGTGCTCTGGTGCAGAGATGTTGAGGCAACGATTCGCTTGTGGTTGGTTGCCACAAGGGGGGTTGTGATGTCGTAACCCGCTGCCTTGACTGCTTCAAGGTCAAACTTCACCAGTACGTCGCCGCGCTTGACCTTGTCGCCCTTCTTAACCTGAATATCAAAGTGCTTACCATCGAGTTCTACTGTGTCGAAGCCGATGTGGATGAGCAGCTCTACACCTTCGGGGGTGCGAATGCCGACGGCGTGACCGGTGGGGAAAGCTACGGTGAGTTCGCCGTCAGCAGGAGCGTACAGGACGCCTTCGGTGGGCTCGATAGCTGCACCGGGTCCTAGCGCACCGGTGGAGAAAGTGGGGTCAGAAACCTGAGAAAGTTCGTGAACGGTACCGTTCATGTGAGCGCCCAGTACTAGCTGGTTACCACCGGTTGCCGCAGCTACCGGAGCCACCGGCGCCTGTTGCTCGTTACTTGATCCACCAAAAATTTTTGAGAAAAAGCCTGCCATGCGAAGACCCTCCTTGCTTACCGGTGAGATCATATGTCAGCGCTCACCGTTGAGTTTAGATACAGTGTAATCCTATCATTGCTTGTTATCGGGCTCGCATATTTTGTATGGCTGGGTCAGTACCAAAACTTGGTAGGTTTACCGCTTGAAAGCCATGATTTCTTCGCCCCAGAACAGCATCCGCTGAAATGCATCACCACCGCGAGGTTTGGCAATGAGAGTTGAAAAACCACCTACACTCGGTGAGAAAGTAGGTGGTTTTTCTTCATGCTTTCGCTAACGGTCCATAACGCCTACACGAACGTTACTGAGAACTCCTTGTGCAGTGGCGCGAACGCGCAACTCCCCCGGTTCTTCATGCAAAAAGACGCGGCTGGTAAAGACTTCTCTACCGCCGTCGACAAAGACTTCCACGGCAGAACCGTCAAAGAGCATTTCGAAATCCTTAGTATCGCTGAGCGGCAGGATGCGACGACGGGTGGCTCCGCCTACCTGATAGCGGGTTCCGCTGCGATCCAGCACAGCACAGTCTTGCGTAAGGGTAAGAATAACAGCGTCGCTTGCACCATCAGTAAGTACAATTCGAACGTCGCCCTGACTGAGGTTAGCGGTGCCCGCTAGCCTAAACTGGCGGCGTCCGCCCAACTGAGCGATAACACCATCAGCACCAACAGTTACAGGCTCAAGCGGTAACACTCGTTCCAGTTGCGAGACAGGACGCTGGTAGATTTTGCCGCCACGCAAGGAAAGTTCACGCGGGTAGGTGAGCATATGCACCCAGTTCTTATCCCAGCTGGGCTGATCGTCTTGCTCGGCGTTGCCCATCCACGCCATCAGCACAGGAGCACCGTGGGTGTCTTCAGCCTTGTGAACGGTCTGTGGGGCGTAGAACTCGAAACCAGCGTCAATCTCGGTAAATGCCTGCTCCACAGCAAATGATGTGCCGGTCAGTTTTCCCACCACATACCCGCACTGATAAATGTTGTTGTATTTCTCACCCTCAGCCTCCATGCCCTGCGGGCAGAACATCATCACATCTTTCTCTTCGCCAGTTGCCTCATCAACCATCAAAAAAAGAATTGGACATTCCAACATGTAGCCCATGGCGTGCAACGCAGGATCAGAGAACTCGATTTCGCCCTCAAAGTTCCAGTTGCGGCGATCCTCCGAAGTGTATAAAGCAATTGCACCGGTCAGATCTTCACGTTGAGCACCGAGCACCGCGGCGTACGCGCCATGACGCTCTACAAGGTGGGGGTCACGAAAGTGGGCGGTGTAGCCTGCGGGCTGATCGGCGATGAGGGGGTTTGATTCTAAACGCTCGAAGGTCCTGCCCTGATCCTTTGATACGAACATGGCTTGGTAGACGCTACGTACATCATTATCGTCTTTGATATTGCCGGTGTAGAAAAATTCGTAAGTACCGTCGGGGGCAATAAACCCTGAGCCCGAGTAGCAACCGGATTTGTCGTACCAGGTCACCGGGGCAATAGCGGTCTGGTCGTCCTCCCAGCGTGTCAAATCGGTGCTGGTGGCGTGACGCCAAAAAACTGCGCGAGTGGGGTGGAGCGGTGAGTACTGGTAAAAAGCATGGTACACGCCGTTGTCGTAGAGCAAGCCGTTGGGGTCATTGAGCCTACCCACCGGTGGGGCTAGGTGCAGTTTGGGGTACTCCGGGTCTTCCTGCACAGTCTGGGCGTGCTGTAGGTAGGCTGTCTCGGCAGCTTCAAGCAGTTCAGTAGCATCGGTGCGCGGGGCGTAAATATCCACAGGTGACGGGTACCTTCCGTTATGTCAAACGTTTGCCTACTACATTCTAGGCATTGCACAATTCGTTAGCGCTATCAACACCGCAGTATGTCGGGGCAAGTCACAAGGTTCCGGTGAGCATCTCATCATCCTACCCCGTGCAGGTGCCACCCGTACGGCTACTCCCCTTCCCTACCCAGCCCCGAAAAACTCCTAGGAACGTATGCTCTCCAAGCAGGCGGACGCATCCACCCCCGTTAAAGCCGCAAGGCGGCACTCGTAACGAGTACCGCCTTGTCGATTCTCACTGCAGAACGTTGCCATTCTGTAGGAGCAAAAAGTAAAAGAATTACTTGAGGGTGATGGTTGCGCCAGCGCCTTCGAGAGCTTCCTTTGCCTTCTCTGCGTCTTCCTTTGAAGCGCCTTCGAGGATAGCCTTGGGAGCTGAGTCAACGAGATCCTTAGCTTCCTTCAGACCCAGTGAGGTCAGCGCACGTACTTCCTTGATAACTGCGATCTTCTTATCGCCAGCTGATTCGAGAACTACGTCGAATTCGGTCTGCTCTTCAGCTGCACCAGCGTCGCCGCCTGCTACGCCTGCAACTGCGACGGGAGCTGCTGCGGTTACGTCGAATTCTTCTTCGAATGCCTTAACGAATTCTGAAACCTCTACGAGTGAGAGTTCCTTGAATGCTGCAATGAGTTCTTCGATTGAAAGCTTAGCCATTGTGAGGCTCCTTCTTTATCAGTGTAGGGTTTTCCCTACCTTTGAAAAATCTTGTAATCTACCGCCCGCAGGTGCGGGCTACCTGAAGTATCAGGTGAGGTGGTGACACCTTCCGTGAGGAAAAGTATTACTCTGCGTCCTCTGCGGGTGCTTCTTCTGCTGCTTCTGCCGCAGGTGCTGCACCTTCTGATTCTTCGAGCTTGATACGCAGGGCATCCACGGTGCGTGCAATCTTGGAGAGCGCACCCTTCGCGCCGCCTGCAACCTTTGCCAGCAGAACCTCGCGTGATTCGAGGTTTGCGAAGCGGTTGACACCGGCCTCATCAAGAGCTTCACCTTCGTAGAAGCCGCCCTTGACGATAAGCTGGGGGTTTTCCTTGGCGAAGTCACGCAGTGCCTTTGCAGCGTCAATGAATTCACCGTTGATGAATGCAATTGCGCTAGGACCTGCAAGCTGCCCCTCGAACGCGTCGATGCCAGCTTCCTTAGCAGCGATACCTGCTAGGGTGTTCTTCACCACGGCGTATTCGGTCTCTGCGCCGAGAGCGCGGCGAAGCTCTTTGAGCTTCGCAACTGAGAGACCACGATACTCAGTGAGTACAACTGCGTTGGAGCTTGAGAAACGTTCCTTCAGCTCTACAACTACAGCTGCCTTTTCTGCTGTTGCCATGGTATTCCTTCCGATCTTTTCTAAACACACCGGCCAGTTTTGAACCCATAAAAAAAGCCTCGAAGCGAAGGCGTCGAGGCATGAAATACGCAAGCTAAAAATTCAAGCTTGGTGTGTCAAGTTCTTCACCTACGCAGGCGACTCATACGAGTTCTTCGATGGGCATTTCAGCGTTTGCTTGCCTTGAGAGCTAACAAGCACAGAAATATCCAGTGACCGGCGGTCTTTGGTTCTTCCATCTAACCACACCGAGGCTACGATGAACAAGTTAAAGCTGTAAATTCCGGGATTAAGCGGGCTTAATCACTTAAAGGCTGACAGTTCAAGCTCATAGGGATGCCATTGCGAGAGGACGCGCAAGCCACCGCTCGCAGCGTCTGGCAACTTGCCATACACCGGCTGTACCCGCCGTACACGAAGCTGGGTGTACGGTAATGAAAACAGTTTTCAGATAAACAAGGTCAAGGATGCTCACCACACACCAGCTTCATCGTGACTAGCTCTTTGGACTTTTCACCACAAAAAGTATGGTCTCAGGTGAAAGATCAAGCCCACCAAGGTCTCGTAGCCAGAACCCCCGCAAAGAACCCAAGATCCTACTGAATACGCATACATAAGCTCTTGGGGAGCGGTTAAGTCTGCCTCTCCAGCATCTTCAGCAATCCGGTATTGAATACCGCCGTAAATCGTTGTTACTACGATGATTGTTGTTCCCCAACGAAAACAAGATTACGCATAACAACCAGATTTTTCTCACCGGTCTCATGTTGCTCCCTATTGCAACGGTAAATGTGCAACAGCTTGCCATAACCATAGAAACCTATATTGGCGACCGGCAATGATTTCAACAAATCATGTTGATGCAGATATACAAAAATCCGGCACTGACTCTTGCAAGCAGGTGCCGGATTCTTATAAAAGCTATAAACCTAAAAAGCTAGATTATGCTGCAACCTCTGAGGGATCCACGGGAACGCCGGGGCCGAAGGTGGTAGCAACGGTAGCCTTTGAGATGTAGCGACCCTTTGATGATGAGGGCTTGAGGCGGTTGATTTCCTCAAGAGCTGTCTCAAAGTTCTCAACCAGCTGAGCTTCTGAGAATGAAGCCTTACCGATGATGAAGTGAAGGTTTGAGTTACGGTCAACGCGGAAGTCAATCTTACCGCCCTTGATGTCGTTAACAGCCTTGGTGACATCCATGGTGACGGTACCGGTCTTGGGGTTCGGCATCAGGTTACGAGGACCAAGAACCTTACCCAAGCGACCTACCTTGCCCATGAGGTTGGGAGTAGCAACTGCTGCGTCGAAGTCAACCCAGCCGCCAGCAATCTTAGCGATCAGTTCGTCTGAACCAACGAAATCTGCGCCAGCTGCTTCAGCTTCTGCTGCCTTATCACCTTCAGCAATAACTACAACGCGTGCAGTTTTACCGGTGCCGTTGGGCAGGTTAACGGTGCCGCGCACCATCTGGTCAGCCTTACGGGGGTCAACTGAAAGACGCAGTGCAACCTCAACGGTTGCATCGGTCTTGGTTGATGAGGTTTCTTTTGCAAGAGCAATAGCCTCGGCGGGGGTGTAGAACTTACCCTCTTCAATCTTGGCTACAGCTGCCTGGTACGCTTTGCTGCGCTTTGCCATCTGCTTATCTCCTTATGCAGTTGTGGTGAATATGAACCGCGCGGGCTCTTCCCACATGCCAGCTACTAGATGCCTAGTCGCTAGCGCCTAAAAATTGTTGTGTGTAGCTAAAAGCTACGGGGAGGTGTTACTTAACCTCAATACCCATTGAGCGTGCGGTACCTGCAATGATCTTCGCTGCTGCGTCGATGTCGTTTGCATTGAGGTCCTGCATCTTGGTCTCAGCGATTTCACGAACCTGAGCTTCTGTGATTGAGCCGACTTTCTGGGTGTGGGGAACGCCTGAACCCTTAGCAACGCCAGCAGCCTTCTTAATGAGACCTGATGCGGGAGGGGTCTTGGTGATGAAGGTGAATGAACGGTCTTCGTAAACGGTGATTTCAACCGGAACGATGTTGCCGCGCATGTGTTCAGTTGCAGCGTTGTACGCCTTAGTGAACTCCATGATGTTCACGCCGTGCTGACCCAGTGCGGGGCCAACAGGAGGAGCGGGGTTAGCAGCGCCTGCCTGAATCTGCAGCTTGATGAGGCCTGTGACCTTCTTCTTGGGAGCCAATGTAAGCATCCTTTTCTTAGCTGTTGAACCAACGCACAGGAGCGTGACGCTGGCTGGTGGCAACCGTGGCGCGGTTGCCGGGCATATCTTTACCAAGCGTTAGGTAAACACATGCAACACACCATCTTAGTGTCTCTGCGTCCTTAAAACCACTGGCGCGCTTTTTCTGCGTATGTCTGCTTCTTCACATACCCTCCAGAGCAAGCATGCGACGGGCATATAAAAACCCACCTGTGCGCGTCATACACCCTCTCTAGGGGTTTGCGGACGCGCGCAGGCGGGTCGGAAACAGCCACGAACGGACTGATTACATCTTGGTGACCTGACCGAAGTTGAGGGTCACGGGGGTTTCGCGCTCAAAGACAGAAATGAGCACAACCATCGATGACGATTCGGGCTTAATCTCTGAAATGGTTGCGGGCATACCCTCAAAAGGACCCTCGTTGACAGTGACAGCCTCACCAACCTCCCAGCCGGTTTCGTACTGGGGAGCAGCTGCGGGAACCTCGCCAGCTTCTGCCAGCTCTGCTTCAAAGACGGGAGCCAACATATCAATGACTTCGTTCAGACGCAGGGGTACGGGGTTGTAGGCATCCTGACCGACGAAGCCGGTAACGCCGGGGGTGTGGCGCACCACGCCCCAGGTCTCATCGGTCAGGTTCATGCGAACCAGCACGTAACCGGGAATGCGCACACGACGAACCATCTTCTTTGAAGCGTTTTTGACCTCCATGACCTCTTCCATAGGTACCTGGATCTCAAAAATGTCTTCTTCAGCATTGAAGGTCTGAGCACGGGTCTCAAGGTTAGTCTTCACGCGGTTTTCGTAGCCTGCGTAAGTATGAACGACGAACCAGTCGCCTTCTTGGCGGCGCAACTTGGCTTTGAACTCCTCCATGGGATCAACAGCGGGTGCTTCTTCTCCCGCGGTTTCCTCAGCAACCTGAGCTGCAGCAACTTCAATAGCTTCTGCAGGCTCTTCAGCTTCTACAGGCTCCGCAACGGGTATGTTCTCTGAGTCTTCAGCTTCTGCGTTCTCAATCTCGGTGGTTTCTGATGCTTCGATAGCTTCATCAAGCTCGGGCGAAAATTCCTGATCCGACACGGCAGCCTGCTTTCTCGTGATACTGAAAGAACCTCCCATCAAGAGCACTTGACGAAGGTTCTTTGTTTTAAAAGGTCTTTAGCTACAGTCTAATTTATTTTTGCCGGAGGTGCTAAACCATTTAGACACCGGGTACGTCACCATTGCCGAAAATCCAGAAAGCAGCCTGACCGAACAACCAGTCAAGACCGAAAATCAGAAGCAACATGAACCCCACAAACGCGAGGACAACAACCACGTAATTGGTGAGTTCTTTACCGGTGGGGGTGGTTACTTTTTTGAGTTCTGCGATGACTTCGCGAATGAACTGCAAAATTCCACCAAAGAAACCGCGTTTTTGCGTATCTGAATCGTGAGCGGCTGCAACAGACTTAGCCATGAGCACTAAGCCCCTTTCGTGATGATCAACGCCGAAACGTCAAAAATTTTTCTAATGAGGCTTTGTAAAAGCAGGGCGGACAGGACTCGAACCTGCAACCTGCGGTTTTGGAGACCGCTGCTCTACCAATTGAGCCACCGCCCTTTGAAACATAGGTTTCGCAAGGTTTCACTTGATAACAAGCAAAAATGTTGTTCGGTTGCGAACAACAGGTACAACTTTAGGGCATAGAAAAAGATTTTGCAATTTTGCCTCTTGGGGGTTTGTTTCAGCGCTTACATCGTTTTCTCGCCTCCGCAACAACAAAGCTGGCGGACGCGTCCGCCCCTCTACAGCCCCCTCTCACCCCTGCTACATACAGAGTCGCCCCCTCCCCATCTCAAGAACTGGCGTTGATTTCATCTCACTTCTGCAGACCCGGTGCGAAATGGTTCACAGTAAGGCAGACCTAAAATATGCTTAAACCCACGAAGCACCACACAGTGGGGATTAGTCTTTACACTTCGCTGTACTTTTTGAAAGAGAGCACCCATGGCACGCATCGCCCAGCGCATCGCCGCTATCGCACCCAGCGCCACCCTCGCCGTTGATTCCAAAGCTAAGGCTTTGAAAGCAGAAGGTCGCCCCGTTATTGGTTTCGGCGCCGGTGAGCCCGACTTCCCAACACCCGATTACATCGTTGAAGCAGCAGAAAAAGCGGTGCGTGACCCCAAAAATCACCGTTACACCGCAGCTGCCGGTTTGCCTGAACTCAAAGAAGCGATTGCAGAAAAGACCCTGCGTGATTCAGGCGTAAAGGTTGATCCCTCACAGGTGATCGTTACCAACGGCGGCAAGCAGGCAGTGTATGAAGCCTTCGCCACCGTAATTGATAAAGGCGATGACATACTTTTGCCCGCGCCCTACTGGACTACCTACCCCGAGGCAATTCGCCTTGCCGGCGGTAACCCCATTGAAGTTTTCGCAGGCTCTGACCTTGAATACAAGGTCACGCCCGAGATGCTCGAAGATGCATACACAGAGAACACCAAGGCACTGATTTTCGTTTCGCCATCAAACCCCACCGGCGCGGTCTACACTCCCGAAGAAACCAAAGCAATCGGCGAGTGGGCACTTGCTAAAGGCATCTTCGTGCTCACCGACGAAATCTACGAGCACCTCACCTACGATGAGGTGCCTTTCACCTCTATTCTCAAGGCTGTTCCCGAACTTGCTAAAAACACCGTTATTCTCAACGGCGTTGCCAAGACCTACGCTATGACAGGTTGGCGCGTCGGTTGGCTCATTGGCCCGGCAGATGTTGTAAAGGCAGCAACCAACCTGCAATCACACCTGAGCTCTAACGTCAATAACGTTGCCCAGATTGCAGCTCTGACCGCGGTGTCCGGTTCACTTGATGCCGTCAACGAGATGCACACCGCCTTTGACCGCCGTCGCGCAACAATTGTTGGGGGCTTGAATGCGATTGATGGCGTACACTGCCCCACCCCCAAGGGCGCCTTTTATGTCTACGCGGACGTCCGTGAGCTGCTCGGCAAAGAAATCGCCGGTAAGACCCCGCAGACTTCGGCTGAACTGGCAGAAATCATTCTGACTGAAGCCGAGGTTGCTGTGGTGCCCGGCGAGGCATTTGGCCCTTCAGGTTACCTGCGTCTTTCGTACGCACTCGGCGACGATGACCTTGCAGAAGGCCTAGCACGCATCCAGAAGCTGCTGGCGACTGCCCGCTAAAGTTGCTTCGCTGAATTATATATCGGTGCCTGTTCTTTGACTGAGCAGGCACCGATTTTTCTATCCCTTGCACAACCTATAGGACGCTGAGAAACCGGCTTATATTGTCTAACACGGTCCTCCGACCGCTAAACGCCTCAGCCCCATAAAGACCAGTGGTCACCGCAAAGAACTCGAGACCGGCATCTAACGCAACAGTTTCATTCGAGCGCACCGGGTATGGGCTATTTCGGGAACAGTTCGTTACTGGCGATGTTGGTAGCAAGCATCTCCTCGTGTGTTCCCCTGTTGTCGTACAGCAAGGCAAACATTTCGTTAATACGCAGCGGTGATGCTCCCATTTCGTCTCGCAGGTATAAAAAAGTACGGCACGGCGCGGGTTCTCGGCATCGATCACCAGCGCCACTTTTTAGATGGGGCCAGTCAGGGCTTATGAAGTAGCTGAAGTCATAGAGGGAGGGAAAATTCATAGGGACTTCAACTCCCACAGTTACCCACACAAGCACAGGTTTACTAGAATAGAACCAACAGCTTTTCTGTGGGTTAGCACATTTGTTTTATCTACCCGCTGAAAAGCCCCATCAACCTTTCCACTAGGAAAAAAAACTTAGGAGATCCTCCATGAAGATCGGTCTGCTCACTTCAGGCGGCGACTGCCCCGGCCTCAACGCTGTAATCCGCGGTGCTGTACTCAACGGCATCAAAACTTACGACTACGAGTTTGTTGGTTTCCGCGACGGTTGGCGCGGTGTTGTAGAGGGCGATTACATGGATCTTCCCCGCACCAAGGTACGCGGTCTAGCACGCCAGGGTGGCACTATCTTGGGCACCTCACGCACCAACCCCTTCGATGGCCCTCACGGTGGCTCCGAAAATATCGAGATCATGCTAGAGAAGAACGGCATCGACGCTATCATCGCCATCGGTGGCGAAGGCACTCTGGCTGGCGCTAAGCGCCTGGCAGATGCAGGTCTACCCGTTGTTGGTGTTCCTAAGACCATTGATAACGATCTGCAAGCGACCGACTACACTTTCGGCTTTGACACTGCTGTCTCCATCGCAACCGACGCGATGGACCGCATCCGTACCACCGGCGAATCACACCACCGCTGCATGGTAGCTGAGGTTATGGGTCGCCACGTCGGCTGGATCGCTCTGCATTCAGGCATGTCAGCAGGTGCCCACGCTGTTCTGATTCCCGAGCAGAAGGTCTCCATGGAGCAGGTTTCACAGTGGGTCAAGGAAGTTCATGACCGCGGCCGTTCCCCCTTGGTTGTTGTTGCTGAGGGCTTCATCCCCGAGGGCTTCGATGACGTTCTTGCAGGTAAGGGTCAGGAGAAGGACGGTCGCCCCCGCCTCGGTGGTATCGGCGAGTACGTCACCCACGAAATCGAGCGCATCACCGGCATCGAAACCCGTAACACTACCCTCGGTCATATCCAGCGCGGTGGCGCACCCACCGGCTTTGACCGTGTACTTGCCACCCGTTTGGGCATGGGCGCCGTTGACATGATTCACGATAAGGACTGGGGCAAGATGGTTGCTCTGCAGGGCACCGATATTAAGCGCGTTGATTTTGCTGAAGCACTCGACGGACTCAAGACCGTTCCCCAGCACCGTTGGGATGAAGCGAAGGTTCTCTTCGGTCGCTAAACCGGTGTAGCCTCTCGCTCGTTCTTAAAAAGCTCTGGCGCTTACCCCTAGGGGGGGGGAAGCGCCAGAGCTTTTTATACCTTTAGCTCATACATAGCCTAGCCTCGGAAGAAATCTCCCATGGTGCGGCGTCCAGCAACCTGACCAGCGTCGGGTGTCACAATAATGGTCTGAGCCGCTGCGTAATCGGTGGCAGTAGGCGCTGAGCCCTCTTCACCTGCGATTTCCTCGCGCACCATTAACGTAGCTGCCGGGTCAACATTGCGTTTGAGCACTGCTAAACCGATGGGACCAGCCTCAAAGTGCTGAGCCACAGAGGTTAAAGTACCCACTTTTTTAGTACCCGAATACACTGAAGCGCCTACCGGCGGCTGGGTGTGCTCTGTGCCATCGAGATCAAGGAAGGTCAGGCGGCGCGGCGGGTGACCGAGATTGTGTACGCGAGCTACCGTTTCTTGACCTTTATAGCAGCCCTTACTCAGGTGAACAGCGGTACGCATCAAATCAAGCTCGTGCGGAATACTCTTATGGTCAACCTCGTAGCCAAAGCGTGGACGCCATGCTTCAATACGCAGGGCATCGGCAGCCCAGCTTCCGGCAAGCTCGCAAGATTCAGCCAGAGCAGGAAGATCTACACGGTTGATAATAGAGAGGAACCAGCGGTAGCCCTCCCCCGGATGCTCCACACTCTGGGCGTAGCTGTACCCGCCGGGCACGATGCCGGGCCAGGGATCTTGCCACACCCGAGCGTTCTGCAAAATAGCAGGAGCATCAGTATCTGCGCGGAAGTCCCGAGTAGAACCCACCACAGCGTAATCGTCGGTACGGTTGGCAATCTCAACACGCAGCATAAACTTCATGCTGTTGAGGTAGTCAGTGAGTGCCTGAGCGTGAGAACCCTCGGTGATGAGCCACATAGTGCCGTCATTTTCGAGAGCATGCATATAGAAATCAATGCGCCCCTGGGCTGATAGCAGCAACAGATCAGCACCGCGAGCCACCAGCGGGCCTGTCACTACCTGAGATGAGAGGGTGGTCAGCCAACTGGCGCGGTCTTCACCTGTTACCGTCACGACGCCCAACTGTGAGTAATCCACAATAACGCGGGCAGATGCGCGCGCCAGCTGACGCTGTTCACGAGCCGGGTCGCCGTAGTGGGCTGCGACCCCGGCATCCGCCCCCGTCGCGGGGAAAGTACCGTGAGTAGCGAGCAGGGGGCTGGTGTATGCCTCCACCTTTATTCGCCGCTTTCTGAAGCATTAGATTCATCGTCAAAGGAACCAAACATGGAGGTACCCAAAGAATCGCCTGTCATCGATGAGGTCTTGCGGAGTTCAGCTGAGGCGTGCTTTTCAAGTTTCTTGGTGGTGGGGTTTGCGGTTTCCCAGTCCCACATCAGATTGCCGTTGACCAGCCCCCACAGGCGCACTGAACCAGCGTATTCTTTCGAAATTTCATCGCGCATCAGGTTACCTGTTTGCATACGCACTACGGGGCCTTTCACCATGCCCACGTAGTTTTCGCTGATACCGCCGGGGTGGGCAATGGTTGCCATGATATTGAAAGCATCGTCTGCGTTACGCAGCTTTTCAACGGATTCAGCATCAGAGTACTCGGGCACAATATCGGCAGGCACTAAGCCCGGGCCAACGTCGCCGTCCTTTTGCTCACGATCAATCTGCCAAAAACCGGTTTCAACCGAGATAGTACGCAGTTTATTACCGCTGTCATCAAGCAAGAACGACTCAGCACGGTACTCCACAAAGGGCAACCCGTCTTGAGTGAAGGTAATAATCTGACCGAAAGGAGTCTGTTCAGAACCCTCATACCACAGCGAGCCGGTGCCTTCCCAGGTGCCGAGCAACCATGAAAGGGGTACAAGTTCAGGAGAAAGATTGGTGGGAATTTCAATAGCCATACCCCCATTCTAGGGCTCACCCAGCTATAGCCTAAAGCCTCTTCGCTAGCGGGCGAACGCATCCGTTCCACCAGTACCCTGAATATTCACAGGCTCAAGACACAGAAAAAAGGGGGGCGTTAGCGCCACAGCCAACACCCCCGTTTTTACTCAACGGCAGATACTTACCGGAGTTACTTTTTATTTCTGTCCCTTGAACAAGCCAGCAATTACAGCGTACGCTGCGCCTCCGATGCACAGGAAAGCACCACCGAGCAAGAAAAGGAAGAAAATTTCTAGAGCTTCAATCATGGTTCTTACCCTAACACATAGGTGAGGAATATCGCACTTGTATAGCTTAGAACCCCGATAAAAGCTACGGGTGTCACTCCGAGGGTAATGGCACCGCGCCGTGGTCCCTCCTGCGGACCGGCCGCAATGATGCGCGTACCCAGCAGTCCGACCACCAGCGCAAACACAAGACCAATCAGCATCATGGTCCAGGTATCGCTGTTGCCGTCGTTGTACATACGGGAGAGCGCCACCCAGCCAGCAGCAGAGACCGAAGCCAGCACACCGGTCACACACGAGATCACCGATTCCAAACGTCCGCGAGCGCCCTCACCGCGCAGTAGTTCTAATAAAAAACTACCGACTACGCCTACGGCAGCTACGACCGGCACCGTTGCCAGGCGGTCGTCGTTAGGGGTGATGAGGGCAAAGAGGACGGAGGTAATGCCCGCCAGCAGAATAATGGTGGAGTGCGAGTAAATACGGTGGGTTTCGCGTAATTCGGCAATACCTGTTGCTGCGGGCCATCCGCCTGCTACCAGGGCTACAGCCACTAGACATACAACTGCTGAAACAACCGGTGTGAGCATGGAAGCAACGATAACTGCTACCAGTGATATGCCTGCGGCTGCTGCAACGAGGGTGTACCGAGAACGTTGTGATACCCCTACCCGACCCAAGCGTCCTTCATACATTTTACGCTTTTGTTTATCTCGGAGCTGCCTGAGCTCGGGGACGAAGGTGCGCAGCTTGGTAGTGTGTGCGTCTTGCTCGTAAGGTGGCACGGGCGGAGTTTCCCCTTGTCGCTAGCGGAATACTTATTAAACCATCTTGTACTGTGAAACAGCTTTTCTAAAGGTTAACGGTTGTGTTTTGTAGTATTAATTTTTGAAAGTGCAGTATTTGGGTCTGTGGGTGAAGAATCGGGGTGTGATGGTGAACCAGCTGGTGTTGCTGTCTGATACGGCAAATTCGAGTAGTGATGTTCTTCCTGCCCTTGATTTGCTGGGACATAAGACGCAGGTACTTTCGTTGCAGACTCCTGCTGATGTGCTGAACCGCGAGGCGGAGGCAGTGGTGATAATTGATGCCCGCGAGTCGTTGGTTCAGGCGCGTAATACCGCGCAAATACTCAAATCATCCGGGTTGGTTTCCCCGCTGCTGATGGTGCTCACGGAGGGTGGTTTAGCTGCGGTCTCAAGCACCTGGTTGATTGATGATATTTTGCTCAATACTGCTGGTCCCGCTGAGGTGGAGGCGCGATTGCGCCTAGCTACCGCGCAACTCAGTACAGACGTTACCGACGGTGAACATCTCATTCGCAGCGGTGAGATCACTGTCGATGAGGCGTCGTACACAGCGCGTTTAGCTGGTGAACCGCTCAACCTCACCTATAAGGAATTCGAACTTCTGAAGTTTTTAGCGCAGCACCCGGGGCGTGTGTTCACCCGTGCGCAGCTTCTTTCTGAGGTCTGGGGCTACGACTATTACGGTGGTACTCGCACGGTGGACGTTCACGTTCGTCGTTTGCGTTCCAAACTCGGTTCTGATCATGAGAACCTGATTTCAACTGTGCGTAATGTGGGCTATAGTTTCAGCAGTGTCCGCGGTGAGTCTTAAGCTGAGAGTCCGAAAGAAGCATCAAAAGCGTGTGAGATGGCGGTAACAGCAAGTACAGTTGTTTATGTACTAACCATCTGTTGAAAAGGTCGTACGTTTATGCAGGTATATGATCAGACACGTGCTCCATGTGAGAGCGCCCTAACACCCGAACAACTCAAGAAGTTCGAGACATTCGTTGCTGATGTGACCGCGCATGACGGTACCAGCCCCTTTTCGGAGCAAACCCTAGTAATCCTTCGCCGCTGTGCTCAAGACGATACGGGGGTGGCTCGCCTGTTCACTGTCACAGACGATTGTGGGCAGATACTAGGGGCGTGGGTTGTTGTCACCCCCACCCAAGAATCACCGGGCATTATTGAAGGCGCAGCCCACCCCGCTCAGCGCGGCTGCGGTATCGCTTCGCAGATTACCGATTTCATCTTTACTAAGGTTCTGACGCAGAACGATCTAGCGCAGTACACAGCGTGGGTTCACCAGGTACAAAAGGACGATGACGGCTCCCTTCAGGATATTGCTGCCTACCTCACCAAAAAACACGGGCTGGCCCCGGTCAGAGAACTGCACAAGATGGCGCTGGAATTGACCGATGACTCCGTACACACAATTCGCGTAGCCCACGAAAATACGCAGCTACCGCCAGGTGTTACCCTACGAACTTTCGCAGGTGATTCGGAGGAGCTCGCCTGGCTCACCCTCAACGCAGCAGCTTTTGCTGATCACCCAGAGCAGGGCAAACTCACCCGCGATGATCTTACAGAGCGCATCAACAGCAACTGGTACCAAGCAGAAGGTTTCTTTATCGCAGAAGCACCCAACGGTCTAGCAGGCTACCACTGGACGAAAATTCCGGTTCCTGCCGCGGAGTCTCCCGAAGGAGAGGTCTACGCGGTGGGGGTCTCCCCCGCCTGGCAGGGTAAAAAACTCGGTAAAGCGCTCACTCTCGCAGGCATTGATTACCTGACTCGCGCGTCCGCGCCCACCGGCGAAAAGCTCAGCCGCATTGTGCTCTACGTTGATGCAGAAAACCTGCCAGCAATGGGTCTCTACCGCTCACTAGGTTTCACCGATCTGAGCGTAGACCGCATGTACGAGCGCCCCAAGTCGCCCTAAGACCACTATTCATTCCTTTCAACCCGCACGCTCTTGTAAGAGGAGATTATGAGTACACCTGTTAACACCGGTACCCAGCACATCAGCAACGACATCACAAAAATTGAACGTGCTGATACTCGCGGGGATCGTATTGGTCTCGAAGAAAAAATTAAGCTCCCCAATCTCGCCGGTGATTTTGGTGGCGACCGCTTTCTAGACCGCGAAATCAGCTGGTTGCAGTTCAATACCCGCGTGCTTGAACTAGCAGAAGACCCCAACCTTCACCTGCTAGAGCGCCTCAATTTTCTCTCGATTGTTACCAGCAACCTCGATGAGTTCTTCATGGTGCGCGTTGCCGGTCTCAAGCGCCGTATTGCCACGGGCATCGCGGTGTCATCAGCTGCGGGACTCACTCCTGATGAGCAGATGGAACAAATTTCAACCGCTGCCCACGATCTGCAGAAGCGTCAGGCACGAGTCTTCCACGAACAGGTCATGCCCGAGCTGGCAGAGGAAGGCATTCGCATTGTCTCTTGGAAAGAAATTGATGAGGAGGCAAAGTCACGTCTGGGCACGATGTTCCGCCAGGAAATCTTCCCCCTACTCACCCCCCTGGCTGTCGACCCTGCCCACCCCTTCCCCTACATCTCAGGGCTCTCACTGAATCTCGCGGTTATCGTGCGTAACCCGCAGACTGGCAAAGAACTCTTTGCCCGTCTCAAAGTACCCGAAAACCTGGGCAGAATGGTCGCCGTTTCAACGGAACGCGACGTTAATACCCCCGGTAAAGAAGCCCTGTTTATTCCGCTAGAGGCAATTATCGCGGAGCACCTCGATATGCTCTTTCCCGGTATGGAAGTCGTTGAGCACCACGCCTTCCGCGTCACCCGTAATGAAGACCTTGAAGTCGAAGAAGACGACGCCGAGAACCTGCTCAAGGCTTTAGAGAAGGAGCTGCTGCGCCGCCGCTTTGGCCCTCCCGTGCGTCTTGAAGTAGAAGACACTATCAACCCCAACATTCTTGACCTGCTCATTTCTGAGCTGCGCGTGAGCCAGGGCGAAGTGTACAAGCTACCCGCGCCGCTAGATATGCGCGGTGTCAGTGCCATCGTCAAGGCTAAGCGCCCCGCCCTGCACTACCCCAAACATGTGGCTCATACCTCGCGCTGGCTCAACTCGGCAGAAACCGCCAAGGCTGCGGACGTGTTCGGGGCAACCCGTGACCATGACGTGCTGCTACACCACCCCTACGACTCCTTTGCCACCTCTGTGCAGGCATTCTTGGAGCAGGCTGCTGCAGACCCCAAAGTCGAGGCTATCAAGCAGACTCTCTACCGCACCTCAGGTGATTCGCCCATCGTGGACGCGCTCATTGAAGCTGCAGAAGCCGGCAAACAGGTACTGGCACTGGTTGAGATCAAGGCGCGCTTTGACGAAGAAGCGAACATTAAGTGGGCGCGAAAGCTAGAACGCGCGGGCGTGCATGTAGTGTACGGCATCGTTGGTTTGAAGACCCACTGCAAGCTCTCACTGGTGGTGCGTAAAGAAACAGACGGTCTGCGTCGTTACGCTCACATCGGCACCGGTAACTACCACCCCTCCACAGCGCGTTTCTACGAAGATCTCGGTTTGCTCACCTGCGACCCTCAGATTACCGAAGACGTGTCACGTCTGTTCAATCAGCTCTCAGGCTACGCGCCCAAAACCACTTACAAAGAACTCTTGGTGGCGCCGCGTTCGCTACGCTCAGGTCTCATAGACCGCATCAATAAGGAAATCGAGCACAAGCTAGCTGGCCGTCAAGCCCAGATTCAAATCAAGTGCAACTCCATGGTGGACGAAGCGATTATCGACTCGCTCTACCGCGCCTCCCAGGCAGGGGTTGAAGTCAATGTTGTGGTACGCGGAATCTGCGCGCTGCGCCCCGGCGTACCCGGTTTGAGCGAAAACATTAAGGTTCGCTCTATTCTGGGCAGGTTCTTGGAGCACTCGCGCGTTTTCACCTTCGCGAACGCCGGCGACCCTGTTGCCTACATCGGTTCAGCCGATATGATGCACCGCAACCTTGACCGCCGTGTTGAAGCCCTGGTACACGTCAAGCAAGCAGAACACATCAAATACCTCTTTGACATGTTCAAGCACTACACCTCAGAGAAAACCAGCAACTGGATTCTCGAATCAGACGGTAACTGGGTGCGCCACCACCTTGATGAGAAGGGCAACCCCCTGCGCGATGTGCAGGCAATGTACCTAGAATCTCGCCGTAAAAAATAAAAACTCATGGATGGCTGACCTGCCCCCCCCCGCATACGGGGCAGGTCAGCTTATCTCGTCTGGATTCTTTCACGCTCGCTGAGTACTCACTACCCCTTTAGCGGCTTACAAAAATAGTAAGATGTTTACGATAGCCCCACCCCGGCTACCGTAACCTTTGTTATGGTTTTTCAAGAAAGTCAACAGTACACACATGTCTCCCCACCAGTTGTACAGCGCTGCGCGCTCAGACCACCAGCTTAACGTCACTAAAACAACCCATAATATGCCGCCGGTTGTTGCCGCAGGTTGCATCATCTGGCGTCAGAAAAAAGACAAAATCGAAGTGCTGATTATCCACCGCCCCCACTATGACGATTGGTCATGGCCCAAGGGCAAACAGGATCACGGGGAAACCGTTGCAGAGACCGCGGTGCGCGAGGTACGTGAAGAGGTCGGTCTCACCGTCACGTTGGGTGCGCCGCTGGCAGTGACCCGTTACTCCATCAAGCACAGTAAAAAAGAAGTTTTCTACTGGGCAGCTCGTGCCTCATCAAGCGATCACGCCCAAGCTGATTTGAGTGAGGTCGATGAATTGCGCTGGGTTAGCCCCGCTGAGGCGCGAAAGCTCCTCAGCAACGACACCGACCAAGAGCCCCTAGATGCCCTTATTGCCCTGCATGAACGCGGTCATCTGCACACGCGTCCCGTCATTATTGTGCGCCATGCCAAGGCAAAGCCCCGTTCATCTTGGGCAGGTGCCGAGGGCGAGCGTACCCTTGTGGCAACCGGCAAGCGTCAGGCGTTAGCGGTGGGTGAGCTTTTGCAGGTTTGGGCTCCCACTCGTATTATTTCTTCACCCTGGACGCGCTGTATGCAGACGGTGGCACCGTACTCCAAAGCGACGGGTCTTGTTATTAAACAAAAATCAGCGCTCACCGAGGCGGCCTACAAGGCGCACCCGAAGAAGGTCGCCAAGATTATTCAGGGGCTTTTTGATAAAGATGATTCGGTCATGCTGTGTACCCACCGCCCGGTTTTGCCTACAGTTTTGGAAGTTTTAGCGGGTGTTATGGACGCTGGACTGGCAAAAAATCTGCCCGCCGCCGACCCCTATCTGACTCCCGGCGAGATGCTGGTGATGCAGGTGAGTGTGGGCGCCCAGGCAGAGATTGTTTCTTTGGAACAGATCAAACCTTTCAGTGACTAATCACACAATGCGTGCAGAATGAATCTACCCAGCAAAAAATCTATAAATAAGACTACACACAGGTAAAATTTCCCCATAACGCTGGAACCTTACTGAAAGTAGCTTGTCACCCCACATATCTTCTCACGTCGCATCCCCCCCCCCGAGGGTTTAATTCACGGTTAAAGCATCCGCAAGTAGCATAGAAACCAGCAGGTCTTCGCACCGATATCCAGGCTCTGCGAGCACTTGCAGTGCTCTTCGTCGTTATCAACCATCTTTGGGCTGATGGCTTTACCGGTGGCTACATTGGCGTTGATATTTTCTTTGTCATTTCTGGTTACCTCATCACCAGCCACCTGCTCAAAGAGATTAGCAGCACCAGCAAGGTCATGTTGCCGCGCTTCTACGCTAGACGCGCTCGAAGGCTTCTACCTGCCGCTCTACTGGTGACCGTGACAACTCTGGTACTGACTGTTATCTACGTACCCGCCCAAAACTGGGGTAAAATCCTCTTTGAAGGTTTTGCTGCCACCGCTTACTTTCAGAACTGGGCGCTTTATTCATCAGCCACCGACTACTTTGCTCAGGCTAACCAATCTAGCCCCTTCCAGCATTACTGGTCTCTTTCAGTGGAAGAGCAGTTCTATCTTCTGTGGCCGGTCTTGTTTCTAGTCTTCTGGCACCTCAGCAGAAAAACCGCACTCTTCTTCGGTGCTCCCCGTGCGCTCCCGACCATTTTGCTGGGCATTACACTGCTGCTTATTCTGGCGTCTCTTATCTTCTCCACTCAAGAGCTACAGACCAACCCCGCTGGTGCCTATTTCAATACTTTTGGACGTGCCTGGGAGTTCCTATCAGGTGGTGTGGTTGCGCTCGGCATACAGTTAGGTAGCCACAAGGCCCAGATAAACAGACCTTTAGCTTTTCAAGCAGCACTCTCGATTCTTCAAGTAGGCTCTTGGGTAGCTCTGTTCACCTTTGGTTTCTTCTACTCAGAGAACACGAGCTTCCCCGGTGTGATGGCACTACCACCTGTTCTAGCAACACTTCTTATTCTTGCTACAGGTCCCATAACCTACGCGCCAGCACTACGGACTGCCATCTCTTTCAAGCCGGTTCAGTTCATCGGCGATATCTCTTACTCCCTCTATCTTTGGCACTGGTCGCTGATGATCTTGCTACCCTATATTTTGCAGAATCAGTTGGATTTCTGGTCGAAGCTAGGAATTCTTGGGGGATCAATTCTTCTAGCGTGGCTCAGTAAGGTCGCTGTTGAAGATCCGAGCCGCAGGCATCTCTTCACGGCTTTCAAACCCCACGTAACGTTAGCTACTGCGTTGGCATCAGTGATAATTATGGCTGGAGCAACGTCACTGCTCAACATCCATTCCGCCCAAACACAGCAAAATCTAGCAGCAGAATCCAAAAAATTATTTACTTCTACTGAGGAAGCCGCAGCTCAGTCTGCTGAACAAGACCCAGCGGATGATGAGTCTGCAGAGAAGACAGCACCAGTGAGTTGCTACGGCGCTAACCGGCTGATGGAGATCAGCAGTGGTTGTCCCAAGCCAGCTTTTGCTCCTGCTGTTTTGTCGGTAGCAACTGCTGATGAAGCACCGTGGGGAGGATACCCTGCTCATTGCCAATACCTTGTCAACGAAAATCTACCCAACATCGCAGTCGGATTTAAACGAATCCTCGAATGTGATTTTTCCGTACATCAACAGCCCTCCCAAGAAGTTTGGTTGATTGGAAATTCACATGCTGAACATTGGATGCATGCGCTGATTCCTATCGCGAACGCAAACAATTGGAAACTAACCTTAGATATGCAATCAAGTTGCCCAGCAATTAATACTCCGCTAAGCACCCGGCACTTCACTGAACCTTTTGTGCAGGAATGCCTCACATGGTATCCACAGACTTTGGCAAAGCTTCAGCAAGTGCAACCTGATCTTGTCTTTTACTCATCTAATGCCAGCAGTCTTATTGATGCTCCGCAGGGCCTACCGATGCTGACCGAAAATACCAAGAAACTTGAAGCTCAGGTTAAAGCTATATCTGAAGATACTGAGATTGTGGTACTTAGAGATACACCCCACGCTGGCAATTTTATCGGCCCGGCGTGCATTCAGGTTTCTGGTTCCATTGAGTCAGGGGGTACGGCTCCCCTCGATAAGCTGGAATGGCGCGATTATCTGGCAGATGCGGCGTCCGATCTTTCGACTAAGCACCACAACCTGCACAGCCTAAATATGCTTCCCTATTTCTGCGTTGACGATACCTGTTCCGGCGTCACCGGTGAAGTTCCTGTCTATTACGACTCCAACCATATTTCCCGAAGCTACGCTAAGTCTTTGGCTCCTGCTTTGAGATACGAGCTGGGAAAAGCGCTTGATCAGGACTTCGCTCCGCCAGTCTATGAATAGGGTGGCTATAGTTTTGTTGTTAGAATAGCCGGTGAGAAAAACCTGTACAGAGAGTCTTCCGCTATGTCTATCTTGCTCACCCCCTACGAGGATCTTCTCGCAGAGATTATGGAAACCGGGGACGAGAAATCTGACCGTACCGGTACCGGCACCCGCAGCGTTTTCGGTCGTCAGATGCGTTTTGATTTGCGTGAGTCTTTTCCGCTGATTACTACCAAGCGGGTTCATTTCAAATCTATTGCGGTTGAACTGCTGTGGTTTTTGCGCGGGGATTCCAACGTGCGTTGGTTACAAGAGCGCGGTGTAAGTATCTGGGACGAGTGGGCTGATGAGGACGGCGAGCTTGGCCCGGTTTACGGCGTACAGTGGCGCTCCTGGCCTGCCGGTCACGGTGAGACCATTGACCAGATTGCCAAGGTCATTGAGTCACTAAAAACTAACCCTGATTCTCGCCGTCATATTGTTTCTGCGTGGAACCCTGCCGAAGTTGATGAAATGGCTTTACCACCCTGTCATGCCCTCTTTCAGTTCTACGTTCGTACAGGTCAGGACGGCACCCGAGAGCTGTCTTGCCAGCTCTACCAGCGTTCGGCAGATATGTTCTTGGGCGTACCTTTCAATATTGCTTCTTACGCCCTGCTAACCCAGCTCATTGCTGAAGAGGTAGGCATGGTACCCGGTGAGTTCGTGTGGACGGGCGGGGACTGCCATATCTACTCCAACCACTTCGAGCAGGTACGTGAGCAGCTCTCGCGTGAGCCCTACCCCTACCCTCAGCTACGCGTAAAAAACAAGAAAGCGTCCATCTTCGACTACGAATTTGAAGATTTCGAGCTGGTTGATTACCGCCACCATCCGACCATCAAAGCCCCGATCGCCATCTAATGAATCTTCCTGAACTAGCGGCTATTTGGGCGCAGACAGAAAACGGTGTCATCGGACGCGACGGAGATATGCCCTGGTACGCGCCCGAAGACCTCGCGCACTTTAAGAAAATCACCGGGGCATCCCCTGTTCTCATGGGCAGGGTGACATGGGAGTCTATCCCCCCGCGGTTTCGCCCCCTGCCCGGCCGGTTAAACATCCTTGTCTCGCGCTCTGTAGCTAGCGTCCAGCAGAAGGACGGGGCGCTGTGGGTGCCTAATCTGCCTAACGCCATTGCTGAGGGAGTCTCCCGTGGCGGGCACGCGAGCACCCTCTGGGTGATGGGCGGAGCCAGCATCTACGAACAGGCATTAGCCCTCACTGAAGTCCCCGGTATTCTTGGTGGCAGGCTCAGCCGCGTTGAACGCACCGTCTTTGAGGGAAAAGTCAGTGGGGACGCCTACGCCCCACTCTTGGGCAATGAATGGGAGCGCGCGTCAGCCACCGACAGCAGAACCTCAGAGAAGGGCTACCTACTGGGCAAAGACGGCGAACGCACCGAACTCACCTACCGGTTTGAGAGCTGGAGACGGTAGGGCAAGCATTCTGCACAGGTGAAAACTATCTGGCAGTTACCATCGCAGTTTTATAGGCATTGCCTTATTATTTCCAGTAGGTTGAAACAAATCGCGCGGCCGAGAGTGACTCTAAGCCATCCAAAATTTTTTGCGCAGAATCTTCGAACCCAAACTTTGTTCCAACTTTTTCAAAGACTGAGGGAAGCGATGACAGGACTTCTTCTACAATTCCTTCAGCTCTAGTAGCTTCAATGCCGAGTCTCTTACCCTCTACCAGCAGATCCTTCATCGGAGAGGACGCGTGTGTTCTGCCGGTAAAAGTTTCGACTTTCGTGCAGCAGATTTTCAAAGCTAGCCTCGTCCAGAAGATGCTGAGAACTTATTTTCTGACGGTTTGCGTCGCTACTGGGTGTACCAGGTGGGAGTAGTTGAAGAGCTCCCGCGACATCCTGCCCATAGTGGCCTAAGAGGCTAAAGACTGATCCTGCAGATATTCCAGCTTCTCGCGCCATATTAGAGATAGCTTGGGTATTATCGGGCAAGAGTCCTTTGAGGAAAGGAAGAGCCACTTTGTTTTTGTGAACCTTATTCCGTTCAAGCATTGAGAGGAAGAGATGGACCTGTCCCTCATACTCTTCGCTATAGGAAAAAGTAATTTGACCGTTTTTCTCGGTGAAAGTTCCGCACAGTTCACCATCAAGATAGGCGTTCAGTTCGCTCATTCTTTGCCCTTTGCCTCTTTAGCTCTTGCCTCAAGTTCAAGTTCTAGCGCCCAGAAAACATCGAGCACTTTATAAAGCTCAACAGTGGGTTTACCCTGTTCCATCTCAACATACCACTTACGTGATACGCCTATCTTTGCCGCCACTTCTTTTTGGGTCAGCCCCAGCCCTTCACGGCGTAGCCTAAAAAAATCTCCCACTTGGGAGGTTGTCTCAAGCGTTCGGACTTTATTACTTTTTCTTTGATACACCCTCTTAGCGTAACCGAACGGGAACTTCCCTAAAAGTAACCGAGCGGTGACTTTTTATAAAGTCACCGCTCGGTTACAGGTTTTCAAACGGAGTGTCATTTCACCTTCTGAACGCTTAGCGCGCGTAACTTGCACCCCCGGTTAGACTAAAACTATGACTTTTATATCCGGTGATTCAGTAGGTTTTGTAGGCTACCGCGGTATGGTGGGTTCTGTGCTCATGAAGCGCATGCTCGAAGAGGGCGACTTCGCGGGCATTACTCCCGTCTTCTTCTCCACTTCAAGTGCGGGCAAACCCGCCCCCACCTTTGACGGTGCACTCGAAGAAAGCACCTTGAAGGACGCATACGATATCGACGAGCTGGCAAAGCTACCTATTATCGTGACCACTCAGGGTGGCGACTACACCACCGCCGTCCGCAATAAGCTAAACGATCGCGACTGGGACGGCCTGTGGATTGACGCAGCCTCCACCCTGCGCATGAACGACGACTCAGTGATTGTTCTTGACCCCGTTAACCGCGACGTCATTGACCGCGGTCTCGAATCAGGCATCAAAGACTTCGTGGGTGGCAATTGCACCGTCTCCTGCTTGCTCATGGGCTTAGGCGGTTTGTGGAAGCAGGGTCTAGTGGAGTGGGGAACCTCCATGACCTACCAGGCAGCTTCCGGCGGCGGTGCCCGCCACATGCGTGAAGTTCTCACCCAGTTTGGTGAACTCAACGGCACCGTTGCAAGTGAACTTACCGACCCCGCGTCCGCTATTCTCGAGATTGACCGCAAGGTACTTGCCAAGCAGCGCTCCGGTGAACTCGACACTAGCCAGTTCGGCGTGCCGCTAGCAGGCTCGCTAATTCCCTGGATCGACTCCGACCTCGGCAACGGTCAGTCCAAAGAAGAATGGAAAGCAGAAGCAGAATCCAACAAGATCCTTGGTCTTGAAGGCGATGACCGCGTAGTCCTTGACGGGTTGTGCGTCCGTATTGCCACCATGCGCTCACACTCCCAGGCACTGACCCTCAAACTCACCGAAGATCTCAGCGTTGAAGAAATCGAAAAAATTATCGATGAAGACAACCAGTGGTCAAAGGTAATCCCCAATGAGAAAGAAGCAACTGTGGAAGGTCTGACCCCCGTCGCTGCCTCGGGTACTCTGGATATTCCCGTCGGTCGTATTCGCAAATTGAATATGGGTCCCCAGTACATTTCAGCTTTCACCGTAGGTGACCAGCTGCTTTGGGGAGCGGCTGAGCCCATTCGCCGTATGCTCAAAATTGCCACCGGCACCCTCTAAAAACCCTAAGCAGTGTAGAGAGCAAAAAATCGGCTACCTGAACTTTTCAGGTAGCCGGTTTTTCTATGTTTTATTCGGGACGCACAGGCTGAGATATATGACAGCCGCTGGGGCAATAGTGCTGTTGGTTATCGCGGTCAGCCCAGATACGCGCCTGCTTGCGGCGATGCGCGTCATAACGCTTTTCCTGCGCTCGATGCCAGATGCCCAAGACCTTCGATTTGCTCCACAGGTTCAAGCGGTGGGCCCAGTGGAACTCTGTGCCCCACAAGCCCAGCCCCATGAAAATGAAGAGCCAGCCGGGCCCCGGAGTAATGAGCATCACCAAACCCATCAAAATGAGCACAGCACCCACCACACTCACAATAATGCGATAACACCACAGCAACACCGGATGATGGTGCAAAAATCCACGCAGACGGTGCATCGCCCGATGCACGCGTCCTTCACTCTGAGCAATCTCTCGATCGAGCCCCATAGCCCCCCCTCTACCCTTGACCGATCACCGATACCTTACCGGGTAGGACGCTACGCGCGGGTTAATAGACCAGCGCACGTAACGCACCCAGTAATTTTCTGCGTAACAGATTAGATGTGTGTACCCACAATAACGGGCTCGGGCACCAGCTCAATGCCGAAGGAGCTGAAAACCCCGTCGCGCACAGCGCGAGCGATACTCATCAAATCCTCGGCAGTTGCCCCGCCACGGTTGGTAATTGCCAGAGTATGCTTGGTGGAAAGGGACGCGCGTGCTCCGGTGAGCTCGGCAGCTTCGCCCTCAAGCCCAAAGCCCTTTTCAAAGCCTGCGTGCTGAATAAGCCAAGCAGCTGACAGTTTAATTTTCCCGTCAAGCACCTGCCCACGAGCGTCAGTCGCGGGATAAGCGGGGGCGTCTTCGGGCAGATTTTTACGCGCTGATTCATCCACAATGGGGTTAGTGAAGAAAGAACCGGTGGAGTAGGTATCACGGTCGCTGGCATCTAGAACCATGCCCTTACCCGCACGAAGTTTCAGCACTGTCTCACGCACGGTAGGCGCGTCCGCCCGTTCGCCCACTTCAACGCCCAGGGTGTAGGCAAGCTCAGCATAGCGAATAGGGGCAGAACGGCTACCGAAAGCCAACTGGAAATCAACAGTCAGCACCACATAGCGGGGACTGCCATTCACCGTAGTCTCTTTGAGCAGAGAATGACGGTAGGCGAATTTCAAATCAGCGGGTGCAAAGGTCTTGAGGTTGCCCGTTTTGCGGTCCCAGGTACGCACACGGAAAATAGTGTGTGCAACCTCTGAACCGTAAGCTCCGACGTTCTGCACCGGTGTTGCGCCCACAGTGCCGGGGATGCCTGAGAGGGCTTCTAGACCTGAGTACTCTTTATCGACGGTGTATGCCACCAGATCATCCCAGCTATGACCAGCTTGGACGCGCACAATAGCCCCACCGCAGCTGGGAGTATCATCGCGCTCGATGCCTTTGGAGGCAATGTGTACGACGGTGCCGTCAAAACCTTCATCACCGACGATGAGGTTAGATCCGCCACCGACAACCAGCAAGTTCTCCCCCGCTGCGTCAGCGGCTTTCACAGCCTCGATAATCTCAGCTTCAGATGTTGCTCGAACATACTTTTTGGCAGAACCACCAACGTTGACAGTGGTTAGCTCACTCAATAACATTTCACTCACTCCCCCAGTGTACCGTCTTGTTGGGTGCAGCAGGCAGTGACTACCGGTCAAGAATCTCAACATGGATTGGTTCTTGTTTCTTATAAATTTCAAGATAGCGGGTCATAGCGAAAGAGACCGCGACGAAGATGAGCACGCCCAACAAACCGTGGCGGATGCCGAAGATCTCGCCCAACAAACCCAGGATCGGAGGGCCGCCAAGGAAGGCCGCGTAGCCGATGGTTGATACCACCGATACACGTACCGCTGATTTGATGGGGTCATCAGAGGCTGCGCTCATGCCCGTGGGAAACCCTAAGGACGCGCCCAGACCCCAAATAACGAGTCCCACGAAACCGGTGGGTGCGTTGGGAGCGAAAATGAAAATAATCAAACCAATCATGGCGAGAGTACAGGTGACTCTCAAGACCGGAATGCGACCGTAGGTGTTGAGCAGACGGGTGCCCGTTAGGCGTCCGGTGGTCATTGCAGCGACGAAAGTGAAATAACCCAGCGAACCAATTGTGGCGGTAGTTCCGTACTCCTGAGTGAGAGCCAGGGCAATCCAGTCATTTGCCGAACCTTCAGCTAAGGCCATACCCAGCACGAAGAAACCAATGAAAATAGTGTGTTTGTCGCGCCAAGCGTCCTTAACTCGGTAGGCGCTGACCTGCGCCATCATGGCGGTGTTGTCTTGACCGTAGTTCTCAGAAAAGCACAGACGCAAAGCGTAAAGCACCAGGGTGAGAATCAAAGCTGCCATGTACCACATGTGGATGCTAAAGGGCACCCCTAGGTAGGTATCGAGGGCACCGATACCGGCACCAACCACTGTGCCAATCGAGAAGAAGCCGTGCATGATCGGAGTCACGAAGCGCCCCAAAGCACGCTCAACGGCAACCCCCTGCACGTTAGAAGCAACATTCGACACAGCAGTACCCAAGCCCATGCCGGTGAGCGAAAGAGCAACAATCCACACCTGAGACAAAGCCACCCCCAGCCCCAGCCCACACATCCCCACAACAGAAAGCAGGTAGGCAAAAAGGATGCAGCGCTGGGCACCAAAACGAGACACTAAAACGCCCGAAAGAGAAACCGCCGAAAATGAACCAACAGTCTGAGCAAGCAGTAGTACGCCCATGGGACCCGCCGTGAGGTTCAGCCCGTGCGCTACATCGTGCAAGCGCGCCAGCCAGGATGATGTCAAAAGCCCCGACGCAAAAAATAAAATCAAAACAGCCCGGTACCAGCCCTGAATCTGCTGATCAGTCACTACCGTTTTCACAAATTCTCTCTCAGCTTTTCTTATCAACAGGATTACCCATCACAGAAAACACGCAAGGGTGCCCCTCTCGTAACTCTCAAAGAGCACAAATTATTTCTGGGCACATGCACAGTCTCACCGCGGGGCGAGTTCCCCTCGCAAACTACTTCTACGACTTTAGTTCAGAGCTGAGGGAGCACGCGGGAACGGCAGGGGTGATACAGCGGACGCTGCCAGCAGCTGAATTTTAGATCCAGGGGGCAAAATACCCGGTCAGAGGAATGAATCTGACCGGGTATTTGAGGTTTTCACGAGTTCTTAGAATTTCACAACAGCCTGCGCTTTAACTAACACTTTCTGCAGGTTACCCTCAGTATCTGGGGCTGACACGGTGAGATCAACACGAGCGGTGCTCGCCTCATCGTCAAGCGAAGCGACCTTGCCGCTCACTGAAATCGTTGTGCCACCGTTTGCCGGGGAGTCAGCGTCCTGCGCATCGGGTACCGGCACCGGCTTGGTGAAACGTGTCTGGTAATCAACAATAGCGCCGGGGTCGCCTGCCCAATCAGTCACCAGCTGCACCGCTGCGCCCATGGTAAACATGCCGTGGGCAATAACTCCCGGCAAACCAACAGCCGTTGCAAATCGCTCGTTCCAGTGAATCGGGTTGAAATCTCCGGACGCACCAGCATAGCTCACCAGGTCAGCACGGGTCACGCTGATCTCACGTTCGCCAATAGACTGGTCCTTTTCAAGGTCTTCAAAACGTAGAGTCATGGTTCTTACTCTCCTGCCCTTACCAGCAGGGAAGAAACGCAGGTAGCGACTTTATCCCCCTCAATAGTGGTGATTTCCTCACGGGTGGTCAGCATAGCCCCTGCGCCCATCACGCGCACACTATCAACATGAACTGCTGTCAGCAACTCGTCCCCCGCCACGATAGAACGGTGGTGAGTAAAACGCTGATCAGCATGAACCACACGGGAAAAGTCGATGCCAGCACTCTCGTCCTGAATAAGCGCAGCGTCAGCCGCCTGCGCCAGAATGATTGCGAAAGTCGGCGGTGCAATCAGGTCAGTATAGCCAGCTTCTCGTGCAGCCTCCACATCAAAATGAAGCGGTGAAGTTGCCTTCACCGCACGCGCGAACTCACGAATTTTCTCTCGGCCCACAGTGTAGCTGGTTGCCGGTGGGTACGCCCTACCCACGATATCGGGATTAATTGTTTTAGCATTGTTGTCAGCCATACACACCAGTATGGCACGCACCGCGCCCTCTACGCCTCAAGAGTCACTGCCCCAACACACTCAGTCAAAAGAACAAGAAAAAATCCGCCCAGTCAAAGACTGAACGGATGATTTAATCTCTTGAAAAGAGCCCCGACCGGGAATCGATCCCGGGACCTCCATCTTACCAAGATGGCGCTCTACCACTGAGCTATCGGGGCGTAGCGGTGGCGGGACTCGATCCCGCGACCTCACGATTATGAGTCGTGCGCTCTAACCAGCTGAGCTACACCGCCAAGTATTTACCTCTATTACAAGGCTCATACAGAGCCCCGACCGGGAATCGATCCCGGGACCTCCATCTTACCAAGATGGCGCTCTACCACTGAGCTATCGGGGCAACAGGTAATACCTTACGGCATTTTCGCAGTACTTGGCAAATTGAAAAGGACTCACCTACTGGTGTTCTACACCACGCTAAAGATGCATCTGCGCAGCAACTTACCCACCAGGTACTCACCCTGCGTTTAAAGATAAGGACGCGCGCCCCCTCCCCTCTTTACAGAAGAGAAAGAACGCGCGTCCTGCACCAGCGGTATCTGACCAAGAAATCAGTTACCAGCTTTTAAGGTGTTCCCCCGAGGGGAAAGCATACTCTTAGTATTTTTTGCGACCTTTGAAGCCACCGCGTGAGCCACCACGACCACCGCGGTCATCACGGAAACCACCGCGATCCTTGCGGAAACCGCCGCGACGCTCACCACCACCGCGTGAGCCACCACCCTTGGGACCGTTATCGCGCTGGATGTTAATGAACTGACCTGCAACCTTGGTGTCTTCCAAACGATCGAAGAAGTCACGAGGAAGATCCTCGGGCAAATCAACGATGGTGAAGTGCTGGCGAATGTCGATGGAACCAACCTGTGAACCGTCGATGCCGCCTTCATTCGCGAGAGCACCCACGATGCCACCGGGGTTAGCGCCCGATGAACGGCCAACATTGAGCTTGTAGCTCACCATGCCCTCATCGTTGTGGCGACGCCCACCACGGCCACCGCGCTCTTCACGATCGCCGCGTTCACGGCGGTCACCGCGATCACGACCGCCACGGGGCTCAGGAATTTCTTCAACGAAGAAGGGGCGACCCTGCTGAGCAATAACAGCCAAAGCTGCTGCAATTTCTTCGGGTTCAACATCGTGCTCGTTCACGTATGCATCAACGATTTCGCGGAACAGTGACAGGTCTTCGGTTTCGATGGTGTCAGTAATCTGCTGCGCAAAACGGGTCTTGCGGTTTGAGTTCACGTCATCCACTGAAGGCATGTGCATCTGCTCAACCTGCTGACGGGTAGCCTTCTCAATCTGACGCAGCATGTACTTTTCACGCGGGGTCATAAAGAGAATCGCTGCGCCTTCGCGACCTGCACGGCCGGTACGACCAATGCGGTGAACGTATGACTCAGTGTCGTGAGGAATATCGAAGTTTACAACCAGTGAGATGCGCTCTACGTCAAGACCGCGAGCAGCAACATCGGTTGCAACCAGAATGTCGATGCGACCATCGCGCAGTGAATCAACGGTACGCTCACGCAGGTTCTGCGGAATATCACCATTAATAGCTGCTGCCTGGTAGCCGCGAGCCTTCAGCTTATCGGCAAGCTCTTCGGTTTCTTTCTTGGTACGAACGAACACGATAATGCCGTCGTAATCTTCAACCTCAAGCACGCGGGTCATTGCCTCAAGTTTGTGTGAGTGCATAACCTGCATGTAACGCTGCTTGATATTCGCGCTCGTGGTGGTCTTTGACTTCACGCGAACTTCAACAGGATCGTTCAGGTACTGTGATGCGATTTTGCGGATGCTGGTGGGCATGGTTGCTGAGAACAGTGCAACCTGCTTGGTTTCGGGGGTGTCAGCAAGGATCTGCTCAACATCCTCTGCGAAACCCATACGCAGCATCTCATCAGCCTCATCGAGAACGAGGTACTGCAGATTTGAAAGGTCCAGTGACCCCTTCTTCAGGTGGTCGATCACACGACCGGGGGTACCAACTACAACCTGAGCGCCGCGCTTGAGACCAGCGAGCTGGGGGCCGTAGGGTGAGCCACCGTAGACGGGAAGAACGGTGAAGTTCTCCATCTGGGTAGCGTAGGAGCTGAATGCTTCAGCGACCTGCAAAGCAAGTTCGCGGGTAGGTGCCAAAACCAGCACCTGGGTGTCTTTAGAAACACCGTTAACATCTGCAAGTTCTGCAAGACGTGAAAGAACGGGTAGCGCGAAAGCAGCGGTTTTACCGGTACCGGTCTGCGCCAAACCTACAACGTCGCGTCCTTCAAGAAGAAGGGGAATAGTTTCTGCCTGGATAGGTGAGGGCTTCTCATAGCCAGCGGCATCAACAGCAGTTTGAACACGCCTGTCCAAGCCGAGATCGGTAAAGCGAACGCCTTCTTCTTCAGCAGCTGCGGGAGCAACAGCGTCAAGGTTGGGTTCTACGAACTCAGCAGCGGTTGCGGTATTATTTTCAGTCAATTTTTCTCTTTTCGAGCTCAGGTGGCGCAACTGCTTTGAGTTGCGAAGGTTGACCCCTGAATTAAAAAGCTCGTCGAAACAACTTCGGTGGCAGTCTCTGATGTGACTACTGCGCCACCTTCACACACTTCTACCCGAACACTAAACGGTGGGTAGAGACGATTTACCTTAGAAACAGGTTTTTAGAAAGTTAGCGCTTACGAACTTATAAAGTACTTGGAGCGGTTCTTTGCCCTCACAGACAAACGGTGAGCAGAAGATACTCGGTATCTCTTACAAAGAACATTCTTGGACGGGGTTTACCATCAATTACAAGATTCAACACTACCTTATGCACCCGTAAATAGGTGTAAGACGTGATGGAGGGTACCTTGCGGTAGCTACATGCGCTTCATCACGTAGATACTGCCCTGCTGAGTGTGCAGAGTGTAAGGCGCTTGGTAGGTATCAGCAGCGAACTGCGGAGGATTCTCAATAGGGTTATTGCCCCATGCCGAGTTTTCTTGGTCAATTACCACGTAGTCCGGGGCGGGGTCGCTGGTGTTGCCAATCCAATATGCCTCGTGATTGACGGTGAGGTGGGTCAGCAGCGATAGGTCTGAGGCGACGCTGGTGCCCTGCGGAATGCTCGCCAGCGCCTGTTTTTTCTGGGCAAGATTCTCCTGCCAAGAGGCGCTGGAGTAATCATGAGTTAGCTGGGTTGCCAAGGGCAGCTGAGGCATATGGGCAAGCGCCACAATGAGAGCGAAGGTCGGTAAAGCTACCGACAGTAGAGCAATAGCTGTGCGGTAGGTTTTATCTGCTAGACCTCGTGCGGACGCGCGTGCCTGCAGAAGGTGGGCAGGCAACTTTTTGACACTGGGGTCTTCGGCAGTTTCGGGCGCAAAGCGGGCAAGAACATCAATCAAAGCGCAGAAAACAATGGGCATAAGCACCATTGAGTAGTGCCAGTCGGTGCCGTAGTACCCCTCGTTGGTGGCTAAGAATCGCCAGATAAGTGTGGGAAGCGCGATCACAGCCAGAGGGCTGACTACCCAAAGAATAGCGCCGGTGAGCAGCAGGGTTGCAAGGGTCACAGCTTTTTGCCAGGGGTAGACCATCAGCAGCAGACCTTGCAGGGGATCTGAGATAGCCCCGGCAACATCAAGGCTGTCTGTGTAGTCGAAAACGCCCCCCACATTGAAGAAAGGCAAGATGACAGTGACCGATAAGAAGGTTGCAACGAGTCCCCATAACAGCACAGCAGCACAGGTTCGTATCCCTCTCTTTTGAGTCAGCAGACTCAGCGCGTCCGAAACTCGGAAGAAGAAACTGCGTCGGGCAACAGTCGAGCTCTGTGCGGGGAAAAGCAGGTCAAAAGCCCTGTGATACCAACCGCTTCTGCCCAGCCCCACCACAGCAATTGCCGCGACGGTGAGCCCCATATCCTCTTTCACCAGAGCGAGAGGAACAGCCCACAGGGCAGCACGCGCCAAAAGCGCATCGTTCCTTTCAGCTCTGGCACGCACCAGATACCCCAAAGACACAACCAACAGGGGCAGGGCAAAAGCAACCTCGTGAAACTGCACCGCAACAGCCTCTTGAATACCAAAGCTAAAGGCATAGACAACCCCCAACAGTAGCGCGAAGACAACGTGCATAAAACGAGCCGCTAATACCACGAGAAGATACGCTGAAAGGGCAACCAAAAGATTCTGTACAACCAGCAGGGTAAAAGGCGAAGGAAACACCTTATAGACGGGGCCAAGCACTAGAAGTATGGGGTGAAAATGATCGCCCCACAGGTTGAACTCGTGCCCCTTAATGCTCACAATCGGTTGCTCAAAAGCAGCGTAGGCTTTCGCGAGCTGGGTGAAAATACCTAAGTCCCAGGACGGAGTCACCCAGTTAGACCACTGAACCCACGAAAAATGGGTGTAAACCACGGCGACAACAATACTCAATACCGCTCCCACACTACGGGCAAGCGTCATTGTTTTCAGCTTCGTCATGGTGAACAAGATCTTTCGTACGGGGCAAGTAGATGGAAAAATAGAGGAATGCTTCGTGCCACCGTCATTTTACAACCTCCGCACCCCATTCACCTGGGGCAGACACTCGGCACTCTTGCACGCGGGCACGAAGATCCGCTCTTTCGCTCCGTTCACACGCGCGATCAGGAGCAGTACTGGGTAAGCTCTACCTACAGGAACGAGGGAGTTCTGCTCTGCTTTTCACGAGAACACAGCACCGTGAAAGATCTCGCACAGCGGCTCATGCATCCTATTACTGTGAGGCTTTGGTGCCACAGTGACGCATCCGCCCTCGAACAAGCAGCTGCGAATCTCCCCTACTGGCTCGGCTTTCACGATGTCTGGGATGCCTTTCTGACCCTCAGCACCTACCGAGACTTACCGCTAGTTCTTCGTGAAACCCAGCGCAATAACCCCGGCATCAGGCTCAGCGCCACCGGTCAGCTGACCCGTCACATGGTCACCGCCATTGCCGAACAAAAAGTCACCGGCATTGAAGCCATGGGCGGGATGCGCGCGATCATTCGCGAGTTGGGTTCACCGGTGCCGGCAACCGGTAACCCCCACCAACCTACAGGCATGTTCTTCTTTCCGGACGCGCGAGCCATTCGCCGTCTGCCGTCGTGGAAGTGGCACAGATTCGGTTTCGACAGCGCCCGCTCCAAAGCCATTCTTGCCTACACTGACAGGGCTACCAGCCTTGAACATCTAGCGCACACCGCACCGGTGGAACAGCTCGCGTCCGCACTCAACACCCTGCCTGGAATCGGACCGTGGACTATCTCAGAAGCCCTTCAACGTAGCCACGGGCACCCCGATGCCATTAGTGTGGGAGATTTTCACCTCGCGCATCTGGTGGGTTATGCCCTCACGGGCAGGCGAACCGATGACGCGGGTATGCTGCACCTGCTCAAACCCTGGGCTGGGCACCGAGCACGGGTGGTCGCTCTCATCAAAGCCAGCGGAGTTTTAGAGCCCCGCCGCGCACCGCGTCTAGCCCCAGAAGACCACCGCTTTATCTAATAGCTCCGCCTGAAAGTGCCATACCAGGGGTCAAATATGCCCCCTTACGGCACTTTGAAGCGGAATAAGAGTTGCGGATATAGGGGAGGACGCAGCGGTTAGAGATTACCGGGTATGTAAAGACCCCGCCCCGTGCAAAAAAGTTTCTACACGAGACGGGGTATAAAGAGGTTTATCTAAAGATTATGCCTGCTCGGCTTCAGCTTTTTCTGCCTCAGCTTTCTCTGCTTCGGCTACCTGCTTGTGTACATCTTCCATATCCAGGCCTTTGACTGCTTCAAGAACCTGATCGAGCTGTGAGGCGTTCAGTGCACCGGGTTGTGAGAATACCAGGACGCCCTCGCGGAATGCCATCAGGGTGGGAATCGAGTTGATTCCAGCGGCTGCCGCCAACTGCTGCTGGTCTTCAGTATCGACCTTACCGAAAGCAATGTCAGTGTGCTTTTCAGCTGCTGCCTCAAAAACGGGAGCGAACTGCTTACAGGGACCACACCAGTCAGCCCAGAAATCCAACAACAGGATGTCATTGTTCTGGACGAGGTCGGTCAGATTCTCTTGAGTTACTTCAATCGTTGTCATGCTCTTCACGCTACAGGTTCCAGCAGAAAAAAGAAAGAAAATTCACTCTAGATGAAGTCTGATTTTACTCTAACGCATCTGGGAAACCAATTCTAACGACAGCGCTATGCATACGTTCCACCTTGGTAGCTTCATCCTTCTGATTCAGGAAAATGCCGGATGCGTTTTCTTACCGCTTAACCTAACGGAAAGAACTGCCCACCTCTTATTACACGAGAGCAGAATAACTGAGACATGAAAAAACCCGATCCACTTTCGTGAACCGGGTTATTCGGTGGCAGATGAGGGATTTGAACCCCCGTAGGCAATGCCAGCTGATTTACAGTCAGCCCCCTTTGGCCGCTCGGGTAATCTGCCAAGCCACTCAACAAACATTACTGCTCGTTGCGCGAACAAGAAATACTCTACCCGAACTTTCCATAAATCAAAAACTCAAATCCGCCTTTGTGACTAAGCACGCACAAAGGCTGTTTCTCAGAGGCACGCAACCCGCACCCAATTTCTTGCCCACAAGCGTCCACACCAACTGTTACCCACCCGCTAAAACCTGTACCTTTAAGTAGTAGTAAGAGAACCACACCCGCCCGTCAACAGAAGGTAGATTATGGCAAGCGAATCATCATTCGACATCGTCTCAAAAGTCGACAAACAAGAAATCTCCAACGCCCTCAACCAGGCACAGAAAGAAGTAGCGCAGCGTTACGACTTTCGCGGCGTAGGCGCAGAAATCGACTTCTCAGGTGAGAAGATCCTCGTCAAAGCAAACTCAGAAGAACGTGCCCTGGCTGTACTCGATGTATTCCAGTCCAAATTGGTCAAGCGCGGTATCTCACTGAAATCCCTTGACTCCGGTGAACCCTACGCCTCAGGCAAGGAATACCGCATCGAATCCTCCATCAAGGAGGGCATCGCCCAGGATCAGGCAAAGAAAATCTCAAAAATTATTCGCGATGAGGCAGCCAAGGGTGTCAAAGCAACTATTCAGGGTGATGAACTGCGCGTATCCTCAAAGTCACGCGATGACCTACAAGACGTCATTGCACTACTCAAGGGCAAAGACCTCGAAGTAGACCTGCAGTTCACCAACTACCGCTAAGCCCTCCCCGCTGCCGGCAAAATCCAGCAGCGCCGAGGCTTTAAAACTTAAGGATGCGCCGCACCAAGAAATTTTGGTGCGACGCGTCCTTTGTGTTTTTAGTCTTTAGAACTGACCCATCTGACGGGCTTGGTTCTCAAGTCGCTCAATGCGCTGTTGCATTGGCGGGTGTGTGCTCATAGCGTTCTTCAAACCACCAAAAGGATTAGCAATCATCATGGAAGCCACGCCCTCCGCCTTGCGGTTTCGGGGGTTCATCGGTTCACGGGCGATGCCGTGATGCAACTTATTGAGCGCTGACGCCAACGCTAGGGGGTCGCCGGTGAGCTCTGCGCCATCCTCATCCGCGTCGTACTCGCGGGTGCGACTCAGCGCCATTTGAATAATGCCAGCAGCAAGAGGTGCAAGGAAAGCAATCAGCAAAGACCCCAAAGCCCCCGTGCGGTTATCGCGGTTATTGCCCATCAGCATACCGAAGGACAGGTACTGACCAATAGAAGAAATCAAACCGACCATCGCCGCAGCAATAGAACCGGTGAGGATGTCGCGGTTGTATACATGCATCAGCTCGTGCCCGAGAACACCTCGCATCTCACGCTCGTCCAGCAACTGCAAAATACCTTCTGTGCAGCACACCGCAGCATTTTCGGGGTTGCGCCCCGTTGCAAAAGCGTTCGGAGTCATGGACGGTGCAACGAACAAACGCGGCATCGGTTTTTGTGCTTTCGCCGAAAGTTCTTCAACAATTGCGTACAGACCGGGCACCTGCTCACGAGTCACCGGGTAAGCGTTCATCTGGCGAATCGCGATTTTATCGGAGTTCCAGTAGCTGTAGGCGATAGTTCCTAGACCGATGAGACCGAACAGGAGAATAAATATTCCGTTATTCGTGTAATACGCCAGGAAGACTCCGATGAGCACCAAAAAGCCCATCAGCGTGCCAAGAAGCAAAGCGGTTTTTAGACCGTTATAGTGTCCGCGCATCTCTTGCTACCTTTCATTACTTTTACGTATCACTAGACGATACAGGAGTCTTCGGCGGCTCATCATATACATGCACAAAATTATTACTGTCAGCACCGTAGAGGTAGGCAAGAGCAGGCACCAAGTAGCGGCTCTCAACCACTGCATGGGGAATCCAGTCACCGTGAATAGACTTTGTGCCATCTACCTCAAACTGAAACATGACGTACTTGCTGACGGTGGGGTCAGCGACCGTCCAGTCCTGCCAGGGTACTGAGAAGAACCAGTACCCGAAGTACTCGGGGTCATCCACAGTGTCAGGTATCGGACGGTTAACGATAGTCCAGTAGTCAAAGTGGGGTGGGTACAGCCCCACCGGGGCTCCGTCACAGGGAGAGGGTAGGTTCGGCAACTCAGGTGCCTCCCGCGGAGGGTAAATAGGTGCATCGCGGTTATCCGGAGAAGGATCAGCCTCAGCGTTATCGGGGTCCGGTCTTGCGGGGTCAGCCGGTTCGAGTTCAATGAGCTCAAAGTCCCCATCAAGTAAGGGCGGGAGATTATCAGGGTTATTTGACTCCACCGGCGACTCTGGATCAAGAGGATCCGCAGGACCACTAGGAGCTACTGGCTCCGTCGGATCTTCAGGATCGACCGGCTGAATAGAATCAACCGGGTCAGTCGGAACCTTAGGAGTCTCAGGATCAACCGGAACATCTGGCTGAGCAGGGTCAACTGGGTCAGTTGGCGCTACCGGGTCAGTCGGAACCTCAGGAGCAACTGGTTCCTCAGGGGCGTCAGGCACAACAGGGTCAGCAGATTCTACAGAATCAGTCGGAACCTCAGGCTGAATGAGGCTAGTCGGGGTGCCCGCGTCTGGGGCGGAGGGGGCAAGGGGCGGTTGGACGTGAGGGGGAGCCTGCTCACCGGGCGCTGCGGGAACGCCGGGGGTAGGAGCGCCACCATCAGGTATTGAAGGCACTGTGCCAGGTTGGTTTAGGGGAGGGAGCGCTGTAAAAGGTGCAGACTGTGACGGAGCCGGCGATGCCACAAGGGGCTGAGCATGCAGAGCTGGCGCAACAGCTGCGGGTACTACCGCACCAGAGGCTGGTGTCTCCAATGCCGATGCAAGAGCGCTACTAGCGAGCGCGCCACCTGCTGTTTCGTTGAGCTGACTTGCGTCCTTGTTATCGTTGCCCTGAGTGTTAGTGTTGCTCGGGGCATTAGCAGCTGCTGAGGGTGCCGCTCCTGAGGGATTCTCAGCGCCATCCCCCTGCACAGCGTCGTTCGCGCTCTTTTCAGCAGGCTCTGAAAGTTCTTGGCTTTCTTGCGGGGCACCGCTTGCAGCTGAGCTAGAGTCACCGCGCGCTTCGTGTGCTTCCTCAGAGAATCGTACAGGCTCAGGGTCGTCCTCTAAAAGACCACCGCCGATGACAATACCTGCCACAACAGCTGCAACTGCCAGCAAACCACCACCAGCAAGGGCAAGTGGTGAGGTTCCGTGGTGTGCCGCATTGCGCAAGAACGTCTGAGCGGGGCTGGGGGTAGCCGTTCCAGTAGTGTGCGCTGCTACAGACCCGACCGCTTCACCGGCAGGTGTGAGCAGGTCTGATGCGGGGATGGAGGGTGCGGCTTGCCCCGTTGAGGCTGCACCGGCAAAGGGGTTGCTGGCAGCAACAGTAGCAGCCTTGCCCAGAAAACCGATAATGGTGGTGCCGTCATTGACCCAGGGGACCAGCCCAGCAAGCACGGGAAATACCCAGACGCGCATTGATTTGTTAATGCCCATCAGTGACAGGTATTCAGAGGTGCAATAAGTACACTCTTCAAGGTGCAAACGCAGGTTTTCAGCACGTTTATCGCTGAGTGAGCCTCTTACCAGGGCGGGCAAACGGTCATAGTGCTTTTGGCAGGCAACGGTCACCGGTGCATTTTGGTGGGCGCGCAAAAAGCCCTCGCGCAGGCTCTCTCGGGCACGCAGGGTAAGTGCTGACACTGCGTTCGGCGAGATGTCAAGGGCGTTGGCGATATCGCGCGGTTTGCGTTTTTCGACCTCGGTAAGCCACAAGACAGACTGCCAGCGTTCGGGCATGGCGGTGAAAGCAGCGATGAGTTCATCTGATTCATTGAGGTGCAGAACGGCCTCGTCCAAGGTCTCCAGATGCTCTAACGCGGTACTGTCGGCGGGCACCTCGCGTCCGCGGATTAAACCGAACTCACCGGCGAGGTGGGCAATGGTGGTTGACAGGTAACCGCCCATGAATGAGGTGGGGCCGTTGCCGTTACGTAGCGCCTGTAGGACGCGCGCGAAAGCCTCAGCGACGATGTCATCTACTTGCCCGGGATCGCTGGTGTGTTTGTACGCAATAGCCGTCGCCATTGAACGGTAGCGTTCGTACAGTAATCCGTAGGAGTTCTGATCCCCTGCGCGCACTGCTTTGAGCAGAGTCTCATCGGAGAGTTCTGCTGAGGGGTCTAGGGGTGGCAGCGATTCAGTGATGACGTAACCTCGTTCGCGGTAATCCATGTATGCGTTCGTCGTAGCATCAATGGTGGTTCTGGGTTATTGATTGCACCAGCATTGCAAGGGTATGGATTTTTGTGCAGGGGTATGGGGGGTTCTTAAATTTATCAGTATTGACAGGGTATTCCTAGAAATTTACGTTTTATTCTCTACCGCATATGTGGGGAGGGGGCGGGGGGCTCCTTCGTTTTTCTAGTGCAGTGATACCGCGGTTATCGGGGGTGAGCACGTTGAAGTGTGCGGAGAAAATAGTGCGAAAGGTTGTAACTTTCCGTGTCGCATTTATTGTGAACTACTCAGAATAAGTATGCTGGGGGTATGCCTTCATTAACAGCGACACTCAGTACTACCCACAACTCCCCCGTCACGGACGAGGTTCGTTTAGGGTGGACTGCCGGGTTGCGTACCCAGGGCAGGCGCGTTACTAAACAGCGCCTTGCCGTACTTGATGCTGTACACCGTTCACCGCATTCAACGGCAGAAGCTATTGTCGATGCCGTGCGCCAAGAATTGCCCAGCATCACCGTGCAATCTGTTTATGTAGTGCTGGCTGATCTTGTCGACATCGAGATGCTGCGAAAGTTCCAGCCTCCCGGTACCCCCGCCCTCTACGAGACACGCACGGGCGATAACCACCACCATGCTCTGTGCATCAAATGCCTCACGGTAGAAGACGTTGAATGCACAGTAGGTCATGCTCCCTGCCTCACCCCTGAACAGAGCCACGGCATGCAGCTGCTCAGCGCGGACGTCATTTACCGCGGAATTTGTGCCAACTGCCAGAACCAACTCGCTACCTCACAGTAGCGTCACAGATTTATCTGCGTCACCGGTACTTATTGCAAGCACCGGATGCGGTAAAACGCATTGAGAACTCAATGCATCATCACACTAATAAGGAGATGACGATGACCGAGAATCCCATCAAGCCCGGTTCATTCACTACCACCAACTCAGGTGCCCCCGTTGCCTCAGACAACGACTCGCTGACCGTTGGTAACGACGGCCCCGTTGTACTGCACGACGTATACACCGTTGAGAAGCTCGCACAGTTCAACCGCGAGCGTGTGCCCGAGCGTGTAGTTCACGCTAAGGGTACTGGCGCATTCGGTGTTTTTGAGACCACCGAAGACGTTTCAAAGTACACCAAGGCTGCACTGTTCCAGCCCGGTGTTTCAACTGAGATGCTGATTCGCTTCTCAACTGTTGCTGGTGAGCAGGGTTCACCCGATACTTGGCGTGACCCCCGCGGTTTTGCAATCAAGTTCTACACCACCGAGGGCAACTATGACCTCGTGGGTAACAACACCCCGATCTTCTTCATCCGTGATGCTATCAAGTTCCCCGACTTCATTCGTTCGCAGAAGCGCCTGCCCGGTAACGGTCTGCGTAACAACGATATGCAGTGGGATTTTTGGAGCCTGCGCCCCGAATCAGCTCACCAGGTAACCTGGTTGATGGGTGACCGCGGTATTCCCGCAACCCTGCGTCACATGGACGGTTTTGGTTCACACACTTACCAGTGGATCAATGCTGAGGGCGAGCGTTTCTGGGTTAAGTACCACTTCAAGACTGACCAGGGCAACGACTTCCTCACCGGTAATGAAGCTGAGCGTCTGGCAGGTGCGAATGCTGACTACCACCGTCAGGATTTGTACGAGGCGATTGAGCGCGGCGAGTTCCCCTCATGGACCCTCTACGTTCAGGTAATGCCTTTCGAGGATGCGAAGACCTACCGCTTCAACCCCTTCGACTTGACTAAGGTATGGCCTCACGGTGATTACCCGCTGATCAAGGTCGGTAAGATGACCCTGAACCAGAACCCGCAGAACTTCTTCGCTCAGATTGAGCAGGCTGCTTTCTCACCGAGCAACTTTGTTCCCGGCATTGCGGCGTCCCCCGATAAGATGCTGCTCGGTCGTATCTTCTCCTACCCCGATGCGCACCGTTACCGTGTAGGCACCAACTTCGCTGACCTGCCCGTGAACTTCCCCAAGAACGCGCAGCTGAATACTTACTCGAAGGAAGGCGCTATGCGCTACACCTTCAATGATCCTTCAATTCCGGTGTACGCACCCAACTCATTCGATGGCCCGCACGCTGATCCTGTGAAGGCTCATGAAGAGAACGTTGGCTGGGACTTCGACGGTGAACTGGTACGCTCAGCTGCTAGCTTGCATGCTGAGGACGATGACTTCGGTCAGGCACGTGCCCTCTACGCTGAGGTTCTGGACAATGCTGCTCAGGCACGTCTGGTTGATAATATCGCCGGTCACGTAGGTGCTGTTGTTTCAGACGAGATCCGTGAACGCGCTTTCAAGTACTGGGATTCAGTACACGAAGAGCTGGGTGCTCGCGTACGTGAAGCGTGGAAGAACAACAACTAGAAAGCAGATGAATCTGCTCCCCAGACCCCCTAAGAAGCGATCTGCGGGTTACCTGAGATGATGATAGCCTAGCTATTCCTCAGCAATAAACCGCCCGGTGCGTCCTTGATACAAATTCAAGGAGGCACCGGGCGGTTTTTGTTGTGCGGGTGTTTCAGGTTCAGGCGGCAGCTACTAGCTCACTGCACAGGCAGGATGCGTGCGGTGGACCAGTCAGCTTTTTGCTACTTCTTACGCCTCGGCAGCCACCACGCCTTTTCGCCCAGCAGATGCATGGTTGCCGGTATGAAGGTGGTGCGTACCAAGAAGGCATCCATGGCTACGCCCAAGGCGAGGGCGAAACCGATGGGACGCACAACGGTGAGGTGCGAGAATACGAAGCCCGCGAATACCGAGATCATGATGACGCCACAGGCGGTGACCACAGCGCCACCTGTTCGATAGCCCACGCGCACCGCTTCACGAGCCGTAAAGCCTGCGCGGCGGGCGTCCTGCATACCTGAAACGATGAAGATTTGGTAGTCCACCGACAGACCGAAGAGAATACCGACCAGCAGAATAGGCAGGAAGGCAAGGATCGGACCGGGCTGTGCAACACCGAAGATGTCGGCTCCCCACCCCCACTGGTAGACAGCCACCACGGCGCCGAAGCTAGCCAGGGTAGACATGAGAAAGCCGACGGTTGCCATGAGCGGAATCAGAACAGAACGGAACACGAAGCCCATAAGCAAGAGCGACAGCGCCACAACCACCGATAAGTACACCGGAATTGCTGCCATGATGCGCTCAGAAATTTCAATATTCGCAACCGTTTGACCGGTCAGACCAACCTGTAGGTCACGCTCGGTTTCGAGTTTCTCAGCGTGTTCGCTCAGTTTGTGTACGGTGTTCACCGTTGATTCTGAGTTGGGACCTTCGGTGGGGATCAGGGTGACAAGCGCAGTATGGGAATCTTCGCTAATAGCGCTCACAGAGGCGGAGGTAATTCCTTCGATTTTCAGGTTCTCTGCCACGTCAGTAGCAACAGCCCGCATCGCTTCGCTATCGGTTGCTGAATCATCGTGTACTACCGCCGCGATGGTACCGTTGCGACCTTCACCGAAGTGTTCTTTTACCGCGTCATAGGTTTTGAAAGCGGTAGAATCAGCTTGCTGATATGATCCATCGGGCAGACCCAGGCGCAAAGAACCTGCGGGAATAATCGCCAGCGCTAGAACACTCAGAGAAGCAAAAGTCATCAGCCAAGGATGGCGGGTGACGAAGGCACCCCAACCGCGGTTGGCTCGTTCAAGTTTGAGAGAGCGGGATTCTTCAGCGGTGCGCCCCGAAGCAAGCATCTGCCTCTGTTGAGCAGAAAGCAGTTTGGTATCAAGCAAAGAGAGCAATGCGGGGGTGAGCGTCAACGCCACTGCAATCACCACCGCAACGGCAAAGGAGCCAGCAAAGCCCATGACCGCTAAGAAGGGAACACCGGTTACGCTCAAAGCGCCCAGAGCAATAATATTGGTCATGCCCGCGAAAAGCACTGCGTGCCCGGCAGTAGCGTTGGCTTCAGCAATCGCCTCAACCTTCGCGCGTCCTTCAACGCGAGCTTCGCGGAATCGGTGCAGAATCAAAAGCGCGTAGTCAATACCAACGCCCAGACCCAACATTAGCGCCAGCACAGGGTCGGTGGCGGTCATCGACACAAACGAGGTGCTAGCGTACACCAGACCCACGCCAATGCCGCAACCAATCAAAGCAACCACCAGCGGCAGACCCGCTGCCACCACTGATGCCAGGGTCACCAACAAAACAACCATCGCTACCATAAGGCCGATAGCCTCAGAAGCGCCAAACACTTCTGAAACATCCTGCACCAGTTCGTTCGAGAAGTTAACCTCAAGCTGCGATGTTTCTAAGGCTTCAAATGCCTCAAGAATCTGCTCTCGATCATCAGCATTCATCGAGTAGATATCTTCGCTCAGTGTTACATTGACCAACGCAACAGTGTTATCTTCACTGACGGTGCGAGTGTCTCCGGCAAGTTCCAGAGCACGCTGAGCAGGCTCCAAGGACGCACGCTGCCCATCGACCTGCGACTGGGCAGTGTCGAGTTCAGCAGACCTATCATTGATCTCATCAAGAGCGCCGGGAGCTATGGTATCTAGTACCGCATCGGGCACATCGGGCAAATCTTCACGCGCCTGATCCACAGCGATACGCCCCTCGTCGATTTGACGCTGGGCATCAGAGATTTGGGCAGGGGCACCCTCAACTTGGGCTCGTTGCTCATCAAGCTGTGCTTGGGTGACAAAGGGGTCAGAAACCGAGGCGACAGTTTCTAATGCTTCAATCTCTGACCGGACCGCAGCGAAACCCTGCTTCTGCTGCTCGGTGAAGACTGCTCCCTCTGTACGGAGGGCAACTAAACCAGAGCTCTCCCCCGTTTCTGGCAGAGCAGCGTGCAGCTGGTCGGTGACCCGCTGAAAATCAGCTCCTGGAATGGTGTAGTTGCTGGTGGCACCGCGGGCAATTGTCAGGGCAAGAACACCTGCCACCGCCAACACCACAAGCCAGACAGCCAGCACTGTTTTAGCCCGGCGCGCCGAAGCACTACCTATTCGCGCTAGAAGATGTTCCACGAGGTTTTCTCTCTTACTTTTGGGAATCAGTAATACGTGCTGCTTGAATCAGGTCAATAAGATCGCGCACCTGAGCAATGGGCAGGGTTGCGGTGGGGTTGAGCGCATTGACTTTGACGTAATCAGCCCCGCTCGCTACGGCGAACTCTAAGATATCCGTTGCTTGAGCCGAGCGCACCTCAAGGGTGGGGTCAAGAGCTGACGCCTCGGCCGCCGAAGTAAAGGTCAGCAGAGCGCGTCCGTCTTCTTCTTCCACCATCAGCGGGGTACCTTCAAGGTTGTCTGGTGCCACAGCGGTGAGCAAGAAAGCGCTGGGCGCGGCGAGGGCAGACAGGAGCGCCTGCATGTTCTGCTTCATCAGCGCGTTTTTAGCTGCGGCGTTAGAGGGCACCTGCAAGAGCCATTGAATCTGCGGTTCTTCGATAATGCACATGTGGGCGGTTCCCGGATCAATCACCAGCATGTTGAGATCCTCACGGCTGAGCACATCCAAGAACACTTTCATGCTGGCTTCGCGAGTCAGTACGGGGGTGCCCTCCCTACCCTTTTCACGGTGAGAAGCAAGTGCCGTATCTGCTGAGGAGAAGACGCACAGCGCTCGGTAATCAGCCAAGCGAATGACAGAGTACACCACCCTGGTCTCGGGACCCCACGGGTTATCTCCCTCAGGCACGAACTCAGAGTCAGTCGCATCCAAAAAGACATCACCGCTAAGCATCTGACGCGCCACATTTACCAGGGCACGCTCAGTACGCTCAGCACCGAACTCTCTCAAAGCCTCTACCAGATAAGAGTTGGGTACCTTCTGCTCATCAAGATCAGCAATGGGAACGCTGCGACTCTTCTTCAAACGAAGATCGACCCAGGCGGGGTGAGGAGAGGTACGGGGGAACTTCTCAAGATGAACACGGATGTCGCGGTTGCTGATACCGCCCTCGCCCTCCCAGTTACTGGGTTCGCCCGCGCGGTTGTAGGCTGCCCCTACTTGAAAGCTGGGGCTGGGCCAGCCCTTTGCCGCAACAATAATAGTTGCTGAGAACCAGCTCCCCTCGTGCTCATCGTAAGCAGCATGCTGCAGTCGATGAAGCTCCTCAGTAATAAAATCTTCTTCATCCAGTAGCTGCGGCTGACCGGGAATATCACGGTCTTCAAAACTGCGGGTCAAGCGCGTAAAAAAGCTCTCCCCTGCAGGTTTGACCTCAAGAACCAGTTTGTTCCACTCGGTCTCTGCGCAGTTCGCCAGCATCCAGCTACCCACAGCATTCAGCGAGTCTTGCAAATGGCGCTCTCTTTCAGAAACAGCAAAACGAGGATTCATCAGTACTCAATAGCTTTCAGTAGGCGGGCATTTAAGTATCTTTAATTCTATATGTATACCCCCCTTCAAACGGGTTGCGGCAATGACACCCTTCAAATGACATTCCAGAGCACCTACACCAAAGAATGAAATCTGTTCATTCTTAGCCCTAAGCCCTGTACTTATTTCTAAACTGCCTTAAAAGATTGGTAGCCTTAAGCACATGATGAAAACTTTGCAGGATTTGATTGACGAATCAATCTTTATCTCCACCGAATACCAGGCGCGCCTGGCTGAGCTGACCGGCGACTCAGACTGGTCAGTGGACTTCTCAGCTCCGTCTTTCACCCTGGAAGCTGATAATTCCGTAACCCTTAACCCCTACCTTTTAGGCACCGAGTCTGAATCACGCGGTACCTGGATCTGGTCATGGAAAGAACTGGGTTACTTCCCCGACGCTGTTGTAGCACCGGCAATCCAGACCCGTGAGGGCGGTGCTCAGCACTCTATTGATGAGCTCACCACCGACGAACTCACCCTCAAAGATGGTCTTGCCCGCCGTCTAGCACTAGCAGCTAAAACTCTCACCGGCGTTTACGCCCACTACCCCGTCCAGGTAGGCCCCGGCGTCCGCGCATGGATTCTGCTTGATGGCGATCTGCTAGAGCTTGAGGCACCCACCGTTAACCGCATGGGACGGGTCATGGCTCAGGCGCTGCAGACCGGCACCGCGGTCAACCACCTTAAGGCAGTAGACTCCTACGCACGCCTGCGTGGCGCTCACATCGCGTGGGACACCGAAGCAACCGCAGTGATCACCGCCTCTGACGGTGCCCTCCGCCTGTGGTTCGACGAGGGTAAGATTTCTGGCATTGAAGCAGCAGAACCCACCGTCGATGCCTCAGAACTTAACCGTTGCGCCGCCCACGCCGCGTCCTTACGTGAGCAGTTGCGTAGCGAGCGTTCAGAAGTTGAGAACATTGCAGCCGCCGAAGCCTCAGCACAAACCTCAGCGCGCGCCGAGCAGGAGGCACGCGAGAAGGCAGAACGTGAGCAGGATGATGCTCAGGCAACTGCCGAACGTGAAGCAGCACAGCGTCAGAAAGAAGCTGAAGCACGCGAAGAAGCCGCCCGCGCTGAACGCGAAAAGGCAGAACGAGAAGCTGAACTTGCCGCTGCACGCGAAGCTGAAAACGTTGAGGGCACTACCACCACCGACCGTGTCTACACCGAAGTGGAAGAACCCTACAACCAGGCACCCAGCGAAGATATTCAGCCCGGACGCGTCACCACCAACTCGCTACCGGCAGAACAGGTTGAAGAACCCGCAGCTAACGATCGTAGCGATGAGCAGATCGACGATACCGAGGTTCTTGAAACTGAGACCGTCGAATCAAACGACTACGAAGTCGTTGACTCCGAGGAGAAGCGCCGCGGTTACAAGCCCGCAGCCTTCCGCGTTGCAGGAGATGCACCCGATTTGGCTGCTGAGCGCAAAGAACGCGAAGATGTTGAGCCCGAAGCAGAGCAGAAGAAAGAGAAGAAGGGCTTCTTCTCACGCTTCTTCGGACTGTAAAAAACACCTCCCACAGGGTTATTACCCCCGGTATCTGCACTGCCTCAGTGCGGGTGCCGGGGGTTTTTATCATGAGAAGAACACACCCCGTGGGGTGAAAGAATCCGTGAGAGACTAAAACGTATATCTGTAGCTGTTCTAAAAGAAAAATAGGTCTTTGATGAAAGAGTCAAAAGCATGAGCAGGTTCGTTGAGCATCAACGTGATACCCGTAAAGGGCTGATAGCTATTGCCGGTGCCTACGGTTTATGGGGACTCTTCCCCCTCTACTTTGTACTGACTCAACCAGCAAGTGCCCTCGAAGTTGTAGCCTGGCGCATCATTTTCTCCCTGGTGTTCTGCGCTCTCATTCTGACGGTGGCTGGCAGTTACCGTAGCCTCTTTGCTTTAGTGCGCCGCGGGTCGATGATGGTTCGTATGCTAATAGCCGGTTTGCTCATTGGCTCCAACTGGCTTTTCTACGTTATCGCCGTCACCAGCGGTAACACCCTCGAAGCGTCACTCGGTTACTTCATTAACCCGCTGGTTGCAGTGCTTTTGGGAGTGATGGTTCTGGGCGAACGGTTGCGTCCGTTGCAATGGATTGCGGTGGTGGTTGCCGCAGTCGCTGTTACCACGATGGCGCTACTCTACGGTCAGGTACCCTGGATTGCATTGGGTCTTGCCTTTAGCTTTGGTCTCTACGGGCTGGTTAAATCTCAGCTGGGGCACGGAGTGAGCGCCATCAACTCGCTGACCGCAGAGACGCTAGTGCTCAGTCCCCTCGCCCTAACCGTCTTAGGATTTATCGGCATCCAAAGTTCGCTCTCTTTCACCAGTAACGGCACCACCCACGCTTTTATTCTGGCTCTCTCTGGCATCGTGACCGCTATTCCCCTTCTCTGCTTCGCGGTGGCTGCAGCCAATCTCCCGCTCTCGCTGATCGGCATTATTCAGTACGCCACCCCTACCATTCAGTTCTTCATTGCACTGTTCATTTTTGGTGAAGAAATGAGCCCAGCACGCTGGATTGGCTTCAGCCTGGTCTGGGTGGCAGTCGCCCTCTTCCTCGCAGACGCGGTGATGCGTACGCGCGTCCGCAGTGGCAACATCAAAAGGGCAAGCTAGGTAACCCAGCACACGGTTAAAGACCAGCCCCAAGGCACGCACATTGCAGTATCCTACGAAAAAACCTCGGTAGCTCCCCCTCAGGGGAAGGCTACCGAGGTTTTTAACCAACTAGCAGAGAAGAAAGCGCGTTGTCCTTCTCGTTAGAGGTGATCAGGTTCGTCTGCGCTGGAGTAAACCACAGGATCTTCGGGGTGGCGAACCAGGTTCACGATGGCAAGAGCCAAACCGCCCCAGATCATTACGATGGAAACTATCAGCATCATCAGTGCAATAGAGCTCATGGTTAGCCCTCCTGTGAGTAGGTATCGTGCTGAACTTTACCGCCGACAACGGGAGGTGCCGGTGCTTGCTGAGCAGCCTGCGAGCGGTTAGACCAGGGCAGCATTGAAATGATGACGGCTACAATCAGTAGCAGTACAACCATGCCCCAACCAAAGATATTAATCAGCTGAGCGGGATAACCCTCGTAGGGCTCATTGAGCAGACCGATAAAAGTATTAATCAGTGAGTAACCCAAGATGATGGGGGTAACGCCGGCAAGCAGCACCATCCAGAGGGGACCAACCTTGAGCGAACCGGTAGTGTTCAAGTGATCGCGTAGGGCGGGCAGCGCACGCACCACATAAGCAACCAAGAAAATAGAAACCAAGCCAGCAGCTAGAATACCGAATTGGTTGACGAAGTTATCCATGATGTCCAGAACGTACAGGCCGGAGGTGGTGGGCATCAACAGGGTGGAGATCAAGGTCAGGGGAACAATGACAGCGGCAGTTGATTTCACACGTGAAGCGCCAAACTTATCCTGAATACCAGCAACAATAACCTCAACAATAGAGATCAACGAAGTAATACCGGCAAAAAGCAGAGAACCAAAGAACAGAACGCCGATCAAAACGCCGCCGGGCGCTTCAGAAATAATGGTGGGGAAAGCGATGAAGGCAAGACCAATGCCTGAGGTTGCTACCTCAGAAACTTCAGTACCGGCGGCAGTTGCCATGAAGCCAAGAGCAGCGAAAACGCCGATACCTGCCAGCAGTTCAAAGCTGGAGTTCGCAAAGCCAACCACAGCGCCGGTACCGGTAAGGTCGGTCTTCCTCTTCAGGTACGAAGAGTACGTAATCATGATGCCGAAGCCGATGGAAAGGGAGAAGAAAATCTGACCGTAGGCAGCAACCCATACCTTAGCATCCAGCAGAGCAGCCCAGTTGGGGGTAAAGAGAGCATCCAAACCAGCCATAGCGCCTTCGAGGGTCAGTGAGTAACCGACCAGCACCAAGAACATTACGATCAGTACGGGGATGAAGATGATGTTGGCAGCACCCACACCCTTCTGCACACCCAATGACATAATCGCCAGCAGGGCAACCCACACGAGTACTACGGGAATCAAAATGCCCGGCACAAAATCAAAGGTAATACCGGCAGCCGGGTCAGAAGCCTGCAAGAAGTCACCCGCGAAGAAATCACCGGGAGCATCGCCCCACGCGTGGTTGAAGGAGAACAGCATATAGCGCAGCGCCCAGGCAATAATTGCCGCATAGTAGATAGCGATAATGGCGTTGATGCCCATGTGCCACCAGCCGATGAACTCGGTGTTGCGGTTCAGGCGGCGGAAAGCTAGGGGTGAGGACGCGCGTCCGCGGTGACCTACGGCGTAGTCGAAGAAGAGGAAGGGCAGACCTGCGGTGAGCAGTGCAACGAGGTAGGGCACCATGAAAGCACCGCCACCGTTGTCATAGGCGATATACGGAAAACGCCAGATGTTGCCCAAGCCGACGGCTGAGCCAATGGCGGCAAAGATAAAGACGCGGCGACTCGAGAAGCTCTCACGCTTCTGAGGTGCTGCAACCGATGAATTTCCCATCGAAGAAAATCCTTACGAATGAATAAAGACAACCGGTATATAAGAGTATTCCTGGTTGTCTACTGCGAAAATGTTGGGGTTCGAAGACCGGTGTCAGTGTGAGGGATTATCAGGTGAAACCGTATCTGCGGGTGCGCAGTGAACGGCTAAGGTGGTACCGCTCAGGTGCGCGAGTTTATTGAGTTAGAGTTTAGCGAGGTTCATCTACCCCTGCCGGTTTGTCTCATATAATAGACACCCTTAAGGGCACAGCATACAGAAACTCCCCGTACCCTCAGCGAGAGTACGGGGAGCTTGTGAGAAAAATAGTGGGCCCAACCGAAATGCTTTAAGCCTCGCGATGTACCACAGCGTGGGCGAAAGACTTCAGCGCTTCTTTAGCGGTGGAGTCGGGTAGCGGCTCAATAGCTGCAATCGCATCGTCTGCCCACTGATAGGCAACATCCCAAGCGCGGGCGGTGGCGGGGTGGACAGCCAAAGCTGAGACCGCCTCATGCAAAACCTCGTCAGAACTGAGATCGCCCTGAATCATCGTGAGAATACGCGCTGCCTCTTCATCGCCCTTCTCAGCATCCTGCGCCAGCAAAATTGTGGGAAGGGTGGGCACACCCTCACGCAAATCAGTACCGGGAGTCTTACCCGATACGGTACCGGCGGCGGCAATATCAATAACATCATCAGCCAGCTGAAAAGCGACACCCACCAGTTCACCATAACGAATAAGCATCTGCACCGCAGACTCGGGAGCACCAGCCAAAGAAGTACCGAACTCACCGGCAGCAGCAATCAGAGAACCGGTCTTACCCTCAATGACCTTGATGTAATGGTTGTAGAGGTCGTCACCGTTCTGCGGGCCGACCGTCTCAAAGAGCTGGCCCAACACCAGACGCTCAAAAGTGCGCGCCTGAACAGCCAAAGAACGGGCGCCCAGTTCAGAAACAATCAGGGAGGCACGAGCAAAAATGAGATCCCCCGTCAAAATAGCAACCGAGTTACCCCAGATGGTCTGGGCTGTATCTACCCCGCGACGCTTGGGTGCATCGTCCATGACGTCATCGTGGTAGAGGGTAGCTAGGTGAGTAAGTTCCACAGCAACCGCAGCGTCAAGCACCTTATCGTTGATTTCCCCACCGGCAGCTGCTGCAAGCAGGGTCAGCAAAGGGCGCACTCGCTTACCACCGGCTAAGAGCAAGTGGCGGGAGGCAACGTCAGCGAGCTGATTGGTCTGCTCGATTGCTTTACCCAAGCGCAGCTCAATTTCTGCCAACGACTCGATAATCTGTGGTCCCAGTTTCGGGTCGTTAGCAATCAGCTCAAAGCCCTTGGGCAGGTTAATATCAGCGATAGAGAAGGAATCGAACGATGAGGGTGTATGTGTCACGGGTTTACTGTTTTCTCTTGGAGTTATCAGTGAAGCAGATGGTTAGGACGCTGGTTTGAAGCCTCGGTGGAGGGCAACGATACCGCCGGTGAGATTGCGGTACTTGACGTTTTGCCAGCCTGCATCAGTAAAAGCGGCGGCAAGAGCGTCCTGGGCAGGCCAGTCAATGATGGATTCAGCCAGGTACTCGTAGGATTCGGGATTCGATGAGAGGAATCGGGCGACCGGAGGAATCGCTTTCATGATGTAACGCTTATAGATAGCGGCGAAGGGGGCGACGGTGGGGGTGGAGAATTCCAGGACCACAATGCGCCCGCCGGGCTTAGTCACGCGGTAGAGCTCGCGCAGTGCTTTGGGGTAGTCAGCGACGTTACGCAGACCGTATGACATTGTGACCGCGTCGAACTCGTTGTCACCAAAGGGCAGCTGAGTGACGTCAGCTTGCACAAAAGTCATGTCGGGGCGACGCTTGCGACCCACCGCCAGCATGCCTTCAGAAAGATCAGCGGCAATGACATCAACACCGGCATCAGCAAATGGCTCTGCTGAGGTACCGGTGCCAGCTGCTACGTCTAGAACTTTTTGCCCGGGGTGAGCATCAACCGCTGCAACGGTTTGACGGCGCCAGTAAAGGTGCATACCGCCAGAGGCAATGCCGTTCATGAGGTCGTAGCGGGGCGCCACCGCATCAAACATGGAGGCGATGTCGATTGTTTTTTTGTTGAGGTCTGCTCGATTCACTTTGATATTGTCCCACGTTCTCGCGCGCTGGCGCTAACCGGTGGACGTGTAGACGCAAGTTTTTGAAAGATAGGCGCTTTTTGTGGGCAGGCTGGGTGCTATAAAGAGGACCTCACAGGAGCAGACAAGTGAGCATGACGCTCACCAAAAAGAGGTGCATACCACATCGGCACACATGAATATTTATACCCAATAGCACATATCTATGCTATTCTCTTATATATATTCACATATATAAGTATTTATGCATAGGAGATAGCCATGAAAAAACTCGCACTCTCAACCCTGGCACTGGGCGCTTTCACCCTGACCGCTTGCACCGCTACCGGCGGCACCGCAGCCGATGGCAGCTTCGCTCCCATTACCGAAGGTAAGCTCACCGTCTGCACCAACCCTCCCTACGCTCCCTTCGAATTTGAAGAAAACGGCAAGATCGTTGGTTACGACATGGACATCGCCGCTGAGGTTGCAAAAGATCTCGGTCTCGAACTTGAGCCCCTCGCCAGCGGTTTTGAAGGCATCGAATCAGGCGCGTCCCTCTCCTCCAAGCAGTGCGACATTGCTTTCTCAGGCATCACCGTCACCGAAGAGCGCAAATCCGTCATGGCGTTCACCGAACCCTACCTCGACGACAACATGGGCATCATGACCACCGGCGGTTCCCCCATCGCTTCTGAAACTGATATCAAGGGCATCAAAGTTGCCGTGCAGCAGGCAACCTCCGGTCAAAAATTTGCCGAAGAAGCCGGCGCTGAAATCATTCAGTTTGAGGACGCAGGTCTGATGGTTCAGGCGCTCCAGACCGGTCAGGTAGATGCAGTGGTTGCTAACGTTTCCATCATCTCTGAAGCATTGAGCAACGATAGTTCACTCAAGCTCGCTGCTGAAATCATAACCGACGAGAAGATCGCTGCGGCAGTAGCCACCGAAAACACCGCCCTGCTGGACTCGGCAAACAAAACCCTGCAGCGCCTCGAAGATGAAGGTAAGCTCACTGAACTGCAGCAGCAATGGCTGGGCTTTGAAAACAACGCTCAGTAATTTATAGGTGCTTCCCGCGCGCTGAGCGTCTGCTCTTATCGCATCAACTGCTATCTTCTAAGGATCTTTTCATGGCTATGACCCTTCGCCAGAAGCAAGCTGCCGGGCGCTACGCCCAGTACGCACTCTTGGCAGTACTTGCGCTGGTTTTGATACTGGTTGCTGACTGGCAGACGCTCTCGCGGGCGGTGTTCAACCCCGAGATTATCGCGCAGCAGTTTCCGCAGGTTATTACTGTCGCGCTGAAAAACACCCTGATTTACACCCTGCTGGGCTTTATCGTGGGTCTTACCGGTGGCATCATTCTGGCACTGATGAAACTCTCATCTATTGCCCCCTACCGCTGGCTGGCAACCCTCTACATTGAGCTGTTCCGCGGTCTGCCCGCCCTGGTTGTCTTTCTCGCCTTTGGCTACGGCATCCCCCTTGCCTTCGGGGTGCGTTTCAACAGCTACGTCACCGTTATGCTCGCCCTCGGACTGGTCGCAGCAGCCTACATCAGTGAAGTGCTACGCGCCGGTATTCAGGCTGTTCCCAAAGGTCAGCTAGAAGCAGCCCGATCCTTAGGTATGTCACATTCACGAGCCATGGTCACCATTGTGATTCCCCAGGCTTTCCGCATCGTTCTGCCCCCGCTCACCAACGAAGTTATCCTGCTCACCAAAGACTCCTCCCTGGTCTACCTACTGGGCATGTCCGTCACCCAGTACGAACTCGCTAAGTTCGGTCGCGAGGGCATTTCAGCCTCCGGCGCAGGTCTCACCCCCCTGGTCGTAGCTGGCTTCTGCTATCTCATCATCACCGTACCCCTGGGTCAGCTAGCACGCACCTTCGAAAAGCGCACCAACAGCCGCTCACGCGCGTCCTAACCCCACGGCACTTCACCTCCACAGACTCCATAGGTACGAAAGAATATAGCTATGAGCACCCACGCACCCCAGGCTTCAGTCACCATCAACAATCTCCACAAATCCTACGGCCCGGTAGAAGTTCTCAAAGGCATCAATCTCGATGTAGCCCCCGGCGAGGTCGTCTGCCTCATTGGTCCTTCAGGCTCCGGTAAATCAACCCTGTTGCGCTGTGTCAATCTGTTAGAAACTCCCCAGCAGGGCACCATCACCGTTGCCGGGCACGAAGTAACCAACCCCAACGTTGATGTGAACACCATGCGCCAGAGCGTAGGCATGGTTTTTCAGCAGTTCAATCTTTTCGCACACCTGACAGTACTTGAAAACTGCACCGTCGCGCAGATTAAGGTACTCAAGCGTGATAAAGCTACCGCACGCGATATTGCCCTGAAAAACCTCGAAAAAGTGGGGTTGGCTGATAAGGCAGAGCGTTACCCCGACCAGCTCTCGGGCGGTCAGCAACAGCGTGTTGCCATCGCCCGTGCTCTCGCCATGAATCCACAGCTCATGCTCTTCGATGAGCCCACCAGCGCCCTCGACCCCGAAACCGTGGGCGACGTACTGGGTATTATGCGCGAGCTGGCACAGGAGGGTATGACCATGATTGTGGTAACCCACGAAATGGCTTTTGCCCGCGATGTCGCTGACCGCGTCGTCTTCATGGACGGCGGCGTAGTAGTTGAAGAAGGCACAGCCCAGCAGGTCATCGAAAACCCGCAGCACCAGCGTACCCAGCTCTTCCTCTCACGCGTGCTCAACCCCACCAGCGCGCAAATCAACGGCTAAGGTTTCTGACCGCACCGCAGACGAAAACCCGGCGGCTCCCCTTTTTTTCAGGTAGAGCAGCCGGGTTTTGTTTTGCCGCGCGGTCTTAGAAAGTACGCGACTCAGGGCAGTTAATAATTGCTGGCTCGTGCGTTTCACCGGTCAGCATGGTCACCATAACGGTAGAGTCTTCAACCGCCTCAACCTCGTGGAGTAACGTAGCGCTCAGATGCAGGGGCTTGCCCGGCACCAGTTCGAGTTCTTCACCGCGCACCCTAAACAGCACTTTGCCAGCAAGTACCTGCACAATAATGGGGTGAACGCTGTGGTGCTCGCGCCAGAGCTGACCGGCAGCGAACTGCAAAACCACTAGGTTGCCACCATCGGCATCGAGAACTTTCTGGGCGTGCGGTTTAGTCTCAAACGCCTCAAACGCAGTAGTGAGCTGCGGAAAACTAATCACTGTTCCTTCGTGGGTGCCTGCCATAGTATCAACCTTTCAGGTAGGTAAAAATTTCGGTGAAACACCGGTCTTACTTTTACGCTACACCCGCGAGCCTCACACCGTACAGGGTTTTATCGCACAAAATACTCGCGCTAGGCGGCATCCACTACCGTCACCTCAATACCTGAGCTTCTATACGCCCGCGCTAACTGTTTAAGATCAACATCAACAGGGGTGGTGAAATAGCGCTCAACCGCACGAGTGAACTGCGGTTTCTGGGCAAGAGCGCCGTGTTCGAGGGTACTAAAAATGCCGCCACCGTGATCATTGAACACGGTAATACGCAGCTTGGGTTTGTGCTCTAGCATGCCGATGTTCAGTGAGGACGCATCGTGCAAAAAGGTAATGTCGCCGAGTATCAGGTGAACAGGCTGGGCGGGTTTGCCCTCTGCAAGCGGTGCCAGAGAAATACCGGTAGCGGTAGCGATGGTGCCATCAATGCCCGCTAACCCGCGGTTCGCGTAAACGGTGGGGCTCACCACGAGGGCAGGAGCAATAAAATCAAGGTCGCGAATCAGATTCGAAGAACCCACTACCAGAACCTCGCCCTGTTCTACCGCGTTGTTCCAGGCATCCAATACCACGGCGTGTGCTTGGGCGCGTCCGCTCGGCTCACCGGTCGCACGGTAGATCTCAACTTCACCTAGTGCTACCCTTGCAGCGTCAGATCCTGCGCTCACCCAAGCATTAAGCCAGGGTTCACCGCTTGATGTTGCTACCTGATGACCGTTACCCGCAAACTCTGCCAGTGATGCGAAATCTGCCACGACACGTTCGCGACGGTTGCCCTCGTGCCAGCTAGCTGGCTGAGCCTCGTAGCGGGCAACTTCAACCGCAGAGTTAGCCAGCAGAGCGGTAATGGGGCGGGTGAGTGTGGGGTGCCCAAAGAGCACTACTTTTTCTATCTGCGCTCCCAGGTGCCCGGCGACCACCTGCGGGTAGGCGCGTACAGCGTTGGGCGAAAAACGTGCGCCCGACGACGGTTCTGCCAGCAGCGGCAGACCCAGTTTTTGGGCAAATTTCTGGGCGATATCACCGGCGTTAGCACCGGCTATCACCACGGTTTTATAGCTCTGCGGGGGTAGCTTCTCCCCTACCACCCAGCCACCGGCAGTCTCTCGCACCGGCAGCGGGCTGGGCGTAAGGTCCACTAGGGTTTCAGCCCACCTCGGTAGCACCTGAGCAATCTCGTCATCGGGAACAAGCGGCACATCAAAGGCGCAGTTAATATGTACCGGTCCGAGGGGATGGTCTGAGGGTTCGTTCCAGTGGGTGCGGCTTCTACCCGTAACCGCTGATAAGCACTCATTGAACGCAGCGGTCTGTTTCCCCGCAGGTTCTTCGGGATAGCCAATGAGATCCACGGACGCGCGACAGTGGCTCGCGAGAATACCCGCCTGGTGGGTGGTTTGGTTGGCACCAGAACCGCGCAGGTGTAGCGGACGGTCAGCGCTGAGTACCACGAGCGGAGCCCCGCTGTGGTATGCCTCCATCACAGCGGGTAGCAGATTGCCTACCGCCGTTCCACTAGTCACGATGATTCCCACCGGACTGCCATGCGCCAGTGCCAGACCCAAGGCTGTAAACCCCGCACTGCGTTCATCAACACGCACGTGTGAAGTCACAACCCCCGCTTCCGCTAGGGCAGCTAAGGCGTAGGCAAGGGGTGCCGAGCGCGAACCGGGTGAAACCACCACGTGTTTCATGCCAGCGCGCACTAAAGAGTCAAGAACAGAAACCGCGGTTATCAGAGCAGAAGGTGTAGACATCACCTTCCCATTCTACGCTTCGGGCATCAGTTTCCTTGTAAAATTTTTGATCCTAGTCGAAGCGCTTACCGGCTGTCACAGGTTTTTGTGAAGACTGTACAAGGCTCACGATGCTTCCTGCCACCGGCACCAGGTTGATCCACATCCAATGGCCGCTGCGGTTGGTATCGTGCAATCTGCGTACCGACAGGCTCAGTGTGGGCACCACAGTGATGACGTATGAAATAGTCAGAGCCCGACTCAAGGGGGTCGCCAGCTCCCTATCAAGTTTGAGGTCGTGGCGAATAACCCGCTGTATTTCACCGGGCGCAGGTATGCCCTCGGCGGTGAGTTCGGGCTGGGCATATTCTTTACCGAGCTCTTTCGCACGGCGCCTACGTTGCTTGGCGGCGCATACTTCAAGGGGTGCCGATACGGCTAACAAAACTGCGCTCGTCCACCAGTATTCGCTGCGGGAGGCGCGTCCTGAAAACTTAAAAGAATGGGCGAGGCTGCGCACCAACGCTTGGGCGGGGTTCGCACCGGTGAGTGGTTTCGATGAGCCAATAGCGCAGGATGTTAGAAAACGTGAAAACATGGAATCCTCCCTCGGATAGTTCCCACCAGTTTATGGCATAGACCGCTACCAGCACCATACCCATCGCGGCTACCATAGCCACCTTGTGCGCAAAAAATCCCACGCCTTGGGGTAGGACGCGGGATTTTTCAGGTTCAACGGAAAAATAGGGGAAATCCCGTTGAAGGTGAGGGGTTCTTGCACTAGGGGAAATATTGCAAGAAGCCCTCTTCGCTCACAGATGAGCGTAAATCTTAGGCTTATGCCTTGGGGTATTCGTAGTAGAGGCTCCAGCGCTCTTCTTCGGTAAGTCGAGGTGACAGGGCAAGTGCCTGACGAACGTTCTTAGCGAGTTTCTGAGCTTTCTGCGATGTGGGGGACATCAGTAAAAACATGGGGAATCCTTTTACTCTTACGAAGTCTTACTACACAACACTGCCGGGCGGGGATCGATGCTCTGCGTTGCAGTTAAAACCCTAACATAGTTGTGGGCTGTTTGGGGGAAAGATTTAAAAATATATTTGCACCTTCATGTAATTTACCTCTATATTTCAAGGATTCTAGGCAAAATATGGCGCTTTCTCATTTGTCCCCCATCTCCATCTATATAGAGGACAACCCCCGTTAACCTCGCGTTGGTGCAGCCGTCACATCACGAGCATTCAGAGCGCAAGAACAATGAATTAAGACGTTGGGTGAGCTTCTTCTAAATACTCGTAACACCTGCGAAGACGCTCAATCCACCAGTGGCGGCGCTCAGGGGAAACCGCGTGCCGCCGCAATAAATCGGTTTCAGGCTCTACGGCGCGCACTGGCAGCTCACCGTTTTTTGCCACCAAGGGTTCTGAGGTAACGTCAGCGCCCATCAATGACACCGTTCCAAGACCGCACCCAAAGGGCAACTCGGGCAACGCCGCAGCCAAAGCAGCACCGGTTGCAATGCCCACGGAACTTTCTAAAGCTGATGAGACTACACAGGGCAGACCAGAAGCCTCAACAATACTCAGCGCTCTGCGCACCCCACCCAAGGGTGCTGCCTTGATAATAAGCACATCAGCTGCCCCCGCCTGAGCAACCAGCAAGGGGTCTTGCGCTTTACGCACTGACTCATCGGCTGCAATCAGCACCTTATGCCCCTTATCGTTCAGTTCTTGACGTACCCTCGCAAGACCCTCGATACTGGCTACCGGCTGCTCAGCATAGAGCAGGTCAAAAGGCTCTAACCGGGTAAGTGCTTCTATAGCTTGAGAGTGGCTCCAGCCCATATTCGCGTCAATCTTAATACCCGCCTGTGGTAGCAACTCGCGCACGGCGGCAACCCGCGCAAGGTCATCAGCTAGGGTTTGCAAGGGTTCAGCAACCTTAATTTTGACCTCGCGCACCTCACCCTCATAACGCGCAAGGACGCTCTCTACCTGGTCAGCAGATACAGCGGGCACAGTCGCGTTGAGAGCAATGCTGGAACGCAACGGCTTAGGGTATCCCTGCCACGCACTTTCTAAAGCACTGGCAAGCCATGCCGACGCTTCAGCGTCCTCATATTCAAGAAAGGGCGCGAACTCTCCCCAGCCAGCTGCGCCTTTGAGCAGTAGAGTTTCGCGTTCTAACACTCCGCGAAACTTCACCCGCAGAGGCAAACTCACTACATGAACCTGCTCCAGCACGTCCGTAAGAGCTGGCAGCGGTGCGACCAAAGAATGTTCCATACCTTTACCGTACCTGCCCACACCCCGCAGTGACTAGCAGGCACCGTCTCTCTCACTACTCCTAGTGGAATCACACCGGGCAGCATTCACAGCTAAGACAAAGGTTAAGAGTGCATAGTAGAAAAGGCATCTTTTGACGAAAAGATCTTCACCTGCCCTTACCGTCGATGAACGAAAGCAACTAGTGCATGGGTCACCGCAACTTCACACACTCAGAGCCTTCACAACCGCGCACCCAAAAACTTTCTGTAGATACTGAACCCACCGAGGTCATTCTCACCCATCAGCCGCGCGCAGCTCAACCCAGCAGTCAACTTGGTCAGCCTGCCACGACCCAGCACACCCCGGTGGATGCTCCAGCGCCCTCAGGACGCATGGCAGCCATCCGACCCTCAAACCTGCGGCAAACCCGCCCCAGCACCTGGACCGTCTTACAGCATCTTTTAGCTCTTGCGCTCACCCTGGGTGCGTTGGCAACGACCATCTGGTTCTTCGTTATGACTCCCCTGGGACAAACACTCGATGAGCTGGCTTTCAATGAGTACGCCTATCAGTTCCTCACCGTTCAACCGCAGTCTTTACAGGTTCTTGATCAGATTCCCACAGCAGCAGGGGTATTCGCTGTCGTCGGTCTAATTTTTGTACTGCTCTGGAAACACCGTTTTGTACCGGCCCTCGTAGGTTTAGCTGTAGCGCTTGCCGCCAACGCAACCACACAAATTCTCAAGAACGTCATTATTCAAAAACCTGACTACGATATTCACATGGCGCCACTCAACTCCGCGCCCTCGGGTCACACTACCTTCGCTGCCGCCGCCGTATCGATGCTCTTTCTCGCCTCACCCAAGCGACTGCGTCCAGCAATCGCCGTGATTGGAATGCTCTTTACGCTGGCAGCTGGCTACTCCACCATCATCAATGGCTGGCACCGCCCCGCAGACGTCGTCGCAGCAATTCTAGTAACCACTAGCTGGACTGTTCTAGGCCTCGGCACCCTACGCTTTCTGCGCTCAGAAGAACTAGATCTCGGCAACACCCAACGCTCGGGGCTCATTATGATTCCCTTACTCGTTATCGCCGGTTGCTTCTTAGGCTTCTGCACCGTAGCCCTCTACATTCTTGCCTACGCCCAAACAATGTCAGGTTCAGCGCTCATGGGGGCAACCTGTCTTATAGCCTGCATCGCTTCTTTCAGCACCGCAGCCCTCATTGGTTTGCTTCGCTCACAAAACAAACAACGCAAGGCATACACCAAGGTCTGGACCTACTAAGCATTTTTCAACAACCGGGGCAGACACTCTAAAACCCCGAAGCATCGCAAAGGGCGTTACCTCACCACTAGTGCAGTGAGATAACGCCCTTGGGCGTTTTAAAATATGTGACTTTACTGACCCTCGCCCAACGTAATAGGCCCGGCCAGATCAGTACGAATATCAGCACCAAACTCAACATCGTTCAGGTTAACCCCGGCTTCTTCTTTCTGCTCCAACCAGGTCAAACGATCCAACAAAATACGGGTAGCACCGGGAGTATAGGGCAACTTATACATAGCTGCGGTGGTGCTAGCCCCCTTAGCTACCTTCGACTCGCGAATGCGGTGAATCGCGTCCTCCATCGTCTCAGCCATACGCTCAACAAAGCTCGATTCCACAGGAATACCGTGACCGGGCACAAAAATACGGTAGCGGTCAAGAGCCGCCACCTGCTTTAGGGTACTCACCCACTGATCAGGGTACGCATCATCAAAAGCAGGATCAGAGCCCTGCTCAACAATGTCACCTGCAAAGAGCACATCATCAACACCCACCAAAACATCATTGTCAGTGTGAGCCAAGCCCAGATAGAAGAGGGTCACAGCGCGCTCACCCAAATCCACACGGGTGAAGGACGCGCGGGTACCGTCGCCCGGCAACAGGCGGGTTGGAACAACCAGCTGTGTATTAGGACCTTTAGCATGCGCCATTTCGGGTTCAAGAACCTCAACGTAGCTACGCTGGCGGTCACCGTAGGTCTCAATAGCTTTAGCCGCACGAGAATGTGCCCAGAAGTCGGTGACGCCATCCGCCTCAAAAACCGCATTTCCCATGAAACGGTCAAAGTGGGTGTGGGTGTTCACGACCACCAGAGGGAGGTCGGTGATGCGGCGGATTGCTCGCAAAACCTCGGCGCCCTGACGGGGGCCTGCGCCGGTATCAACCACCATTGCCTCATCGGTGCCAACAATAAGACCCGTATTCAAACGGTAGTTGTCAGTGGCAATAAGGTAGATGCCGTCAGCTATTTCTGTAGTACGTGCCATGAGGTAAAAGATAGTCTATGAATCGCCCCAACAAGCTCTCTTGGCATCGAGTTCACCCTCTGTTGCGGTATTACTCACATGTATGACGTCTTGTCTGTCTGAATTTTAGGTATTTTAGGGCAAATATGACGCGGCGTGCCGAGCACAAGGTTACGAGGCAGAGTGGCAGGGCGGGGCTCACTACCGTAACGAAAAGTTTGCTGGGATGGCAGAAGCACTAGGATGAACAGGTGACTATTTCTTCAGCTTCAACCACAGGCGCAGGCAGGTACGCTCCCTCCCCCTCAGGTGATCTTCACCTGGGCAACCTTCGTACTGCACTTTTCGCCTGGCTTTTTGCTCGATCAACCGGGCGTTCTTTTGTGATGCGGGTTGAGGATCTTGACCGGGTGCAGGAAGGAGCGGCACAGCGCCAGCTCGATGATTTAGCCTCGTTGGGCATAGACTGGGACGGCGAGGTCATCTGGCAGTCCGAGCGTCTTGAAGCCCACCGGGATGCTGTAGAGAACCTCCGCGAGCGCGGTGTGGTCTATGAGTGTTTTTGTACGCGCAAAGAGATTCAGCAGGCTGCTAGCGCACCACATGCTGCTCCCGGTGCTTACCCCGGTACCTGCCGTCATCTTACTGATTCCGAACGCGAAGAACGTCGGGCGGTGCGTCCGCCTGCGCTGCGTCTGGCGGCTGATATTCGGGAGTTCACGGTGCAGGATTATTATGCTGGCGAGTATACGGGTGCGGTGGATGATTTTGTGCTCGTGCGTAACGATGGCAAGCCCGCCTACAATCTCGCGGCAGTGGTGGATGATGCTTTTAGCACAGTGGATCAGGTGGTGCGCGGGGACGATTTGCTCTCTTCTGCTCCCCGGCAGGCGTATCTTGCTTCTTTGCTGGGTTTGACGGTACCCGCTTATGCCCATGTTCCTCTGGCGCTCAATGTGGAGGGCAAGCGTCTTGCCAAGCGCGATGGTGCTGTAACTCTGGTGCAGTTGCGTGCTGCCGGTATTTCTACCGATCAGGTCATGCATATGATTTCAAGCTCGATTCCGCTGCGATCCTGGTGCGGGCAGGGCGGGTTCCATTTGCCCAGAACAGCCAGCCAGATGCTGGAGGTTTTTGACCCGGACGCGATTTCCTTACAGCCTTGGGTGGTTATTGACCCTGCCTTTGAGAGCGTGTGCTGTGCCTAAGAACCCTGCTGAATTGAAGGCGTCCGCCCCCACCATTGTTGAGAGGATCCCCCGTGAACATCGCGGCACGGCAGCATTTGTGTTGGTGCTGATGGGATCTTTAGGTATTCAGGTTTCAACCGCTGTTGCCGCCCCGCTGTTTGATGTTTTCTCACCGGTAACGGTGGCAGGTTTTCGTGCGCTGATTGCTGCTGTTTTTTTGGCGGTGCTGGTGCGTCCCAATGTTTTTGCTCTGCGTCGCGGTGACTGGCCACAGGTTCTCATTTATGCCCTGGTTACCACGCTCATGGCTGCCTTTTTCTACCTGGCGGTGGCGCGCATTCCGCTGGGTATTGCGGTGACCATCGAGTTCATGGGTGCTTTCGTGGTCTCGTTGCTGGGCGTCAAACGCTTTCGAGATTCAATCTTTGCCGTTGCAGCGCTTGTGGGGGTGGCGATGATTGCCGGGCCCACATTCACCTCAACGAACTGGAGCGGTTATCTTTTCGCGGCGCTCGGTGCGATCTGCATGGGGTCTTACACTTTACTGTCGGCGCGTATGGGATCAGGTTCTGCCGCCACCGCCGGGCTCAAAGGCGTCACCATCTCTATGTGCATCTCTGCTCTCTTGCTGGCACCTTTTTCGGTGCCGTATGTAGGGCAGTTGGACGCCAGCGGCTGGGCACGTGTTGCTGTGGCAGGAATCTTCGGCATCGCGCTGGCTTTCAGCGCCGATAACTTGGCGGGCAGGCTAACTTCATCAGCAGTGATTGGTGTGCTCTTTAGTCTTGACCCCGTGGTGGGCGCTATCGTGGGTATTCTCATGATGCAGCAGGTGCTCTCGCTGTGGGCTTACGCTGGAATTGTTCTTATTGCGGTTTCTGGTGCATTGTTGGTTTGGAAAACCAATCGCTCTGCCATCAGCATCAGCACTTTCCCCCAGTCGCTGCCGGTGGTACCTTCCACCACAGATAACGCAGCTGTCTCACGCGGTAATAGTCCCACTGCCTAACAATCAGTTGCCATCTTTAGAAAACCTCAACGCTGCTGTTGCAAAAGAGTAAAACTCAAACTTAGGGTTTATCGCACTCTATTTGCATTTTCGCACCCCCTTGGGCTTATTATGAGACCTAACACACGAAAGTTCCCTCTCGCGTAGCGAACTCACCACACATTTTCTAAAGGATTCTTATGAGCGATTTAACCTTCCAGCTCATTGCGCTCGGCATCTACTTTGCCGCAATGATTGGTATTGGTCTGTGGGCGAAGTCCAAGAACAATAACCTCGATGACTACGTTCTGGGCGGACGCAGCCTCTCACCCACGACTGCTGCTCTTTCAGCAGGTGCCTCCGATATGTCGGGCTGGCTGCTGATGGGTCTACCCGGTGCCCTCTACCTGACCGGCCTTGCCGAAGCCTGGATTGCCATTGGTTTAACCATCGGCGCTTGGCTCAACTGGAAGTTCGTGGCGCCTCGCCTGCGTAGCTACACCGAAGTAGCTAACAACTCGGTGACCGTACCCGCCTTCTTCCACAACCGCCTGCGCGATAACACCCGTCTGCTGCGTATCTTCTCAGCGCTGGTCATCCTCATCTTCTTTACCTTCTACGTTTCATCCGGCATGGTAGCTGGCGGCGTCTTCTTCCAGTCATCCTTCAACCAGGACTACCACACCGGCATGATTCTGGTTGCCGGTGTCACCGTCTTCTACACCCTCTTTGGCGGCTTCTTGGGTGCGTCCTACACCGACCTCGTTCAGGGTCTGCTCATGGCAGCAGCCCTCGTTGTTCTGCCCATCATGGCGTTCATCTACGTGGGCGGTTTCAGCGGTCTTGAAGAGACCATTACCGAAGTCAACCCCACCGCTTTCTCACTCTTTGCGGGCACCACTTTCTTGGGCATTCTCTCGGCAGCTGCCTGGGGTCTGGGCTACTTCGGTCAGCCCCACATCATCGTGCGCTTTATGGCGCTGCGCTCCCCCGCAGACGCGAAAGCCGGTCGCCACATCGGCATCGGCTGGATGCTCGTCACCGTAGTGGGCGCAATGAGCGCGGGTCTAATCGGTATTGCCTACTTCGCTAAGCACCCCGAAGCGACCCTCACCGACACCACCAACGCTGAATCAGTATTCCTGGATCTCTCCCAGATTCTGCTGCACCCCTTCCTGGCAGGTTTCGTGCTGGCAGCAGTCTTGGCGGCTATCATGTCGACCCTTTCCTCACAGTTGGTTGTCTGCACCTCGTCTCTCATGGAAGACCTCTACTCAGCAGCTCGCCCCAATAACAAGCTCTCAGACTCAGCCTCCCTGTGGATGGGACGCGCGGGCGTTATCGTGGTCTCACTGATTGCAGGATTCCTAGCATGGAACCCCAATTCTTCCATTCTTTCCCTAGTTTCCTTCGCCTGGGCAGGTTTCGGTGCGGCATTCGGTCCCATCGTGATTCTCTCGCTCTACTGGCGCAAGCTCACCAACTGGGGCGCTATCGCAGGTATGATCGTTGGTACCCTAACCGTCTTCATCTGGGGTTATAACCCCGAGCTCAAGGCGCTTATGTACGAAATCGTGCCCGGCTTCATCCTCAACATAGTTGTTGCCGTCATCGTTTCGCTGGTGACCTACAAGCACGACCCCGAGGTTGAGGCTGAGTTCGACGCCGCAGTCACAGCGGCGAACGCCAAACGCTAGAAAGATTTTCTTTCTTCGCAACCCCACGGACGCGCCACCTTCGCTCAATGAGCCAGGCAGGCGCGTCCTTGGCGTTTAAGATGTAAAACATGACTATTGAACTTCCCGAAAAAGTATCTGACACCTTCGACCCCAACTCTTGGCGAGTGGTTGAGGGCTTCGAAGATTTCGTTGATGTAACCTACCACCGTCAGGTGGAACGCGATGAAACCGGTGCCATCGTGCGCGATCTGCCCACCGTGCGTATCGCTTTTGACCGCCCCGAGGTACGCAATGCTTTCCGCCCTGGCACGGTTGATGAGCTCTACCGGGCGCTCGATCATGCCCGCATGACCTCAAATGTTGGCACTGTTCTGCTCACCGGCAACGGGCCCTCCCCCAAAGACGGCGGCTGGGCGTTCTGCTCCGGTGGGGATCAGCGCATTCGTGGGCGCGATGGCTACCACTACGCCGACGGCGAGACAGCTGAAACCATCGACCCTGCGCGCGCCGGACGCCTGCATATTCTTGAGGTGCAGCGTCTGATTCGCACCATGCCCAAGGTTGTTATCGCTCTGGTCTCAGGGTGGGCGGCAGGTGGCGGTCACTCCTTACACGTGGTGGCTGATTTGACCATCGCGTCCCAGGAGTACGGCAAGTTCAAGCAGACAGACGCCACCGTGGGTTCTTTCGACGCGGGGTACGGCTCGGCTCTGCTGGCTCGCCAGGTGGGTCAGAAGTTCGCCCGCGAAATCTTCTTCCTCGCCAAGGAATATGATGCCCAACGCATGTATGAGATGGGCGCTGTGAACGATGTGGTGCCGCACGAAGAGCTAGAAATTAAGGGTTTGGAGTACGCCGCGCACATCGCCCGTCAGTCACCTCAGGCTATCCGCATGCTTAAATTCGCTTTCAACCTGCCCGACGACGGCATGGTGGGTCAGCAGGTCTTTGCAGGGGAAGCAACCCGCATGGCGTACATGACCGATGAGGCAGTAGAAGGACGCGACGCCTTCTTGCAAAAGCGCGACCCCAACTGGGAAGAGTACCCGTACTACTTCTAGGTTTAGGTTTAGCGCCGAGGTTCTCCCCGGGGTTATTGACGTTTCCCCCTGTTTTACCCCCGTGGAAACGTAAACAGCCACGGGGAGAACTTTTGGTTGAGTAACGAGAACGCGCGTCCTCATGCTGGGCGTTGGCGCTACGCCCGTGCGTTGGGAAAAGACACAACGCACGGGCGGCAAGCCAACGGTCGCGTCCCCTGTTACCTTCCGGACGCATAGATACCTAACCGACAGACATATTTGAAAGCAAGGAGAGTTTCATTTGTGCTACAGATTCAGTTTAGTGTAGATAAAATTGCCCTATCAGCCATCTCGTAGTTAGGCAATTTTATGAGTAATCCAGCGCTAAGTTTCGTTGCTATTGATTTTGAGACAGCTAACGCCAGCCGAGCTTCTGCATGCTCGGTGGGTCTCACGAAGGTCATTGAGGGTGAGGTTGTTGAGACGGTTTCTTGGCTAATTCAGCCGCACGAATCTGTGAGTGAGTTCCACCCCATAAATATCAGCATTCATGGAATCTCCTCTGAGATGGTAGCTCAGGACGGCATAAACTGGGTAGAGACTGTTCAACGCATGAACCAGATTGTTGGGGATTTGCCAATTGTTGCTCACAATTCTGGCTTTGACCGTTCTGTTTGGAACCATGCAAATCTTGTTGAGGGTTTTGACGATTTAGCACCAGATTTCTTTTGTACGCTGAGTTTGTCCCGAAAACTAACGCAGGTTGGCGTGCTACAGGGATTAGACAGTAACCGTCTCGATGCTTTGGCCAATTTCTTTGGGATTGAGCAAAAGAAACACCACGATGCTGGTGAGGACTCTTTGGTAGCAGCTTTGGTCACTCTCAAACTTTTGGAGGTAATACAGCGCGATTCTATCGCGGACGCTTGGGGGGCACCTACAAGTAGCGGCCCTATTCGTTCACATAGGGTGCCTTCAGTTCCCAAAGTACGCAGAAATAATTTACTATCAGTCGTTCCAACTGCTGCTCCGCCGGAGGGAATCGCTGGTGAAGTTTTCACGCTAACGGGCGCTTTGGCTTCTATAGCTCGTGAGGATTGCTGGACTGCTATTGAAGCAGCGGGTGGTACTGTAACGAAGTCGGTCACGAAGAAAACTACGGTGCTGGTTATCGGAGCTGGAGCAGATGAAAGCATGCCTCCTCTCCTTGGAGATAGCTCCAAGGAGAAGAAGGCAATAGCTCTCATTGAATCAGGACAAAGTATTGCGGTTATTGGCGAGCCAGATTTGTTAGTGCTCCTAAACGAAAACTAATATCCCGGATGGTGGCATGGTAGACCAGCAGGTCTACGCCAGTAAAGTAACACGTGTGGTCTACATGACCAATGAGGCAGTAGAAGGAAGTGACGCCTTGTTGCAGAATCGGGACCCCAACTGGGAAAAGTACCCCTACTACTAAATTTAGGGTTTAATACCAAGATTCTCCCCGAGGTTGTTTACGTTTCCCCGGGTATAAAATACGGGGAAACGTAAACAAACCGTTACCTTTATAAGAGCAAGCACAAAGACACCCACAAACCGCTATTAAGCAGATAACGACCCTCTTGTCTAGCCGCCATGCCAGCTGGCACTTGCTACGCGTCCGTCTCCGTCTACTTACCCCTAGCACTTATGGATAAATCTTATCTCAATTTGAAACTACAAAATTAAAATAATTTACGCACGCACCTAGAAAACCTCACCAAATTTTATCAAAATACACTTTACCTTAATAAAATTAAATAATGTTAGCAATAAATTGATTTGCATTGCGCATCATAACCTCATAATGCGAAATATTTCCAGTTTTTTCAAAAATAATTCTAAAAGCTCTCAACCATTTTTCATTATTATGACTTTGAAGGTTTATCGAATCATTATCCATAATAGTATGAGACCCACTATGAGACCACGCAATTAATGAATTATGAACTATTTTCTCTTCATAACTCATATTTGAATCTATTTCATACAGATTAAGTTCACCTCCTAAAGTAGAGAAAAAAGATTCTATTATTCTTCTCATAGTATTTGCCAGCCAAGGATGATTTGCAAATTCCTCCCGGGATGCAATAGCAACCTGATCCCACAACTCTTGATAACTAGTACGGATCGAGTTTACTTGTCCATAAAATTCAACACTATTAGGTTCTGGCGATTTTTTAATAATCCTATAAAAATGATATTCCTGAGGATAACGACCATTATATCGATAACAAACTTCATTATGAAATCTTGTATTATGAGTCATAATAAGAATTTGGGCAACATTTTCATGTGTGCCTTTATAAACTTTTTCGATCAAGTCTCTGATTAGCATAGAAACAGTGAACATCACATCGGAATCAAGACTTGATATAGGATCATCAATTACCACAAAACTCTTAGTATCCTTCGTCCCTTCGTCGTCTAAAATCTGCAAAAAATAAAGAAATGTAATAAAATTCCTCTCCCCTTCACTGAGCGTTTCAATATCAGCCTTATCTCCGTTATTTCTAATAATAAAATACCCACCAGAATCAGTTTCTGATACCTTTATTTTAAATGAGTGAAAGTTACACATTAATAACAAATTGTTAATTTTTGCAGCAACAGCTTCTGAACTCAAAAGGGATCTTTTTCTAGATTCAAGACTCGAGGAACATTCAGTTAATTCTTCTTCATCTCTACGTACCGATGATTGAATTTTATCAATAACCGATTTTGAACATTGAATTTTTTCAGATGTTCACCATACCTAATTTCAACGCTATTTTTCGCGAATGACTCCCAAACGTCAGATGAAAATTCTCTACGCAGATCACTGGAGGATTCTATTAGTCTATTATGATTAGAAATCAGTTCATTTAATTGAATTATTAATTCTTGAGCCTTATCGATTTCATTTGGCCAAATTATTTCTATAGTACTTGAAGGTTGATTGATTTTATTTTCTAAATTTGCACCTATCAACTTAAATTTTGAAACAACCGCACTCAAGCAAACCTTCAATTCTTCTTGTTGAAATTTTTCAATTATTTCCAATTTCTTATCGATGAAAATCTCTACATCTCTAATGAATGACTCAATCTCCAACTTGGACACTTCAAGAAAATTGATACTATCCTGATACTTTTGATCAATTAAATCAATGATTTCTTTTTTTAAATATTCAGGGAGATCTTGAAAGCAAAATGGGCAGCTTAAATCATCGTTGATATAACGAATACCGTCGACAACCCAATCAAAGTTATTTTTCTCTTTTACTTTATGAGAGTATTCAGACCCAGAAGAAGACATCAGAGGGGTCTTCAGCATTTCTGTAATTTTATCGAAATTAATTTGTAGCGTCGGGGCATCTTCAATTATTTTCAGCGCTTCCCCCTCTTCAGAATATATAACTTCAGCTTTTTTTGCTAATTCATCAATGCTTTCAACCGTTCTAGAAATCACATCATCCGGTTGAGATGCCCGCTTAAGCCTCCCTAAAGCTTCAACAGTCTTATCGTGACAAAGTTCTTTTCTTCCAAACCCTGTAACATTATCTTTAATAATTTTTGGGACGTCTTTACTAGCCTCCCAAATATAATTTTTAAAGTTAGTTTTTTCTTGATTCTCTTCTGCTTCTTTATCGGAGATGGCTTTATTTTTTCCATCAATTAATTTTCTCAATCCATAAATATTTTTTCTAATAATTTAATTTCTTCACCAATAGATTCAACATCCTCTCCTAAGCGAAATATGCCAGGCTCACCTTCAGGAGACGTAAATGCCTTCCTTAGGTAGTCCCGATTAAATATTTGTGTGGACAATATTTCATCATTTTCCCACTCAATATTGTTATTATTGGATTTCAAGAGGTTGCTAATAGAAGTTTTTCCTGACCCATTTGGGGCATATAAAAAGTTAACTTTAGAAAGATCTTCGATTCTCTCTCCATCTGAAAATGGAGATAATGACCCCAACTTGCTGTTTTTTAACATGGGCTATTTATTCTTTCTGCTATACGAAAAAGTAATTCCAAACGCTGGGTCTCCGACGTACATAGCTTCGGGGCACCAAACGCCTTATCTACTAGACGGTCCAACTTCTTATGGGCATCTAGTAAACCTTTATCCATCGCCAACGGGTTGTACATATCCGCTAACGAACGTGTACCACCCGTGCGTTCAGCAATAGTCTCACGTGCTGCCAGAACACCCTTACCCGCAGCGATGATCTGCTCACGCAGCCTCTGCTCAACAGGCGGCAGAGGTAAGTTGTTCCAGACGATGGTGTTCGAAAAACTCAGATCAGACTTCAATCGTCCGCCAATAGCGCGTTGCCAAGCCATAAACATCGAAGAACTAATAATTGCGAAAAGGAAGCCGTCAGGATCCTCAGCTGTATAAACTTTATCGCCTGCGATTACATCCGCTTTTAATAAATCAACAGTGTAGAATTTTCGGTTCTCAGACACCACACGAGGAATACCAACATATTCGACCAATGGTCGATTTTTATTTGGTCGCATCAAATGCGGTAAATCACGCAATTTATATGCATCGCCGCTAGGAGTTTGTTGGCTCCTCCAAACTCGATTAGATTCAACCCGTCTCTTCAATAGAGGACTGTTTTCTAAATCCGCAGGCTCTACGTTCTCTAACCATAAACACCATCGATCCAATCCGCGGACTAGCTCTCGTCCCATGCGATATTCACGGAGATACTTAATTGAGATGGGGTCTTGTCTTACTTCTTCAATATCGCTGACCTCTACGATGAGATTCCCATTATCTGCTGGTTTTGTGCCAAACCTAGCTTCTGGAAGTTCAACACTCATTGGCTTCGATCTCTTTGTAACCAGTACATTCGGGGCATCCAACAGGTAGGCATTGATACCAGTCTTGACCTTATGCTCGCCAAACTCATGCGTCGTCCAGTCATACTCAAACAATCGCTGACGCGCATCCTGCTCACGGGTATAGCCCGTAATTACACAGTGCACGGCTGCTTTACCTGGTGCATCCGAGCTCCAAGGGAAGGTCCGGTACGCAAACTTGACGCGCCACCCGTCCCGAAAGAGCGGTCCGAAAAGTGCAGGCACCGCCTGCCCCTGACTGATGGAGTTCGTCGAAACGAAAGCAAATTCCCCTTCTCTTGGAGAGAGAGAGAGAGAGAGAGAGAGAGAGAGAAGAATTTTGACCCGTAAAGAAATCTGAGGACTTCTTAAACCACGCAGTCACAAAATCCAGGTAGCCATCATAATCCTTACCCCAGACAGCCTTCATCGAGGCGGTCTGCTCCTTAGATTTAGAGTACTGACCGATAAAGGGCGGGTTACCAAAAATATAGGTCTTGCCGGTGGTCTCAGGAATCTCAGCACGCCAATCAAGAGCGAGCGCATCCGCGTGCACAATTTTCGCCGTAGTTTTGATGGGTAAACGAGCAGGAGCCTCACCCAAACGGGTTTCAAGGTAACGATCAGCCTGAAACTCCGTGAGGAACATAGCAACCTCAGCAATACGAGAGGGCCACCAGTTAATCTCAAACCCGTAGAACTGCTCTATAGAAAGACGCGTACCCAAAGTTCCCAGTAGCTGGTTTTCCCCACCCTCACGGCGGTTCATTTCAACCAGCACGTCCGTCTCGATCTCACGCAATTTTGCATACGCTACCTGCAAAAAATTGCCCGAACCACATGCCGGGTCGACGAAACGCATAGAAGTGAGTGAGTCTAAAAAGTCAGCAAAAACCCTGCGTGAAGTAACTTTAGAACCGATGAGGCGATCAGCCTCAGCACGCAAATCGTCCAAGAACAGCGGTCCAAGAGTCCGCAAAATATCAGCTTCGGTGGTGTAATGCTCACCGGCAGCTCGGCGCGCCTCACGAGACTTCACCAGCTGGAACATCGACCCAAAAATTGCCGCTGAAATACGCGTCCACCTGAAACGGCATGCATCAAGCAAAGCGGCACGCATCTCAGTATCAAAATACTCAATACCAGTGCGCTCAGCAAAAAGACCGCCGTTGATGTAGGGGAACATCTGCACGATTTCAGGAACATTTTTGCTAATACGCTCGCGGGCAGCATCCGGCGTATTGAGGTAATCAAACAATGCTGAAATCTGCACGCCCAAATCAGAACCATCAGGCTGTGTGCGTTCCTCAATAAAGCGGTAGAACAAATCGTTCTCCCACAGCCCAGCGTCATCGCCAAAGAGCAAGAAAAGAATACGAGTCAAGAAGATGGACGCGCGCTCAACAGATTCTTCCTCAGCACCAGAATTATGCGCTGCATCATCCCCTACCGGGTTATCTGCATCATCACCCACCAAAGACTGGTACAAACGTGCCATAATCTTCGATGCCTGAATCGTAGCCTCAACTTCTTCGCGCTTCTCAACAGTTTCTTGACCAGCAATGAATTTCAGCTGATCAACGTAATCAGGAAGCTCTTCAAGGGTAAATTCCCAAGTCTCATTGGTTGCCGAATTGGTTAGAACAAACGACCAAAAATTGCAGGTAATAATAAACTTCGGCCACTCGTGATCGGCAATAGTGCCACCGGCAAGATAGTCATCGGCTTGGGCAGCAGCCTTCGACAAATCCTTATTAACCGACTTCTGCTCGACCAACAACATGCCAGGCCAAAATGCATCTACCCAGCCCCGGTTATTAGTAGATGCACGCTTTGCTTCACGCTCAAAAAGAAGAGTGCGCTCGTCAGAAATGCCAAAGCACTTGAGCAGACCAATCCAAAACTGCTGCGTAAACTGCTTCTCGGTAGCACCGCCCCCACTAGCAGCAACCTCATCAAGACGCGCCACCCACGCATTCGCAAACTTCTGTAGCTCACTCTTAGCGTAGGAACGGTTAAATAAATGAGTAATCACAGCAAATAGCCTTTCGGTCATTCAACGTCCCCAGTACAGACCAGTCTATACCGGCACCATTCACCTCTAGAAGTATGTTTCACCTACACGCACGAGGTTGAACTATACTTGTAGAGGCGAATCATTACCATATGATAACTGAGCAACTTAATTAGCAGAGTAAAGACCATGGCGACGTTTTTATAGTGCGGTCTCCTATGAAAAACTGAGAAGCATGACTCTAAAGATGGCACCCGATGAGAAGCTCCTTGATTTCTTCGCGCCCATTCTTGGGCGCATTTCTGATGATGAATACCGCGCCCGCGCGGCTGAGGTTCTGTTGTGGGTTCATGAGACTTTCCCAGAGCTTGGCGTGCAGATTGCCTGGAATCAGCCCATGTTCACCCACCACGGTACTTACATCATTGGATTCTCGTATGCGAGCAAGCACCTCTCGGTTGCACCCGAGCAGGCTGGCATCAACCATATTTCTCAGGAACTCGACAAGCAGGGTATCTCTTACACGCCCAACCTCTTTCGCCTTCCGTGGACGCAGGAACCACCCTATGAACTCATATGCCGCGTTATCGCTTTCAACATTGAAGATAAGGCAGAGATCACCAGCTTCTGGCGCTAAAAAGGGTAGACACGTGCATCCGCAGACTGGGCATTAGTTCTGCACCCAACGGTGAAGCCTCTGTAAGGCGCACGCACGCGGTTGCCTAGAATAGAAGGCATGGATTTCTCAGCGCTCACTCCCCTGCCCGCTCCCACCCACATTCCTGAGGGAACAGTGGTGGTGGGCGAGCGCGTCCGCTCGTCAGCTGATCAGATGTTCGCGGACTTTGCGCGTCTCTTGGAGTCTGAGGACGCGCGTCCGGCGCTGGTGGTGACAACAAGTGGTTCAACGGGTAAGCCCAAACAAACGGTACTTAGCACCGGGGCGCTGAGGGGCTCGGCTCACGCTACCGCGCAGGCAACCGGCTCTTTCGGTGCCCAGTGGTTGCTGGCGCTGCCGCTGCATTATGTTGCCGGTGCGCAGGTGGTTGCCCGCTCAGCCCTTGCGGGGAGGGCACCGGTGATGACCCGTTCTATCTCTCGCGGTGAGAGTTTCACCGCGCAGGATTTTCTAGCTACTGCCCAGTCGCTGACAGCACCTACCACCATGGCTTCGCTGGTTCCGGCGCAGTTGCATACGCTGCTAGAAGCCCCCGGTGCTCTGGGGGATGAGGTGCTCGCGGCGTTAGCGAGTTTCACTGCGATCTTGGTGGGTGGTGCCGCTGCCAGTCAGAGGCTTCTCACCCGGTGTGCAGATGACGGCATTGCTACAGTCACCACCTACGGCAGCGCCGAAACCGCAGGCGGTTGCGTATATAATGGCACGCCGATTCACGGTGTCCGAGTGGCAACTGACAGTGACGGTCGCATCTGGCTAGGCGGTCATACTCTCGCCAGTGGCTACCTCAACGAACCTGCTAAAACAGCCAGCAGTTTTTTCACCGATGAAGCGGGCACCACCTGGTATAAAACCGATGACCTCGGCAGCTTCAAGAACAATACCCTAGAGGTACAGGGCCGCAGTGACGATGTGATAATCACCGGCGGTATTAAAGTTTCGGCGCAGCAGGTCGCCCGTACCATCGAGAGTCACCCCGCGGTGCGTGAGGCTTTTGTTGCCGGAGTTCCCCACCCCAAATGGGGTAGAGCGGTGGGCGCGGTTATTACGGTTACCCCCAACACTCAGACACCGGAATTGAACGAGCTCAAAATATTGGTCGCTGACAGGCTGGGGGTGGCAGCATCCCCCAAGCACCTACTCATCATGCAGCAATTCCCCGTACTTTCCACTGGCAAACCTAACCGTCGGGCACTGGCTGATGCGCTCCAACGATTAGGTGTAAGCTAAAAGTTTGGTATGAGCGTAAGATTTCGGCGAAAGGACGCGCCACCGTGGCAACAGTTTCTCAGTGGGTTGAAGGTGCCCGCCTTCGCACCCTACCCCTGGCTGTAGCACCCATTATTGCTGGCTCAGCGGCAGCCTACGAGGTTGATTCGCTCCATGCTGGCAGGGCTTTGCTCGCTTTTCTTGTTGCCTTTTTTCTACAGGTCGGCGTTAACTACGCTAACGACTATTCTGATGGCATCAAGGGCACCGACGAGGTACGGGTTGGTCCGTTACGCCTTGTGGGTAGCGGTGTTGCGAGTCCTCGATCGGTAAAGTTCGCCGCTTTTGCCTGCTTTGCTTTAGCGATGCTGTGCGGTTTGTGGCTGGTTGCTTTGGCACACCAGTGGTGGTTCTTAGCTATTGGCGCGTCGAGTGTTTTTGCTGCTTGGGGATACACCGGAGGCAAGCGTCCGTACGGTTACATGGGCTTAGGCGATATTTTTGTCTTTATCTACTTCGGCTTAGTAGCAACCCTGGGCACTCTCTACACGCAGGCTGCCCAGCTAACTCTCACCGGTTGGGTGCTCGCTATTGGTTTAGGGTTGATCTCGTGCGCCATGCTCATGGCTAATAATGTGCGCGATATTCCCACCGATATTGACGCCGGCAAGTTCACTCTGGCAGTGCGCTTGGGTGATAAAAATGCCCGTCGCGCGTACGCCCTCGAGATGGTCATCGCTCTATTGCTCGTGGCACTCTTACTGCCGCACAACCCCTGGTACCTGTTGCTTTTTATTCTGGTGGCTCCCGTCATGCACTCCTGCGTGGTGGTGCTTTCTGGGTCTAACGGTCCGGCGCTCATTCCGGTGCTCAAACAAGCTGGCATCATTGCCCTCGTCTTTGCAATTCTTGCTTTTGTCGCGGTATACCTAGATGTCTTCGAGATGTTTGCTGATGCTGACATCGCCCCCTACTCGATCGGCGACTAACCCGGTTTCTCTCCTCTGCGTATCAACAAAAACCACATAAAAACTAACAGCGCGTTGCGCTCATTAGTGAATGAGCACAACGCACTGTATTTATCGCACGCTAGATGCTGCTAGGGCAGTCGCTGATTTTCTTGCAGGCTATCAACGTAGGAATCCTCAATATCGCGGTTGAGGTCTTCTTCGGTGGGACGCTTTTTCTTGCGGGAGAAGAATCGGGCGAGATCTTCACCGGCTTTGCGGTGCAGGGTCGGAAAAAGCAGGTAGCACAGGGCGAGCGCAATCAGTATCGCAAAAATAGCTGAGAACACCAGCGCAATGTTGAGCCAGATACAGCCCATAAAGACGGCGACCATAATGCCAAAACGTAGCAGGGTATATTTCAGAAGATTCACCTCTCTAGTGTAGCCCCCTGAGCTGTGCGTTTGTCGTGAGTGTGTCAGACTGGTGTGTATGGGTAGAGCTATGTTGATTATTGGTGCCGGCGCCTTATTGGTGGGCATTATTATTTATGCGTTGATTGATTGTGTGAGAACAGAAAGCTGGCAGGCGCGTGCCCTGCCGAAACCTGTGTGGTTGGCTGTGATTGTTCTCTTCCCGCTGGTGGGTTCTCTCTTATGGTTGTTTGTGGGACGTCCTCAGGACGCAAGCTTGCTGAACCCTTTACGCAATGATCGTCTTTCTCCGCCCCCGCAGAAAGCGCCGGATGATGATGATGAGTTCCTGCGTTTTCTTGATGCTAAGGCTAAGCGTGAGCGTGAATCGCGCGAACGTGAGCAGGGTAAGAGTAGCTCTGACCCCGGTGTGACCAAGGACTCTTTCGACGGTGAAGATCCTTCAGATGAGGGGCAAAAGCCTTCCCGCTAAGGATTTCTCACACGATGGATTTTCTTCAAAAGACCGAGCACCCGCTAGATGCAGGTGCTCGGTCTTTGCATGCCAGAATCTGGTCAAAGTACACGGGGTTTAGAAGAAGTATCCCATGCCTTCGAGGTCGGTGACGTCCGTTTTTCTTTGCGTGCCCTGAACCAGTTGAGTGCGTGGTAAATGGGTCAAGCTGAGCAGGACGGCAAAAAAGAAGATGCCCACCAGAAACGGTGTCCAGGCTTGGTGGCTGGCGAGGTCGCTGACCTGCTGGTACATCAGCACGGAGTAAGCACCAAGGTAGAGAGCAAGAACACCCAGCATAATAGCCTGGCGTTTGAGCGGTAGGGAAGATTCCCTGTTAAGGCTGATGGCACCGCTGATATTGAAGTTTTTGACGCTGCGGCTCACCAAGCGAATGTAAGCGTCTCATGCAACCACTGCGGTGATTCGCGGTCGGTACCTACCTCGTGCAGGGCTGCCTGCAGGGTATCTGAAAGTAGACGGGCATCGCCGGTTACCGCTCCTTCCTCAAAGAGCTGTGCGCCCCGCCTGTTCGCTGCGCAAGTACAAAGATTCTAATATGTTCTCCTTACTTTATCGCTTGCACCGGCAGCCTACTGCGGTGATTGCCACTCTACCACCGAAAAAGGGACACGCTTTTAGGTCAGTGGGGTAGAACGTACCTTCCGGTATGCCCTATAGGAAATGCCTGTGCAGATCACTAAGAATCCAAAGAGGATGATGGTCAGTACCCGAGGCTCACCGTTGCTGATGGTATAGAATACTGCAAATCCGTAAACAACGGTGCAAAGCAGTAACTGCCAGAAGTTTCGGAAAGGTTTGACCGTCGCATCTGTGGACACTGCTCTAGCAGCAGAGTAGGGGCTACCCATGAGTTCGTGGAGAGTCATCTTCTCACTGCGCGCATTCTGGGTGTACTGCGCGACGAGGGCACGGGCGTCCTTAAAGCTTTTCTTGTGGTGGAAGCTAAGGTAAGCAGTAAAATCTTCTGCCCAGCGCTTATCGTCGGGTTCTCCCCCACTGGCGCCGCGGTGGAAGATGCTGAGGCGGACGCGACGCGTACCGATGGATAAGCCTAGAGCAAGTATTCCTACGCCCAGCCATAGAAGAGGGTTAACACCGTCCCCCGCGAAGACTTTTTGCACCGAGGCATTCAAAAGAAGCAGAGCAAGAGGTAACCCTAGAGTCATGAAGGCAAAGACCAAACCCACGAGACCTGCAAGTGGGTAAGCAATATAGCGCAGCAACCGCTCATACACGGTAGCTGCCCCATGAGTTGCAAGGGCAATATACACAGGGATAGCGAGAACAAGGGGTGAGGTAGCTGTGAAGTACACGGCGTCACCATCGATCAAGCCTATGACGAATAAACCCACATATAACAGTGCCGTACAAAAGAAAAGAGTACTCAGTACATTATCGGTGTATCCTGGTGCCCGTTCACGTAAGTAGTTTTCTTTGGTCTTACCTTGACTGAGCTGATAATGTGCCCAGGACGCGGGGTCTCCCGCCTCTTGCACGACGACACCACCGCGATCTCGGACGTCATCGATAACCTCTCGGCACAACCACTGAGCGACAGAGATGCGAACATTGTAGGCACTCAAAATCCCGAAGGCTTCTTTAACCCACTGCTGCCCGGTGGTGCCACCGCCAGCTTCTTTCATCTCGTTCATCAACACAGTACCAGGGGTTTTCATTTTTGATCCTTCCTGTACGTTCTGGTGAATACTATCGGGGCGATTGCCGGTCGCAGCGTGTTAGAAACTGCGCCGGGCTTCTACTGTCTGGAGCATTTGCCGGTTCTTGTCAGCTTCTGAGGTGTCGGGGTATTTCTTCGAAAAAAGATAAAGGGCGATTGCGGCAGTCACGGCAAGTACGATATTCCACACGAGGATGCTACCGGGAAGGTTAATCTGCTGAAACAGCTTCATCCACAGCACGAAAAGGACGATTCCTACCGCTAACATACCGATGAACGCGCCTACTCCTGCGACAAAACCGTGGCGGTGCCCTACCCGGTGCATTGCGGAGATGACGCCGGTGGTCACCGCTCCAGCAATAAAGGGTAGACCGATGAAAGAGGTCGGCAACCCTTCCTCACCAACGAGAAACCCCAAAAGGGCGAAACACAGGGTCAGGGCAATACCCATGGTCAGGCTCATTTGTATAAAGTGCCGGGCGTTGTAGGTCTCTGCGGGGGGGGGGGCAAAAGCGCCAAGATCGTTTTCTCGTAGTTCGCGCACCTTACGCGCGGCAAAGTCTTCAGCAGAGCCGTGCAACTCTTGAGCGCTCTGATGGGTACGGGAAATATCATGAGCCACATCGACCAGTTCCAGGGCTTCCCGCTGGGGTTTCACTTTGGCATCGACCGCCAAGAGCCACAGCACCCTATCGGCCTACGCTTGATCGGCAACTCCGCCGCCTGCATCCTCGAAAAGACGGTGGATGACCTGCCCCGGTGCTTCTACTACGCTACTCATCTCTGCCTCTCTTCAGACCACTCCATTGAATTCTGCGTCACACTATTCTATCAAGCGCCCCCCTGTCTGCAACCTGTCCACTTTTTGTGCGGGCACAGAGTGCCTTCAAAGACAACAAAAAAGCGGGGTTTTCAAGACTTTAGAAACTAAAGCTTGAGAACCCCGCTCAGAACTTTTACAGACCCGAGTAGGAATGCAAACCGTCAAAGAAAGTGTTAACAATCGTGAAGTTGAAAATCACGCAGAGATAACCAGCAATGGAGAGCCAGGCTGAAGGGTTACCCGTCCACCCGCGCGTACCACGAGCATGCAAGTAGGCGGCATAGACTACCCAGATAATGAAGCTCCACACCTCTTTAGTGTCCCAGCCCCAGTAGCGTCCCCAGGCAACCTCAGCCCAGATAGCCCCGGCAGCCACGGTGAAGGTCCACATCACAAAGCCCACCGCATTGAGCCTAAACGAGAAGTTCTCCAGTGCCTGGGCGCTGGGCACCAGACGCATAAATGCCCAACCGGTCTGCCCGGTTTCAAGAATCTGACGTTCACGGCGATCCTGAATCAACTGCAAAATCGCCATCGCAAAAGTCAGCGTAAAAATAGCTGATGCCAGCACGGCAATAGACACGTGAATAACCAGCCAGTAGGTGCGCAGGGCAGGAATCAAGTGACCAACCGGCGTCGGGTACACCACAGCGGCAACGGTCATCATCAAAGTGGTCAGACCAGCCACGAGAGTACCCACAAAACGCAGGTCACGGAAAATCAAAACGCCCAAGAAAATCACGGACACCAAAAAAGCACCGGTGGTCAAGAATTCATACATATTACCCCAGGGCACGCGGTTTGCCGCAAACGCACGGGAAAGAACACCACCTGCGTGAATGAGTGCGGCAAGGGTCATCAGCGCCACCGCTACACGAGCAGCAGGTCGGCGTTCACCGGTGTAACGCATCTCAGAATCAGCAACATGATGCTTGAGTTTCTGCGCGTCTTTGCCCCGGTAGCCAGCGCCGCGAGCGCCAGTACCCTGCTCCACGCCAGAAACGCGAGCGACCTTAGGTGCGTTACCGGCAGCTACAAGCTCCGGCTCCTGCTCTGCTGTCTGAGACCCGCGGGAATTAACCGCAAGATCCCAGGCAAAAGCAACAAAAGCTAAGGTGTAGGCAAATGCCGCGACCACCATAAGAATGTCGCTCCATTGAGCGAGTGTCTGGTTAATTTCCATTGTGACTCGTTTCCATCAACATCTTAGTGAGCGGTATCCGCAAATTCTAGGTTCCAGGTCTCAGCGAAGAGCTCTGTCAGTTTGTCGGCTTCAGTGGCAAGACGCGGGTCTTCGCCTCGCGCCAGCAAACCGTATTCAATGGTGAGACCATCGGCGGTGTCTTGGGCACGTACCCACACGCGGCGGCGGGGTATGAACAGTGACGCGATGAGGCTGAAGAACACCACGATCACTGAGCCTAGCACTATCATCTTGCCCGGATCATAGTGGATGTCCATACCAACATACCGTTTGACGCCTTGGAAGGTGACCGTGCCGCGCCCGTCGGGTAGGGTAGCCTGGGTATTCTGTGAATCCAGAATGATGCCGTTGCCCATTGCCATCGTGTTGAGCGGTTTCATCTGGGTGGTATCTACTACGTACACGTTCTGTGGGGTGCCGTCGTCCAGCCCTAGATCACCGTAGTAGCTCTGCAAGACCAGCATGGGGTTAGCCGGGGCTGGGTCGGCTGAGTAGGGTGGCGCTCCTTCTTCTTGAACGCCGGTGGGCAAGAACATGCCAATGAAGGCAAGCTGGTCTGGCTTCGTATCCGGCACCTTAAGAACGATGGACGAGGTGTAGTTACGGTCGCCGCCGAATAACCCCACAACCGGTCCTTCAAAGGTAATGTTGCCGTCGCCGTCCCTGACGGTGATGATGGGCGCGTACCCGTTACCGATTAGGTAGTGGCTGGCACCGTTGAAGCGCACGGGCTCATTGACCTTCAGCACCTGCTCGTAGGGTTCTTCCCCGTTGCCGGGGTTGATGGTCATGGATGCCGAGTAGTCGTAGTCCTGACCGTAGGTTGCACTATCAACCTGGCGGTCGTAGGTGACATCGAGTTCGTTGAGAGTCATCGAGTAGGGAGTGAGCCAGTCAGGGTTGTAGTTCGTGCCGGGGGTAAACAGGTCGTAGCTAATCAGCGAGTTCACGTGAGTGTCGCCCTCTACCATGATGCGCTGACCGTAGTAGCCAAAGAGTGACCCCACAGCGACGCCCACAAGCACACCGATCATCGCGGTGTGGAAGAGAATGTTGCCGACCTCGCGCAGGTAGCCACGTTCAGCGCCCACAGATGCATTTTCACCTGCGGTGGCGGGGCGTTCTTCAACCCGGTAGCCGCGCTTTTTGAGGATCTGTACTGCATCCTGAATTGCTTGGTGTGCCGTCAGCTCGCTGTGCCCCTGAGGTAGCACAATCGTGCGGTACTGCGGCATGCGCGAAAGATTCTTGGGAGTTCGGGCGGGCGGACGCTTCATCGCCGCATAATGCTGAACAGCACGCGGCAGCACACAGCCTACCAAAGAAATAAACAGCAAAATGTAAATAGCCGAGAACCACGCCGATGAGAACACATCAAAAAGCTGAATTTTATCGGCAATCGGGCCCCAGGTGGGGTGCGCCTTGATGTAGTCGTTAACAGCACCGGGGTTCTGAATGCGCTGAGGAAAAACTGACCCGGGCACAGCGGCAACAGCCACCATGAGCAGCAAGAACATGGCGGTGTTCATTTTAGTGAGCTGGGCCCACGCCCAGCGCAGCATGCCGCTAACTCCGAGAGCAGCTGGCTCCGAGCGTTTTTCTTCGGTAGACATGGGTTCCTTACTAGATGGGCAGTTCGTAGACGGGCAGTACGGATTGGGTCCACGAGATGAATGCCGTCCAGGCACCGGTGGCAATCAACAAACCAATGATAAGAAGCATAATACCGCCGCCGCGTTGGAGCGCTAACCTGTGCTTTTTAGCCCATCCCATCGTGTTGACGCCGCGGCTAAGACCCAGCGCAACCACCATAAATGGAATACCCAGTCCCAAGCAGTAAGCAAGGGTCAGCGCTATAGCTTTAGCGTTTCCGGCACCGGTGGTGTACACCAGGGTTTGCACTGCGGCAAAGGTTGGGCCAATACACGGTGCCCAGCCCAGCCCGAAAGTCACGCCCAAGATGGGTGCGCCCCATAAACCTGCCGGTGGTTTGCGGTGAATCTTGCGTTCGGTCTGAAAGGGGGCAAAGCGTCCCATAAAGACCAGACCCATCAGCATAACCAGCCCACCGAGCACCAGATTAACCCAGCCTTGCCCGCGCAACCAGGCGGCGGTGCCCAACTGCGCTAAAACGGCGGAAAGAAGCACAAAAATCAGTGAGAAACCCAGAATAAACAGACCAATACCGGCGACTACTCGCCAGGTACGGCTGCGTCCCCCGGCACCGGTTAGACCTGCGACGTACCCCAGATAGCCGGGCACCAAAGGCAACACGCACGGGGAGGCAAAAGAAACCAACCCCGCGAGCGCTGCCAGCGGAAGGGCGACCCACAAAGAGCCGTCCAAAATAATGCTTCCGAAACTATTCACTCAGCAGATCCTGCATCATGGTCTTCATAATGGAAGGGTCAATTTCGCCCAGGACGCGCGCGGCGACTCTCCCTTCAGCATCAAGTAACAAGGTGGTGGGTACTGCCTGGGCGGGAACAGTCTTGCTCAGTGCTAGCAGAACCTTGCCATTGAGATCTTTCATGGAGGAGTAGGGCACCTCGAAGTTACGTTCAAAAGCCTCAGCGGTGCCTTTTTCGTCGCGAACGTTCACCCCCCAGAACTCGATATCTTCACCGAAGGTTTTGTGAAGGTCATTGAGGTGGGGCGCTTCAGCGCGGCAGGGGGCGCATCCTGCGTACCAGAAGTTCAACAGGGCAGGCTTACCACGCAGGGATTCAGCGGTGAGTTCTCCTCCATCGAAGAGTTCACCGGTGAAGTTCACGGGTTCAGAGCGGTCTGCAACCGCCCATTCGGTGACCGAACCGTCGCCCGCTACATAGCCCTTGTCGTCGCCAGCATTAGCCTGGGCAGCTAAATCATCGTTGCTGCTCGAGCACCCCGCTAGCACAAAGGCAGCGGCGGCAACAGACAAAGACAAGCCCTGCCTGCGAGTAACAATAGATGAATAACGCATAGCTTCTCTTTCAACAGCTAGAGGAATACTTGATAGTAGAAATAAATGGTTACTTTTGCATTATGAACCCGGTAGCTGAATAACTCCTGAGTACAGAGCTACTGCGGGTTCGGTGTAGCTCACGGTGGGCGTTGAACCGGTCAGCGGATCAAAGGTAAAACTGGTAATGGAGGCAAGGTTACACTGGCGCGTGCGCGGGTCGTGGGGGTAGACTTTGCCTTCGGCTGAAAGGCGGGTGAGCCAAATCGGTAGCTGGTGCGATACGATAATAGCTTCAGCGCCCTCACCCCCGAGTTCGTAGGCTTTCGCCCCGGTATCGCGAACCGCAGCCACCATGCGCTCTACCTGCTTAGCGTAAGGTTCGCCCCATGACGGACGCAGGGGGTTAAGCAGGTGCCGCCAGTGGCGAGGCTGGGTGGCAAGTTCAGAGGGGCTCACGTGCATGCCCTCAAAGTAATTAGCCGCCTCAATCACGCGCTTATCATGGTGAGCTTCCAACCCCAGTAGCTCAGTGATGGGCGCAGCCGATTCCTGGGTGCGAGTCAGCGGAGAACACGCCAAGTACACAATGTTCGCGCCGGCATCAGTCCGGCGCTTAAACTCCTCGGCGCTAGCCCTCACCATCTGCTGCCCTTTTTCAGACAGGTGATAGTTGGGCAGGCGACCGTACACAATCCGCTCGGGGTTGTGTACCTCACCGTGACGCATCAGATGAACAGTAACAAAAGCCATCTTTACTCCCTCAAAAATCTTTACGCCCCACCGGCGAGCTTGCTCAAGGCTCGGCTCAGCCGTTTGGGGTTAATCTGCCAAAAATCGTGAACTCTACCGTTAATTTTCAGCACCGGAATTTCTACCGCGTGCTGCTGCCTCAAATCAGGGTGATCTTCGATGTTCACCTCGGTAAAAGTCAGCCCGAAATCAGCCGCAACCTTACCCACGGTGGCACGCGCGTCCTCACACAAATGACACCCCGGCTTAGTCAGCAGCTCAAGCTCAATGTTTTTGGCAGTATTCATACTCTCAATCCTAGAGGTTCACTCACCCACTACTCAACGCCGGTGGGCTATTGAGCATAAGCAAACGGGCCCCGCGCCAGGTGCTGGTATGCACGAAGGAGCGGAGCCCGCTAAAGCTCAAGAAATTTACTTCTTGTTACGACGCTGGTGGCGAGTCTTGCGAAGCAGCTTGCGGTGCTTCTTCTTTGACATACGCTTGCGGCGCTTCTTGATAACTGAACCCATTGGATTCACCTCACTTATTAAATAGATACCCGGCCAGAAACCTCACGCACTTTCAACGGTGCGGATATTCTGGTAGCTACCCGGGTGCGTTTATACCGGTATAGACGCTCAAACAAACAACCGTTGAGCTTGGCATGTGAAGATGCAAGATCAACGGCCGTTAAACGTTCTCATAATAGATTACAAGCAAGAGACTGCTTTTGAGTAATCGTCGACCGCTTTCGCCCCGGTTATTGCTCACATTTACCGCCTGACAGCTCGGTGAGGACTGTTTGTCTTGGGCTAAGGGACGTCCGACAGTAAAATGCCCCAGGGTGCCTGTGGTAGCAGGCAATCGGCAGTCACGGTGGTCGCTGCCAAGCTCCCATGAGACTGCCGTCAGCAACCTAACCGGGGTCAAAGATTAACGCTTACGTTTTTTCTTTTTCTTCCCCTTATTTTTCGATAAGGTAGCACCTTTACCTGCAATCGGCGATTTAGCCGAAGAAGACGAAGAAGACGAAGAATCCGATACAGGTTCGTCCGCTGAGCTTGGCTCAGGCTCATGGTGGTTTGGTTGATCTTCAACTGAAGCTACCTGCTGCTGTACCTCGGATGAGGGTTCACTCGCTGTAACTGCCCCGGAGGTTTCTGTATCAGTTACCTCGTGCTGATTTTCCTCAGAGGCATCAGCTACCGAAGCTGTGGAGTCGGTGTTCACGCCCCACCCAAAGAACCGCTTAATTTTTGAGGTTCGCTGGGACGCTTGTGGCTGGGTATCAGCGTGCTCTGACGTGCTGTCAGGCTCCACCGGTCTCTGTATCAAAGACGTCTCATGCAAGGGTTCTACGGGGCTGGTTTCCTGTTCCTGAGTAGCCGGTGCTGATAGCTGGGCATCGGGCATAACAGCTGGTTCCGGGGCAGTTTCACATGGCTTTTGGGCAGCTGCGCCCAAGATTTCAGGGGAACTTTCCGTAGCCCTCTGATTCTTCTCTGACTCGGGAGTGCTCTCTGCATCCTCAGCCGAAGCCGAGCGGTTTTTGCGACGCCACGAGAAAAACCCGCGCTGATGCTCGGTGTTCTCACGCTGTTTGTGCTGTTCCATGAGTTCCGCCGATGACGGCAAATGGGCGCTGGGGCGCGGTTTCGCGCGCAAAATATTATCCGCATCTGCCCCGTTTGACTGCTGCGACGCCGGAGCCACCTGACCACCAATTATACCGGTGGGCTGGCTCTTACGCGCCACAGGTTTAATGACAGTCGCGTGAACCGGAGTACTTACCGTACCGCTGCGACGACGCCCCGGTTTGTCGGCACGAACCACCAGTAGCTCATCAGTATTAGTGGTGAGCTCCCCCGGAATCTTTCGCGACTCCACTGCATTAGCTTCGCGCTGAGGTAGCTCTCGGTTTTCTTCGGATTCCAAGGTGGACGCCTCCGCCACGACTCCCGGGCCAAGCTGCTGGGTTTCGCCCCGGTCAGAAACAGTGGCGCTGTAAGCGGCATCAGGTTCAGCCCCATCGGGTGCGTCTTGGCCCTCGGAGAGGGGCTCGGACGGTTCATCCGCTGCATCACCGAGTGGGATAGCAACGGGTTCAATAGAATTCAAGGCTTCAATGAGGTCCGGTGAAACCGAGAACCCCGGATCTTTGGGAAATAGCTCAGTGTCATCAACCGTTACCGGCTCCAAAGAAGACACCGGATCTTCTTCAACCTCAGGAATGCGCGGGGCATCCAAATCAATGCCCGCCTCTTCATATTCGCTACGAATCTGAGCGCGCACCAACGTAGCAGCCAGACCATTATCGCCAAACTCAATAGCGTCAAGAGCCGCACGGTGCTCAGAACGCAAACGGGCAGTAGTTGCACTCCACAACCCGCTGGTACCAGCAATCGACATCAAATAGTCAAAAAGCCCCGGACGCAAAGCGCCCATCAACCCGCTCATCAACCCATTACCGCTAGCGCGCACTAACGCCACATGAAAGGCAACCTCAAGCTCATAAAACTCCCCCAACCCAATATTGGGTTCCTGCATAGCCTCAAGCACCTCATGAGCCTCAGCGAATGCCGGGTGCTGCGCGTCCGCGTTCTCAGCTGCCCACCCCTCAATCAGTATGCGTGCCTGCACTAAATCACGCACCGGGTACTTCGCTTGGGCAGTATGCAACCGCAAAGCTGGGGCTGCCGAAGCTACCGGATCCTCCACCAACTGCGAAATGATGGTCTTTTTACGCCCCTCATACAGGCGAACAATTCCCATATCTTCAAGGTGCTTCAGACCCTCACGAGCAGCTGAATGGGTAAGCCCAGTTGCCGTAGCGATAGTACGGTCATCGGGAAGATCCTGCCCCAGACGAAGATTACCCTCGAAAAGCTCTTTTTCAAGCCAGGTCAAAATGATGCTGTGTGCAGTCATAACTTATTTCTTCTAGAAAATTGAGTAGAAAATGATTTAGCGCGAACGGCGACGACGCAGACGACTGAAGGCGCTCAACAATCCCTTAGGTTCATCATCGGGCGTGATAACCTCGTAGTCGGGGACAAAATCATCAGGGGTCTCGGGGTTTTCTGTCGCTTCTGCCACCTGAGGTACTGATTCGACACCCCCGTCATCGCGCGAAACGACAGTGAGCGAATCATCTGCAGGAGCAATAGACTGACGCAGAGCACCTACATTGTAGAGATCAGCCTCGGCTTCAGAAGCCAATTCATCATCGAGTGAGCCATCGGAAGACTGACTAGCATCATGCCTCGCACTACCGGTCAGAGTAGAATCGTGCTGCACAGTTTTACCCCGGTACTGGTCATACTGGGGTGCGGTTGCCTTCGTCTCACCCTCCTGCGTTAGCTGACGCGGAGCAAGCGTTGCAGGAGCCTCCTCCGGGCTGGGCATGTCAGCTTGTTCCTCAACCCACTCACCACTATCGGCAGCCAGTGCATCATCAGCAGCTTTAACGGGAACAGGAGTAAAAGGTGTCAGCGGTGAGAAATAGACCGCGCCCTGAGATGGCTCGGTCTCCCCCGGTTCTACGCTCTTGCTTACAGGCTGATCAGTGGTTTCTATTTGTTCAGCGCTTGTGAGGGACTCCGCAATGTTCTCCGCAACCGATGAAATCACGTCCTCGTCCAGTTCGCCTACCTGCGGTACAGTTGCAGGATCAGTTGATGCTTCACCCTTTTCGACACTGATCTCTGGGTCAGGTGCCGACTCAACCTGCGTCTGCGCGAGCACAGCTTGGTTTTCTTCACCAGCAGTATCAGCACCCTCTCTACCCTGCTCTACCGTTGCGGCGTCCTGGTCTGCGCTCGCATCAGCGTCTTCAAACATCGGCTCGGTTTCTTCAACGGAGGTCTCCGCCTGCTCTTGGGGCTGAGGAGACTGCGTTTTCTCGTCTTCTGCCCCGGACCGAGCTTCAGAGGCTGCCAGCGATACCACGCCGGGTGCCACAGCATGAGTGGCTTCGGCACCCGCAAAAGAGCCGGGAGTGCGACCGGCGATTTTATTAAGAGTCTCGATCCACAGTGTCACCTTCGACAGCGGTTCGGGGGTTAAGGAATAAAGACGCTTTTGCCCCTGTGCGCGGGTAGTCACCAAACCTGCAGTACGCAACACTTTCAGGTGCTTAGAAACTGTAGGTTGGCTGACTCCGAGTTCTTCAACCAGTGTGCCGACGGGGGTTTCGCCGCTGGCTAGAACACGCAGAATTTGTCGTCGCGTGGGGTCAGCGATAACAGCAAATACGTCATCAATCATGCTCACAATCTTACATATATGCGCTCACGTATATAAATCAACACCACAGGATAAACCTAAATTAGAAAAACTTATGCACACTCTGCAACCGGTAGAGGCTTTCTCCCCATCTGCACAATACAACGGCAGACCTTATCAGCCTTGATAAGACCCCCATAATGTAAAGCTCACCAGTACATATAACGACTAATCAATATATGCCCATCTCGGTTATTGAGTAACAGGCCGGCAGCGCACTACCACAATTTTTTAGTCATACCAGGGGTCAAGGCCCCAGTGCGGGAACACCTCTTTACGGGTTGCCATAATGGTGCGATCCACCGGATCTGCCGGGTCGAAACCCAGCTCCCAGTTACTCCACCACAAATCGACCTCATCGCCCATCAACGCAGGCACCTGCGTCCCGTACTTAGCCAACATGTACTGTTGCCAGCGCCCAGGAACCGGAGTATCCACCGGCAACGGATTACCGGCAACCACCGCCATCAGATGCGTCCACGAACGGGGCACCACATCGTAAAGGTTATAGCCCCCACCGCCAGTTGCAATCCAACGGTCTTCGCACAGCTCATGAGCCAGCGCCGACACCATCATGGCAACCTGCCGTTGCGCGTCCACTGAAATTTTCAGGTGCGACATATCGTCACGAAAATGCGAATCGCACCCGTGCTGGCTAACAATGGTCTCAGGGCGGAACTCCCGAACCAGCGGCTCCACCGCGGCATTGAAGGTTCTCAGCCAACCCGAGTCACCGGCATCTGCAGGCAGGGCAACATTCACGCTGGTACCCGATGCTAGACCGTCAGGGCCCACCTCATTAGCAAAACCGGTGCCGGGAAACAGGGTCATTCCTGTCTCATGCATCGACACGGTCATCACCCGAGGATCATCCCAAAAAATACTCTGGGTACCATCACCGTGGTGAGCATCCACATCAATGTAGGCAACACGTTTGACGCCCTGCTCTAACAGGCGGGCAATAGCAACCGCGCAATCGTTATACACGCAAAAACCACTCGCTTTATCCCGTGAGGCATGGTGCATACCGCCACCAAAGTTCACGATGTGAAGCTTTCCCGCAAGAATCAGATCAGCAGCCCGGTAGCTGCCCCCAGCAAGACGAGCGGACGCGTCATGAATGCCCTCGTATGCCGGAGTGTCTTCCGTGCCCAGGCCGCATTCGGGCAAGTGCAAGGTGGGGTCTTCACTGACCCTTTTCACCGCGTCAATAAAAGACGGCGAATGCGCCAGTTCTAGCTGCCGATCGCTAGCAACCTCAGGAATTTCGATATCCACCTGAGGCAAATCGAAGATGCCAAGATCACGAGCAAGACGCGCCGTAGCGTCCAAACGCGAGGGGTTCATGGGGTGGTAGTCGCCAAAGTAGTAGGCTGTCATCGCAGCATCCCACATCACCGTAGTGGGAACAGGGGTCAGGCTCATAGCACCCCACCTTCTAAAGTAATTACCGTCACAACCTAATTAGACCACGTTAAAGCATTTCTACCCAGTAAATCGCACTAATATGACTTGACGGGCTGCAATACAAAAACGTACCCCTTACATATTTTCGTGAAGGAGGTGCAATGGGCATCAAGAACCTTGCGACCAGCTCTGCCCCTACCCTGCCCGATAAAATTCGCACCCTCATTGATAGAACGGTAGGGTCTTCCCCCTCCCGCGTTGCAATCTCAGCCTTCCTGCTGGTCATCATTTTCTTCTCCCTTATGCTCTACACCCCCCTCGCTTCCCGCAACGGGCAGTCTATAGAGTTTCACCACGCGGTCTTTACCGCCACCAGCGCCGTCACCGTCACCGGTCTCACGACCGTACCAACCGGCGTACAATGGTCTTTCTTCGGGCAGCTCATGATTCTGCTCGCCTTCCAAGTGGGTGGTCTCGGAACCCTCACAATGACCTCCCTGCTAGCGATAGCAGTGGGTCGCAAAATGGGTCTGCGTTCAAAAATGATTGCCCAAGAGGCAATGAACATCGGACGCCTGGGAGAAGTTGGCTCCATTCTGCGCACCGTAGCGGTCACCTCCATTTCACTAGAAGCCACTATCGCCGTTATCCTCACCCCGCGTTTTTGGTTACTGGGCGAGAGCTTCTGGGAGGGAGTGTGGCACGGAATCTTCTACGCAGTCTCAGCCTTCAATAACGCCGGCTTTACCCCGCACACCGACGGCATTGTGCCCTACGGCCACGACCTGTGGATTCTGCTCCCCCTCTGTTTAGGCGTGTTTGTGGGCGCGCTGGGCTTTCCCGTTATTCTGACCCTCCAGCGCAATCTCTGGCATTTCAAGCTCTGGAACCTCACCACCAAACTCACTCTGATTGGTACAACATCCCTACTCTTTGTGGGCATGTTCGCCTGGGGTTTTTTTGAGTGGAATAACCCCGCCACCATTGGAGCCGAAAATATCGGGGACAAAACTCTGCACGCCTTCTTCGCCTCAATGATGACCCGCTCTGGCGGTTTCAATCTGGTAGATATGTCGCAGATAAACCCCATTACCCTGCTACTGACCGACGTACTCATGTTCATCGGCGGCGGTAGCGCATCCACCGCAGGCGGCGTCAAAATCACCACCTTCTGCGTGGTACTTCTAGCAATCCTCGCCGAAGCACGCGGCGACCAGCACGTTATCGCCTTTACCCGCACCATCCCCGATTCGGTACTTCGCATCGCCATCTCAGTCATCTCGATGAGTACACTTTTCATCTTCTTAGGGTGCGCGGCTCTGGTCTATATCACCGATGAGTCCTTTGACAGGGTACTGTTTGAAGTAATCTCCGCCTACGCAACCTGCGGACTCTCAGTAGGACTCTCCGCCGAACTACCACCTGCCGGAACCTACATCCTCGCCCTGCTCATGTTCGTTGGACGCATCGGCACCAACACCGTTGCCACCGGTCTCGCCCTGCGTTCACGCCGCCGACTCTACAAGTACCCCGAAGAAAGGCCCATCATTGGCTGATACTCGCATCGACCACAACGCCCCCGTACTTGTCATTGGTTTAGGACGCTTTGGCACCGCCACCGCCGCCCAGCTACGCGCCCAGAATAAAGAAGTGCTCGCCATTGAAAAAGATCCCGTGCTCGTGCAGAAGTGGGCGGGTTTGCTCACTCACGTTGTCGAGGCGGACGCCACCGACATTGATGCGCTGCGTCAGTTGGGTGCCGCTGACTTCACCTCAGCGGTGGTGGGTGTGGGCACCTCAGTAGAGGCGTCAGTGCTGATCACAGCCAATCTGGTGGATCTGGGTATCGAACGTATCTGGGCAAAAGCTATTACACCTTCACACGGTAAGATTCTTTCGCGCATTGGCGCCCACCACGTTATATTCCCCGAGGCAGATGCGGGCAAACGCGCCGCGCACCTGGTCTCCGGACGCCTGCTGGATTACATCGAATTCGACGACGATTTTGCCATCGTCAAAATGCATCCGCCCAAAGAAACTCAGGGGTTCACCCTTGCCGAGTCGAACGTCCGCTCAAAGTACGGTGTTTCAGTGGTGGGTGTGAAGTCCCCCGGTGAAGACTTCACCTACGCTACCCCCGATACTAAGGTGACCTCCCGCGACCTGCTCATCGTCTCGGGTCAAGTCGATTTGATCGAGCGATTCGCAATGAGACCCTAGCCCACCTCTTCTTTAACGCCGAAATCCTGTTTTCTTGTCGAGATCCTGTTATATAACAGGATCTCAGGGGTATTGGGTGGTGTTACTTGCTGAACTCTTCGGTCATCTGTGCCGAACGGGTAGCACAGGCATTCATCGCTGTTTCGGTCAGCTCAAATTGACCCCCGTTGATGAAGGCTGAAACGGCGCGTTCTGTGGTGCCGTTGGGGCTCATCACCGCCTTACGCAGTGACTCTGCATCGGGGTTTTTCTCGAGCATGGCACCGGCACCAGAGACGGTGGCGGCGGCAAGTTCCTGAGCGGTTTTTTCATCAAGACCCAGCTTCACACCGGCAGCAGTCATGGTTTCAGCCAGCAGGTAGGCATATGCCGGGCCAGAACCCGAGACAGCCACTACCGCATCCATCTGATCTTCTGCAACGTCGATAACACGGCCCACGCTGCTGAGAATCTCAGCCGCCAGTTCGCCTTGGGCATCGGTCACCGTTGCACCGTACGATACAGCCAGCACGCCCTGCCCCACCTGTGAGGGAGTATTGGGCATACAGCGAACCGCCGGCTGACCGGTGGGAAGGGCGCGCTCCATAGCATCTAGATTAATGCCGGCAGCCACAGAAATTACCACGGCATCCGCTGACAGATGCGGCGAGATTTCCTGGGCAAGCTCTACAATGCCGTAGGGCTTGACGCCCAAGAGCACCACGTCCGCGCCCTCAACCGCCCGGGCGTTGGCGTCCTCGACGCTCTCACCCGCCAGCACGGTAATGCCATCAAGTTCAGTGGCAAGGGCGGACGCGCTTTCTTGCGAGCGAGTGGTGGCACGCACCTGCGCGGGGTCAAAACCGCTGGCGAGCAATCCGCGCAGAATCGCGCCGTTCATAGAGCCAGTGCCGCAAAAAGCTACGGTAGGTGACATAGTGATAATTCCTTTCAAGTTCAGCTCTTGTATTCCGCTTCTTTACGGTTGGGAGTTACCGAGGTGTCGGTGGGCGAATTCTAGGGTTTCGGTGAGGATTGCATAGCAACGATCGAGGTTAGCGGTTTTTCCGGTGGAGACTTCTGCAACTACCGTGCCGTCCCAGTTGGTATCGCGTAAGTAGTTAAGGGTTTCAGCCACCTTCTGGTTACCGTGCCCCGGTACTAGGTGTTCATCCATGAGTTTGTCGCCCGAGCCGTCCGTGAGGTGAACATGCCCCAAGCGTGAACCCATTTTTTTGACCATCTCAAGCGAATCTGCCCCCGAAGCCGCCGCGTGCGAGAAATCCCAGGTCATCCACTGATAATCAAAACGGGTCGGATCCCAGTGCGGGGCATACATCTCTATAGATTTACCCTTGAACGACCAGGGGTACATGTTCTCTACCGCGATCTTCACGCCCTCTTGCTCAGAGACTACCCGCACGCCCTCTACAAAATTCTTAGCGTAGGTTTTTTGCCATCTGAAAGGTGGATGGGCAACAATGACATCCGCTCCCACGGCGCGCGTCATCCTAGCTGCCATCTGCATTTTGTTCCAGGCACGTCCCCACACCTGCTGGGTCAGTAACAGGGTGGGTGCGTGAATAGCTGAGATAGGTTTCTGGTGCTTCTGCACAAGATCCAACAGATCCTGAGGCTCCTGGCTCAGGGCATTGCCGGTAATCATAACCTCAACACTGTCGTACCCTAAATCAACGGCTGCCTGAAAGGTTTCAGGCACGCCCAGCGGGAACAGGCAGGAGGTCGAAAGCCCCACAGGAATTTTGTTCTGTACAGCGTCCTTACTCATCACGTATTCCACCTATCTTCAGTCATCGCTCAATCCCCACGTTTGCCCGCTACACTCGACGCCTGAGCACTGGGCACTGGGCACTGGGCAAAACGCTAGAGATTACCCGTGAAAGCTACGAGGTCTTCTTAGCTGCTGGCTTTTTAGCGGCAGGTTTCTTTGCCGTAGTCTTCTTTGCCGCGGTCTTGCGTTTCACCGGCCCTTTAGCGCGCTTTTCAGCGAGCAGTTCCACAGCGCGTTCGTGAGTCAGCGACTCAATGGTTTCACTGCGGGGAACAGTAATATTAGTAGCCCCGTCCGTAATGTAGGGACCAAAACGACCGTCCTTGACCACAATCTTCTTCTCAGAAACCGGATCAACACCAAGCTCAGCCAGAGGTGGCTTGGCGGTTCCGCGTCCGCGCTGCTTGGGCTGGGAGTAGATCTCCAGTGCCTGTTCAAGAGTCAGCGAGAAAATCTGGTCTTCGCTCTCCAGCGAGCGCGAATCAGTGCCCTTCTTGAGGTAAGGGCCGAAGCGGCCGTTCTGCGCGGTAATTTCGGTGCCTTCGGTGTCCATACCCAGTACACGCGGTAAGGTCATGAGTTTCAGAGCGTCTTCGAGGCTCACTGTTGCCAAGTCCATTGACTTGAAGAGTGATGCGGTGCGCGGTTTTACTGCCTTGGGCTTCTTCTTTGGCTTGGCGCGACCGTTCTTGTAGTACTCGGTGGGCTGGGCATCCATCCATACCTGGATTTCTTCCTCACTCATTTCGGGAATAATTTCGGTGACGTAGGGGCCAAAGCGACCGTCACGTGCCACAATGGTGCGGCCGGTTTCGGGGTCGATACCCAGCTCGCGACCGTCAGATTTACCCTTTTCGATCAATTCGGTAGCAGTCTCAGCGGTCAGCTCATCGGGTGCCATATCAGCAGGAACATTCGCGCGAACGGGGTCGGTGATTTCACCGGTTTCTGTATCGATTCCCCCGCCGGTTTCAAGGTAGGGGCCGAATTTTCCGACGCGCAGGTTAATGCCGTCTGCGATTTCGATGGAGTTAATAGCGCGCGCGTTGATATCGCCCAGGTTATCAACGATGGGCTTCAGACCGCGCTTCTCACCGCCACCGAAGTAGAAGTCGTTAAGCCATACGGTACGTGCTTCTTCGCCGCGGGCAATACGGTCGAGGTCTTCTTCCATCTCTGCGGTGAACTCGTAATCCACGTACTTTGAGAAGTGCTCTTCAAGCAGACGCACCACTGAGAAGGCAGTCCACGAGGGCACTAGGGCACCGCCGCGGACGCTGACGTAACCGCGGTCCATGATGGTTGAGATCGTTGCTGCGTAGGTGGAGGGGCGACCGATGCCCAGCTCATCCAGCACCTTCACCAGGGACGCTTCGGTGTAGCGCGGGGGCGGGCTGGTCTGATGAGAGGCAGCTTCAATGTCGCTACCGGTGAGCACGTCGCCCTCGTTCATCTGAGGCAGGCGTTTCTCTTCGTTCTTTGCGTCCTTCTTCACCGCGTCCTCGCCACGTGAGGCGTCCTTGCCCTCTTCGTAGGCAGCCAAGAAACCGCGGAAGGTGATTACGGTACCCGATGCGCTAAACTCGGCATCGCGTCCATCAGTTGCAGCACCGCCCACCTTAGTGGAGGCGGTTGAGCCCTTAGCGTCAGCCATCTGGGAGGCAACGGTGCGCTTCCAAATCAGCTCGTAGAGGCGGAACTCATCGGCGGTCAGAGTAGATTTGACCTGGGCGGGGGTACGGAAGGAGTCGCCTGCGGGGCGGATTGCCTCGTGCGCCTCCTGCGCGTTCTTCGACTTTGACGCATACACGCGAGGCTTATCGGGCACATACTCAGCACCGTAAAGCTCATTCGCCTGGGTACGCGCAGCGTTCACCGCCTGATTTGACAGTGCCACCGAGTCGGTACGCATGTAGGTGATGTAACCGTTTTCATACAGATGCTGGGCAACTTGCATAGTGGAGCGCGATGAGAAACGCAGCTTACGCGCTGCCTCCTGCTGCAAGGTTGAGGTTGTAAAGGGCGCAGCCGGACGGCGGGTGTAAGGCTTAGTTTCCACCGAACGCACGGTGAAGGATGCGCCCTCAAGACCGCTTGCCAAAGAGGTAGCGGCAGCTTCATCCAGGTGGGCGACCTTACCGTTTGAGGCAGCTTTGAGAGTGCCATCATCATCAAAATCTTTACCTGATGCAACACGCGCACCATCAACGGCTGACAGTTTAGCGCTGAAAGATTCGCCGCTATTCGCTGCAAAGATTCCTGATAGATCCCAGTAGTTAGCGGAACGGAACGCCATGCGCTCACGCTCTCGCTCAACGACCAGGCGGGTAGCAACGGACTGCACACGTCCGGCTGACAAACCGCGAGATACCTTGCGCCAGAGCACCGGAGAAATCTCGTAGCCGTAGAGGCGGTCAAGTACACGGCGGGTCTCCTGCGCATCGACCATGTGACTGTCAATCTCGCGGAGCTCACCAAAGGCACGCTCAATAGCTTCCTTAGTGATTTCAGGGAAAGTCAGACGGTAGACGGGTACCTTCGGTTTAAGTACCTCCAGCAGGTGCCAGGCAATAGCCTCACCCTCCCTATCGCCATCGGTTGCCAGGTAGAGCGCGTCCGCCTCTTTGAGTTTACGCTTGAGTTCGGCGACCTTTTTCTTCTTATCGGTGTTCACCACGTAGTAGGGGGTGAACTGGTTTTCAAGGTCAACCGCGAACTTACCCACCGGAGACTTCTTCAGTTCTTCGGGCAGTTCTGAGGGCTGAGGGAGGTCACGGATATGCCCCATAGAAGATTCAACCTCATAGGCATCACCGAGATAACCGCTAATGGTTTTCACCTTTGACGGGGATTCCACAATCAAGAGGGATTTACCATGGGTGGTCTTAGCCTTTGCTGGCACGCTGCTCCTTGAAAAGTACGTCGATAGTAGAGTGGTTTGACTATATGCCTCAACAATAGCGCACCGATTGCCGTGAGTATTGACCAGTACGGTTTGCGCGCTACCTCAATGTTGATTTTTGCTCGCTGGGTTCTTGCCCGTTGTTAGTGGGCGGACGCGTCCGGGGCACCTTCTAGACGGCGGTAGGGCGCCATGAACATGTGGGTGCCGTTCATATCCGTCGGCTCAATTTCTACCCAATGGGATTCGCTGGTGGGCGCTAGGAGATCCAGGTGGAGAGCATCCGCACGCAGGGTCTCGCTGCCCTCGCTGAGCCAGTGGGCATAGCCAGCCAGGGTTACCCACCGTTTAGAGGTCTCCGCCGTCTCATCAACTTCAAAGGAGACGTTGCGGGTCACCATCACCGATGAGAACTTCTCGCCATCGGTGGTACGAAAGTAGATTTTACGGTGGGCTACAGCGTAGGACACCGGGTAGATGTCAATGACAGTGCCGTTAACAACTGCCACTCTGCCCACCCGATGGTTGCCCAGCAGCTGCCAGCATTCGTCCTCGGTGAGCGGGTGCAGTGAGTCGTGTTCGGTCATGGGCATTAGTCTATGCTCGTTTCACAGACGATGAGGAATCCATCGCGCACGAGCTCTCTCACATGACCCATGAGCTGACGCTGAGGACTCTCGGGGCTAGTTGCTTCTGACCACTCAAGAATACTTACCAGCGCATTAACAATCTGCCCCACCGCAAGCTCACCGTCACAAGCACCCACAAAACCGCTGGTTTCGCTGGTCTCAACGACTGTACGACGCAAACCCGCCCCCTGCCGCAAGATAATGACGCTAGGATGCTCCGCCCCAGGGGTGCTGTGACGCTCCTCGGTGACATCGTCAGCGACCACCAAATGCAAGCCCGCTAAATCTTCCTCTGTGCAGGCAGCTAGCTGGTCGTGACGTGCTACTGATTCGGTCAGCCAGCCTGCCACAGGTTGCTGAATCGGGTAGGTGATTTCCTCAAAACGCCGCACCAAAATATTCTGCTGCGGGTTCTGTTCTTGCGCCCTCAGACTGCTAGCTACGGGTCGGCGCAACCACACCATACCAAACCCAATCGCCTCTACCCCGCGGGCAGAAAAATCCTTGAGATAGTTCACATAGGAACTCTCGAAAAGCTGCCGGTCGCTATTCTCACTGGCATCTTTCAGCCAGGTCTCGGCGTACTGCTCAGGAGTCAGTACTTCACGCTGAATAAACCACGCCTCAGTCTCATCACCAACCCACTGCTGCAACCGGGCAGACCAGCCCTCTGAACCCGCGTCCACGGGAATTTCCCAGTTACCCAGCATCTGCGCGCGTCCGCCCTCTGTCAACACTGTGGGTAGAGTTTTGACCAGGGTAGAGACAATACCGTCGCCCGCCAGACCACCATCGCGGTAGGTGTACTGATCTTCGGGGCTTTCAAAAGAAGTGCGGGGAGTAATAACAAACGGCGGGTTCGATACCACCAGATCAAAGGTCTCACCAGTAACAGGCTCCAGCAAAGACCCCAGCCGCAAACTCACCCGCTCTTCAAGGTGCTGCGGATCAATGCCCAGCACCTGCGCGTTCAACAACAGGTTAAAACGGGTAAACGCCAGGGCACGCTGCGAAATGTCAGTTGCCGTCACATGACGGGTGTGACCCAACAAATAGAAAGTCTGAATACCGCACCCGGTACCCAGATCAAGGGCACGGTCAACGGGCGTACGCTCCGTAATCTGCGCTAAGGTCAGCGACGCATGGCCAATACCCAGTACATGATCCTTACGCAAGACGCCAGGACGCTGGTGGGCACCCAAATCAGCTGCCACCCACAGCTCGGTACCGTCATCAGATGAATGCGGACGCAAATCAACGCGTGCCAGCACCTGCTTATCCAGGCGTTCGGCAAGCCCCAAATTTATAAGCCCCTGCACACCAATCTCAGGCAGTGCAGCCTCAAGAGCATCCTCCTCAACACTCTGCCCCAGCAAAAAGAAAGCCACCACGGTCGAGAGATTCTTCTCAGCATCAGTGCTAGTATCAGCCGCTTGAACCTGCTGTAGGCGGTGTACACCGGGCACCACCATATCGCGTGCCATCGCGTCGAAAGCACGCGCACCCAGCAAATCCGCCACGTTCTCATAGGTGTAGGCAACACTCGTCAAAGAACGGTGCAGAGCCTCAAGAACCGCACAATCGTCGCTAACAGGTGCATCATTCACACGGGAAAAATCAGGATTCATCACCCGCCTTATTCTACAGATACACAGGCAAAGGGCATCCACTGCCGTATATTCCAAGCGTCGCAGCCGGTGGCGGGGACGCATCCGCCCCCAGCCTGGTGCGCTTATACCTGCTTGGGCAAAACACCACCAGAAAAACCCACACACCTCAAGCGCAGAGCCACACTTCACGACTCACACCAAATTATTTTTAGTATTTGCAACCATAAACACCCACAAATATGTAAAATTTGTGACATGGCTAATTCAGAAAAAATAGAAGAAATCAAGCAATCAATAGCTGACTGGGAATCAAAGCACGATTCTGGGATGAACCCGGCAATTGTCGAAGAAATTCTCACCAAGCTCAACGCCGAACTTCAAGAACTCCAAGGCTAAACGCCCTATAAAACATACAAAGCCCCGCTGAATATTTCTATCAGCGGGGCTTTACCTCATCTTTACCTACTACTTACGAGGCAACAGCTACTGCACAACCTTGTGGGCAAATGCGCTTGGCATCATCAGTGGCGCAATCAGGGCACAGCAGAATCAGCTCACGGCAGTTTTCATTAGAGCAGTTCTCAAACTTATTAGAAGGTGCCTGGCAACGCTCACACTGACCGATGGTGACGGTGTCAGGGGTGAACTCCATGTGCATACGCTTATCAAAAACGTACAGGGAGCCCTCCCACAGTTCTTTATCGCCGTACTTTTCGCCGTAACGAACAATGCCGCCATCAATCTGATAAATCTCTTTAAAGCCGCGGTTCTTCATAAGTGCCGAAAGAATCTCACAGCGGATTCCACCGGTGCAGTAGGTAACGACAGGCTTGTCTTTAAGGTCATCATACTTACCCGACTCAATTTCTTTAATGAAGTCGTGAGTAGTACGCACATCGGGAACAATAGCGTTCTTGAACTTACCGATTTTCGCCTCGAAAGCGTTGCGACCGTCGAAGAAGACAACCTCATCACCGCGCTCTTCAACGAGCTGGTTAACTTCTTCAGGCTTCAGATGGACGCCACCACCCACTACGCCGTTCTCATCGACCACAAGCTCATCGGGCGCGCCGAAAGCAACGATCTCATCGCGAGCCTTAACAGAAAGACGCGGGAAGTCCTCAGCACAACCTTCAGACCACTTGAACTCCATCCCCTTAAAACCGGGGTACTGGCGGGTTTCTTTGGTGTACTGCTTGACGGCGTCAATCTCGCCGCCGACAGTACCGTTGATGCCGTGCTTAGAGATAATGATGCGCCCGCGCAAACCCAGCTTCTCGCACAAAGCGCGTTGCCACAGCATAACTGCTGTGGGGTCTGAGATGGGGGCAAACTGGTAATACAAAACAATTCGATTTAGAGCCACAACCACTATTCTAGTCGGTTTCTGGTATATCGAATGCGATGTTAAGTGATATGTGGCAGGCAGTTGGCTCGTGCGTCCGTCGCATTTGGCTCTCCCCTGACCCGGTGACCGCCCTCTGCCCAGGTGAGCAAGTTTAACACGGTCACCCGAGCAGAGTACGGTCACAGGTGAGCAGAACGTGGGCACCGGGGTAGGACGCGAGCTAGAGACCCACGAGCTCTTCCACTGTTTTTTCTGAGACAACACCCACCCAGGCATACATGCGGTAGTCCTGCGCCGTCACATCACCAGGCCCGTAAACTTCAATTGCCACACCGGTAGGTTGCAGAGGTTGGGAAGGAATGTACTGGGTCATCAAATACTCAAACCCGCCCTTGATGACCTCTGCGGCGGGTCCCACCAAGTGCGCGGTTGCGTACATGGACGCAGGAACAATTACCCCGGTGAGCCCCAGCGCCGCAACAGCGGGAATGTTCGGCACCATAAAACCTGCAGTGTAATGAAAACCTCCCGGATCCTCGGTGGGCATACAGAGACCCACTTTCTGCAGTTTTTGGGTCGCTGTCAACTGCTCAGGGGTTAGCTGCTCATTCAACGCGTCCCACACACCGGTAAAGTCACTGTCTGCATCAGCTTCTATCGTCAGACCGGCTACCAGAAAGTCTTTGTACTCGATTAAAGTGGCGTCCATCAGTTCATCTTTCATGCAAGGGCTACCCAAAAATAACCAGTCTAACCGCTGCACCACATATTCACTGTACCCACGGTTAAAGGGTAGGTGGCGCCACCCTCGGGTAACGCCACAGCCTTAAAAACTACTTACCTAAAAGGAACTTGCGTCCCACTACCTGATCAGGGGTGATTTCTACAAACTCTAGTTTGGCGGTGTTAATCCACGGCACAATATTGAGTGACTCCGCGCGAGCGATTTCTTCGCTGTCAGTAAGCAGCCGCGCCGTACCAAAAATATTCACCGAATATGCCTCACCGCCACCGATACGATCAAACTGCAAGGTCACTCGGTCATTCAAAATCAGCTGCGTTAGTTTAGAACCCGGTGCGGTTCGAAAATAAATCTTTTGGTCAGCAATCGCCACATTGACCGGCGTAATGTGAATCCTTCCCTCATCGCTGGTACCGATGCGCGCAAAACGCAGGTGCTCAGCGAGCTCCCAAATTTCGCTCTCGGTCAGCGGCTGAGCAGGTTCGCGTCGTTTGGTTTTCTCAAAGTCTTCGGCTCGTTCGCCCTGAATGTTTATCGGAATACTCATATACCCATTGTGCCCCAGCACACAGGTTTTATAAACCATTCCCCAAGGATACAAGCCTATCTTTCATTGTCTGGATGCTGATGACAAAGGAAACCTGCAAGCTTTAAGGCGCAGGGGTGGTAGTGCACAATAGAGCTATGACTTTTTCAGGTGTGCCAGTGACAGACCCTACCCTTGCTGATTTTTTGCAGCGGCTCGGGTTCCACGAGGCACCTCCTGAAATCACCCATGTTCACAAGATTCCTGCCCGCGATGCTGTGACCGTGCCGTGGCCCGAATGGGTTCACCCGCAGGTGGTTGATACTTTTCAGGGCTTAGGTATTGATAAGCCCTACGCCCACCAGGTACACGCGGCGAATCTCGTACAAGCGTCCTCACACAACGCCGCAAACCAGCAGCATCTGATTATTGCTACCGGAACTGCCTCGGGTAAATCCCTTGCCTACCAGATACCAGTGCTGGACGCGATCCACCGCGGGGAGCTAGACCCAGGGATTGGCTTTGACCGCCATGAAGCAACGGTGCTGTACTTCTCGCCCACCAAAGCTCTGGCAGCGGATCAGCTGGCGTCGATAAGGGCGCTGGGGCTGAACACCGTACGTGCTGAAACCTACGACGGTGACACCGATGCAGCAACGCGCCGATGGATTCGTGAGCACGCCAATTTGATTCTGTGCAACCCCGATATGCTGCACTTTGGCATTCTGCCCAACCACCAGCGCTGGGGTTCTTTCTTACGCAAACTACGCTACGTAGTTATTGACGAGGCGCACACCTATCGCGGAGTCTTTGGCGCAAACGTTGCGCTTTTGGTACGGCGTTTGCGGCGAGTGTGCGCACTCTACGGCTCTTTTCCTGTTTTCATTGGTGCTTCGGCAACCTCGGCGAACCCGCAAGATTCTTTCTCCACCCTTATTGGGGTTGAACAAACCGCTGTACACGCCATTACTAGAGACACCGCCCCACACGGGGAATCCTACGTCGTGCTGTGGGAACCACCGTTCAAACACACGGCAGTTACTGACAAGCTAACGGCGTCTTCCTCATCAGGCTCTGAGGGAAGCGGTGAGAACGGCGCTCCTGTGCGTGTGAGTGTCATTGAGCAGGCATCTGCCATGCTTACTGACTTGGCGGTTGACCGTACCCGCACTATTGCTTTCGTGAAATCCCGGCGTGCCGCCGAAGCTATTGCGCAACGCACCGGCTCTTATCTTGATGAGGTAGAGGTGGGTCTATCTCATCGAGTGCAGGCTTACCGTTCTGGCTACCTTCCTGAAGAGAGGAGAGCACTTGAAGCCGGTATGCGCAGTGGTGAGTTACTTGCCGTTGCCAGCACCAATGCTTTAGAACTCGGTATTGATATTGCCGGTTTTGACGCGGTGTTGGTGGGTGGCTGGCCTGGTACGCGTGCCTCATTTTTTCAGCAAATTGGACGCGCCGGTAGGGCAGGGCAGCAGTCTTTGGCGGTATTTATTGCCAGTGAGGATCCTCTCGATACATATTTGGTGCATCACCCCGACGCTATTTTTAGTAACGGAGTGGAGGCAACTGTCTTTGACCCGACGAATCCATATATTCTTTCGCCTCATCTGTGTGCTGCGGCGGCTGAGCGCCCGTTGCGCCGGGATGAGCTGGAACTTTTTGGTGAGAGCGTGTTGGGCTTGTTGGAGAGGTTGGTGGCGCGCGGGTATCTGCGGGAGCGCGCTTCGGGATGGTTTTGGGCCCGCCCCGAAAGCGCTGCTGACTTTGTTGATTTGCGCGGGGGCGGCGGTGCTCCCTTGCAGATTATCGAGGTTGAGACGGGGGCTGTGGTGGGTACCATGGGAGTTGCTCAGTCTCACGCCCAAGCCCACCCAGGGGCTATTTATACTCACCAGGGCGTGACCTTCTTAGTAGAGGATCTCGATGAAGAGAACAGCCTTATTGCAGTGACTCGTGCCCACCCCGATTTTTATACGCAGGCACGCGATATTACTGAGGTGACGGTGCTTGTTGATGACGAGACGGACGATTACGGGCAGGTAGCCTTGCATTACGGTAAAGTGCGGGTGCGTAACCAGGTGGTCTCTTATCAGCGCAAGTCACTGGTGGGTCAGGAGGTTTTGGGCGAGGAACCGCTTGACCTTGCCCCGCAGAACCTGATGACCAGTGCCATGTGGATTACTCTGGACCCAACAGTGATGACAGCGGTGGGTGTTGAAAAGAAAGATTTTCCGGGTGCCCTTCATGCTGCTGAGCACGCCATGATTGGTTTGCTGCCGCTGATTGCCACCTGCGACCGGTGGGATATCGGCGGTCTTTCTACTGCCTTACACCTTGATACTGAGATGCCCACTATTTTCGTGTATGACGGGTATCAGGGTGGTTCTGGTTGCGCGGAACGAGGGTTCTTAGCGGCTCGGTTGTGGATGCAAGCAACCTTGGACGCCATTGGAGCATGTGAGTGCGAGACAGGCTGCCCTTCCTGCGTCCAATCCCCCAAATGCGGTAACCGTAATGAGCCTCTTGATAAGAACGCAGCGGCTAAAGTTTTGCGGGCTTTGCTAGAACACACTCGGTCGTCCTATGAGGATGCCCCAGCAGGGGCAAACTAGCACCGTGTTCTGCACTTGGCTTCTGAATTCTGTTGCACAAAGCCGTCTGCTATTTCTTACCGGGTGGTGGACCGGATCGGGCGATGCCTGCCGCCGGACCCACCCAAGCATAGGCACCGGGTATATCAACCGTTACGCGCACATCTACTGTGCCCGCGTGTCCACCCGGTTGAGCGCAGCCCACCAGAGTCGCCCGATTGGCGGCAGCGATACTGGCAGCAACGGTGCAGGGCTCCCCGGTAGTGAGACCGCGGGCGGTATCTGCTGCGGCGAGAGCAGCCAAATCTGCTGCGGCAAGAGCTCGCTGGTTGGCGCTGGCAACAGTGATTAGCCCTCCGATAACTACTAAAAACACCATCATGAGCGCAATCATCGCAATGGAGGTTACTGTGCCGCTACCTCTCTCACCGCTCATCGACTGCTCCTCTTGCCCCAGGGTTATCTGTGGGCAGTTGTGCGGGGTCTTCGTCACTTGCTTCAAAGAACTGGGCTTCGGCGAATCTCAAAAACTCGTTGGTGCAGTTGACCTGCCGGTGTAGTTCTTGCAACTGCCTGAGCTGATCTTGACTAGCGGTTGGGAGGGCGGACGCGGTCAGCGGCATTAGGGTATCCGGCTGGTTCTCGGTGAGTTGCTGGTGCAGGTATTCGTAGTGAGCGATGATGCGCAGAGCACTGAGATAGTAGGGGTTGTCACAGGGTGTCCATCTACTCATGGGTTTATACGCTTTCTTTGGTGGTTCACTGTTATCTAAGGTTTTGAGGTGGAGTATTCAAGAGATGCTGAGGCTTCAGCCCTCTGCTGGAGGTCGCCGAACTGCCCGATAATGCCGGGGGCGGTGGCACTTACGCGTACGATGGTGATGTTTTCGTGGCTGACGGTTTCAACGGTGAAGTCTTCATCGATACCCTGCACCATACGAGTGATGGTTTCAGGGTTCTCACCGCGGGCTGCTGCGCGAGCCCCTATGCGGGCGGCTTCCTCAAGGGCAATATGTTGGGCACCCACGGCGCATGCACCCAGAATTAAAGCCAGGATCACTACCACCGCCGGCAGCATGACCGCGAACTCTGCGGTGGTAGAACCACGCGCGTCCTCACTTCGCTGCACAGTTTTTCCTGTGGGTTCAACTGCTTGGCACCGGTCACAGGTGATAGTCGCTGCACGCGGGGTCTGCACGGTGCTTTCCTTTCTGCTCGCGATGTTTTTACATCTGCTCTGATGCTCACCGTGCGGTGGCTACCCGTACCTTGTGTGCAGCCACCGCACGACTTTGTGGCAGGGTCTTATGCCCCGGTATTCAAAGCGTTGCGGACAATTCCCATCAACAGTTCATTGACCTCGGGAGACTTCAAGATCGCCACCAGCAAACCGGCAAAACCTACAGCGGCTAACATCACAATCCCATATTCTGCGGTGGTTGCCCCTGCCTCCGGGTCATGAACAATATCGCCTTCAATCACCGGGGAGTGCTGCATGCTTGGTTCGAGGGAACGCTCGGCGGTAGTAATTTCAGTGTTCTGGAAGATTCCCACGTAGAATCACTCCTTCTTTCTTTGGTTCGTGTTATCAACAGTGAGTGAAAGCTCTTGGCTTCCAGCAGCGATTGGTTATCGCTTGGTTCTAGCCTGACCCGCTTCACAGCGAAAAAGAAGAAAAACCCAAAATCTGTGGATAACTCCCCTCCGCACCACTTTAAACGCCGTGATAATCGTGCCTGTGGAAAACACTTTGCCGGTATCCACAGGACGCACCTTGCTAACTTTTCAAAAGCATCGGCAGTTTTAGCGGTAACAGTGGACTCTCAGAAACTTGCCGGTATGAGCGTGACTAATACCGGCAGAACGCCCAAACAGATGAAGGCAGGAAGGGAACACAGCCCTAAAGGAACCACTAATTTGACGCCCAGTTTCGCTGCTGCCTGTTCGGCGTGGCGGAACTCGCTACGGCGAGCGCGGGCTGCCGCTGCTCTCAAAATTGTTGCGCTGGGTGCGCCCGCTGCGCTTACTGCGTTTAAAGAGTCACGTAGTTTTATCAGCTCCGGTGGTAGATGGTCTGCCCCCTGCCATGCCTGATTCCAGGTCAGCCCCGCGCTAAGGCGTTGGGCAACCGGTGCCATCGTGTTCTCTAGGGCAGGGTCAAGTTCGGTGAGATATGTCAGGGATGCGGGCAGTGAAATACCTGCTTCCTGTATGGTTGCGAGCAGTTCCAGCAGCAGGGCGGCGTCGCAAAAAAAGGACTGTTGGTCAGCAGTATCGGTGGGTTCATCGGTTGGTCTTTTGCGCCGTTCTCGTATTTTCAGTGATAGGGCAGCTAACAGACACAGTAGGCACAGAGTAATGAGTGCAAGATTCATGGCGGGGGTTCCTTTAGAGTTCTAGGCGCTCGGCGCGGGTGACGAGTTTTTGCGTCCACCGCCTGCCGTAGAGTGCAAGCCCGCAGCCTATACCACCCAGTACGAATCCAGGTAGCGAGCCCATTAAAAATCCCAGGGGGTTGGTGCCCATGAGCATTCCCAGCCCCAAGCCCAGCAACGGTAGCCACGAGAGAATAGAGCCCGTTGTTTTAGGGCCTGAGAGAGCCGAGACGCGGGCTTCGAAGGCATCGGTATCGTTTTCACAGTGGGCGGCGAGGTTTTCACACAGTACCTGCAAGGGAGCGCCAGTGCGGGCGCTCATGTGCCAGCACGCAAGAATTTGTTGGGCGCGCAGGCGTGAGTGTGCCCGCTGAAACGGCAGGGTGTTAGTGAGCCCCAGCAGGCTGTAACCAACACTCATCCGTGTCAGAGCAGCTCGCAAGAAAAGCTCCTGATCAGCACGGGCGTACACTACAGACAGGGGTGCATCTAGTGTCTTTTTGTTAGTGTGCGCGGGTGCCTCTCGATACTCAGCATCAGTATCATTCAACAGGTGTTTACACACCGTGGGCAGGGTACAGCCGGTAGCAACCAGTGAGCTCATCACCCACAGCAGTTCAGACCACACCTCCATCTCGTCGGCATCTGCCTCAGCCGACAGCCGAAACTTTGCCCAGTGGTACCGCAGGTAAGAACCCCAACGCTCAAGAAGGTGGGTTAGCATGCTGACACCTCATGTTTGCCCAGGTGTTTGTTCACCGCGTTCCGATCTGATGCGGTGAGCACAGGTTCATCGGTTACTGCACGGTAAAGATCGGCTCCTGCCGGGTACCAGGTCAGAGTGTTTTTATCGTCCACCGTGCAACACGGTTCTGTCACCAGTTGCCCCTGCTTCAGGGTTATAGCGGCAATCTCAGTGATACGCCGAGCGCCGCCGCGTTTCTCACAGTGAATGACGACATCGAGCGCGGTAGCTGCTTGGAGGGAGGTCGCCTCACTACTGAGTCCAGCAAGGGAACCCATGGCAAGCACACGTGCAGGAACTGACGCCGCCGAGTTAGCGTGAAGGGTGGAGCCTGAGCCCGCGTGCCCGGTGTTCATCGCCATCAAAAGATCGGCGATTTCAGCGCCTCGGCACTCTCCGAGAATAAGCCTGTCTGGCCCCATACGCAGCGCCTGCTGAATGAGCTCTTGCAAGCCTACCGCGCCGCGTCCTTCAGCGTTGGCATCCTTGGTAACGAGTCTGACGACGTGCTGGTGATGTGGCTGAAGCTCCGGTGAGTCCTCAAGGGTGACAAGGCGCTCGTGGGCGCCGCTGAGACTCAGCATGGCGTTAAGCAGGGTGGTTTTGCCGCTGCCTGTACCGCCACTGATGAGAAAGTTGGCACGCATTTCTACGAGGTGCCGAAGAACCTGCCCTACAGCAGGCGGGGCATCTACCAGTAGTGTTTCGAGGGTGGGTCGGGTTGCCGGTTGTAGACGAATAGAGAGCACTGTTGAGTCTGGGGCGAGGGGTGGAAGCACCGCGTGGATGCGTTGCCCGCGGTCATTGTAAACGTCGTTAGCTGCTACCGCATCATCCAATCGCGCGCCAGCAGAGGTAATTAGCCGGGTAGCTAGAGTCCGTAGCTGAGTCTCAGAGTCAAAGCGCACGGCAGTTTTTTGTTTGCCGTTTCTACCGTCGATCCACACGTCGCTGGGTGAATTGACGTAAATGTCGGTGATTCCGGGTATATCAAGCAGGGGTTCTAGCAGTCCCAGCCCACTGATTTCGGCTTTAACCCGGTCGAGAATTGCAGGAACGGGGTGCTCAGGCGGGTGGTCGGTTAGGTAATCGCGGGCAGCAGCAAGTGTAAGCGGACAATTGCTTGCCAGTATTCCCTCAATGACAGCCAGCGCTTGTGCCTCAAGGTCGGGGTCGGGTGCCTTTGCGAGAACCTGTTCTTTCGGTACGGGTTCTGAGAATTTTGGTGGGTATTTAGTGGCAAGTTCGGCAAAGGTGTGGGGTATAAGGGGTGACCCCGTGTGCTCGGTAAAAGATCCCCAGCTGTGTGGGGGCACCTCGTCCGTAGGTTGTGGGGAAGGTGGCTTCGGAGCGGCGTCCGTGGGGTACGTTGGCTGGGTGGTTGGTAAGCGGTTCATGCCCATATTTGACGCTACGATCCGGGCCGGTGACAAGTAATAGGTGGTGAACCTGTGGATAAGTGAGGTGACACGCCCGAGTTTCTGAGCGTGTGTCCACAGTGGGCGATGTTGGGGTTCTGTGCATTCGTCATAAACCGCCATAATAAAACTATGTATATTGTGATTGGTGCCCCTGACACCGCAGATCAGAGCGCTGCCACCGTGATGTGGGAGGCTATCACGTATACGCCCGATGGCAGCGGTACGCGGCGGATTTTTTCCTCCGAGCAGCTACCCGATTTTATACGACTGGTCACCTCAAGCAACCGCTCGCAAACAGTGCGATGGGCGTGGGCTGATACCACTGAGATTTACCCGCTTTTACTCACCGCAGGAGTGAGTGTGGCACGCTGCCACGACCTTCTCTTGGTGCAGCGCATTCTTGAAACAGCTGCCACGCGCCCGCAGAATCAGGTCGACTTCTCACCCACCCACAATCTTGAGCCGCGCCCGCAGGCACCTTCTGGGCATCTTCCGCCGGTTGCCCAGATGCTAGGGCAGGATTCCCTGTTCGACACAGCACCGGATAAGTCCCCGGACGCGCGTCCCAGCGCTACGCTGTTAGCAGCCGAATTACACGCCCAGCTCACCGCGATAGAAGCAGCGCCCCATGCAGGGCGGCTAAAGCTCTTAGCCGCAGCTGAATCCCAGGGAGCACTTATTGCTGCGGAGATAAAGTTCTTTGGCATGCCCTGGAACCGGCAGATTCACGAGCAACTTCTCACACACACCCTGGGCAATCGCCCCGGTGCCTACGAGCGTCCTTACGAGATGGAAAAGTGCGCGGCGCTCATTGCCCAGCGTCTGGCGGCACCTCAGGTGAATCCTGATTCGCCGGCGAGTTTGCTCAAAGCAATGCACAATGCCGGTATTCGGGTGGAGTCTACCCGCAAATGGCAGTTGGTGGCGTGGGTTGATGTGGCAACAGGCCAAGAAGAACGCTACCGTCGGCAAGAGTTGATTGAGCCAATTCTGCGCTACAAGAAGCTGCACCGGCTGTTCACTGCTAACGGTTGGGCGTGGCTGGATGCGTGGGTGCATGATAACCGTTTCTATCCGTCCTATGAGGTGGGCGGGGTGGTGACCGGCAGGTGGGGTGCTCACGGGGGCGGTGCGATGCAGATTCCTAAGGACGTGCGCCAGGCAGTACAGGCTGAAGCGGGAATGACTCTCCTTGTTGCCGATGCTGCTCAGGTTGAGCCCCGTATTTTGGCGGCAATGAGTGGAGATCAAGCGCTGGCGGTGGCAGCGCGCGGGCGCGATTTGTACGCGGGTATTGCTGAGATTGGTGAGCGTACAGGTTCGCCGTTAGATAGCCGTGACGCGGCAAAGATCGTCATGTTGGGCGCCATGTACGGTGCAACTTCGGGAGATTCAGGAAGGTTGCTGCCGCACTTTCGTAAGCTTTTTCCGCGGGCGATGGAATTTACCGAGGCTGCTGCCTCTGTGGGTGAGCACGGTGGGCAGGTGACTACCTTTTTGGGGCGCACCTCGCCTGCTCCATCCAGCACGTGGTTTGCTACCCAGCGTGATACGTCAACGGCGGAGTCTGAACGGCAGGCACAGTCTTTGGCGAAGTCGCAGGGGCGATTTACCCGCAATTTCGTAGTGCAGGGGACGGCTGCGGAATGGGCTTTGTGCTGGATGGGGCAAATGCGTAAGCGCTTGCGCGAAGAGAAACTTTTTGGACATGCCCTTTCAACACGCCTGGTGTATTTCTTGCACGATGAAGTCATGCTCTACGGCCCGCAGCGTGAGGCGAAGGTCTGCGAGCGCATTGTCAGGGAGTCAGCCGAGGACGCGGCAAAGCTGCTCTTCGGGCAGATACCGGTGGATTTTCCGGTCACGGTGGTAGCGACCGATAACTACGCGAAGGCAAAGTAGCGTCGAGCGGGCACGTGTGGGTCATGTTCAGCTCATCAATGACGCACACGTGCCCTCTCGCGGTTCTTGATCGGGGCGGGTTCACTGCGCTGCTGGTCCCAAGGCACCGACCAGCCCAGAGCGTCCAGCACCCTGTCAAGGATCACCCCGGTGAACCCCCAAATTCTAAACGTCTCGCCGTCTTGGGCAACATCAAATGCCGGTGATCGGTGCGTTCGCCCTTGATATGAGATTGTTGCGTACAGGCGATTAGCCGGGTTCACCAAATCAGCAACAGGCACGCGCAACACCAACGATGACTCCTGATGATCAACCACATCAACCGGGCTGGGCTTACACCACCATCCAATGATGGGGCTGACCTGAAAGTTAGAGACAGGCAGCGGTACGTCCTGAATTGCGCCCAAAACCTCAACACCCTCCGGGTCTAACCCTGTCTCTTCAACAGCCTCACGCACCGCCGCAATGTGAGAAACGGGGACGCCATCGCGTTCAGCACGCTCGTAATCCTCAGGGTCAATCTTGCCACCGGGAAAAGCCGGTTGCCCCGCATGAGACCTCATAGAGGAAGCCCTCACCAGCACCAAGACATCCAGATACTCCGCTACGTTCCCCGCCACCCAAGTACGCGCCGGTTCAGCATCTAAAGCACCAAACAAAATCAGTACAGCAGCGCGTCTGCTCACAGCACTATCGACCTCACCCACTTTCCAGCGCTCGCAGTCTGAGAAGTCAGTGACGTCGTGCTGAACCAGGCGCAACAAATCAGCACGCGCCTGCCCCAGCGCGGCACCCTTGGGGTCGGAGGCTGGGTTCTGAGAAACACGATCCGAGTCTTTGGGGTTAAGATCCAAGAGAATACCCTTCTGCTTGTAGTTGCCGGCGGCTATAGCCTTTAAGAAACTTCAGATGCAGGCCTTCTCTTCCCGGTGCCATTTCATATTTCATCAGCTTTCGCGCTTTTATTTCATCGGTCTCGCCTTCACCGTAGGAAGGGCACAAATCGGCAACGGGGCACACACCGCATGCCGGTTTCTGGGCATGGCAGATACGTCTGCCGTGATAAACCAGCCGGTGGGAAAGCTGCGTCCAGTCTTTTTTCTCAAAGAGTGCAGCAACCTCGCGTTCCACTTTTACTGGGTCTTTTTCTATGGTCATGCCCATGCGGCGTGCCAAGCGTCCGAAGTGGGTATCGACCGTTAGTCCCGGTTGATTAAAGGCGTTTCCCAGCACCACAAAGGCTGTTTTGCGCCCCACACCGGCGAGTTTAACCAGTTGCTTCAAGGTAGCCGGAACCTGCCCGTCGCATTCCGTTACAAGCTGCTGGGCGAGCGCTATGATGGAGCGGGTTTTCGCCCGGTAGAACCCCAGAGATTTTATGATGTCTTCAAGGTCTTCTGCGCGGGCGGACGCGAGGGCAGCGGCATCAGGGTAGGCGGTAAAGAGGGTGGGGGTCACCGAGTTGACGCGCACATCGGTGGTTTGGGCTGAAAGCACGGTGGCAACCAACAGCTGAAAGGGGTTCTCGAAGTCTAGTTCGGCAACGGCGTAGGGGTAGGTTTGCCCCAAAATGGTGTTGATTTTCCGTACTCTGCGTTTGCGCCCGATCTCGGTTTCGGGCGAGCGCTGTCTGCGTTTGCGTGCGGCTTCAGCAGTGAAAGCTGGTACGGTGCGAATTTCTATAAGAGCGTGTTCTTGCGGGGTCAAAGAGGGGGTTGACGCCACTGAAGTGGTCGGTGTTGCGCTCGTGGTGGTTGTTGTTTTACCCATAGCTTCAAGCCTACTCGGTGCGTTGAGTGGGGGTGTGCGTCCCAAAAAAATTTCAACACACCGCGCGCATAATATGACACACACCACTATATTAGTTTATGGTTTACTCAACGCATTTTTCGTGACACCCATCATAGACGTTGCTCACTTATTACCATGAAAGGTTTCATTATGCCTGAGACTCCCACCTTTGCCCCCAGCGAAGAATTCGCTGCACAGGCGAACGCTACTGCCGATCTTTATACCCATGCCGAAGAAAAAGGCACCGAGTTCTGGGCGGAGCAGGCACGCGAGCTGCTGACCTGGTCAAAGCCCTTTACTGAAACCCTCGACTGGTCTAACCCTCCCTTTGCCAAGTGGTTCAAGGACGGCGAACTCAACGCCTGCTACAACGCTGTAGACCGCCACGTTGAGAACGGTTTGGGTGACCGCGTCGCTATTCACTTTGAGGGCGAACCCGGTGATACCAAAACCTACACCTACGCCCAGCTCAAGGACGAGGTATCCCGCGCAGCTAACGCTTTTGAGGCGCTCGGCGTCACCAAGGGCGACCGCGTCGCCGTATACCTGCCCATGATTGCTGAAGCTGTCATCACCATGCTGGCGTGTGCCCGTATTGGTGCGGTTCACTCCGTTATTTTTGGCGGCTTTTCAGCGGACGCGGTGCGTTCACGTGTTGAGGACGGCGAGGCGAAGCTGGTCGTTACCGCAGACGGCTCTTTCCGCCGTGGCAAGCCCTCCATGCTCAAGCCTGCCGTTGACAAGGCACTCTCAGGCAAAACCACCGTTGAAAACGTAGTGGTCGTCAAGCGCAACGGCGAAGACATTGACTGGGTTGAGGGTCGTGACATCTGGTGGCATGAGGCTCTCGATGCTGCCTCCACCGAGCACACCCCCAGCGCCCAGAACGCAGAAGACCCCCTCTTCATTCTCTACACCTCAGGCACCACCGGTAAGCCCAAGGGTATTTTGCACACCACCGGTGGTTACCTCACCCAGGGCGCCTACACTCACAAGAACATCTTTGACCTCAAGCCGGAAACCGATGTGTACTGGTGTACCGCAGACGTTGGGTGGGTCACCGGCCACTCCTATGTTGCTTACGCACCGCTGGTCAATGGCGCTACCCAGGTGATCTACGAGGGTACCCCCGATTCACCGCACCGCGGTCGTTTCTGGGAAATCGTGCAGAAGTACGGCGTTACCATTCTCTACACCTCCCCCACCGCTATTCGCACCATGATGAAGTGGGGCGAGGACATCCCCGGCGAGTACGACCTCTCATCACTGCGCGTGCTGGGCACCGTGGGCGAGGCTATCAACCCCGAGGCGTGGACGTGGTTCCACCGCGTCATTGGCGGCAACAAGTGCCCCATCGTTGATACCTGGTGGCAGACCGAAACCGGCGCAATCATGATTTCTCAATTGCCCGGTGTCACCGTTGCTAAGCCCGGTTCAGCACAGCAGCCGGTACCCGGTATCAAGGTCGATGTGGTAGATGATTTGGGTGACACCCTGGGCAATGAGCAGTCAGGCTTCTTGGTTGTCCGTGAACCTTGGCCTTCTATGGTTCGTACCATCTGGGGCGACGACGAACGCTTTGTTGACACCTACTGGTCACGCTTTGAGTCCATGTACTTTGCAGGTGACGGCGCTAAGCGCGATGCCGATGGCGATGTGTGGGTACTCGGACGCGTCGATGACGTCATGAACGTCTCGGGTCACCGACTCTCCACCCCCGAAATTGAATCTGCTCTGATTACCCACCCCAAGGTGGCAGAAGCAGCGGTCGTGGGTGCGCCCGACGAGACTACCGGTCAGGCAGTCATCGCCTTCGTCATTCTTTCCGATGAAGCAGTGGCAGCAGGCTACGACGAGGCAGCCCTCTCCGAAGAAATCCGTGCTCACGTAGGTGTTGAAATCTCACCGATTGCTAAGCCCAAGAAGGTTCTGATTGTGCCCGAGCTGCCCAAGACCCGCTCCGGCAAGATTATGCGCCGTCTGCTCAAGGACGTTGCAGAAAACCGCCCCGTCGGCGACGTCACCACTCTGGCAGATTCCACTGTCATGGACGTCATCGTCGAAAAGTACAAGGGCTAAAAGCTACGTGCGCGAAGACGCATCTAGACTTCATCTGCACCGCTGATAGAACGGTTGACGGGAGTTTGTGGTGAGCTCACCGCACCGACAAGGGGCACGATGAATAACAAAAGGTACCCGGTATCGGCACTAGATACCGGGTACCGCTTTCTTAATATGAAAAACTAAAGGTTATGGCACCCACACTTTTTGTTCTCAACGGCCCCAACCTCAACCTTTTAGGCACCCGCAATCCTGAGGTGTACGGCATCACCACCCTGGCAGATATCGAACAGCAGGTTACCCAGCGCTGCACCGAGCACGGCTTCGATGTTGAATTCTTCCAGTCCAATCACGAGGGCGCCCTGGTTGATGAGATTCAGCGTGCCCGCACCAGGGCTGTTGCTATTATCATCAACCCGGCAGCCTACACCCACACCTCTGTTGCCCTGCATGATGCTCTAGAAGCGGCCGAGCTGCCCGTTGTTGAGGTACACCTGAGTAACATTCACAAGCGCGAGTCATTCCGCCACCACTCTTATATTTCACCGCAAGCAACTGCTGTGATTGCCGGAGCTGGTGCCTATGGTTACACCCTGGCGGTGGACTTTCTCGCCCAGCACCTCGCCTAGACCCAAATTTCTTGGGGGGGGGGGGAGCTCTTGCCTTTTAGCGCACCTGGCACTGACCGGTAGCTACCGGCTGTGTGTAATTTTCCAAGCCCACCAGCGCATCCTGCAAAACAGAAGCAGGAATAGCATAACCGCTGGTTTTACCCTCTGTTGATGTGGCGAAGATCTGCGCGATTACCTCACCTTTCTCATTGAAGACCGGTCCGCCCGAGCTACCCTGTTCCACCTCAGCTGCTAGCTGATAAACCAAACGTGATTCGCTGGTTTCACCGGTTTTAGCTTCAACGGTACGACTGTAGCCCAAGCCCTGTACGGTTGCCGGACGCGAGTCGAAGGGACCTCCGCCGGGGTACCCCATGAAGGATGCGGGTGTGCCTGAAGGCGCATCACCGCCCAAAGGGAGCGCATCGAGTGGCAGTTCATCAGTGAGCCGTATAAAAGCGACATCGTTAGTTTTGTCGTAGTAAACCACCTCGCCGCGGTAAGTAAACCCACCCCGATCTTGGACGAGCGGTTCGGTCACGCCCGCTACAACGTGGGCATTGGTCGCTACGGTGTTGTCAGCGATGACGAACCCCGACCCCTCTGAGGTGTATCCGCAATGGATTGCAGCTCCTAATACCTGCACCACAGACTGGCTGGCTTCTTCAAGGCTGGCGTTTTCTAACGGTTCGGTGGGCGGGGGCGTCTGCGGGTACATTAGTGATGTAATTTCAGGAATCGAAGCGTTCGCCATGATGTCCGTGCGTACTTCACTGATTTTCTCTTGGACAGCACGGGGTACGTTGCGTTCAAGAGCCACCGCTATTTGTGACTGCCCCAGCGCAGTGGTGATTGCCGGAACGCCCAAGGGTTTGAGTGCAAGGATTATAATGAGCAGCACCAGCGCACCCACCACTAGATTCAACACGCCACCGAGCAGACGTTCGAGGGAACGAAGCGGCGTTTTATCGCTGAGGTCTCGCAGGGAGCGCCCCAACAAAAAACCGAGCCATTGACCAACCACCAAGCAAAGAATAATGGTGATGATACCGGCAATAATGTGCCATGCATCAGGCACCTGTTGCACTACCCAGCCGGTGACTGACATTGCCGCAAAGGCGCCAAGAATAAAGCCAGCAAGGTTGCCTAAAGAGATGAAGAAACCTCGCCTAATGCCCGCCAAGAAGTAGAGCAAAAAGATCACGGCTATGGTCGCGTCCAGCCAGGTAAACTCTTGTAACATTAGACTCCTTGCCGGGGGCACCCTATGATGCCCTCTCAGTTCACCCGATAGTAGTGCAGCAAGCGGGGAAAACGCTCACAGCAACCTAAAATTTTAGTCTAGCTCACGGCTGATTTAAGGATAGGGTGATGTAACTATCTCGTTTTTGCGGTAATCTCGATAGTAATTGAAAAAGTCACACTCACCAGAGTGGCTTGAGGCTTACGAGCACCTATCAATCGGTTCGTAACCACAACAAAGGTTTATTAGTAGTTTTATAGGAGAACAACACGTGGATATTGAAGTTCTACGCCGCGCCCCACTGTTTGCACAGCTCGACGATGAAGCATTCGCTGCCCTTACCGAAGACATCACTGAAGTTGACCTGACCCGCGGTGCCACTCTGTTCTACGAGGGCGACCCCGGCGACCAGCTGTACTTTGTAGTGTCAGGCAAAATCAAGCTCGGTCGCACAGCAAGCGACGGACGCGAGAACCTGGTTGCTATTCTCGGCCCCGGTGAAATCTTCGGCGAGATGGCTTTGTTTGACCCCTCACCGCGTTCAACCAGCGCAACCGCTGTGTCAGAGACCCGCCTGGCAGGTGTCAAGCACGAGTCACTGCGCAAGGCAATGGAGAAGTCCCCCAGCATCTCAGCTCAGGTTCTTCAGGCTCTTGCCCGCCGTCTGCGTCGCACCAACGAAAACCTCGCTGACCTGGTCTTCTCAGACGTTCCCGGTCGCGTTGCAAAGGCACTGCTCGACCTAGCTGACCGCTTTGGTCGCCCCGCAACCGACGGTGTGCTCGTTGCCCACGAACTCACCCAGGAAGAGCTGGCTCAGCTCGTTGGCGCCTCACGCGAAACCGTGAACAAGGCACTGGCTGAATTCGTATCACGCGGCTGGATTCGCCTCGAAGCACGCGCGGTCGTTATTCTTGATCTGCAGCGTCTGCGCAACCGTTCACGCTAAAACTCATAGCGTACTAAGAGCACCCTAAAAGAAAGAGGGGCGGTTCATCGCGAACCGTCCCTCTTCTTTTTCCTTGAAGCAGTAATGGTCTCTACCGCGCGGGTTTGGCGGGTGCGTCCTTGACGCTGAGATAGCAGGTGCCATCGGCTGCCATCTTAGTTTCAGGTTTAACCACCTGAACCGAGCGTTTCTTGGAGAGGAAAGCGATGGCACTTGAGCTGTTGTTCATTGCTTCTAGGGCGCACATCACTCCCGGACTCACCAGCTCAGGAAGGGTCTTGCCGACGGTATCGTCCTGCCCCACTTCATCTCCCAGCGCGGTGCTGGTGGTGTTAGAGAGAACCTCACCGACGCTAATCCACCGACCCCAAATCCCTTTGCCTTCTAAGAGGTTAATGCTTTGCCCCACGGGCACAGCCGCCGCAAAGTAGTGCAAATCGTAGCGCTTGTGGAAGAAATCGGGTGAGTGCCAGTGCCCCACAGGCTTGAGCAGGTCAGTACGCATCTTCAGGTTGCGGCTTTCGAGGTAGCCGATGAAATCTTTCTCTTGCTGAGAAATAGCCTGTCGCACGCTCATCATCTCGTGCGCGTTCAGTGACTCAACGGTGCTAACCTCGTTAGTCCCAGCGAGTAAGAGACCGGTTTCTTCAAAAACTTCGCGGATGGCGGTGGTGACGGCGGCACGTGCCAACTGCGGATTGTCGCCACCGGTTTTTTCAGCCCACTGCGTTTCGCTCGGGCCAATCCACTGGTGATGGGCAATATCAGATGCGGTAGCTAGACCGCCGGGGAAAGCCAGCCTGCCCATGGGAGATTTCACCCGATACGTCATAAAGGTTTCAATGCCGCTGGCACCGTCGCGTACAAATATCACGGCACCTGCCGCTTTGAGGGTGCAGGGGCCGTGTTCACCGCCCTCTGCTACCCAGGTACGCGCCGCGTCTTGCTGCGATCGAGGCAGTACAAATATGCGTTCAACAGATGCCACAGTCCGCTCGATACGGGCGGTATCAGTGCTCATCGCCGCAGCCTTCTGGGGCACCGTTGTCAGAGCACCGGTATACAGAGCAGGTTTAGACATACTCAACAATAATTTCAACTTCAACCGGTGAGTCTAAGGGCAACACCGGCACACCAACAGCGCTGCGGGCGTGCTGACCCACCTCACCGAAAATATCACCCAGCAACTCAGAAGCCCCGTTAATGACGGCAGGCTGAGCAGTAAACTCAGGGTGCGATGATACAAAACCCACTACTTTAACAATCTTGGTCACACGGTCAAGATCACCAATCGCAGATTTCACGGCAGCCAAAGCGTTCAAAGCACACATCGCCGCGTACTTTTTAGCGTCATCGAGGTTCACACCACCGGGTTCAGTATGAACCTTGCCAGTTTCTGGCAAAGCCCCATCGATAAAAGGCAATTGACCCGAGGTGTAGACGTACGAACCACTGACAACAGCGGGGACATAGGACGCTACAGGGGCGGCAACCTGGGGCAGTGTGTAGCCCAGTTCTTTAATACGGTTTTCAACGGTGCTGTTCTGAGTCATAACGCTTTCTCACAATGATTCTGGTACAGGAAGTGTTAAGGGAAAACAACGACCGGTCGCGCTACACGCGAGTCGGCCGTTGAGTTCTATATTTTAGTGTTAGCTTTTCTTACGTTTGAAGTAAGCGATCGGGTTGCCCTGGGTCGGAGCGACCATGTTACCCGCGGGTGCGGCACCGGTTGGTGCAGCACCAGGTAGTACAGTGACAAGTTCCCAGCCGTCTTCGCCCCAGCTATCCAAAATCTGCTTGGTAGCGTGAATCATCAAGGGCACTGTTGCGTATTCCCATTTATCCATGTCTCTAGCCTAAACCCACCGGCACGCGTTTACGAAAAACACCCGTGCAAGAGGCGATAAAACATCGTATTTGTTGCGGGGCGAACTAGGAGGTCTGCCGGTGTGAGCCAGCGGTCTATGAGCGGTCTAATAAAAGACTGTGTTTTTTCCGTTTGGCTTGTAAACTAGAGCAATGGTCTCATCCAAGAAAGTACGTAAAAAGCGTAAGCCCAGTGATTTATTGCAGTTCGTAGCGCTGTCAATCATTGCAGGCTTTATCACTGCCGGTCTGTTGGTTCCGCCCACAGCTGCCGCTGGCATGGCTGCTACCTCATCCATCAACTGGTTCAAGGGACTGCCCGACAATATGTCTGACGGCCCGCTCTCGAAGCCCTCGGTACTGTACGCATCCGACGGTAAAACGGAGCTAGCTACTTTTTACGCTCAGAACCGCACTGAGGTTCCCCTCGATAAAATTTCGCAGCCCATGCAGGACGCGATTATCGCGGTTGAAGACCGTAAGTTCTACGAACACGGTGCTATTTCACCCGTCGGTATTGGACGTGCGCTGGTTAATAATATCCTTCGTCCTAACAACCGTCAGGGCGCTTCCACTCTCACTCAGCAGTACGTGAACAACTTGCTCATTGATACAGCTGAACAGACCGGCGGCGATGCCACCGAAACTTTGGGCGCTAATAAGGGGTATGTTGAGAAAATCATCGAGATGAAACTTGCCATCTCGATGGAAGAAAACAAATCCAAAGACGAAATTCTTGAGGGCTACCTCAACATTGTGAACTTGGGTGGCGCTAACTACGGCGTTGAGGCTGCTGCTTACTACTACTGGGGTATTTCAGCTGCTGAGCTGAACCCCGCTCAGGCAGCGACGCTTGCCGGTATGGTACAGGCACCTAACGTGTACCGCCCCAATAAGAACCCCGAATACTCCAAAGAACGTCGCAACTTAGTGCTGGGCACCATGTTGCGCGATGAGAAAATCACTCAAAAAGAGTATGACAACGCAGTGAATTCAGAGTTGGATCTCGATATTCACACCACCGACTCAGGATGTTCAGCAGCAGGTGTAAACGCCTACTTCTGCAACTACGTGATGTCAGCGCTCTACGGCGATGAATCCTTTGGTGCTACCGAAGAGGACCGCATCAACAGCATTTACCGTGGCGGTTACAAGATTATTTCAACTCTTGATACCCGCGCGCAGGATTCAGCGAAGAAGTCAGTGGAAGCTACCCAGCCCTCTACTAACAATATCGACGATGTGAACGCCGCTCTGGTCTCTGTTGAACCCAAGAACGGCTACATTAAGGCGATGGCGCAGAACAGTGATTATGCTGATGCAAAGGACGATCACTCTACTTCGCTCTACAGCTACAATGTTGATCCCCAGTACGGTGGCACCACCGGATTCCAGCCCGGTTCAACTTTCAAGCCCGTGGTTCTGGCGAACTGGATAGATAAGGGCAAGAGCGTCAATCAGGTGATTGATGGCACCGCTTTGAACTACCCCGCCAGCACCCGCTGGAATGCCAAGTGCCTCGACGGTGGAGCTTTCCGGTTCACCGAAAAACCCGAGGGTTTTACCTTCCAGAACGCTGAGGGTGGTTACCGCCAGTGGGGCACAGTTACTTTCGGTATGAAGAACTCCATTAACTCCTTCCTCTTCCGCATGGTCTTCGAATCTGATTTGTGCGATATCCAAGAGATGGCTGATAAACTGCACGTTCACCAGTGGACGGGCGACACCGCCTACAACCCCAAGATTCTGACATCGAACATCGGTGCCATTGAGGTTTCACCCTTGACTATGGCATCCGCCTACGCGACCTTCGCTAACGACGGTGTCTACTGCGAGCCCATGGCAACCACCAAGGTTGAAAACCGCGACGGTAGCGTGAAGAAAGAGTACAAGCCCGCCTGCTCCGAACAGATTTCAAAGGACGTCGCGAACGGCGTGAACTACGTACTCAAGCAGGTACTGGTCGATGGTTCTGGCTGGCAGCGCGGTATCGGTTTGCCTGATGCTTCAGCAGCTAAAACCGGTACGACCGATAACTCCACCCAGACCTGGATGGTGGGCTACACCAAGGGTCTTTCTACCGCGTCCTGGGTGGGTAACCTCCAAGAGGGCTCCCGTTCACTCAACGGTTTGTCAATCAACGGTCAGCGCAGTGCTTACGTTGATGGCGCAACCTTCGCAGGTACCCAGTGGCAGCGTTACATGAACGAGACCGCTAAACGCTATAACACTGATAAGTTCGCTCAGCCTTCTAATAAGGTGCTGGGTCTAGGCTAAGTATGATCTCATCTTCACCTTCTGCTGTGGCGGTATCTGCTGAACAGCTGGGCAAGGTAGCCGGTGCTACCCTCGCTACAGCTGTTGTTGCGGGTGCCGCCACGGCAGTCTATGCCCGGTATTACGAACTCACCAATTTCACGGTGCGCCACGAAGCGCTACCCGTTTTACCTGCGGGCACCCCAGACTTTAGGATTCTGCACATCTCAGATATGCACATGATTCCGGGGCAACGCACCAAACGTGACTTCATCCATTCGCTGGCGGCGTTAGAACCCAACCTCGTTATCAACACCGGTGACAATCTCTCGCACATGAGCGGGTTACCTGCCCTGATGGATGCGTTGGATCCGCTCTTTGATTTTCCGGGTGTGTACGTGCCGGGTTCTAACTGCTATTTCGCACCGGGCAAAAAGAACCCTTTCCGCTATTTAGTGGGACCCTCTAAGAAACCTGAGAGCGAAAAAGTCGCTACCCTTCCCACCCAAGAAATGCACGATGCTTTTGATAACAGGGGCTGGGTTGACCTCATCAACCGCTATGAAACTCTGAGCATTGATGGGTTGCGTTTGGAGTTCTCGGGGGTTGATGACCCGCACATTGGCTATGACAAGCATCCGGGGTTTGCGCCCACCGCCTTTGATACCGAACCTGCGCCGTTGGTGCGCTTAGGTGTAGCTCACGCACCGTACCTGCGAACCCTGAACCGGTTTGTTGCTGATGGTGCCCAAGCGATCTTTGCCGGCCACACGCACGGTGGTCAGGTATGTTTGCCGGGTGGACGCGCGCTGGTGTCTAACTGCGATTTGCCGCCTGCGCGAGCCAAAGGCTTGAGCTATCAAGATGGTGTGCCGGTACACGTTTCTGCCGGGTTGGGAACTTCACGCTACGCACAGGTGAGGCTCTTCTGCCCGCCTGAGGCAATTGTGGTGACCCTCACCTCACGCTAGATAGGCAATATTTTCTGCGTAAAATTTGCGTCATGATTTCGCTTGAAGAAATCCTGGCGCGAATTTTTGTGTAAAACCCTGTAGAACTGTAGGTGGAGCCTAATTGTATTCTGGAGGGCTCTATTCCCTGGTGAGAAGGCTGGTAGCTAGCGCGTGCAGAACTTTTTGTTAAAAACAAAGCGTATTGAGGTGCCCTCCCCTACCCCCTTTTCCCGGCAGACCGGCGAATCGCACACCCTTTTTTCTTATCTGCGTCCTATCCGCGCACGGTGGATAGCGGGGCTGACTGTCAGCATCATTATAGTCATCGTGGAGCTGATGATTCCTCAAGTGCTCAGCTTTATTGTCGATGCGATGGTGGGCGGATCACCCACCAGCTCAACGGTGTGGCTAGGCGGTTTAATAGTGCTGGGGGTCGCCGCAGCCCAAGTATCTTTGGTGATGTTGCGCCGCTTCTTATTGGTTGATTCAGCGTCCACTGTTGAGCAGCAGATGCGTTTGAATATTGTGGATAAACTACTGCGTCAGCCCATTTCTTTTCACGACCGTTGGCCCTCGGGGCAGCTTCTGCAGCGCTCAATGGGTGATCTCAATACCTTGCGCCAGTGGATGACTTTCGGTCTGGTTCAGCTCATCTCTGTTGCGGTGATGCTGGTCGTTGGCTCGGTGCTCCTACTGCGAGGGTCTCCCCTGCTCACCCTCATCTACGTGTGCAGTGTACCGCTCATGGTTTTTGTGACCTGGCGGTTTGTTAAAGGGTATCGAGAGCTCACCCGCCAATCTCAAGAGATGGCTGGCGATCTAGCAACCACCGTTGAGGAGTCTGTTCACGGTGTGCGTGTGCTCAAAGCCCTCGGACGCGGTCAGCATGCTCTTGCGGGCTTCGCTGAGGACTCCGCCAGGTTGCGGGATCTTGAGGTGACCCGCTCGCGGTTCATGGGTAAGCTCATGATGCAGAACTCTTTGATTGTCGGTGTCACCTCGCTTATTACCCTGGGGGTTGGCATCAACCAGGTTGCCCACAACCAGCTCAGCGTTGGCGAACTCACCGCTTTCTTTGCAACCACCGCCATTTTGAATGCCCAGGTAGAACGTGCGGGTACACTCATGGGCATCGGGCTGGGCGCTAAGGTCTCCTTAGACCGCCACCGCTCTATCGTGGATACCCCCGATGGAGAAGATATACCCCTGCTCAGCGACTCTAGCCGCAACGAAAGGACGGGGAACGGACGCGCGTCCGCCCCGATGAAACATTCGGTGCAGAGTTCGCAGGCCCCCGCTTCTCTCAGTTTTTCGGGCGTTCGCTTCGCCTACTCCGAAGCGGCACCGGCTGTGCTGACAAACTTTAGCCTAGAGATTGAACCAGGTGAGATTATTGCCCTGGTGGGTGTCACAGGTTCGGGTAAATCAACAGTTTTGCAGCTGGTACCGCGTCTCTATGATGCAACCGCCGGCACCATCTCCATAGACGGGGTTGACGTTAAATCACTCAGCATTCACCAGTTGCGCCAACAAGTTTCTTTCGCTTTTGAAGAGCCTGTATTGTTCTCAGATACGGTGCGTGAGAACGTGTTGCTGGGTGTTGACCGTTCGCGGATGAGCGCCCAAGAGGCGGACGCGCGTTTGCGTCTGGGTCTTGACGTTGCCTCTGCTGATTTTGTGGAGAAACTACCTGAGGGTGTTGATTCTGTGATTGGTGAAGAGGGCATGAACTTATCGGGTGGTCAGCGTCAGCGTCTGTCGCTCGCCCGCGCCATTGCAGCCCAGCCGCGCGTCATGCTCCTTGATGATCCGCTGTCGGCTCTCGACGTTAATACCGAGGAGTTCGTGATGCAGCAGCTGAAAAAGCAGCTGGTGAACACTACTACCCTGCTGACCGCTCACCGCCCCTCAACCGTTGCCCTTGCCGACCGGGTTGCCGTGATGAAAGAGGGCGCAATTATTGCAGTGGGCACTCCTGCTCATTTGCAATCGCACCCGGAGTATCGGGCGTTGATGGCACCCCTTGATGAGAGTAAGGAGGGCTAAAGAACCGTGTCACAGCAACTTGCCGAAGACAAAATTGAGCTCGATGCTTCAGAGAAGAAATTTACCCGCCAGCGTTCTATGGCTCTGCTGGTGCGAGTTCTGAAGCCCCTGCGTAAAGAGCTCATGCTCTCTATCATCTACGTGGTAGCGGCGATGGGTCTTAATACCCTGGCGCCCTGGCTGATTGCCTACACGTTGAACAACGCCTTAAACCCCCTGCGTGAGGGCAACTCTCAGCCTATGCTGGTTTCGCTAGCGGTGTTTGGGGCTGCCGCGATTCTTGCCGGTGTCTTTGTGTACCTGAATATTGTGGTGACCACCCGTCTCTCGCAAAAAGCCCTCTATGCCCTACGCCTTGAAATGTTCGATCACGCGCAGAAACTCAGCGTGGGTTTTCACGAGAAATATACTGCCGGACGTGTGATCTCGCGCCTGACTTCAGACCTTGAAACACTCAAGGCTTTTCTCGATTCCGGTCTATCTCAGCTCGCCGCTGCCGCCCTGAGCATGGTTTTCTCTGTGATAGCTCTCTTTGTGATGGAGTGGCGGGCAGGTGTCGGTCTGCTAGTCATGATGGTTCCCGTGGCTCTGCTGACCGTCTGGTTTCAGCGCCGCTCGTCGGTGGCTTTTCGTGCCCAGCGTGTTGAATCAGCCCAGCTTATTGGACGCTTCACAGAGACTTTCGGCAGTATTCGCGCCATCAAAGCCTTCAACAATGAGGCACGCGCCCGCTCGGTCTACGGCGAAAAAGCAGAAGACTACCGTCTGCGCGTCATGGATTCCGTCAAAATCTTTGGTCTCTACCTGCCCTCTCTGCTGGGTGCGGGCACCGTCTTCGTGGCGGTAGTGCTGGTGGTTGGCGGTCACTCTGTGCTTGAGGGAGCCATGCAGGTGGGCACCCTGCTTGCACTGGTTATATACGCCAACCGCATCTTTGAACCGGTCTTTCAAATGTCGCAGTTCTACAACCAGTTACAGTCTGCCGTATCGGCTTTAGAGAAGGTCTCGGGCTTTCTCGCCGAAGTACCCCAGGTTGCCGAACCGGCGCGTCCGGTACAGCGTACCCAGCCTGCTGCGGGTCACCTTGAGTTTAGGGACACGAGTTTTGAGTACCTGCCCGGTCGCCCTGCCTTGCACCCCTTCAACCTGGACATTCCCGCCGGTCAGCAGGTAGCTCTGGTGGGTAAAACCGGTGCCGGTAAATCTACCCTCGCTAAATTGGTGGCACGTTTCTACGATCTCACTGAGGGTTCTTTGACCTTGGACGGGGTTGCTGTGAGTGATCTTGCCGATGAGCAGTTGCGCCGTGAAGTCGTTATGGTGACTCAGGAGGCTTTTCTTTTTACCGGCACTATCTCTGAGAACATTAGGCTGGGCAGACCCGAAGCAACCGACCAAGAAGTTGAGGATGCAGCGCGGGCGGTGGGTGCCCACGGGTTCATCTCGGTGATGCCCGAGGGGTACAACACCGACCTTTCAAAGCGCGGTGGTTCGGTCTCAGCCGGTCAGCGTCAGCTCATCTCGTTTGCCCGTGCTTTCTTGGTAGACCCGGCGGTGCTTATTCTCGATGAAGCGACCGCCTCCCTTGATATTCCCTCCGAACGGTTAGTTCAAGCCGGGCTTGAGAAACTGTTGGCGGGGCGCACTTCTCTCGTGATTGCCCACCGTCTCTCAACGGTGCTGACCTCGGACCGTATTCTTGTGATTGATGACGGCACCATCGTCGAAGATGGCTCCCCCACCCAGCTCATTGAGTCCGGCGGACGCTTCGCTCAACTCCACACGTCCTGGGAAGAATCAATGGCAATCTAGCGAAGATGCGCGAGTTTCATGAAGAGATGAACAACACTAGCAACTCTAAAATAGAGACAATCACACTCGCACGAACAAAGGTGTTTGTTATGTCTGCCGTTGCTGTCTCTGCTACCTCCCTTGACTCACCGCACGCCCACGGGTTGAGCGGTGTCGCCTCAGAGCTTCAATCCCTCTTGGGAGCTGACGCTATCTCGGTCAAAGAAATTGACCGTTTGGCTATTGCCCACGATGCTTCCCACTACCTGCTGGTTCCCGGTGGGGTGCTGCGTCCTCGTTCAGCTGATGATATGGGTGCGATTTTCGCTTCTGCTTCGCGTCACGGGGTTCCACTGACCTTCCGTTCCGGCGGCACCTCGCTTTCAGGGCAGGCAGTCAGCGACGGTTTGATGCTCGATACCCGCCGCAATTTTCGCGACATAGAGGTTCTCGATAGCGGTCAACGGGTGCGGGTGCAGCCCGGAGCGACCGTCATGGCGGTCAACAATATGCTGGCACCCTACGGTTACCGGCTGGGTCCTGACCCCGCGTCCTTGAGTGCCTGCACCATCGGTGGTGTGGTTGCTAACAACTCCTCCGGCATGTCATCCGGCACAGAGTTCAACACCTATAACACCCTCGAATCCCTGGTTTTTGTGCTGCCCTCGGGTACCGTGATTGATACTGCGGACGCAGATGCCGATGCCCAGTTGCGCGCCCAAGAACCCGATATTCACGAGGGTTTATTACGCCTGCGCCGACGTATTCTTGCAAATCCCGCGTCCGTTGCCACCATCAAGCAGCAGTTCTCGATGAAGAACACCATGGGTTACGGGCTTAACTCTTTTCTCGATTTTGAAACCCCTGTCGAGATTTTGGAGCACCTCTTGGTGGGCTCTGAGGGCACTCTGGCTTTTGTGGCTTCAGCAACCTACCGCACCCTACCTATTCTCACCAATGTTTCAACCGGCCTGCTGGTTTTTGATGACCTCATCACCGCGGCAAAAATGGTGCCCACACTGGTAGAGAACAAGCTCTCTACCGCTGAACTTCTAGATGCTACCTCTATTCGTGTTGCCCAGCGCACCGGTCAGGCAGCTGCTGCGCTTGCAGCGATTGACGTGAAAGACCACGCCTCAGTGCTGGTGGAATTCCAGGGCAACTCTGCTGAGGAGCTCAGGGCTTTAGAGGATGCCGCCGCGCCCATGTTCGCGTCCCTGCCCGTGGTGGCGCCCGTTGAAATGACCACCGATTTGAGCGAGCGCAACAAGCTCTGGCAGGCTCGCCGCGGGCTTTATACAACGGTTGCGGGCAACAGACCCTCAGGTACTAATGCTCTGTTAGAGGACGTGGTGGTGCCTGTGGATGTGCTGGGTGAAACCTGCCAGGAGCTGGGTACTCTCTTTGATGTCCACGGCTATGAGGATTCGGTGATTTTCGGTCATGCTAAGGATGGTAACGTTCACTTCATGCTCAATGAAAAGTTTGATGATGCCGATAAGCTGCGTCGCTACGAAGCCTTCACCGAAGACATGGTGGATCTGATTGTAGGACGCCAGGGGTCGCTGAAAGCCGAGCACGGTACAGGTCGCATTATGGCACCTTATATCGAGCGTCAGTTTGGTACCGAACTTTACGAGGTGATGGTTGAAGTCAAGCGCCTGATTGACCCCACAGCCTTGCTCAACCCCGGTGTCATTATTACCGATAATCCCCGCACCTACATTGAGAATCTCAAGGTTGCGCCCGCTGTGGAGCAGGAGGTTGATCGCTGTGTGGAGTGCGGTTACTGTGAGCCGGTATGCCCGTCTAAGGATTTGACGCTGACCCCGCGCCAGCGTATCGTCATGCGCCGCGAGGTTCAGACGGCTGAGGAGCACAATCCAGATCTGGCAAACCGCTTGCGTAAAGATTATGAGTACTACGGCATCGAGACCTGCGCGGTAGATGGTATGTGCTTCACTCGTTGCCCCGTGCTCATTGATACAGGTGATTTGGTGCGGCGTCTGCGTAGTGAGAACCAGAATAAGTTGGTGGCTACGGGGTGGACGATTGCCGCAAAGAACTGGGGCGCGGTGGATGCTGGTGCCGGTGTCGCCTTAGATATCGCTAAGAAGCTACCCTTCCCCGCGGTGAAGGCGGTGACTGATTTCGGGCGTAAGGTCATGGGTGAAGACCTGGTGCCTCAGTATAAGAAGTCGTTGTCAGCTGGTGGTAAACATCGTGTAGCGCACCCTGATGTCCGTGCCGAGATTGTTTTCTTCCCCGCCTGCGTCAACGCCATGTTCGGTGGTGTTGACGGTGACGGCAAGGCTGAGCCGATGAACGCAACGGCTGCTTTTGAACAGTTGTGTGAGCGTGCGGGAGTGCGCTACACAGTGCCCGAGGGTATCTCATCGCTGTGCTGCGGTACTCCCTGGAAGTCTAAGGGGTACACCGACGGCTACTTGCTGATGAGCGATAAAGTTCTGAGCACTCTGTGGAAGGCAACCCGTGGCGGTGAGTTGCCCGTGGTCTGCGATGCGTCCTCGTGTACTGAGGGGCTTGAAGTGATGAAGTCCAAGGTGACAGCTGCCGCTGAAAGTCAGCTGAAGAACGGAGTGCGCGCAGGAGAGGCTGATTTTGCCAAGATTCGCTTTATTGATGCTGTGCAGTTCACCGCTGAGCGTCTGCTACCTGGGCTCACGGTAACGCGTCCGCTGGATTCTGTGGTTTTACACCCCACCTGCTCAGTCACCCACCTGGGTGTTCAGGCGCAATTTGTGGCACTGGCTCAGGCGATTTCGCCGGACGCAGTAGTACCCGCTAACTGGGGTTGCTGTGGTTATGCCGGTGACCGCGGCATGTTGCATCCCGAGCTCACTGCTTCTGCGACGAAAGCTGAGGCGCGTGAGGTCAATGAGCGCAGCTACTCCGCCTATGTTTCGACCAACCGCACCTGTGAGCAGGGTATGACCGAGGCTACCGGGCACACCTACCAGAACATTCTGCAACTGGTCGAGAAGGCAACCCGCTAGTTCTACCGTTCACCGGGGTAGCTGGGCGGACGCGCGGGTAGGCTCGCGCGTCCGCGTCGAAGATTTTGCGGCGTCCGCGTGGCAGGGTTATACTGGTTGATGTTGCTTTGACGCTTAGCGTCATGAGTTAATAATCGGGATGTGGCGCAGCTTGGTAGCGCGCGTCGTTCGGGACGACGAGGTCGCAGGTTCAAATCCTGTCATCCCGACCAAGCATAAAAGCCCCGCTCACTGTAAAAGTGAGCGGGATTTTTGCTGTATTCGCGTATTCAACCTTCAGGTAGCAGTACTTTGGGTTAGTAGCTTTGTGCCAGTTTCTGCACACGCTCACGGATCTCGTCACGAATCAGGTTCATGCGCTCTTCGCCTTCGATGCCGCGTTCTGAGGGTTCGCCGGTTTCCCAGCGCTCAACCTCAACACCGTCAACCTCGGGAAGTTTCGCCCCGCCCACCACGACTACACGGTCGGCAGCACGCATCGCCTCCTCAGTCAGCTGGGTAAGAGTACCTGCCAACATATCAGCACCAATTTCAGCCAGTGACGTCGCAGCCTGCTGGTTAACAGCCTCCCCCACTGCCGCTTTAGTACCTGCTGACTCCACGGTGAACTTACCCGGCGCTTCAGCTTCTAACAGGGCAGCAGCCATCTGTGACTTGCCCTTGTTGGAATTGCATACGAACAAAATAGTGGGCTTGTGATCGGTCATGGGTGTTCCTTCCAGAGGGTACTAATACATTCTTGGGCGGATGCTGCCACCGAGTAGTGCGCCCAGGTGCCGCGCTGTTCGCGGGCGAGAATACCGGCGTCTACCAGAATCTTGAGGTGGTGCGAGACGGTAGATTGTTTGAGCCCCAGCGGTTCGGTGAGGTCACAAACGCAGACACTTTTTTCAGGTGATGAATCAATGAGATAGACCAGGGTCAGCCGTCGTTCATCGCCGAGAGCCTTGTAGAACTGGGCTTTACGCGCAATATGCTCAACTGGCACCGCAGATTCGGTTGCCATACTGCAACACGATGATGTTCTCATACGCTCACCTCCCGTGAGATGCGGCAAAGATTGCCTTTTCAACAAGATTACACATATATCGATAGATTTCAATATATACTGGCACAGAAAATATCGAAGTTTATCGATGAAAGAAGGTGCGCTGTGAGTGCTCACCCCGCTAACGACACTGACCAGGTGATCGCCAAGTTATCTGTGCTCGACCGCTTTTTACCCCTGTGGATTCTCGCCGCCATGGTTCTGGGCTTGCTACTCGGTCGCTTCTTACCTCAGGTGGGTACAGCGCTGGAGTCCGTTCAGGTCGCCGGAGTTTCTCTGCCCATTGCCTTGGGGCTGTTGGTGATGATGTACCCGGTGCTGGCTAAGATTCGCTACACCGAAACAGGTGAGGTGCTTGCCGATAAAAAACTCATGGTGACCTCGCTGGTCATTAACTGGTTACTGGCACCGGCCTTCATGTTCGCTCTCGCCTGGATTTTCTTGCCTGATTTGCCCGAGTACCGTACCGGTCTGATTATTGTAGGTTTGGCTCGCTGCATTGCGATGGTGCTGATTTGGAATGACCTTGCCTGCGGTGACCGCGAGGCAGCGGCGGTTTTGGTCGCGATCAACTCTATCTTTCAGGTACTCGCTTACGGTGCCCTGGGATGGTTCTACCTACAGGCATTGCCCACCTGGTTGGGGCTACCGACCACCAGCGTCGAGTTCTCACTGACGACGGTTATACTTTCGGTGCTGGTTTTCTTGGGTATTCCCCTGCTGCTGGGCTTTCTCACACGCGCCGTGGGTGAGAAGACAAAGGGACGCAACTGGTACGAAAACACTTTCGTTCCGGCTCTTAGCCCCTGGGCTCTTTACGGTCTGCTCTTCACCATTGTGGTGCTCTTTGCTTTGCAGGGGGACGCGGTCATCTCTAACCCGCTAGACGTTGCCCGTATTGCGGTGCCGCTGGTGCTCTACTTCTTGGTGACTTTTGCGGCAAGCATGGTGATTGGTTGGGCACTGAAGCTGGGGTATGAAAAGACCACAACTCTCTCATTCACGGCATCAGGTAATAATTTCGAGCTGGCGATTGCGGTGGCTATTGCTACCTTTGGCGCGCAGAGCGGTCAGGCCCTTGCCGGTGTGGTAGGGCCTCTCATTGAAGTACCTATTTTGGTGGCGCTGGTCTACGTTGCCCTCTGGGCGCGTCAGTTCTTCGCTCCTTCACGCAGCATCTAACTCTTCAATGATTCTTATATACAAGTGGTGCCCCTCAAATTTCTGAGGGGCACCACTTATACCAGTGAGGTCAAAAGGCTTCTACTGTCAAGAGAGCTTTGAGGGCCACCATACTTTCTGACCAATATCCTCAATGAGAGCGGGTATCAGCAGGGCGCGCACCACGGTAGCGTCCAGTAGCACGCCGAAAGCAACGATAAATGCCAGCTGAATCATAAAGACCAGCGGAATCACAGCGAGCGCCGCGAAGGTTGCTGCCAGTACGATACCGGCACTGGTAATCACTCCACCGGTCACGATCAGCCCCTTGCGCATGCCTGCGCGGGTGCCGAGGGTGAGGGATTCTTCGCGCACGCGGGTCATCAAGAAGATAGTGTAGTCGATGCCCAGGGCTACGAGAAAGACGAACCCGTATAGCGGTACTGTTGGATCTGCGCCGGGGAAGCCCAGTATGTGGTTGAATACTATCGCTGAGACGCCCAGGGCTGCTAGGAATGAGAGTACCGTGGCGGCAACCAGTAACAGCGGGGCGGCAATGGAGCGCAACAATAGCATGAGAATCAGGGTGATCACTACCAGGACGGCAGGAATAATAACCTTCAAGTCGCGGGCTGCGCTGGTGTTGCTATCCAGCGCGGTTGCTGTTTCACCGCCCACCAGCGCGTTGGCGTCCACTGACTGCGTGGCGGCGCGAATATCGAGTACGGCTTGTTCCGCCTGAGGTGAGTCGGCAGGGTCGGTGAGGGTAGCTTGCAGCAGTACGTTTCCCTCTACCTGGGTGGGGCTTGCCTGGGCAAAGACCGGGGGCAGGGGGTTAGGTGCGGACGCGCCCACCGGCAGGGTGCCAGAGGGTGAGTCAGCTGCGACCACGGCGAGGGAATCCACTGAATCTAGAGCGTCTAGGCGCTCAGCAGCCGCGTCCAGAGCGTCGGCACTGATAATGATGTTCGCCGGTGATCCTGAGCCACCGGGAAAATGTTCAGCCAGTACCCGTTGTCCGTCGCGTGACTCCGACTGCCCCACGATAATCTCGGACTGGCGAATGCCCTCTGCCTGAAAGGTCAGCGCAAAGCCTGCGCAGACAGCTAGGGCTGCGGCAGTCGCTGCCCAAACGGCTCGGGGTTTGGCAGAAACGAAGTCGGCGACTTTAGCCCAGAGACCACCGGGGCTTTCTCGGTGTTCTTCTTGGTAGCGCGGGCGTACGGGCCAGAAGGCGAAGCGACCTGACAGCGCGAGGGCAGCCGGTAGAAAGGTAAGTGCAGCTGCCATTGAAAGGACGATACCAGTAGCGGCGATCGGCCCCAGTGCCTTATTGGAGGCAAGTGCCGAGAGCAACAGGCAGAGCAAACCCGCAATGACGGTTCCACCGGAGGCAACGATGGGTTCCCAGCTTCCGCGTAGGGCAGCACGGGTTGCATCAAAACGGTTGCGATGTAAGGTGAGTGCCTCACGGTAGCGGGCAACGTAGAGCAGGGAGTAGTCGGTCGCAGAACCCACTACCAGAATGAGCAGAATGCCCTGTACCTGACCGTTAATCATGACCCAGCCGGCATTTGCCATATTCCACACTACAAAGATTGCCCCAGAAAGAGCCACCATTGATGTCAGCAGGGCAATAATGGGGATAATGGGTGATCGGTAGACTGCCAGCAGAATCACGAATACCACGGCGAGGGTAACCAGCAGAAGTACCCCGTCAATACCGGCGAAGGCGGCACCCAAAGAGGCGGCGAACCCTGCAGGGCCGGTGATGTAGGAGGTAAGCCCTGCTGGCGGGGTGCTGAGAGTCCTTTCAATAGTCTCTACCCCATCTGCCGGTGCTTCATCTGCGGGTAGGGGCACAATGATTTCTGCTGCACGGGAATCTTCGGAATAAAGCACCGGTGAGGTTTGCCCGTTAGCGGCGCCATCCTCAACAAGTTGGGAGGGCAAAGACTCTAGGTAGGAGCGGTGCTCATCGCTGAGTTCGCTATCCGCTTCAAAAACAAGGATGGCGGGCACGGTATCACCCGCGAAGAAATCACTCTGGCGCTCCACCACCTGAGTTGATTCGGCACTAGCCGGTAGAAAGTCAGTTTGTGAGTTGGTGGAAACCTCAGAAATTTTGCCAAAGTAAGGCCCGCCGATACCGGCTACTGCCAGCCACACCAGCACTAAAATCGCTGGAAGTAAGGCCCGCAGCCAACCCGATTTCTGATGTGTACCGCGCGTAGAGTTCATGTTTTTACCTCTTGTTTCTATCAGCATCTGAGACTAGCAGATACAGCAAGAGCAATGAGAATCTTCAGAGTGTACGCTCCGAGCGGGGTTGAAACTACCCCCTACCGGTCAATAGAGCCATCACCGACTCCAGGGGCCCGCGTCGCAGGGCAGTGTTGCCGAGCAGGCGCGTCCACACCACAGCAAAAAGTACAGCCCCCACCATGCACACAGCAAACACGGGCCACGTTTCAACGGTGGATGCCAGCCCCCAGCGCGGCGCTTGCTTCAGGTAAAAGGCGAGCAGAATAACGTGCAAAACATAGAGACTCAAGGTCATGCGACCGGGGGCAACAAGCGGAAAGAGAAGCACCTCACGGGCTCCCAAAACGCGGGCAAGAACGCAGCACCAGCCCACTACGGCAGCACTCAATGCTGCGTTGAATACGATTTCAAGGTGATCACCGGAGTAGACCAACAAAGACCCGGCGGGACGCGTGTACCAGAAGATACCGCCGACAAGCAGGGTTGAGACCGCAGCAAGAGCAAGATCGCCCCAGATACCCCAGCGTTCCATGCCGCGGGCAATGAGAATACCGAGCAGCGCCCAGCACAGCATCGTAAAGACCCTGTAGTGGCTACCGGCAAACATCCACCCCATAGGGTAAGCGAGTAAAGACCCTTCGACCACCAGCTGCGTATGAATCGGCGCTGCCCACTGCAACACGTAAGGGCTAGCTACAGCGATCACCGCAGCTACACCTGCCAGTGCCCACGAGGGCAGAAAAACAAAGGGCACCACAACTACACTCAGCAACCCCAAGTACTGCAAAATAACGTCATCAACGGGGGCACCGAGATTCAGCAACCACAGCCCCAGCACTATCAAAATGAGTCCGCGCACCACCGAGGACGCGAACAGGAAAGTCCCGCTCATCTGCTGCGATGAAAAATAGGCAGAAGCGCCCAGAAGCAGGGCAAAAAGGGGCATTGCCAGATAATCAGAGAACACCGTTACCGGCTCTGTCCCCACCTCGGGCATCGTGTAGGCAGCAAACATTGCAAAGAGAGCAATGCATCTCGCCACATCAACACCAATAATTCGCCCAGCGCCTTGAGCCACATCAACCACCTACGTCCCTTACTGCGCCACCGGCATCCACCCCCAGGGCAGAAATAACTCCAGATAAACTATCTCATCTTGACACTTATTGCTTCTACCCCTGCAAAGATTATTCGCCCACCACCTCTGCATAGCCCGTGGCACAGTTGATAGAACTCGCAACCAGCCAGTTCGAGCATCACCACACGAGACTCACGCCCATCGCAACAGAAAAAGAGCAATAACAAGCACCGAACCCATTATCCTGGCGAGTGCCTCCAGAGAACTTGGCAATGCTACATTTCAGTTTTCTGGATCGCGCTCGCTGCGCTTTTGGCGCCCCTAGCCTCTGCGCTGACCAAGCCGGCTGATGCTGAATACGGTGATTCGGCATCGGATGGCGATTCCGAAGAGTCAGAAGAAACCTCTAAGACCTCGCGTGATCTGATTGCTGAGAAGAAAGCCGAGCGCGCCCATATGGTCAAGAATCAGACCCAAACCATATCCGCCTCCGAGTAGAGAGTCTCCTCGTCATTAGCCGAGTTTTCACAGGCTATCGCCGTCAGAAGCACATAAAAGACGACCTTCCCACCGGCAAGAGGTGGAAGGTCGCCTTTTATCCAAACGTGTCTTTACTTCAGAATAATCACGTCAAGGGTACGGGGGCCGTGGACGCCCTCTACACGAATGAGCTCAATATCTGAGGTAGCTGACGGTCCAGAAATCATGGTGACAGGCTGGTCAAAGTTAGTGCGTTTGATAGCCTCAGGAATCAGCTCCACCACGGTATCGATGGGCACCACGCAAATGTGGTGATCGGGTACCAGGGTGATTGCGCGGCGACCCTCATCAGGGTTAGAGGTCAAGAAGATGGTGCCGGTTTCAGCGCAGGAAACCGTCGATGAGGTGACCACAGCGTCCACCGCGTCCAACTCACGAACGCCCAAAGCACCCGATTTCTTCGCGTTTCCTGAATCGACCAAGCGCGTGCGCGCAGCGGTATCTTTAGGCAACCATTCGCTTTTTAGACCGGTAGGCACCACGTAACGCGATGACTTGCCCAGCAGCTCGCTAACACGCTCAGCGATGGTCTCTTCGGTCTCCTGATAAACGTTCGCTTTGTAATCAACCAAACGGTCAATCAGCATCTCAAGAACTTCTTCTTCACTCTTATCGCTCACCTTGCGGTAGTTACGCACCGGCTCAGCAGGCTGAGGGTGATCTCCCAAAGAAGTGCGAATACGCTTGAGAATCTCAGCTTTTGCATCAGACATTACATAGCCTCCTGGGTCACTGCTGCGGGAACATCAACGCCAGCAGCCTCCGCTGCTGCGTGTGCTTCTGCTGCTTTGTCCTTGTTCTTTTCAAGCAGCGCTGCAATATCAACGCGTTCACCCGAGACTCGCTTAGACTCTGACGGGCGTTCCTTCTTGTACCAGTTACGGAAAGACTGCTTAGGCGGCTCAGGAATATCACGATAGTCAGTCCAGCCACCCACCAGGCCGGGCAACCACGAAATCTTGTGGTCTTTGCCGGTTACAATCTTTGACAGGGGCAGCCCCTTCTCAGCCAAAGCCATGACCTTGCCTGAAGAGAAGATGGTCTTAGCGCCCAACATGATGGCGTCCATCTGGGTGGGTGCGCCCTTCTTTGCTTTCTTGGCATCAATATCCTTGCCGCGCAGGTGAACCAGTACCTCGGGAATATTGATTTTCACGGGGCAAGCGTCGTAGCAAGCACCGCACAGTGAGGATGCGTAGGGTAGGGTGCCGTTGTACTCGTTCTCGATACCGCCGAGCTGGGGTGAGAGAATCGCACCGATGGGGCCGGGGTAGGTTGAGCCGTATGCGTGACCGCCAGCGCGTTCGTATACGGGGCAGACGTTCATACATGCCGAGCAGCGGATGCAGTGCAGAGCCTGGCGTCCGACCTCATCAGCCAGGGCAGCGGTACGACCGTTATCCATGAGGATAACGTGCAGGTTCTGCGGGCCGTCACCGGGGGTTACGCCCGTCCAGGTTGAGGTGTAGGGGTTCATGCGCTCACCGGTGGATGAACGCGGCAGCAACTGCAAGAACACCTCGTAGTCTTCAACGGTGGGCAGAATCTTCTCGATGCCCATGAAGGTAATGAGGGTTTCGGGCAAGGTCAGGCACATACGGCCGTTGCCTTCAGATTCCACGATGGTCATGGTGCCGGTGTCTGCGATACCGAAGTTCACACCGGAGACAGCAACCTTGGTGGAGAGGAACTTCTCGCGCAGGCGGAAACGTGATGCTTCGGCAAGCTCTGCGGGGTTGTCTGACAGGTTGGGGTCAACGCCCTCGATCTTGCGACGGAAGATGTCACGAATTTCGGTGCGGTTGCGGTGGATGGCGGGCACCAGAATATGTGAGGGGCGGTCGTTATCGCCCAACTGCACGATTTCTTCGGCGAGGTCGGTTTCAATCGCGTAGACGCCGTTTTCTTCGAGGTACTCGTTGAGACCGGTTTCAGCGGTTGCCATTGACTTGATCTTGATGATCTCATCAACGCCCTCAGCGCGAATGAGCTTGAGCGCGATTTCGTTGGCTTCGTGGGCGTCGCGTGCCCAGTGAACGTGACCGCCACGAGCGGTGAAGTTTTTTTCGAACTCTTCTAGGTACTCGGGCAGGTTAGCCATGACCTTTTGCTTAATCATAGAACCTGCTGTACGCAGGTCTTCCCAGTCAGGCAATTCGCCGGTGACTGCCGCACGCTTGGTACGAATCTTATGGGTGGCGAAGCCGAGGTTGGCACGCAGCTGTTCGTTCTTCAGTTCACGCTTTGCGTACTGCGGGAAGGGTTCAGTTTCAAAGATGTTGCCCACACCGTGACGAACCTGGGGCATACCGAGCTGAGTAACTGACATTACTTCTTACCTCCGGCGATTGAGACGAGCCCCTCTACTTTGAGGGGGTTTTCTTTGGTGGACGCGAGAATTTCAGCAAAATGAATGGTTTGCACGGCTGAACTCTTGCGGGAGAGCGCACCGCCAATGTTCATGAGGCAGGACGCGTCGCCGCCAGTACACAGTGAGGCGCCGGTGTTTTCGATGTTTTCTATCTTGTCTTCGACCATAGCGCCGGAGGTATCTGCGTTCTTGAATGAGAAGGTACCGCCGAAGCCACAGCACTGATCCAGGCCTTCAAGTTCGGTGTATTTGATGCCTTCAACGGTGCGTACCAAGTCAGACTGACGGGTGCCAAGTTTACCCAGGCGCATACCGTGGCAGGAGCTGTGGTAGGTGACGTGCTCGGGAAAGTAGGAGCCTAGTTCCTCAGTAGCGTTAGTAATGCCCAGAACGTCAATGAGCAGTTCTGAGAGCTCAAAGGTACGAGCGGCAAGAGCGTTAGCTCGGCGGGCAAGGTCGTGATCACCCTTGCGTTCAGCAATCATGCCCTGCTGGTGATCCAGTGCAACGACGCAGGAGCCTGAGGGGGCAACAGCCACGTCGAAATCCCACTCTTCGAAGGATTCAACGTGGTTTTTAACAATGGTGTAGGCATCATCGAAGTAGCCTGAGTTGACGTGCATCTGTGAACAGCAGGTCTGACCCTGCGGGTACACAACCTCGTGTCCCAGGCGCTCCAGAATATCCACGGTTGCCCGAGCAACTTTTGGATACATGCCATCGACGATACACGTTGAGAATAGTGCAATACGCATGTTCGCCTCTTTCGTACGTTTCGGGTGAATACTGCCTCTGTGAATGAGCCTTTGCCAACAGCAGGATTTCGACCTCGTCAGCGAGGTCGGCATCATCAATCCTCAGCAGGCTTAAAATGCGACAGAATTGCTTTCTTATATTTTCAATCTAACACTACGCGCCCAGCATTTTACCTATCGAATTAGCGCATATTTTCTTAGGCAAATAACCCCCTGTGATGATGGCGCTCTATTCCCCCAGCGCTCACCACCTGCACCGCCTGCGCACCACCGCAAGACTGCCACCGCGCGTCCGCTCCCTGCGCTATCACAAGGTGTTAAAGTTTTCACAACCTGAAACTTTGTGTTGTGAGATACATCAGGTAAGGTGACTCTATGTTGTTAATGGTCAGACCACAGAGTTAGACCACTCCACCACTAGTCTCTTGAGACCCACGCAATGGCGCATTAGGTTTGCACCTGACCTTCAGCAAACAGGTCTACGCACAAGAGACACGTCACCCAGGAGTACATTTCTACGATGAACACCTTTACCGCCCAAACCGACGCCGTCGGGGGCTCACTGGCGCTCAGCGCGCTCGTGGCAACATTGCCACTTCTCGCATTCTTTATTATGTTGCTGGGTGTCAAGGCTCGTGCCCACACCTCTGCAATCATTTCACTGGCTGTTGCCATCCTCGTAGCAGTTTTCGGTTTCAAGATGCCCCTCGATCTCAGCCTCATGTCAGCCGTTCGCGGTGGCATCTACGGTCTGTTCCCCATCGTGTGGGTTATTCTCATGGCAATCTGGTTCTACCAGGTCACCGTAGTTTCTGGTCGTTTTGAAGACCTGCGCCGTACCTTTGATCGCATCGGTGGCGGCGACCTGCGCATCCAGGCAATTCTGATCGCCTTCTGCTTCGGTGGCCTGCTTGAAGCACTCGCCGGTTTTGGCGCTCCCGTCGCTATTACCGCAACCATGATCCTGGCACTCGGTGTGAAGCCTTTGAAGGCTGCAACCACCGTGCTGATTGCTAACACCGCCCCCGTTGCTTTCGGCGCTGTGGCTATCCCGATTACCACTGCGGGTGAAATTGGTGGACGCGACGCTGTCGACATCGCCGCTATTGTTGGCCATCAGGCTCCCTTCTTGGCTTTCTTTGTTCCCTTCATTCTGCTGTGGATCCTCGACGGTGTACGCGGCCTTAAGGATGCGTGGGTACCGGCTGCTGTTATCGGCTTCTCCTTCGCGGTAGCTCAGTGGTGGGCATCAGTTTACTTCGCTTACCAGCTGACCGACGTTGTGGCTTGTATTGTTTCTCTCGGTGCCGCTGTTGCCTTCTTGCAGGTCTGGAAGCCCAAGGGTATCGCCGGTGTTCGCGAGCGCTACGGTCTGCCCGCTGAGCTGCCCGCAGCTGATCACGAGCTGACCGGTATGCGTATCTGGATGGCTCTGATGCCCTACGCAGTTGTTGTGATTATCTTCGGTGTGGCTAACCTCTATCAGCCCTTGGTGACTTGGCTCAAGACCACTGCCCCCAAGATTCCTATGCCACTGCTCAAGGATCGTTTGCTCAACGATGCAGGCGAACCCATCAAGAGCGTTTACTCTTTCGCGTGGTTGGGCAACCCCGGTACCTACCTGCTGATTGCTGGTTTGATCGTGACCGTGATTTACCTAATCTTCAACGAAAAGGGTCGTTACGCTTTCACTTTCGGTGATGCTATCAAGGAAATTTTCACCACCGCTTACCGTATGCGCTGGACTGCTCTGACTATCGCCTGTGTTTTGGCTCTTGCCTACGTCATGAACTACTCAGGTCAGACCGTGGCTATTGGTGAGTATGTTGCATCGCTGGGCACCATTTACGCCCTGCTGGCACCTGTTCTGGGTTGGGTTGGTACCGCGGTAACCGGTTCTGACACTTCAGCGAACGCTCTGTTCGGCAAGCTGCAGGTAACTGCTGCTGAGAACCTGCAGGCTAACGGCATCGAGGGTGCCTCCCCCGAGCTTATGCTGGCTGCTAACACCACCGGTGGTGTGGTTGGTAAGATGATCTCACCCCAGTCATTGGCTATTGCTGCTACCTCCGTTCAGATGGAGGGCAAGGAGTCAGAGATCTTCAAGTCAGTTCTGCCCTGGTCTTTCATTCTGCTGGCTGCTGTCTGTGTTCTTGTCTTCTTGCAGAGCAACATTCTGCACTGGATGGTTGCACTGTAAACCTGCAGATTCCTGTTTTTAGTGTTCGTGTTCGGCGCTTGTGCGATAATTTTCGTGCAAGCGCCGAAACTTTGTCTCCACGGGTATTTATTGTTCGTTAGTTGTAAAGATGTGGTTCTGTTGCATAGAGAAAAGTCTTTCACCCAGCTCTTAGAGGTTTTTGAACGTAAGTTGCGCTCGGGTGAGCTGGTGGTGGGTGACCGGCTACCGGGCGAACGAACCCTTGCTGAAACGTACGGGGTGTCTCGCGCGTCCGTTCGTGAGGCTTTGAGGGTGCTCGACGCGGTGGGTCTGATTACCACTGGGGTCGGTTCGGGCCCTAAGGCTGGTTCGGTGGTAGTTTCTGAGCCGTCAGAGGCTTTGGGGTGGGCTTTACGCATGCATCTGGCAACCAGCTCTCTTCCTGTTGCCGATGTGATTAGCACCCGTCTGCATTTGGAAGGGCCTGCGATGGTTGAGGCAGCGGCGGCACCCGACAGTTTAGAGCGCGACGCAGCGTTGCAACGGGCTGGGAGTTACCTCGATGAAATGGACGACCCTCAAATCACCGATGAGCGCTTTCACTTTTGTGACACTCGTTTTCACTATGAGTTGGCTGCGGTCGGTAGCAATCTGGTGATGAAAACTATCATCGATTCTCTGCGTATTGCCACCATCAGCTATGTGCAAGAGGCTGTGCCCCATCTCGAAGACTGGCAGGCTGTTAAACGTACCCTACAAGAGCAGCACCGCGGCATTCTGGCAGCCGTTGTAGACCGTCGACCTCAGGACGCGCGCGCCCGCTTAGAGGAGCACATCCTGTGGTTCTCTCGGCAGTCGCTCAGCTTCGCTAGACCTTAGCCATAAAAGACTGCCCGCCCCCTTTCATATAAAGATTAGGGGCGGGCAGTTCTACCAGCAAGCAGGTGAAGCGGAGCTAGTTTTAGCCTTTGAACTCGCTACCGGTCAGGCGCTCGAAAGCCTCAATGTAACGGGCGCGGGTTTTTTCGATAATTTCGGTGGGTGCTTCGGGTAGTTCTGATACGCCGTCCCAGCCCGAAGCGTCTGACTTCAACCAGTCGCGAATAAACTGCTTGTCAAAGCTCGCCTGGGGTTTGCCCGGCTCCCAGGTAGAAGCGTCCCAGAAACGGGAGGAATCGGGGGTTAAAACCTCATCGCCCAGGGTGATTTCACCGCGGTAAGAATCCAAACCAAATTCAACTTTGGTATCGGCAAGAATGATACCCTGTTCGCGGGCAATCTTCTCGGCAGTGGAGTACACGTAGATGCTTAGCTCGGTCAGGCGATCACCCATCGACTCACCCACCTGCTGGTACATTTCTTCATAGCTGATGGGTTCATCATGTTCGCCCACCTCTGCCTTGCCGGTGGGGGTGAAAAACGGAGTTTCCAGACGCGAACCGTCCAGCAGACCTTCAGGCAATTGGTGACCGTACAATTCACCGGTCTTTTTATACTCTGCCAAACCCGCCCCTGTGAGATAGCCACGCACAATGCACTCAATGGGGAACATATTCAATGAACGGCAAATCATCGCGCGCCCAGCGACCTCTTCGGGCACATCGGTGGACAGCACGTGGTTAGGTACACCGTCGAGCTGGTCAAACCACCACAGCGACATCTGGGTCAAAATCTTGCCCTTATCAGGAATAACCGTGGGCAGAACCTTATCGAAAGCGCTAATGCGATCAGAGGCAACCACCATGACCGAGCCTGCACGCAGCTCCGCATCATCGTTAACAACAGTGCCTGTTGCTTCGAAACGCTCGTCATTGGGTACGTACAAGTCGCGTACTTTGCCAGAGTAATTATGCTTCCACCCGGGAATGCTGAGGGGGGTAGTTGATGAAACCATGGTTTTTCTCCTGCTGATCTGTGGGGGTAAAAACCGGTGACAGCAGCTTGTATATGTGGGAAGCTACCGTCACCGTAGGGAAACCTATGCGCCTTGCACCGGAATCTTAATGCGATTTTCTGCTGCGACAAGAGCGATATCTGAGCGATACTGAGCACCAGTCCAGCTGATCAGCTCAACACCGTCGTAGGCGCGGGAACGCGCGTCCGCCAAATCATCACCGAGGGCAACAACGGCAAGGACGCGCCCGCCCGCAGTTACGATGTCGCCATTCTTTTCTGCGGTGCCGGCATGGGCAACGTGAATACCGTTCAGGGCATTGGCGGCGTCAAGCCCGCTAATAGCATCACCCTTACGCGGGGTATCGGGGTAATTTTCTGCTGCCATGACAACATCCACTGCGGTACGAGGATCCCAGTCAAGAGCGGTATCTTCTGAAAGTTCACCGCGAGCAGCCGCCAGCAGCAGCTGACCCAAACCGGTACGCAGACGTGCCAGCACCGCCTGAGTTTCGGGGTCTCCGAAACGAGCGTTGAACTCAATGACGCGGATGCCGCGGGAAGTTACTGCCAGACCGCAGTAGAGCACGCCCACGAAGGGGGCGCCTCGGCGTGCCATTTCAGTGATGGTGGGGCGAGCAACGCGCTCAACAACGTCCTCTACGAAGCCTTCGGGCAGCCAAGGCAAGGGGGTGTAAGAACCCATGCCACCGGTATTGGGACCTTCGTCGTTATCGAAGATGCGTTTGAAGTCTTGGGCGGGTGACAGAGGCACCACGTTGGTGCCGTCGGAGAGAACAAAGAGGGAGACTTCAGGACCGTCGAGGTATTCTTCGATAACCACGGTGCCACCTGCGGTGAAGCATGATTCAGCGTGATCAAGGGCTACTTGGCGGTCTTCGGTGACCACAACACCCTTACCCGCAGCAAGACCATCATCTTTGACGACGTAGGGAGCACCGAAGGTGTCTAAGGCATCGGCAGCTTCTTGAGCATTGGTAGCAACCTTAGCCATAGCGGTGGGCACCTGTGCCTGAGCCATGACCTCTTTAGCGAACGCCTTGGAACCTTCGAGAGCAGCTGCAGCCTTAGACGGGCCAAAGACAGCGAACCCAGCCTCACGTAGGGCATCAGACACACCGGCAACCAGAGGAGCTTCAGGACCCACAACCACTAAATCAGCGCTCAGTTCCTGAGCAAGAGCCCTTGCGGCAGCAGGGTCATTTGCGTCAATGGCATGCACGGTAACGTCCTGTGCAATACCCGCATTACCGGGGGCACTGTGTACTTCGGTGACCGTCGCATCTGCCTGTAGCGCTCGAATAATTGCGTGTTCACGCCCACCAGGGCCAAGTACCAAAACCTTCATTCTCTTAGGCTACCGGGTAGCATCACGTTTTGGTAACTTTTCGCCCCGTTAATCGCTGATTTGGCGCGTTTTTTGGCAAAGGTTGAATCTACCAAGCGTTTGCGCTGTCGCTGGCTGCAAGGGTTGGGGGCAGATATCCGTGAGCAAATGCACCACCTCAATATTTGCAGAAACTAAACTATTGCAGTTACTGTACATTTATGCCGCAGAAACCACCCGTCGATAAAAGACGCGCCCGCTCAGCAGCTTCACGCAAAGCAATCTTGGACGCTGCTGAGTCAATCGTGCGTGCCAAGGGTATCGATGCCTTCACCACTAAAACCCTTGTCGCCAAATCAGGGCTATCAGAACGAACCATCTTCAATCACTTTGATAACCTCGATCAAATTCTGGTCACCCGCATCTCTGAATACCTAGCCCCCCTTGCATCCCCCGATACCAACACTCCGTACCCCGTGCTGCCACCCGAAAGCGTCCGCGAACTGCCAGATCTCATTGAAGCCACTTTTATTGAGGCGTTAGAGACGCCCCGTGTGCAAAAAGCGCTCGACCAGTTTTTCTCCCTCGCCCTTGCCGTGGCAACCCGCAGCGAAGATTTACTGGCAGAGCAGATGCTCAAAACCTTAGCTACGGTGGCTCAGCAGAACATCAATACCACTCACGAGAGGCACCCCCATCTCAGTCTTGAACAACGTTTTGATGTAGCTCTTTATGTCAATAACCTCACCTATTCCTTGGTAATTGGTTTCAGCAAGGGTGTAGAAGTGCTCGGTCATCAGGGCATTACTAATCCGACGACCTCTCAGCTTTTGCCCTATTTCAAATGGGCAATTGAACAAGTGAGTGCGGGTAAGCCCTCCCTTGCTCCTCAAAATTTTTAGATCATCAACGAAAAGATAAAGACGCATACAATGGCACATTTTTTGTATAAAATCGGCGATTTCGCAGCGCACCGTGCCTGGGCAGTCATCGCTATCTGGGCGCTTATTCTCGCCGGTCTTGGCGGTGCGTACACCGCCTTCAAGGGCGAGATGAGCGACGAAATCTCTATTCCCGGTACTGAGGCACAAAGCGTTCAAGAGCAGCTCCAAGAGGTGTTCAACATGAACGCCAACGCGGCGAACGGTAAGGTCATCGTTCAGACCGAAGACGGCACTGCCTTCACTGACGCTCAACGTCAAGCAGTTGCCGATGCGGCTGCCTCAGCGCAGGAAGTTGAGGGCGTTGACTCCGTGCTCAACCCCTTTACCGCCCTCACCCAGATTGAAGAGGGCAAGGCACAGCTTGATGAGGCACGCAATCAGCTCAACGCCGGCTCTACTGAGGTAGAGCAGGGCAGGCAGAAACTCGACGCTGCGCAGGCACGGATTGATGACACCCGCGCCCGTTTTAAGGCGAACCAGGCACCGCAAGAAGCCTGGGACGAGTTCAACGCTAACGCTCAGCGACTTGAAGAAAACCGTAAGCAGCTAGAAGACACTCAGCGTCAACTTGACGAAAGTCAGAACCAGGTAAATGAGGCGCGAAGCCAGCTTGAAGCGTCAGCTGCCCCGCCGGAGGCTTTCGCCGAACTTGATGCACGCCAAGCTGAGATTGATGGCGGACGCGCCCAGCTTGAATCGGGGTGGGAGCAGTTTCGTGCCGGTGAAGCTGAGCTCAATGCGGGCAGAGAACAGTTAGAGAACTTCACTCCCACTGAGCAGATGTGGGCTGAGCTTGAAGCTGGTCAGGCTGAGGTGAAAGCCGGTCGCGAGCAGCTTGAGGCTGGAGCAGCTGAGGCTGAGGCTGGTGCTGCCGAGATTGAACGTAACACTGCCCTGTTAGAGATGAACTCCAATGCAGTGATGGTCAATGACAATAATTCAACGGCTGTGGTGGGGGTGACCTTTGAGCAGGAGGTCGGCTCCGTGTCTGAGCAGACCCTGACCGATGCGCGCGTTCCCTTTGATTCTTTGGATGATGCAAGGTTGAAGGTTACCTATGACCAGAACATGAACTCTGTTGTGCCGCAGATGAACCTCGCCGGTGAAATCATTGGTATCGCTGTTGCGTTCGTTATTTTGGTCTTGATGTTGGGCTCGTTAGTGGCAGCTGGGTTACCGATTCTTATGGCTCTGGTGGGTGTGGGCGCGTCCGTGCTGGGCACGATGGCGCTCTCTGGCGTTATTGATATGACCTCAACAACCCCCATGCTGGGCACCATGCTGGGCTTGGCTGTGGGTATTGATTACACCCTCTTTATTCTCAACCGCCACCGCAATAACTTAGCTCAGGGCATGCCCCTGCACCGCTCTATTGCTATGGCTGTGGGCACATCAGGCAGCGCGGTTGTCTTTGCGGGCATTACCGTGATGATTGCGCTCATTGCGCTGAATGTGGTGGGTATTTCCTTCCTCTCTACTATGGGCAATGCTGCCGCTTTCGCGGTCTTCATGGGTGTTGCGGTAGCTATTACTCTGGCACCTGCTGTGCTGTCGCTGGTGGGTTCTCGTATTGTCAGCGGTAAGCGGTGGGCTGAGATTCAGCGTCATAACAACCAGCGCAATAGTTTCAATGACCAGGACGCAGTCGAGGCGAAAGCTGCTGCCCATGCACGCGATGAAAAGGCTACGGGCTGGCTCAAGACGATTCTGCGCGCACCGTGGGTCACTATCGCCGCGTCCGTCGCGCTTTTGGCTCTGATTGCTGCCCCGGTGACTGCCCTGCGTTTGGGTTTACCCGACGCCACCAGCGAAAAGCAGGACTCAGCAGCCTACCGGGCGTACACCACTATGGCAGCTGAATTTGGTGAGGGCGTCAATGGTCCCATCATCGCAGCAGCTGACCTGCCCGAGGGCACCACCGCTGAACAGGCTCAAGAGCTGCAAGTCAGTATCGGTCAGACCCTCGGCGAGCAAGAAAACGTAGACGCTGTTATTCCGGCAATGATTGCTAAAGACAACTCCATGTTGCTCTACCAGATTACCCCGGTGGAGGGTCCCAGCGCCGAGTCCACCGAAAACCTGGTACACAGCCTGCGCGAGCTAAGCGTCCCTACCAATAACGGTGATATTAGCTTCGGTGTGACCGGTCAGGCGGCGATGGCAATCGACATTTCAGAGAACCTCTTCAGTGTTCTGCCCGTCTACGTCGCCATTGTTATGGGACTTTCCCTACTGGTTCTGGTGCTGGTCTTCCGTTCAATTCTGGTTCCGCTCACTGCCAGTGTGGGCTTCCTCTTCTCGCTGCTGGCGGCGCTCGGTGCTACCACCGCCGTCTTCCAGTGGGGCTTCGGCGGCGCGCTCTTTGGTGTACACACCCCCGGCCCGATTCTGAGCTTCCTCCCTATCTTGTTGGTGGGTATCCTCTTTGGGTTGGCGATGGACTACCAAGTGTTCTTAGTATCAGGTATGCGCGAAGCGTACGCCCACGGACGCGATGCAACGGTGGCTGTAACGGTTGGTTACAACCACAACGCTAAGGTAGTGGTGGCAGCAGCGCTGATTATGATTGGCGTCTTTGTGGGCTTCGTCTTCTCGGGTGAAGCGATGATCGCGTCTATCGGTTTCGCGCTGGCAGCCGGTGTTCTCTTCGACGCATTCGTTGTTCGCATGACGTTGATTCCCGCCCTCATGCATCTGCTGGGCGAGAAGGCATGGTGGTTCCCGGAATGGCTCGATAAGCTACTGCCCGATCTCGACGTTGAGGGCACCAAGCTCGAAGAGCAGATGACGGCAGCTCCTCATGACGCCGCCCGGAGCACAGCGAAGCCGAGTTTAGACAAACAGGGCGCAAACAAGCAGAGCGCCGATGAGAAGACAACTCGGGTTTCAGTGCAGGGTGACGCCGTACAGGCACCGCGCACCGGTGAAGAACCTGCGGGGCATCAGCTATCGAGTGGCGAGTCAGCGATGCCAGCTCCTACCCTGATACCACCGCCTGCTTCATCTGATCTACCCTCGGTGGCGGCAGCGTCAACGGCTCTGCCTGCGTCCTCTACTGATTTGGCGGCATCGGTCAACCTCATTGGTTTTGAGCAGACACCGCCGACGCAGGGCGAGGATGCGCCTGCCCCTGAGGCTAAGCCGGTGGGTTTGCTCGATGCGGCGGAACTCATGAAGTACGCAACCTACGAGACAACCGATACGCCAGCTTCACGCGAGGACGGCTCAGGTTCTCAACGGGCATAGCGTTACACATATCGGTGGGTGTCGTCGGTTTAGGTGGTATTTGTACCACCGCGTGAATCGGCGGCACCCACGTCTTATACCCAAAAGATGGAATACTTGAAGCATGCAGACTTTTACCCTTGAAAATGCGGCGGAACTTGCGGTTATTGAGCGCAGCGGTTTTGTTGAATCTCGCCATGCCGGTGCGGTAGTGGTACTTGATAGAGATGGCGCGGTGCTCTTTTCAGCAGGAGATATTGACTCCCCGATTTTTGCCCGTTCAGCGCTTAAACCTTTTCAAACGATTGCTTCGATGAATGCCGGTGCTGAGTTGCAGGGGGCGCAGATTGCTCTGGCTTCTGGGTCGCACACCGGGTCTTTTGAGCATATGAAGGTTGCCCAGGGCATTCTTGAAGAGGCTGGTTTGAGTGCCGATGCTCTGCAGAATCCCGCTGCGTGGCCTCAGCATGAGCAGAGTTTTCATGCGCTGGTGCAGGCTGGTCACGGCAAGCAAAAGTTAGCGTTCAACTGTTCGGGTAAGCACGCAGCTTTCTTGTGGGGATGCGTAAAATCTGGGTGGTCTGTTGAGGATTATCTGTCGGTTGACCATCCGCTTCAGCAGCTGGTTGCTGAAACCATTGAGCATTTTGTGGGTGAGCCGATTGCTTGTACCGGGATTGACGGATGCGGGGCGCCCACGGCGGCAATTTCACTAACAGGGTTGGCACGCGGTTACTCAGTTTTGGGTGCGAGCGTTGAAAACATTAAGGCGGACGCGCGGGTTGCTACCGTTGCTACCGCGATGGTTGATTACCCGGAGTTCGTACAGGGTGAGGGTCAGCCGGTAACGGCGCTCAGTGAACAGCTTGATGCGGTGGTCAAAAATGGTGCTGAGGGTGTTTTGGCGTTGGGTTTGCGTTCCGGTGTTGCGGTAGCAGTCAAGGTTCTTGATGGGTCGTCGCGGGTAGTTGCCCTGGCTGCGGTCCGCGCTTTGGTGAAGGCTGGGGAGCTTGATGGGGCTCGCGCTGAGGAGATTTTGGGGCTTGTCATGCGCCCGATTACCGGTGGTGGTCAGCCCGTGGGATTGATTCGTGGCGGGGAGGCTTTTACCGGTGGTGAGTCTAGCTAATGGCTATTAAGCGCAAGGTTTCTACCGACGAGGGTATTGCCGCGGTTCATGCGGTGCGTTCTGCTTTGAAACAGGATGACGCGCGGGAGCAGTTTGCTGCGCTGTCGCGTTCTGTGCGGGCTACTGCTGTGCGGTTTTTGTTGGAGGAGTTAGCCACTCTTGCTCCGGGTAATTCGGTGGAGGTGCGCGTGCCGCCCTACGGGGTGACACAGTGTATTGCTGGGCCGCGGCATACCCGCGGTACTCCCCCGAATGTCGTTGAGACGGACGCTTTCACCTGGTGCTGTCTGGCGCTGGGGTTTGAGTCGTGGCAGGACGCGAGCGCCTCCGTCTTAGCCTCAGGTCTGCGTAGCGATATCAGCGAGTATTTGCCGGTTCTGTAGTTTTCTTTTATTGAAACTATATTTTTTGGCAGATTTCCCTGCGGTGCTCTACAGCAACTGCGTGTATAACTAACACGCAGTTATCAATGCTGTAGACACTTCTGTAGTTTTCTGTAGGAACCCGCCACAGACGTTGTGTGTTCCCTGAATTTTCTTCACGCCGGGTAGGCGTGGTGTGTCGGCAAGTAGTTCTATAGTCGCTTGAATACGCGGCAAAGCTGACTTATCTAGTTTTTTTTGAGCTGTCGATGCACCGAGCCTGCGATGATTGCCCGATAGCTCAGGTTCTAAAGGCCTAAATCTTTCTTGACGTCTTCCCAGGGAATAAGTTCCTCGTCTCCTTGAGCAATACGTTCTTGTGTTTCTTGTGCTGCGCGTAGATCGGCTAGCTCTTCTGCGGTCTCTAGCAGGTGCTCAAGCATTGCTTCATCGTTGTTTGCTGTAACCCGCTTTCCGTGCCGGGTAAGGTAGAGCGGTTCACATTCTATGCGCGCGGTGTCTACAGCCTCACCCAGACTAGAACGCGCTTCGCTGATAGTCATTTCACTCATGCAACCATCATGTTTTACAAATTGTTGTTTTTGTACAAAACAAGCGATTTTAATGCCAGATACTCTGATTACTTCAAGATGTTATTCTTATACGCATGAGCATTTCGCCCGAAAATACCCCTTCCACTGTGCAGAATCAGCAGGACGCGTCTGCCTCCGCAGAACCGAACCGCGCGTCCTCGGCTACCGCCCCACGCCCGTCTGAACAGGCGGTTACCTACCGTGTGGCGCCGTCAATGACGGGGTTCACTGCAGCTGGTCTGGTGCTGGGTTTGTTGGTAGCGCTCCTCAGCACTCTTCTGGGTCCGGGTTCTATGCAGTACACACTCGGCGCTGTTTTTGGTGTTTTGGCTGTGCTCTTTGGCTCTTTGGGCGCGGCGTGCGGCGCATTGGTTGCGCTGTTTCTTGATAAGAAATCGGTGAAGCGCGCACAAACCTACCGCGCTATTCCCGAAGACTAAAGTTTTACCCCCGGTGTGTTTTCACGCCGGGGTTTTGTTTTGGCTTTCCCGCCAACCATGCCACCCACAAGGTACTGGATGACGGGGTAAAGCCGGTACCACCCGGTACTATAAAAATAGTGCTGTGCATCGCAAATGTGCGAGGTGCAGCACTGAAAGTTTCGCAATCAACCACCAGCGGAAAGAGGGCTCCAATTGGCTCGTCCCGACGGCACACTAACCCTTGATTTAGACCCCATCGACCACGGCCCTAAAGATGAATGCGGCGTTTTCGGTGTGTGGGCTCCCGGCGAGGATGTCGCCAAACTGACCTATTACGGTCTGTACGCTCTGCAGCACCGCGGGCAGGAATCAGCTGGTATCGCTACCAGCAATGGCAAGAACCTCGCGGTCTATAAAGATATGGGTCTTGTCTCGCAGGTGTTTGATGAAGCTACGCTGACGACTCTCACCGGTCATATGGCTATTGGTCACTGCCGTTATTCCACCACTGGTGCGTCACACTGGGCGAATGCTCAGCCGACTTTGGGTGCGACCCCGCACGGTACGCTGGCGCTGGCGCACAACGGTAATATCACTAACTCAGCGCAGCTCTATGAGCGTGTGCTGGCAAAAAACTCCGGCGCTAAACCCCAGCGCGGTGAAATCGCCCAGGGTAACACCACCGATACCGCTTTGGTAACTGCCCTGCTAGAGGATCACCCCTTCGATTCCCTTGAAGAAGCAGCCCTCGATCTGCTTCCCACTCTCAGGGGCGCTTTCTGCCTAACTTTTATGGATGAAAACACCCTCTACGCAGCGCGTGACCCTCAGGGTATTCGACCGCTGGTGCTTGGCCGTCTCGAACGCGGCTGGGTGGTCGCCTCAGAGACCGCCGCCCTCGATATTGTGGGTGCTTCTTTCGTGCGTGAAGTTGAGCCCGGCGAGTTCTTGACCATCGATGAAGACGGTTTGCGTACCCAGCGCTTTGCAGATGCTAAGCCCGCAGGTTGCGTTTTCGAGTACGTTTACCTGGCGCGTCCTGATACCACCATTAGCGGACGCAGCGTCTACGAATCGCGCGTTGAGATGGGTCGCCAGTTAGCGCGTGAGCACGGCGTTGATGCCGATTTGGTCATGCCCACCCCCGAATCTGGTACTCCCGCCGCTATTGGTTACGCCGAAGAATCCGGCATTCCCTTTGGTAACGGTGTGGTGAAGAATGCTTACGTGGGTAGAACCTTTATTCAGCCCTCTCAAACCATCCGCCAGTTGGGTATTCGGCTCAAATTGAACCCGCTCAAATCAGTGATTGCTGGTAAGCGCTTGGTGGTTATTGACGATTCCATCGTGCGTGGCAATACCCAGCGCGCTATGGTACGTATGCTGCGCGAAGCGGGTGCGAAAGAGGTACACGTTCGTATTTCATCACCACCCGTTAAGTGGCCCTGCTTCTACGGCATCGACTTTGCCTCCCGCTCAGAGCTGATCGCTAACGGTCTTGTAATTGACGAGATTCGTGAGTCTCTCGGTGCTGATTCGCTGGGTTACATTTCTGAAGACGGCATGATTGCAGCCACCAACCAGCCCCGCGCTAACCTGTGTACGGCTTGTTTCACCGGTGACTACCCGGTAGAGATTCCCAGCCACGAACGCGGCAAGAATGTCTTTGATGCTGATAAGACCGGCGGTCCGTTCTCTGGCGCTGTCGCTGAAGTGACTGTTAAACGCCCTGTACCGAACAAACCCGAAAACGCTCAGGCTGTTTCTATTGACACACGTCCGGGCACTGAGGCACTTGAGCACAAGGTGGCAGAAGCAGACGCAGCCCAGCGTGGCTCCTGCGATCCAGGCCCCGATTCTGACCTTGAGTCGCTGGTTCTGCCCGAAGACAAACGCTAAGACCCCACCCACTTCTTGCAAAGGATTAAATTGATGACTGAAAAAGTAACCTACGCCGGTGCTGGCGTTGACGTAGAAGCCGGCGACCGCGCTGTTGAGCTGATGAAGGACGCGGTGAAGGCAACCCACAGTGCCGGTGTTGTAGGCGGTGTTGGCGGTTTCGCGGGTCTTTTTGACCTCTCTGTACTCAAAGAGTACAAGAAGCCTTACCTGGCAACTTCAACCGACGGTGTGGGCACCAAGGTAGCGATCGCGCAGAAACTCGATATTCACCACACTATCGGTCAAGACCTGGTGGGTATGGTGGTTGATGACATCGTGGTTACCGGTGCGCGCCCGCTGTTTATGACTGATTACATCGCTACCGGCAAAGTAGTTCCCGAACGCATTGCTGATATTGTGCGCGGCGTGGCTGAGGGCTGTTCACTGGCTGGCACCGCCCTGGTGGGTGGTGAAACAGCTGAGCACCCCGGTCTGCTGGCTGAAGATGAGTACGATGTTGCTGGCGCGGCTACCGGCATTGTTGAAGCTGACGAGCTACTGGGTCCAGACCGTGTGCGTGAGGGCGATGTTCTAATTGCTATGGCGTCCTCAGGTATTCACTCCAACGGTTACTCCCTGGTGCGTAAGGTGCTTGAGGTGGCTGGCTGGGGTTATGAGCGCCACGTTGAAGATTTCGGACGCACCATTGGTGAAGAGCTCTTGGTGCCCACCCGCATCTATACCGCTGACTGCCTTGATTTGATAGAGGCATTCCCCGTCAATGGTGAAGACGGCACCACCGGTAGCGGAATTCGCGGTTTCTCACACGTCACCGGTGGCGGTCTGGCAGCTAACCTGGCGCGCGTCCTACCCGTTGGCACCGTTGGTCTGGTTGACCGTTCTACTTGGGAAATTCCGGCTATTTTCAAGCTGATCGGTGATTTGGGGGCTGTTCCTCAGGCTGATCTTGAGCGCACCCTCAACCTGGGTGTTGGCATGATTGCTGTGGTTGATCCTTCAGTTGCTGATGCGGCTGTTGAGCGTCTGAACAAGCGCGGTCTGCCCTCATGGATCTTGGGCACCGTCGAGGCAGATAACGGCGAGCACAAGAGCAATGCCGACTATGTACAGGGCGCTAAGGGCGTGGACGGCGGTGCAGCAGTGCTGCTCAATAGCTACGCTAGCTAAGCAGCTAGCCCTCTAAAGGTCTAATATAGAGGGCCCGTTTCTTCATCTGCAGAGGATGAGGAGGCGGGCTCTTTGTGTGTTTAAGGAGGCTTATTCGGAAGAGAGGATAGGTAAAATTTTAGGAACCCTTGACAGAAAAACGTGTCGGGCATTACATTAATAAGCAACCTACCGGTAGGGTTCTTAGCCGCTTTATAAACTAAGGAGTTTATGATGTCTTCTCGAACCCGTATGAGTGCTCTCATAGCTCTACTAAGTATTACTTTTATGCCTATGCAGTCAGTTGCGCTGCCCAATAATATACAAGAACAGCCTATAAGCAAAGTAGAAGATTTTAGCTTTGTTCATGATGACGATAGCCCTCCAGTTGGTGGTCAATATTTTGGAGATGACCCAAGTGGCACCACACCCAACGCATCCTGGAGATCCAGCTACGCAGTCAGCACAGAAACAGTACAATTCTTCTACACAGGAAGGTGCCGCTAACTTATACCAAGGAGAGCGAATCATTGAGGTTTGCATGTGGTATACACGAAACAGCGCTACTGTTGCTGGAAAGTCTTGCTCTAATGCACGCAGCAACGGTTCAGCATGGAGTGCAGGCTCTGAAACAATACTGCGGACTCACGATTCGCTGGGCTGGAACGACCTTCCAACAATCTTTAGGTACAGCATTCGAACTGTTCCCAGTAACCTCGTCTAAATAGCAGGCTTATCCAGAGGGGTATTCAAAGGACAGACAGCAGCGGAAGGATGTTGCAGCGACGAGTCATAGACTGCTTGAGTAGAGCGTTAGCAAACCTGAAAGTTAGCTCGTCCTGATAAAAAATCTTGCACAATACTCACGCCGTTTTCCCTCTTGCTGGAGCAAGGAGAGTGGTTCGTCGTTGTTACCTCCGGAACTGTTCAAAGAAATTTTGAATAGTCCTCTCCATCCGTACGATATGGGAGATATTTTCCGTATCTCCCATCTTTGGTTTCAGTACAAGAATAATGAGCACCTAGTAAGCCCATAAAACACACGCTGAGAGGATTCTTCCTCGTCATACCTTAGGTGGAATCATGAACGGTAGATCTCTCCCTTTTCTTTTTACCTCGCTCCTAGCTTTTATTTGCCTCATGGTTCTTGGTCTCTACCTCTTTGTAGGTCAAACACCGCAGGCAGCCTCTGCACGAGCTTATACAAATACTCAAACCATTAAGCTCTACCAAAATACTCTCAGCACCCTTAATCAAGCAACCCTCAAAGAAATAGCAGATACGCTCAACACTTCCCTAGTAGCTTCTACAGACGCAAACTTTAGCGTTATATCTATCTACTCCCAGCAGGGCTTTCTGAATGAAGAATTTCCGCAGAACCAAAACCACGTCTTAGTTAGTGAAGGAATCAACACCGAGATCATAGAAACCTGTGGGCTTCCCACCTCAGAAATAAACAGTAGCCTAGTTTCCCCTTATCAAAACACACGTATTGTCTACCCCTGGGGATCCTGCCTGGAAGGCGCCTATTCCTACTTATTGCTTGCCTCCTCGCATCCGCTAGAAGAAGAACGCATTCTTGCTACCTTTAAATCCCGAGGAATCACTGCTTTTGAAATCCCTGCAGGAGCTCTTCCCTCAGCTACCAGCGACACAACATACGCACCGGCATTACTCTGGTCTTCTATTCCCTTTCTAGCCCTGGCGCTCATGACGTATGTCATCGTCTATCAGCAAAAGGAAAAAATACTGGTTTCCGCTCTTCTAGGAATGTCGCGTTCCCGCACGCTGAGAAGCCAACTCTCCAGTCTTTTAGCTCTACAGATTCAGCTCCTGCTGCCTGCGATTCTCATTAGCCTAGCTACCTACTTCCTCACCGGAGGTAACTCTTTCGTTACCTGGCAGCACCTCGCCATTATTTCTTTTTCCTGTTTGGCAGTCATTTACTGCTATCAGCTTCTTCTTTACTCTGCCTACATTTACTACGCTATCAGGAGGTGCGCATCTCATGTTCTATATTAAAAGACTCCTTGCAGATGTCCGGGCAACCGGAATCTTCACCTCTTTGCTAGCTCTTGCATCCTTTATACTTGTGTGCATCTCTACTCTCGCACTCAACATTATGCCCCCGGCACCTTCCATTGAGCTCCAGAAGAGTCCGCAAGAAACCAGCTATTTTAAGGCACTTCCTGCCCCTGCTTCTAGCCACGAGACATCAGCAAACTCCTACCTACAAGAACTGCTGACCAAGAACCCCAAAATGCGTTTCATAGCAAATCTCAGCGCAATTACTGCTCCTGACTATAGTGACGCGACTTTTTCTGAAGAACACCATCTAACCAGCGGATACATCATTTTTTCAGCAGCCCAGCATTTGGAGCTGGGGGACGCCATCGTCCCCATCCCAGGCTCTGATGCGGGGTACAACCTTTATGGCACCATCCCAGAACTAACGGGCACAACCTTTAGGGGAAGCCCTCTGACCCTTCACGATGAAAGCGCTAGCACTTATTCCTGGATCGATGGAAAGCAGCAAGAAATCCGTGCTGATCAGAGTGGTTTTCTACTGGCACACCCGAGCCACCTGGAAGATTTTGAAAATGATTTTCTTTCCAATCCTGCTATTGGTTTAGAGGAAATTGAAAGGGGACTCATCTGCGTCTGCGCCGTGCAAGAAGCTGAAGAAAAATTAGCGGCTTTCCCTCTAACCATTAGGGGCGCAAACATCAGCTACACACTGCAAGCGGTAAACCAGCAACAGGTATTTCCTCAGTCCATTCAACAGGGCATGATGAGTGAAAGACTATTCACAGCGCTACCCCACCTTGTCCTACTATCCTTCTTTGTCTTAGCTACACAAACGCTGCTATGGCTGATAAGCCTCAGGGTGAATACTTTTCAGGTGGAAGAAATATATGCGCATACACCATTTTTTCGTGTACTGCGCATAGAGATTCTAGTTTTTATTTCTTTCTCCCTCCCTCTGGTATGCGGGTATTTAGCAACAGAAATACTTTATTCACTCTTCATGAATGAAAGCAGCAACTTTTCTCTGACCTTGTTGCTCTGTTTATTCTTTTGCCTCCTAGTGCATCTAGCTACCGCATTTTTCTACATCAGTTATCGTAAAAAGAGCACCTAAGGACTAATACACATGGAACATCCATCCATCTTGGCACAGGGCATCTCGAAAAGTTTTACAGAAAGCGAATCCTCCCAAACTGTGCTTTCCGAAGTTAGCCTGACTTTCTACCCTCACAGGGTCTATGCGGTGTGCGGGCCCTCAGGGTCAGGAAAATCCACCCTGCTCTCCGTTATCTCTGCCCAGGAGAAACCAGATAGTGGTAGCGTAGAAATACTCGGACAGCCTCTCAACTATTCAGATGCCAAAGCCGCCACTTCGTTTCGCTGCCACCACATCGGTTTTATTTTCCAAGATTTTCGCCTCCTTGAAGCTGAAAGTGTGTACGCAAATGTTGAGCTTCCCCTACTAGCTAGCACAGAAAAACTCACTAGGGCAGAAAGAAAACAGCGGGTGGAGCAGGCACTTGAAAGCGCCCGTTTCAGTTTGAAGTCCTCCCGCAAGGTCAAGATGCTCTCAGGCTGTGAAAAGCAGCGCGTAACGATTGCCCGAGCCTTAGTCAACGACCCTGAAATTATCATTGCTGATGAACCAACATCAGCACTTGATGCTCAGCTGAGACAAGAGATCATGAAGCTTTTCCGCACCCTCGCAGAAGCAGGTAAAACCGTTGTGCTAGCAACCCATGACGAAGAAGTGATGCATCTTTGCGATGAAGTGATTAGGCTGCATTGAGACTTCTCAAAAAGCAGACAGTGTAAGGACGCAGCAGCATAGGTGAGTTGTAAGCGTGAATCGCCTGAGTAAATCGACAGCTAAGAAGGCGCAGTTAACGCCCCCGCACAGGTAAGTGCGGAGGCGTTAACGTGAAAAAGTTAAGAGGTAGAACCCTACTTAATGAGCTAGGGCACTACTTCTTATCAGAGTAGTCGGCGCTGTACTTATCGACGTACTCTGAGTAATCGTCATCCTCATCGTTGTACTTATCAGCGTACGATGAGTAGTCATCATTTTTGGCGGTACTGAGCTCGCGTTCAAGAGCTGAGTAGTCGGTATCGGGAACGAAGTATTTCATTTCCCGTGCCTGCCGCGTTGCTTTAGCCTTTTGACGGCCGCGCCCCATGGCGTGACCCCCTCTGCATCGATCGTGTTCCGGTACGCGTGTGTTCACGACGCAACGAAAATCGGGTTTACGTCTTTCGTCTGTTAAGGGTACATGGTTTTTGCCGTATATGCTCGTTGCGTTACGCCAAAAAGCCCAACTGCCAGCATTTTCACGGTCAAAAGCCCTCTGCCCTGCGTTTATGAGGTTCAGAGCATACAAGATTCAGGGCGGAGCGGGTATTTATAGCACCCGGTCGATGAGTTCTTCGAGAGCGTCACGGGCGGACGCGCGCCAGAGGTAGGTTGCTTTACGGTCAGCTCGGGTGGGGCCAGCGTTGATGATGCCCACAGGTTTTCCGGCCCGCAGAGTGTCAAGTACCAGTTTGTAACCGCTCATGACCGCAACCGATGAGCCAACAATGAGAAGAGATGAAGATTGCTCCAGTAGCTGCTTCGCCTGCTCCTTGCGGGGTGTCGGAACGCTCTCCCCAAAGTAGACCACGTTGGGTTTGAGTTTCTCAGAACCGCAGCTCAAGCATCCCACCATCTGAAAATCAGCGATAAAAGAATCTGAAAGATCAACGTCGCCATCGGGATTGACCTGCAATTCAGCATTGTCCAAACGTTCGAGATAACCGGGGTTAGCGTTTTCTAAGCGCTGGTCTAAAGCGGTGCGGGGTTCAACAAAACCGCAATCTAAACATTCAATCTTTGAAAGATCACCGTGCAAAGGTAAAACCTGCCGAGCGCCCGCTGCTGAATGTAGCCCATCAACATTTTGAGTAATAATCGCTAATACTTTTCCGGCTTCTTCTAATTCAGCTAATGCGTAATGAACTATATTCGGCTGAGCGTTTTTCATTTGCCGCCAGCCCACATACGAACGAGCCCAGTAGCGGTGGCGGGCACCGGCGTCATACTTAAACTCTTGGTAGGTCATGGGGCGGTGGCGACGCAACGAGCCGTTAGGACCGCGGTAGTCGGGTATTCCCGAGTCGGTCGAAACCCCGGCGCCAGTAAGTACCAGCACTCCCCCAATATCTAGCATCTGAGCGATACCGGCGGCGGCAGCTCCAGTATCAGAATGGACGCCAGCATCCTCCACAACCCTTGAGATAGAGCGCAAGGCTGCAGCGTGCGTGGTAGCAATATCAGCGCGTTGTAAAGACTCAGCGTTGGCATATTCAGCAGAAGACGAAACGAAGGTTTGCATATTTTCCATTATGCCCGGCGAGGACGACTCACAATGCTACACCCGCTACAAGAGACCACCAGCATCCCCGATTCAGCGGTTGTTGCCCGTCAGCTCAGACCTAAAAGAAGCCTCTGATGATTTTTCAGGTGTTATCTCGCATAGCGCAGAAAAACCGGCGTTCCACACCTTTTTGTGAGGTCTGGAAGGCCGGTTTTTATTTTTAGCGTTGTTCACTTAGTCAGGTTTTAGCGGCTAGCGGTGACAGTGAGCCCGTCCATCGAAACGTCGGGGTTCACGTCCACCTGCACGGTATCTCCGTCGCGAACCTCACCGGCGAGGATTCCCTTCGCCAGACGGTCACCAATTTCGCGTTGCACCAGGCGACGCAGCGGACGCGCACCGTAGCTAGGATCGTACCCGGCAAGCCCCAGCCACTCAAGAGCAGCATCGGTAACGTCCAGGCTCAAGCGACGATCAACCAGGCGCTTACCCATAGCATCAATTTGTAGGCTAACAATCTTACCCAAATCCTCTGCGCTGAGCGGCTCAAACATGATGATGTCATCTAAGCGGTTGAGGAACTCCGGCTTGAAAGAGGCATTGACCACTCCCATTACCGCGGAGGTACGCGCGTCCTCATCGAGGTTCTGGTCAATCAAGAACTGCGAGCCCATGTTTGAGGTCAGAATCAAAATCACGTTGCGGAAATCGACGGTGCGCCCCTGGCCGTCGGTCAGACGTCCATCATCAAGTACCTGCAAGAGAATGTCGAAGACCTCCGGGTGAGCCTTTTCGACCTCGTCGAGCAAAACCACCGAGTAGGGACGACGGCGCACAGCCTCGGTCAGCTGACCACCTTCTTCGTAACCCACGTACCCGGGAGGGGCACCGACCAAGCGGGCTACCGCGTGCTTCTCGGCATACTCGCTCATGTCGATACGCACCAGCGCGCGCTCATCATCAAACTGGAACTCAGCCAGTGCCTTAGCCAGCTCAGTCTTACCGACACCGGTGGGGCCCAAGAACATGAAGGAACCAATCGGGCGGTCAGGGTCTGAGATACCCGCGCGTGAACGGCGAACCGCGTCCGCAACGGCTGTGACTGCCTTGCGCTGACCAATCAGGCGCTTGCCCAATTCTTCTTCCATGCGTAGCAGCTTCTCAGATTCGCCCTGCAGCATACGCCCGGCGGGAATACCCGTCCAGGCTGAGATGACCTCGGCAATATCGTCTGCGGTCACCTCTTCAGAAACCATAGTCTCGGTTGAGGACGCTGCGGCTTCCTCCTGGTGTGCCTCGGCAAGCTGAGCTTCAAGCGCGGGAATTTCACCGTAGAGGATGCGGGAGGCATCTGCTAGGTTGCCTTCGCGCTGGGCGACCTCAGCTTTAGAGCGCAGCTCATCAATCTGAGATTTAAGTTCACCTACCTTATTGAGTCCAGCTTTCTCGGCTTCCCAGCGGGAGTTCAGCGCGTCCAGCTGCTCTTTTTTATCTGCCATATCGGCACGCAGAGCCTCCAAACGCTCTACCGATGCGGGGTCGGTTTCGTCAGCAAGTGCCAGCTCTTCCATGGTGAGACGGTCAACGGCGCGACGCAGCTGGTCGATTTCCTCGGGTGCCGAGTCAATTTCCATACGCAGACGCGATGCTGCCTCATCGATCAGGTCAATCGCTTTATCCGGCAGCTGACGCGAGGGAATGTAGCGGTTAGACAGGTTCGCAGCTGCCACCAGGGCTGAGTCTGCGATGGATACCTTGTGGTGAGCTTCGTAGCGTTCTTTGAGTCCGCGCAGAATACCGATGGTGTCATCGACCGACGGCTCCCCCACGTAAACCTGCTGAAAGCGACGTTCGAGGGCAGCGTCTTTCTCGATGTTTTCGCGGTACTCGTCCAAGGTGGTGGCACCGATCAGGCGCAGTTCACCGCGGGCAAGCATGGGTTTGAGCATATTGCCCGCGTCCATGGAACCTTCGGTAGCACCGGCACCTACCACGGTGTGGATCTCGTCGATGAAGGTCACAATCTGACCTTCAGACTTTTTGATCTCTTCGAGAACAGCCTTGAGTCGTTCCTCAAACTCACCGCGGTATTTAGCGCCAGCAACCATTGCACCGAGGTCAAGGCTAATAAGGGTTTTACCGCGCAGAGATTCAGGCACATCGCCCGAAACCATGCGCTGGGCAAGACCTTCTACCACGGCGGTTTTACCGACGCCGGGTTCACCAATGAGAACGGGATTGTTCTTGGTGCGGCGTGAGAGTACCTGAATGACGCGGCGAATTTCGCTATCGCGCCCAATCACGGGGTCGAGTTTACCCTCGCGTGCTACTGCGGTGAGATCGGTGCCGTACTTTTCGATGGCTTGAAAGGTGCCCTCGGGGTCTGGGGTATTCACGGTGCGACCTCCTCTTACACTCGGAATAGTTGATTCAAGCACCTGGGCAGACGCACCGTTGTCGGTGAGCGCGCGGGCGGCGTCATCGTTACCGCTGGCGATGCCCAGGAGCAGAAGTTCAGTTGAAACGTATTCGTCGCCGAGTTGCTCAGCTTTGGTCTGCGCTGTTTGCAGGGCGCTCAGGGTAGCCCGCGAGAACTGGGCTTGGGCGGTTGACGAGCCCTGGGCGCTCGGTAGTTTCTTGATAACGGTGGATGCTGCCACTGAGATAGCATCCACATCTGCGCCGGCTGCTTTGAGCACGGCGACTGCAACGCCTTCGCGCTGGTCTATGAGTGCTTTGAGCAGGTGTGCCGGTTCAATACTGGGGTTGCCCGCTGTTTGGGCGTTCATATTCGCTGCCGAAATGGCTTCTTGCGATTTGGTGGTGAATTTGGTGTTCATTGTTCCTCTAGTGATCGTTGGTGAGGAGCGCTGGTTTTGGGCTGGCAAGCCGACTACCTGCGTCCGTTCCTTTTAGATAAATTGAGTGTACTACGCTCAACTTTATTTTGTAAAGCGTGTTCCCGCTTTCTACGTTCTACGGCAAGCATCGGCACTCCGCTACAAAGCTCAGGCACACCCGGGGACACCACCGCGCCAGAGGTGACCACCAAAAGTAAAAGGTGACCGCGAAAAGTAATGGTGACCATGACATGTGCGGTCAGCATTACTTTTCGCGGTCACCTCCGATTTTTCGTGGTTACACCGCGCGAAGGCAGGCACACGGCGGCAGTAAAGAGACTCTCCCACCAGCTCTACCCGCGCGCATCGTGTCGGCGCGCACCAGCGTCCCTACGCCCTAGTCAAGAAAGTCATAGGTGTAGGACGCGCGTTCCCGCTCCTCTTCTTGCTCCGGGTCGATGCCGGTGAGGGTGCGGTGGGTTTTCTTAGATTCATTCAAAGCTAGAAAATAGGTAGCCAGTGCGAAGCAGAGGGTAAGGATTCCAGCCGTATTGCCGAACCCGGCTGAAAGACCCACAAACCGCTCCCCGAATACCTGCGATGCCGCCGACACCACGCGTCCGCCCATACGATCTGGCACTAAGAAACCAAATACCAGGGCAAGAACAAAAGAAATCACGTACACCAGGGCAATAGTAAAAGTTGTCGACCGAGTAACATGCAAAGCAGCTTCACGACGCATCATCACAGCACCCATACCCAGCGCCACTAACAGCATGGGCCCAAAACTAACAGCGAAAACAGGTACAAGGTCGCCTCCAGCGCCAAACAGTGAGCGCCCGGCGACTATCCAGAGGGTCGCAATCACCGCCAGCGGGTAGGCAAGGCGGGGCAGGTAACGGGTAAAAGCAGAGGATGCGCGTTGAGTATTCACGTAATTTATTCTACGAACCTTGTGGAGCAGTTGTTGTAGGGTGAAGGTATGACTACTTCGCAGAAACCAGCAGCAATTCTTTTCGATCATGATGGCACTCTTGTTGATACTGAGCCCCTGTGGGCGAGGGCTAAGGAGGATGTCGCGCACGCGTACGGTAAGCAGTGGAGCGAGCAGGACACCTTGGACGCGCTGGGTAAGCCCATGCAGGTTACCTACGACATCATGAAGGCTAATGGTGTTGCGCTGAGTGATGAGCAGATTTACGACGGTTTGGTGAGCAGTATTCTGGGGCAGCTGGATGATGCACAGATTGAGTTTCTGCCCGGTGTTGAGAAGCTGTTGCAGGATGTGCATGAAGCGGGTATCCCGGCGGCGATTGTTACTAACGCTACCCGCCACATCGCGGAGCGTACTGCCGCGATGGCACCGGAGGGTCTATTCAGAACCATTGTGACTAACGATGATGTCACCAATCCTAAGCCCGATCCTGAGCCTTATCTTTTAGCGGCTCAGCGGTTGGGTGTTGAGCCGAGTGAGTGTATTGCGCTCGAAGACTCCCCGAGTGGTGTTGCCAGTGCCAAAGCAGCTGGGATGAAAGTGATTGTTTTGCCCGGTATGCAGCCTGTTAAGGAAGGTGAGGGTAACTTACACGTTAGCCACGGGGAGCTTACTTTTAAGGCTCTCCTTATTCTGAATAATTCATAATAAGCTAGATTTTTGGCTGAAAACCGCCTACACTTAAAGCACGGAAACAACCATTTTCACTTCCGTCGAAACCACCGGACAGGGAGTGAAAAGCTAGAGTCAGGAGATTCTTATGTCAAACAAAAACGCAGCTTTCACCGTTCCCGGTCTCGTTGAAGAAACCGGTCACCAGATTGCAGACGCTTTGCAGCTTCGCCTGCACGCGATGAACGATTTGCATCTCACCCTCAAGCATGCTCACTGGAATGTCGTTGGTCCTAACTTCATTGCCGTCCACGAAATGCTTGACCCCCAGGTTGATTTGGTTCGCGGCTACGCAGACGAAATCGCTGAGCGCATGGCAACTATGGGCGTTTCACCCAACGGTCTGCCCGGTGCCCTCGTTGAACAGCGCACCTGGAACGAGTACGACGTCAACCGCGGCGACTCTCTGGATCACCTGCGCGCACTCAACGACGTTTACACCGGTATCATTGAGGACAACCGCGCAGTCATCGCAAAGGTCGGCGACCTTGACCCCATCACCGAAGACCTGCTGATTGGTCAGACCGCTGAACTTGAGAAGTTCCAGTGGTTTATCCGCTCACACATCGAAGACGGTAACGGCAACCTCAGCTAAGTTTTCTAACACCCCTCAAGGGGTTTGAACTCAGGGGACGCACCCGCAGTCAGTGGGTGCGTCCCCTGAGTTTAAGATTGCCTTGATGGCATCGAACGCGAGAATTACCCCACGTTGAGGCTGTTTTGTGCTCCTCATTCTTTTATTTTGGAGCCAGCTTGTATTAGAGTGTTTTGGAGCGAAGGGGAGTAGCTCCCATCGGTAGCGTTATCTTGCCTAGCAGGTAGCGTAGCCTAAGCGGTTTATCGACATACTGGTTCGCGCAAGCACCCGGTAAATCACCCGTTATGCATCAAGTATGCGGGCGAGCGAGACCTTCGGCGAGAAAGTATTTTCTTTAGCCGAGGTCTCTTTTTATTTTTAAGCTGAGATCGGCGGCGCGAGTTTTTCAAGGAGCTTGCCATGACCGATGGTTCGCATATTCGCCAGCCTGTAGCTAACCCTAGCAAGGCGCAGATTCGCAGATGGAGACGTTATCTTGCCGAGGAAATCTCCGAGGCGCGTATTTACGCTACCTTAGCAGAGCGGGCTGAGGGAAAAGAGGCTGAAATCTTACGCGAAGTAGCCCAGGCCGAATTTCGTCACCAGGACCATTGGCGTACCCTGCTGGGCGTACATGCTAGCCCGGAGCCTCGCCCAGCAGTTTCCGCCCGCTTCTTAGAGCTGCTGGCGAGGAAGTTTGGTTCGGTCTTTGTGTTGGCTCTAGCCCAACGCGCTGAAGGGCGTTCCCCCTATGCTAACGATTCTGATGCGACCGAAGCCATGGCCGCTGATGAAGCCATCCATGAAGAGATTATCCGTGCCCTTTCTATTCAGGGGCGAGAAAAACTCTCCGGCAACTTCCGCGCAGCGGTTTTTGGTGCGAATGATGGCTTGGTTTCTAATGCAGCTCTTATTATGGGTGTGGGGGCCAGCGGTGTCGACAGTTCCTTGATTCTCTTATCGGGTATTGCAGGTCTGTTGGCTGGGGCTTTCTCAATGGCTGCTGGGGAGTTTGTTTCGGTGCGCTCCCAACGTGAGCTTCTCGATGCTTCTCGCCCCACTCAGGTGACTCTCGATGTTGCTCGGCACCTTGATATCGAGCAAAACGAGCTGAAACTTATTTATAAGGCACGCGGTATGAGCGAGGAAGCTGCCGAGCACCGAGCTATGGAACGGTTGGGGCACTTTACATGCGACTGTGACCCCTCATTTTCGTTTCGGCCGGGCACCGAAAATGAGCATGAAATCAACTCCCATAGCGTACTTGGGAGCGATGTGGGGACAGCTGCCTCCAGCTTCTCTTTCTTCGCCACTGGCGCCTTTATTCCGATTCTCCCCTATCTACTGGGTTTCTCCGGTATGTTAGCCGCGGTAGTCTCGATGGTGCTAGTTGGCATTGCTCTGTTGATTACTGGCGGAATAGTTGGTCTACTCGCTGGGGCTTCTCCGCTCAAGAGAGGCGGTCGTCAGCTAGCCATCGGCTACGGTGCAGCTCTAATGACTTTCTTTTTGGGCTTCATCTTTAATACCGCCATCCTATAAATCCCAACCGCCCACTTTGCTATGACTAAGGAAACCTTTATGCGGTGTGCCCGAGGCACATTCTCTGTACGCAGGGCACACCGTATAAGCTGATTTCTCTAATATTTCCTCGGTTTTTACCTGGGGCGGCGGTAACGTACGAGGAGGAAACCAGCAAGACTCAGCAAGAGGCCGATAATCAGAATTAGCATGACGCCGTTGGGCCCAGTGTGAGCCAGCAAAGTGCTGTGAGAGGGAGCCTTCGAAGAGATAAAAGCGTGAGCTGAGGACGCCGATGAGTCAGCTGTGGCACCTCGAATCCCAGCATTCTCCTCCCCCTGGGTTTTGGGTGTAGGCTGCGGATCCGCAACTGGAACAGTTGAACTCACAACAGCTGGGGGAGCAACTTTCACCCCAGCAGATTCGGTAGGCTGAGCTGGTGCGGGTTTGATTACTGACGGACTCGATGTTGCAGGCAGAGGCACCTCCATAGAAGTACCTTCTGGGTCTTCTGATGCCGTAGCGCTGGTAACTTCTGAACCCACTTCAAAGGTGTAAATGCCGGTATTGGAAGTAATCGCAGGACCTCCCCCGACAGGTGTACCCTGAGCACGAACTTTGACCGTATATACCCCAGGCTCGGTGAAAAGCCAATTAGTATGCACATGGCTGGGTAGGTTTTGGTGAATCACAGAACCACTCATCATCTCGTAGCCCCCGTGGGTAAATGGTGACGTTAGACCGCTAAAGAGAGATGTTTGGAAGAGAAGAATACGCCCAGGGCCGGTGACCTCGAGGAATTTAAAATCGATTGCTGAGTAATCAGGAGCGACTGCTGAGGTATCCCAGCCCATGAAGGGCAGGGTTCGCTGCGAGGTGCCGTTTTCACTAATAAAGTATCCCTTCGAAGCTAGCTGCTGGGCTCGTGAGGCAGGGAGTTCGGTAAGAGCCGACTTATCGATCTTCACCTTCACACTTTCGGGGGTACGGTAGCTAATTCCGCTTCCGGTATCGTCCTTAACTGCTAGTTCGAGTATGCTCCCGCGGGCAGTAACATTGAAAAGATCGATGTGACCGTTACTAATAACACGAGGCTCGGTAACAAGGGTGTGAGGCTGAGGTTGCGCGGAATCATCCATCGTGTTTGGTGGGTCGCTAGGACTTGAGGATTCCGTTGGATGAGGAGTAGACGGGCTAGGCACTGGGTCTTCACTAGGGGAAGACGAGGGGAGGTCCTGACGTGCGTCCTGTGCGTTCTTCTCTACCTTAAATATTTCAGTAAAAGGCTCGGAGCGTAGCTCTTGCCCGTCTTGAGTGACGCCCACAGCATGGCCGGTGAGTGTATAGGTTCCTGCACGCTCAAAATACCAGTGAGCGTGGGTATGCCCCAGAATCGGTAGGCTAGTGCCGGGTTCAATATAGTACTTGCCATCGGCAAGGACGGGGAGGATAGCGTACTCGTCATCTTCAGACAGCGGGTCGTTCCCAAACAGAGCGATAGGGCTTGGACCTGTGACAGAAGTAAACTCGATGCGGATCGATTCAAACCCATTATCCGCGAATCCGGGAGCACTCCAGCCCGGCTCGAAATATCCATTGGCATTGAAGCTGGCAGTGTAGTAGCCTTCGGCGCTACTGCGGCTTAGGTTTTTGAAATTATAGTCGGTTCCGTAGGTGGAGTTATCAATGAGAAAGAACACTGAGTTGGGGTCATAGAGGTCGTTGCGGATTCCATTGGCAACCTTAACCACTGGAGTTCCCGAGTCAGTAACTACGTAAAAACTGTCAGTATGACCTTTGCTAATTTCGGTTCGGGGTTCAGAGGCCTGAGTCAAAGGCAGGTAAAGGGTTGCCAACAGTAATGTCAGCAAGGCCACCAGACTCCTGCGTAGTGCGCGCATGCTTATTCCTTTGTCACGGTAGATAGTTAGATAAACGAGATGCTTATCAGCATTATTTAAATGATAATCATTATCATTAATAGTTTCGCACACACCTCCCATAAAGCAAACCAGTAAATTCACCAGAATCCGCTCGATCTCAAACCCACAACCCCTACAAACAACCCCAGACCATCCGTCCAGCGCACGAGCATCAAGAAATTTTAGCTTCACCCCCCACCTTCAAGGAAGGCGCAAGGGAGTGCCACAATTCATATCTTGAGCACCAGTCAAATCTTCAAGCCGACAACGCAAACATGCTAGGGTAGCTTAGAATTTTTGAGATTTTGATAAATCTAATGCATCTCTAAAATCTAAGATCCGGCGTGTCTCCATAAAACTCAAAACTCATTCGCGCGGTTATCATCATTCAAAGGAAAATAATGAACAAGATTTCACGTCGATCCCTAGCTAAGGGCGCCGCTTGAGCAGCTCCCGTAATCATCTCAGCTACAGCCGTTCCTGCCCACGCTGCTAGTCCTACTACCTGCATCAGGCATACCACCCGCATCACTTGGACCAACTTCGTTCGTAGCACGCCTGTATCTGCAAAGGGCAGCACCAGCCACTCAGGTAGCGTTGTAGCCAACGATGGTCAGGTGGTTCTCACCATTAACCATGTCTCTTCAACTGGTCCTTCACTCTCTGGCACTCAAAATCTGATGACCAGGAAGAGTAGTGAAAGCATTGCTTACCCCTCATACTCCGGGTTGTCAGACTACTTCTTCGTCCAATCACTAGCGAAAGACGCCAGGGGTTACACCGGAGGCAGCCAGAAATCCACCATGACTATGAGCTTCTCAACCCCAGTCACCGGCTTCTCTTTTATCATCGGTGACATTGACTAGGGCGGTAGCTGGCAGGACGTTTATACCGTCAAGTCCTCCCTGATGGGAAAAGTGACTCCTGCCCCTAGGGTTACTGGCGATGCTAAGATTTCCACGAGTGGCGACACCACCTCATTCAGCGCCACAAGGACAAGCCTAAGGTCTGCCTCTAAAGAAGGTACCGTTACTCTATCATTCCCCAAACCTATCGACACCATTACCCTCACATGGGCTAACGGTGGCAACCGTACTGGTAGTCAGAACTTCGTTATCGGTGGCAACACCCCCTTCGGCGTCTGTTTAACCCCAACTCAACCTCAGCGACATCCTAATCTAACCTGTAAGGCATAGACAGGTGGGGGCTGACCAGTGAACTGGTCAGCCCCCACCTTGTTGACGATTTCATCTATCCTATTTTTAACACATAGTATCAGCTGAGATAAAACCAAGACTCCTGGAGGCATACATGACCCCAGGAGCCTAGCGGCTTAAGGCCAAACTAATTTACTTTGTTAGCGAAGATTTCGCGCATCAGCTGGGCGGTCTCTGAGGGAGTCTTACCGACCTTCACACCAGCAGCCTCAAGAGCTTCTTTCTTCGCCTGAGCAGTACCTGATGAACCCGAGACAATAGCGCCTGCGTGCCCCATAGTCTTACCCTCAGGAGCGGTAAAGCCTGCGACGTAGCCAACAACAGGCTTAGTCACATTCGCCTTGATAAAATCAGCAGCACGTTCCTCAGCGTCGCCACCAATCTCACCAATCATCACAATCGCTTCGGTCTCGGGGTCAGCCTCAAAAGCCTCCAGAGCGTCAATGTGAGTGGTACCGATGACGGGATCACCGCCAATACCAATGGCGGTAGTGAATCCGATATCGCGCAGTTCAAACATCATCTGGTAAGTCAGAGTACCCGACTTTGAAACCAGACCGATCTTGCCCTTACCTGTGATGTCACCGGGGGTGATGCCTACGTTGGCTTCACCGGGGGTGATGATACCGGGGCAGTTAGGGCCAATAATGCGGGTAATCTGCTTGCCATCAGCATCAACCTTTGACTTAGCGTGTGCCCAGAACTCAGCTGAATCCTGAACAGGGATACCCTCGGTAATGACGACAACCAGAGGAACTTCAGCGTCGATAGCCTCGATGACTGCGTCCTTGGTGAATGCCGGGGGCACGAAAACAATGGAGACGTCAGCGCCAGTCTTCTCAACTGCCTCAGCAACTGAGCCGAATACGTTGAGTTCAACCTGCTCGCCGTCCTTGTTGGTGTGGGTAACGGTGGTGCCAGCTTTACGGGCGTTCACACCGCCCACGATATTGGTTCCGTAAGCGAGCATACGCGCGGTGTGCTTTGAGCCTTCGCCGCCGGTAATACCCTGAACGATGACCTTTGAGTCTTTGTTCAAAAAGATAGACATAGTTTTAACCTTCTTTAAGATTCTTCTATACTGCGAATTTAGGCGGTATGAGCCAGTTCAGCTGCCTTGTCAGCACCTGAATCCATGGTCTCTGCCTGGTATACCAGCGGATGGTTAGCTTCGTTGAGGATGCGGCGACCTTCTTCAACGTTGTTACCGTCAAGGCGAACAACGAGGGGCTTAGTTGCCTTATCGCCGAGGATTTCAAGGGCCTTTACGATGCCGTTTGCAACAGCGTCACACGCGGTAATGCCGCCGAAGACATTGACGAATACAGACTTGACCTGCTCATCGTTGAGAATGATGTCAAGACCTGCTGCCATGACCTCAGCGGACGCACCGCCACCGATGTCGAGGAAGTTAGCGGGCTTCACGTTGCCATGGTTTTCGCCAGCATAAGCAACAACGTCCAGGGTTGACATGACAAGACCAGCGCCGTTACCGATGATGCCGACTTCACCGTCGAGCTTCACGTAGTTAAGGTCGTTTTCTTTAGCCTTAGCTTCCAGCGGGTTTTCTGCTGACTTATCAACCAGTGACTCGTGGTCTGGCTGGCGGAACTCAGCGTTGTCGTCCAATGAGACCTTGCCGTCAAGAGCAAGAATCTTACCATCGCCAGTCTTTACCAGCGGGTTAACCTCAACGAGGGTCGCGTCTTCCTTGTCGTAGACCTCGCCCAGCTTCACGAGAACAGCAGCAACATCGTCCTGGAGTTCAGAGGGGAAGCCAGCTGCTTCGACGATTTCCTTCGCCTTAGCCTCGTTCAGCCCTTCAGCGGGGTTGACCTCAACCTTAGCAAGCGCTTCGGGGCGCTCGGCAGCGAGGGTTTCGATATCCATACCGCCCTCAACCGAGCACATCGCCAAGTAGGTGCGGTTAGCGCGGTCCAGCAGAATGGAGAAGTAGTACTCTTCAGCAATGTCAGCGCCCTGGGCGATCATGACGCGCTCTACGGTGTGACCCTTAATGTCCATACCGAGAATCTGCTGTGCGTACTCAAAAGCCTCATCAGCGGTCTTAGCGACTTTCACGCCGCCAGCCTTACCGCGTCCGCCTACCTTAACCTGAGCCTTGACAACGGTGACGCCGCCAATCTTCTCAGCAGCAGCTTTAGCTTCTTCAGGGGTGGTAGCCACGATGCCCTGAAGCACGGGAACGCCGTGCTTCTCAAAAAGGTCGCGTGCCTGGTATTCAAACAGGTCCACAGGGGTATCCTTCTTCTTCGAAGTCTCAGCCCGGTAACACTCAAAGCACCGGGCTCTTACCTTGAGAACAATCTGCGCTCACGGCCCTGGCAAGAGAGCTAAAGAACAGAGAGTCCCGCTACTTTCAACTGTAACCGATATGAGCGAAAACACCCTAACGCATCAAGAAACAAGCGAGCAAAAAAATGCATAAATTACTGGCTGTTTACGCCCGGTGTTCGCTAATGGCATCAAGAATATTGATGACGAACGGGGCAGTATCAGAAGCTCGGGGAATCATCAGGTACTCCTCCTCAGCGATCTTCCACAGCATCAACTCTGCGTCCTCAACCATCACACGGAACGCCATACCCGGCGCGAAATACTTGGGCTTATTTTCAAAGAGCACGTTATCCGCCAAAATACGAGCAGCATCGGGGCCGCTGAGGTTAATCACCGCGCGGTTCACCGACACATTGAGCACCAGCCCATCATCGTGCGCCAGCGCCGCCTCAAGAGCACGCCCCAACTTAATCTGATCAACTCGCGTCACAATCAAAAAGACATTCTCACGGTTGAACAAGTTAGCCACAATCTGACGGGTACCGTACAGCACTTCCCTACCCGTCATGTCACCGGTAACTTCGCCCTCCCACCGGGGGAACTTAGCGCCCAAGACCTTCTCCATACGCTGGGCAGCAGCCGAATCCGGGTCAATCTCAATACGGAATAAGGTCAAATCGGTAAGATCGGTCATCTGAAACCGGGTATCAGTCACCGCATCCATCACCTCGGTAAATTCTTCTGCCGGTGAGGCTACTGCGTCCTCTTGCATTTTCTACTTTCATTACTAAAACTTGTAAGCGCCGGGTGCGCTCACTCTTTATCATAAGGTTACTTTTGAGAAGCGTTAAGTACCCGCTTACAGCTTGGTCAGAGGCGCATAACGCAGCATGAGACGCTTCTCCTCGCCCGCAAAACGCACCTTAGCCACCGTTTTATCGCCAGAGCCCTCAACTGCGATAATGTTGCCCTCACCAAATTTCGCGTGCGAAACCTTATCGCCCACGGCAAGCAGGGGAATCTCTTTTTGAGGTTCCACACGGGAGACATTTTTGGCAGCGGCTTTCAAACCAGCAGCATCGGCTGTTGATGAACGCCCAAACCTCTCACGTTCAACACTCCCGTAAGAGGTCGCACTGCTAAAACGGTCAGAGTAAACGGGGCTACCGTAACCGCTATAGCTACTACCGCCCCACCCCGCGCCAGTGGATGCTCCCCCACGACGTTTCCAGTCAATGAGTTCCTGCGGAATCTCCTCAATGAAGGGAGAAGGCGGGTTATACTGACTCTTACCCCACATCGAACGCATCTCAGCGCGCGTAATGTAAAGACGTTCCATCGCGCGGGTAAGACCCACGTAGGCAAGACGGCGCTCCTCGCTCATCTCGCTATCATCAGTTAGTGCCCGCTGGTGCGGGAAAAGCCCGTGTTCCAAGCCGGTCAAAAAGACCACCGGGAACTCCAAGCCCTTAGCTGTATGCAGGGTCATCAAAGTGATAACACCCTGCGAGCGCGCCTGTTCTGCCTCTTGAGCAATCTGGGCGGCGCTGGGTTCGTGACCATCAGCGTTGGCACCGGGCTTATGGGGAATCTGATCGGCATCGGCAACTAGAGCAACGTGCTCCAGAAAGTCAGGTAAGGACGCTCCCTCGTTGTCATTCTGGAAGTCGCGGACGGCATCCACCAGCTCCGAGAGGTTTTCTACGCGGGTCTCGTCCTGAATATCGTTAGATTCTCGCAGTGCCTGTAAGTAGCCGGTTTGTTCCAGCACGGCTTCAAGACAGGTTGCAGCGTCCTCGGTTTCTGCGATTTGCGCTAGGTCATCCATCAGCTGCACGAAAGCAGCAATTTTTTTGGAGCCTGCCGCGCCTAAGTCTTGAATATCGCCGGTGCGGCGGGCTGCCGCCATGAAAGAAATGCGCTCTCGTGACGCGAAGTCAGCAACCACAGACTCAGATTTAGCTCCGATGCCTCGCTTGGGTTCGTTAAGAACACGACGCACGTTGATATCGTCATCGGGGTTCACTAAAGCACGCAAGTAGGCAAGCGCGTCCTTGATTTCTTTGCGCTCGTAGAAGCGAGTGCCACCGACCACGCGGTAGGGCAGGCCAACTTTCATGAGGGCTTCTTCGAGGGTGCGCGATTGGGCATTGGTGCGGTAGAAAACCGCAATATCGCCGGGTGCCACGCCTTTTTCATCGCGTAGACGATCTACTTCTTGGGCGATAAAACGCGCCTCAAGATGCTCAGAGTCGGCAACGTAACCGGTGATTTTGGCGCCATCGCCCGATGCCGTCCACAGCTTCTTGGGGCGACGGTCTGTATTGCGCTCAATCACCGCATTCGCGGCACTCAAAATGTTCTGAGTGGAGCGGTAGTTCTGCTCCAGCAAAATGGTACGTGCGTTTTTATAGTCGCTCTCAAAATCAGTGATATTTCGAATATCAGCGCCGCGGAAAGCATAAATTGACTGGTCAGAATCACCCACAACCGTCAGCTCAGCAGGGGGCAAAGCATCCGGGTACGGTCCCTGCTCCTCAGTACGACGGTGGGCACCCACCAGTTCACGGACCAGGGCATACTGAGCGTGGTTGGTGTCCTGGTACTCATCCACCAAAATGTGGCGAAAACGCCTGCGATAATACTCAGCGACCTGCGGAAAAGCACGCAATAGGTACACCGTTTGGGCAATGAGATCATCAAAATCAAGGGAATTAGCTGCGCGCAACCGTGCAGTGTAATCGCTATAAACCTTTGAAATCGCGCTCCCATACGGGTTTGAAGGGCTCACCTGCATAGCGTACTGGTCAGCTGAAATCAGCTCATTCTTCAGACCAGAAATCTTGTTAGCAATAGCTCGCGGCGCGAACTTCTTAGGATCAAGATTGTGCTGCTTAGCAATCAGCGTCAGCAGACGCAAAGAATCCGCCGAATCGTAAATCGAGAAAGTAGTCTTGAGCCCCAGCGTCTTCGCTTCGCGGCGCAAAACGCGCACGCAGAAGGAGTGGAAGGTTGAAATCCACATGTGCTGCGCCCTGGGCCCAATCAGCTGCGCAATACGCTCGCGCATCTCCATGGCTGCCTTGTTAGTGAATGTGATTGCCAGAATCTGCCCCTGGTGGGCGCGTCCGGTCGCCAACAAATAAGCAATGCGGTGAGTCAATACACGGGTTTTGCCCGATCCAGCGCCCGCCACAATCAACAGGGGAGCATCTGCGTGAACCACTGCCTCATGCTGCTGCTCGTTCAGCCCTTCCGTCAAACGCACTGCCATCGGAGAACTTACCTCATGCCTTGCAGGTGCAGCGGGAGCAAAACTGCTCCTACCCACCTGATAACTCGGAGGCATAAAATCATCATCTGCAGGCACAGCATCATAGTAGGGATCGGAAGGAGGTTCCTCCACTACCGGGGCATGAGGACGCGACTGTTCATCAAGGGGCGTATTCTGCACCTTGGAGCGGGAAGTGGGCATAAAGTCATCATCAAACAAGTGATCCATGGTGCTTTAAGTGTAAACCGAAGATATATTCGATGCCGCCTCACCTCCACCTTGGGACAAACTTTCAGCAGACGGCATAATGGATGCTATGGGTCTTTCAAAAAGTCAGAAAAAGCGTCTCTACGGTGATAAAGCTCAGCTCGAAGCAACCACACCACCTACCCGCACCACAGCTAAGATGTCAGCAGCTGATTCTCGATACCGGCAGGGTGAACTCTACGCCGACCCTACCAAGTCCTCCTCAAACATGTACCTGGTGGTAGGTTTCATCGTCTCCTTCTCACTAATCGCCTACAACTATTTATGGGTACTCCCCCAGTTCTCACACTTCGCAGGCAACACTGTGCCAGAACTACTCTTCAGTTTTGGACGTGACGAGATAGAAGCATTCGCTGGCAGCACAGACCCCGATTACATCGCACAGTACGCCACCTACCACCTCTCGGCCGCCCTAATCGTGCCTTTTGTATGCTTATTGACCTGGACTGGCATGATCTTCGCTTCTCACCTTTCACTGCGCGAACGTTCCCTACATCTGCCCCTGCCGGTACTCTTCGCAATTATCTACGGCACCGGCAACCTAGCGCTCAACGCCGCCCTCGCCAACCCCGCAGGCTCCGTGGTGGGCATCGCATCCGCACTCATCAGCGCCCGCTGGGCACTCTTCATCCTGCTCCTCGCCCAACTCGCCTACCTCTGCCTGCGACTAGTACGCGGCAAAGTAGACGCCTTCACCCGCGGAGAGCTACCAGAACAACAATAAGAAATACGTTTAGACTCTGCACGCAATGCCAAACTAAAAAACCCACCCGCTACAACAACGGGTGGGTTCTATGACAAAGTGCCCTTGACTGGATTCGAACCAGCGACACCCGCTTTAGGAGAGCGGTGCTCTATCCCCTGAGCTACAAAGGCATATTTATATATTGTATCCCCCACAACTAACGCTCAGGGGATTACTCGCTTACGCTCGCCCCTACACCCCAATTTTTATCTCCTCGCACGCTCGGAAAATTGACGTGCAGCTGAGCTACAAACATAAAGCTACTCCATTATATGCGGTACCCCGGACACACCCAAACTACACTTAACCCATGATTCTCATTGATCCGCCTGTTTGGCCCGCGCACGGCACTGTATTTTCGCATCTAGTATCTGATGTGAGTCTTGATGAGTTGCACAATTTCGCGAAACGGCAGCATCTCTCATTGCGGGCTTTTGATATGGACCATTACGATATTCCCGCTGAACTGTACGACACCCTAATTACTGCTGGCGCTCGTAAGGTTACAGGTACTGAGCTGACCCGTACGCTCATCCGCTCGGGGTTACGGGTGCCATTCAAAGAACGTCCTCACAAGATTCGTGGGACACTGCTCAAGATGTGGACGCAACGACTGCCCGAGTCTGTCGATATGGGTGAATACCTCCTTGATGCGTGGCAGGCTCCCGAACGTGCCTATCACAATAGCGCCCACCTGCTTGAGATGCTTACCCACCTTGAGGTGCTTCTTGAAGAGGTTCCTCTTGAAATTTTTTTGGCGGCGTGGTTCCACAACATCATCTATACGGCAACTCCCAGTGCTGATAAACAGGCTTCAGCCGAAGCAGCCCGCGATATGCTGGCTCCTTTGGTTAAAAACAAGGTCCTCAGTGTTACTCAGTGGGATGTTTGTGCTCAACTGATTGAGATAACTGCAACCCACCGATTGGATGAGATAGAGAGTCTCACCTATAAGCAAGTAGGTGCTTTTCTTGATGCAGATATGGCGATTCTTGCCGCCGCTCGCCCTCGCTACCGCAGGTACTGTGCGGGGATTCGCGCTAAATATAGCGCCTACAGTGATACCGAGTTCAGAGCTGAACGCCGTGCTTTCCTGCAAGAGGCGTTAGAGCGACCATGCCTCTTTAGCACCGAAAAGGCGCGCAACCTCTGGGAAGAATCTGCGCGCCTGAACATACAAGAAGAACTAGAAAGCCTCTAAACTATTTACTTTTGCCGGTACTCTTGCTCTGCGAGCGTTTTTTGTAGAGCACTCGCGCAACAATTAGCCCGATGACGACGCCAATGCCACCGATAACTGACACCCACATTGCAGCGTGCCCCAGCGGAATTGACATGAGCAAACCGATGATGATGCCGGGGATCGCGCCGCCGAGCATACCGATTGCCATGTACTTAAATTCTTCATCTGAACTTGAGGTGGGAGATTCAAATTGCGTAGCCATAACCTCTAGTCTAACGGTGTAAAAATTTTTGGGCATAAAAAATGCGGCCCGTAGCTGGTCGTTCTATGGGGCCGCATCCACCGATTATGATTTCGATGAGCAATTCCAACGCGGTTGAGGCGCAGAATAAATTTTATGAAGACAATATCAATGCTGGTTATTGACCAGTCAGCACTGAAGGAAACACATGAGTGCTCAGTCTATGGTTTAGAGACCTGCGTAGGTGTAGTAGCCGTCAACGGGCATGAAGCCGCCACCGTCTACTGAAGTTTCAAGAGTGCCCTGTGAGGGGTTGAGAGCTGAGATCATTTTGCCGTTGCCAACGTAGATGCCTACGTGTGCGTAGCCGTTGGTGAAGACGATATCACCGGGCTGAGGGGTTGAGGTGGGAACCAGCTCGGTTGCCATGGTGTAGGTGTAAGCGGTCAGGTTGATGCCAGCCTGTGCGTATACCCATGAAACGAAACCTGAGCAGTCCCAAGTCTTGAAGGTTTTACCGCCCCATACGTATGAGCCGCCGAGACCGTTCTGAGCTGCCGCAAGGACTGTTGCACGTGTGCCTTCAACGTTTGCGATTTCAGCTGCGGGAGCTTCAACGGGTGCCTCGTAAGTGTATGTGTAACCCGAAATAACTTCCTGGTTGTTGTATGAGGTGTAGTTGGTGATTGAGGGAGCTGAGAAAGCGGTTGCTGCCTCTACGGGTGCTGCAATTGCGAATGCGTTTGCGGGAACGATTGAACCTGCAACTGCTGCGGTTGCCATTGCGATGATTGACGCGTTGCGTACAGTTTTTGAAGCCATTGTAGTTTTCCTCCAGTGCCGAACGAGGTGAGCTGTCGGGTTCGAGTAGGAAGTCACTCGGTCATCGGTGAAGATGACTTAACCCCTAGGTTCTCAACCTAAAGTTGGAACCAAAATTTGGTTCCCCCGCTTCTGCCGAGCAGTGATAAAAGTAAACTCCGATATGTGTGAACTGTGGCAGAACTAGGCGTTCAGTTCTCGGAGGTGCTATCCGACCAGTGATGAGCACGAGATAAGACATTACACAGCTTCTGAGCAATTGTCACGTTTTGGTCACGAAAATATATAGTTTTGATAGATTTCCGCTTGCAAGGTAAGGGGCGAGCCACCCAAAGAGATCTACCTAAAGCCGCATAAAAGTCGTTTCACTAGGCTTTTTACAATCGTCCTAAATTTTTTCCCCGCCCATCAGTACGGTTAAGAAAGCTTCGTCACGTAACCAAAAATCGTTACTTCAACACCCCGCAAACCTCACTAGAGGCCCCTTAAGGGCAGTCAAAGGTCACAAAAACCTTCAAAGGTAACGATTTGATAACGCCACTTACTAAGGGCAAAACAAAGGACGCGTGCCCCTGAGTACCAGGAACACACGTCCGCACCGAGTCCCGCCCGTGGCACTGTCCTTAGGAACGTTTTACAACGATTGCATCTGCTATTTCGTGGCTGAGCGTCAGAGCATCATCATGACCTACCGCTTTAACGCGGATGCCTTGACCCGTTGAAACCACAGAAACCTTAGCGCCGTAGACAATGCCGGCGTCAGTCAGCTTGCCCAAAAGATCGATATCGGTCTGCACAAACTCGGGCAAACGCGACACCACGAAAAGGTCAGATTCAGAGGAGTCTTTAGCTGCAATTGCCATAGATACCGTGCGAGAGTCGTTAACCTCGCTAACATCACCCAGCTCTTCCAAACCGGGAATCGCGTTACCGTAAGGTGAGAATTTTGGGTTATCTAGTAGCTCCAGCAGACGGCGTTCCACGCGTTCGCTCATGACGTGCTCCCAGCGGCAGGCTTCATCATGGATGTATTCCAGATCAAGACCAATCACATCAGCCAGCAGACGCTCAGCCAGACGGTGTTTACGCATCACCTCAACCGCTTTGCGGCGTCCTTCATCCGTCAGCTGCAAAGAACGGTTTTCGGCAACTTCAACCAATCCGTGACGTTCCATGCGAGCAACAGTCTGCGACACGGTAGGTCCAGAGTGCTCAAGACGCTCGGCAATACGAGCGCGCATGGGTGTAATGCCTTCTTCTTCAAGCTCAAGAATTGTGCGTAGATACATCTCGGTTGTATCAATTAAGTCCGCCACGCGCTCACCTTTTCCCGGTTCCTCACCGACCAGAACTGTAGGCCGGTTATCTTCTGTGATGAATAAATATCCTGTTATATCTATAGTGTGCCATTATTTAGTGCTACCTAAACCCTGTTTTCGCGGGCAGAACAAAAAAATGCTCCTCTTTTATGGCTCCTTTGGCCCGTGGGCTGTCTCAAATATCGAAAAATTCTTCAGGTTCGCTTCATAAGTCTTTGTTATCGCCACTCGCCCTGCACAATAGAAGTACATGTGGTCTTTGCAGCCCCCTCACGACGTTCCCAGTGCGTAGGCCACCAACGAAATGGAGTAAAAGTGACTGAGTTCCCAACTATTCCCGCCGATCTGCTGCCGGCAGATGGACGCTTCGGCGCGGGCCCTTCGAAAGTTCGTGCCGCGCAGGTGCAGGCTGTGGCGGATGCAGGTGCCAAGCTAATGGGGACATCCCATCGTCAGGCTCCCGTTAAAAATCTGGTGAGCGAGATTCGTGAAGGTTTAAAGACTTTCTACGGAGCACCCAGCGACTACGAAGTAATTTTGGGTAATGGCGGTGCGACATCCTTCTGGGATTCAGCGACGTTCGGTCTCGTAGAGTCCAAGGCTCAGCATCTTTCCTTCGGTGAGTTCGGTTCTAAATTCGCTTCAGCCACCAAGAATGCCCCTTTTTTGGAGGAATCTTCAATCATTACCGCTGAGCCCGGCACCCGCCCGGTAGCCCGCGCTGAAGAGGGTGTGGATGTCTATGCCTGGCCCCACAACGAAACCTCAACCGGTGTTTTCGCTCCGGTGGCGCGTCCTGGAGGTATTGACGACAAGGCGCTGATTCTTATTGATGCAACCAGTGCCGCAGGCGGCTTAGACCTTGATATTCGTGAATCAGATGTTTACTACTTCTCACCCCAGAAAAACTTCGCGTCAGACGGTGGTCTGTGGCTGGGTCTATTCTCCCCCGCCGCGCTAGAGCGTGTTGAAAAGATTGGTGCATCGGATCGTTGGGTTCCCGATTCACTGTCACTGCCGACAGCCGTTGATAATTCTCTGAAAAATCAGACCTACAACACCCCTGCCCTGGCAACGCTGGTGATGCTCAACGAGCAAATTAAGTGGCTCAACGATAACGGCGGTCTGAGCTTCGCGACAGCCCGCACCGCTGACTCTGCTTCACGCGTGTACTCCTGGGCTGAACGCTCACCGTTTGCAACCCCCTTCGTGACTAACCCCGATGAGCGTTCCAACGTTATTACCACCATCGATTTCACCAAGGACGTCGATGCCGCCGCTATCGCCAAGACACTTCGCACTAACGGTCTTGTAGACACCGAGCCCTACCGCAAGCTGGGTCGCAACCAGCTACGCATCGCAACCTTCAGCGCCATCGACCCAGATGATGTATCAGCACTGCTGAACTGCATCGACTACGTGGTAGAAAACCTCTAAAAGCACACATCGCTAGCTTCTCCGACAGAGATACAAAGGGGCGCGTCCGTAAAGAAAAAGTTTTTCTTCACGGATGCGCCCCTTGTAGATTCAACCACTCGCGCAAGCCGCTACGAACCCCAGCATTACGGTGTGAATTTAAAGCTCTTCATCAGCGTTTTCAAGAGAGTCTGTGAGTACATCTTCGACGTCCTCAGCGTCCGTTACATCATCTGTTGCATCTTCGACCTCTGCATAGAAGTCGTCCTCGTGTTCCTGCGAGTCTTCAGGTAAAACGCGCTCAGACCACGGCAACCACTGGGGTGCCAGCAGAGCATCATCACCCGGCAACAAACCCACCTCACAGACCGTTACCTGCTTAGAACGCGGCACACGCGAAAGGGTCGCAAACCAGAACCAACCACGGTAACCGGGCATCGTACACTCAAACAGGTGGGTGCTCAAACGCTCCTCTTCACCGCGCATGTGGTACACCGACCCAATAGTGTTCTCGACCGTAATCTCAAGAATGCCACGCAAAGCCACATCCTTGGCATGAGCGATGATGTCATCGATTTTGGTGGTGCGACGGCGGTACACTTGCTCGCCCAAACTGGGTTGCTCATCGGCACCCTCCACCCGATCAAAGGGCGAGAGAGCTTCGGTGGTGGTCTGTGCATTTTCTGACATAGTTCTATTAAAGCCTGAAAACCGCACAAAGGTTTAACTTTTCTCTCTCAGAGTGAGAAGTAAAGCACGAAAAGTTCAAAATGCCGGTAAGCACCTTGCTAGGGTTATTACATGATGCACCACAAAGATTTACCCTACGCAAAGACCATTAGACTGCTCGGCAGTGTAGGGGCTGTATGCGCTGTCATCGCCACGCTCAGCGGCCTTGCCATGCTGCTACTCACGTGGTCTACAGGCAACCCCTCGGAACTGCTCACGATGATTACACTCGTTCTTTTACCAGCTGCCTTCGTGCTGCTAATGGTTGCGATGGTTCTTCTGGTCTTGCAACGCAAAACCGTTTAGCGTGACAAGTCTTTACCCACCCAGCATGCGGTAAACCACCAGATTCCCTCAGACTTTATTCCAGCTAATTCACAGCTAAAAGGGAGAGTATAGGTAACGTGAAAAAGCAAACTGAAGCAAAACTCCTTGTTGTTGATGATGAACCGAACATTCTAGAACTTCTAGCGACCTCCCTGCGCTTTGCGGGGTTTGAGGTTGTTACTGCCTCCAACGGCCGTGAAGCCCTAGAGAAAGCTCAAACCGAGTCACCCGATTTAGCGGTGCTCGATGTCATGATGCCCGATATGGACGGCTTTACCGTCACCCGCAAACTCCGCGCGTCCGGACGTTTATTCCCTGTTCTTTTTCTCACCGCTAAAGATGACACCGAAGCCAAAGTAACCGGCTTGACGGTGGGCGGCGACGACTACGTGACTAAACCCTTTAGCTTAGACGAGGTAGTGGCACGTATTCGCGCTGTTTTGCGCCGCACTCAGCTTCACGAAGAAGAAGATTCCCGACTGCGCGTTGATGATCTGGTACTCGATGATGACGCCCACGAGGTCTTCCGTGGCGAGCGCGAGATTGATCTCTCCCCCACCGAGTTCAAACTGCTGCGCTATTTGATGCTCAACCCCAACCGGGTACTTTCAAAAGCGCAGATTCTGGATCATGTGTGGGAGTACGACTTCAACGGCGATGCCTCGATTGTGGAGTCTTACATTTCGTACCTGCGTCGCAAAATTGATAACGACCCCGAGGCAACGCCCCTCATTCACACGAAGCGCGGGGTCGGCTACCTGCTACGCACCGCTAAAAACTAGAAATTACAGCGCTGATGAAGAACCGCATCCTTCGTTCCCGGCTGGGTTCGCTCTCTTTGCGAACCCAGTTGGTTGTTTTAAGCTCGCTACTGATTGCTCTGGCTATCAGTGTGACAGCACTGGTGGCTATTAGTGCTATGCGCAGTCAGCTGGCGAGTCAGCTTGATGATGAGATTCTTTCGAACTCTCGGGTGATTACAGGTAACCTCTTGCCTACCGAGGACCGCACGATTGATACGACTCCGCGGCTTGCTTATACCGCGTATTTGCTGAACGCTGAGGGCAACGTGGTACACCAGTTTTCCACGGCTAACAGAGCAGATTCAGCCCCTGAGATTGGCCGCTGGAACAGGGAAGCGGTACTGAGATACACAGAGACGGGCTTTACTGTGCCCTCGGTATCGGGGCATACCCAGTGGCGTATTATGCCGCTTTCTACTGACTCTGAAGAATACTCGGTGCTCATCGCCAGCCCGCTCACTCAGTCAAATGCCACGCTGGCTTTGGTGGGTACGCTTACTATCGCTTTTGGTATGGCGACGCTGTTTGCCGCTATTGCTATGAACTGGGTGTTGGTTACCCGCGCCTTCGAGCCCCTGGCCCGCGTAGAGCAGACAGCCGCCAAAATCGCGTCCGGCGATCTCTCACAGCGCATTACAAACTACAACCCCTACACGGAGTTGGGGCACCTCTCGACTTCTCTGAACCAGATGCTGGCGCATATTGAAGAGGCCTTTGATACACGTAAGCACTCCGAAGAGAAGATGCGCCGGTTTGTGGGGGACGCCTCCCACGAGTTGCGCACTCCCCTGGTCAGTATTCGCGGGTATTCTGAGCTGTACCGTCACGGGGCTCTGCAAAACCCTGAAGACGTCGGCAAGGCCATGGCGCGTATTGAATCTGAGTCAAAGCGTATGGGGCAGCTGGTGGAAGATTTGCTGACGCTGGCACGCATCGATGAGCGCCGCGTCAACGAGAACACCGTAGTTGATTTGCTCAAGCTGGCCCAGGATGCCGCGGCGGACGCTTTTGCGACAGCACCGGAACGTGATGTTGAAGTGGTGGGCGTTCACGATCCTGACGAGGAGGCAGTGAGTGCCCCAGTCATGGGTGATGAATCCCGTCTGCGTCAGGTGGTTGCCAACCTCATGACCAACGCTATTCGCTACACTCCCGAGGGGACGCCCCTTGAAATCGCTGTGGGCGCCGAAAAGGACGCGCGCGGCAACCTTCTCTCAGTGCTCAAGGTGCGCGATCACGGACCGGGAATCCACGGTGAAGACCGCGAAAAAGTCTTTCAGCGCTTCTATCGGGCAGATACATCTAGGACGCGCGAGACCGGCGGAACGGGGCTGGGATTGGCTATTGTTGCCGCCATTATTGCCCAGCATGACGGGTCTATCAGTATTGAAGATACAGCCGGCGGCGGCGCTACCTTTGTCATGAAGATACCGGCACATATCCCCTAAGTATCCACAGCCAAAATTGTGGACACACACCAACTGTGGACACACGAATCTGTGGGTAACCCCTTTTTAGCCTCAAAAGAGGCAGGGTTATCCACAGATTTTTCTTTTCAGTGGCGCGCGGTATTCACCTACCTCTAGCGTAGAGACCAAGACGAAGCCGTAAGGTTCTTGCCCCCTCAATTCTTGAGCGGGCTGAGGGTGCAAGAGCCAGCGGCAGCGTCCTCACAAGGGGATCTCGCACGAACCCGCACTTTTTATAAACCACTATTTAGGAGTAACCACCATGGCACAGTTTGTTGTCGATTCAGATGTCATTGCAGCTAAAAGTGCTCAGGCACGTAGTTACGTTGAGTCCATTACCACCGAGGTGAACGGTATGACTGCCTCACTACAGGATTTGCAGAATTCGTGGACGGGTGCCGCATCGGTTAATTTTCAGGGCGTGCTGACCAACTGGCGAGCTACCCAGCGCCAGGTTGAAGAGGCTATCGCGCAAATCAACGAAGCACTGAATAAGGCGGGTATCAACTACGCCGATACCGAATCAGCAAACGCGGCGATGTTCATCGGCTAACTAAGCACCCTCAATCGGTTTCATCAAGATCCCCGAGCTTTTGCATGCTACGCGCGCTAAGGCTCGGGGGGGGGGCGATGTGGGGAGTGTGAAATGCGAAAAAGAAAGTTGCTGACCAACACAGCGCACGCTGCACCAAAAGCACAGCGAAAGACAGTCTTTCAGACCGTGTAGCAGCAGTTTAGGTGGCGCTCTCCTGCCGGTGGCGCAGAACCCATGCACCGATTTCGTTGCGGTAGTTCTCGCGCGTCCAAAGGCTGGTGCGAATGACGTGCCCGCGCTTGGTAAAAACCCGGCTGGTAACCAGGGCGGTGTTTTCATTGAGAATGGTGGAGCTCACCGTCTCGGGCTCCCCCTCCACCACAAAGGCGCGGTGGCGGTGGGCGATAACGTCCTGACGCGAAACAATAGCCCCGCGCGGGGTAATCCACACAAAATCGTCGGCTAAGAAAGAGTCAAGTTTACGCTCATCACTGAAATTCTCTTCACGTAGCAGTAGCTCTTCTTGGTGGCTGGCGAGACGCTCCGGTCCCATCTGCGCGACCTCGGCGCTGTGCTCTTCTTCAGCCTGAAGATCAGCAATATCAAGAGCATCACCGTTGAGGTAGGCAGTGGGGTGAGCTCGGCGTGACTCCTGCTCGCTCTTAGAACGCGGTTCAACGGTCTGAATTTTGCCGGTAAAGATACTCACCACATCAGCCCTAGAAAAACCAGGACCAGTCTTAGGTTCTTTACCTTTACTGAAAGCGGTCGCGGCAGCGTTGGCACGCGCGTCCGCCGCCTCGTTCAAAGGATGCCCCGAGTGCCCCTTAACCCATTCAAAGGTGCAGGTTCGCCCCTGCATCGCCTTATCCAACGCCTTCAGCAAATCCTGATTGAGAACGGGCTTACCGTCCGACTTCTTCCAGCCCTTTTTCTTCCAGCCGGGCATCCATTTGGTGAGGGAATCAATCACGTACTTACTATCACAAATCACCGTCAGAGGGCGCTGAGGGACGTGTGCCGTTGCCTCAAATAGGTCGAGCACCGCTTTGAGCTCGCCCATATTGTTGGTGCCGTGCTTCCAGCCGCCAGCAGCCCAGGTTTTCTCGTCAATATACCAAGCCCACCCGGCAGGACCGGGGTTGCCGAGGGCCGACCCGTCAGCAGCAGCGATGATTGGTGTGTGAGTTCCCATATGCCTAACATTAGCGAATAAGTACTCGTTTTATGTATTCGAGAACGTCGCCCCTTCATATACTGGCGCGGGTAGAATGACTCGTATGAGTGTGAACCCAACCGCAGCGCTACCGCCCGTGAGGCTTTTTCTGCTTCCCCCCTCTATTTTGCGCTCCGGTTACGGGGTGAGCTGGCTAGCCTACGTGGGTATGGCAGAGCAACGCCGAGCCGCTGAATTCACCCACCCCGATGATGCGATGACCTACGCTGCCCAGCAGACCCTCATGCGATGTATGGCAGCTTCTGTTCTCGGGGTAAAACCAACCGCTGCAGCCGAGATACCGGTGGACCGCACCTGCCGACTGTGTACCAGTTATGCCGAACACGGTAAACCCCGCATTAACGGGGTGAACCTGAACATGAGCAGAACAACCGGCATGACGGTAGGTGGCTTTACCCCCGCTACAGATATCCTGCTGGGCATTGACCTTGAGCGATTGCGTGGCTCTTTGCATAACAGCCTCGATAGGGTGGCACTTGCCGACCCCGAAAAAGATTTACTGGCAACAGCGCCCGAGAACCACCAAGCCTTACTGCGCACCCTGCTGTGGAGCGCCAAAGAATCTGTTCTCAAAGCCACCGGGCATGGGCTCTCCGTAGACCCGCGTGCCGTCGTCATCACCCCACATCACACCCAGCAGGGGCAGGACGCGCTACCCTATACCCGCGCGTCCGCCCGCTTCACTACGCCTGCCGGTGAACGATACGACTTTGAGGTGCAATGGTTTGTGCAGGGTGAGTACTACATATCGGTTGCTACCTCAGCCCCGGTGACGGTGAGCTTGCACCCGGTCACCACACCCAAAATGGTGCGAGAAATTCTAGGAACCAGCTGAATCCCGCGAAAGTCTCTTAGAGGCTTGTGACACCCAGCGCCTGGGCAAAGGTGCCCAATTTGGTTGCGGTTTCTTCGTGCTCTTTTACAGGCTCGGACGCCTTGATAATGCCTGCACCGGCAAAGAGCGTAGCGCTGTGCTCGCCTACCAAAGCGCAGCGAAGTACCAGCGCCCACGATCCGTTGCCGTTAGCGTCCATGTACCCCACCAAACCACCGAAAAAGCCGCGGTCAAAGTCTTCGAGCTCAGCAATGGTTTCCAGTGCTTCTTCTCTAGGAGTACCGCAGATTGCGGGGGTCGGATGGATAGCGCGAGCGCCCTGCAAAGAACTGATGCCGGGGGCAAGATTACCCTGAATACGGGTGCCCAGGTGCCATAGCTGCGGGGTAGTGACGAGCGTGGGGGTTGCCGGAATTTCGAGGGTCTCCACTAGGGGGGTGAGGCGCCTGCGAATATCATCAACAACGGTGGCGTGCTCAGCGCGATCTTTGGCAGAGCGCATGAGTTCTTCACCGGTTTGCATGTCTTCGATGCTACCTGGTGTCTGACGTGGCGCTGAGCCTGCCAGGGGGAAAGTTTCGAAGTCGCCGTCATGGGTGCTGAAAACGAGTTCGGGGGACGCGCCCATGAGGTACTGTTTGGTACCCGGTATCGCCACAGAGAAGGTGTAGGCACGCGGCTGGAGGGCGCGAAGGTTATCCAGTACATCGGGTGCGTGAAGGTGAGCGTCAAATTCTGCGGTGAGGGTGCGCGCCAGTACCACCTTATCGAGTTCGCCTTTACCCATGCATTCTACCGCCGTAGCCACGGCGGCACGGTAGCCGGGATTATCCTGCCCTGAAACTGATGCCAGTGAGGGCATGGGTTTCTCAGTGGTAACAGGCAGGGTGCCGCGTTCAAAACTTTCGGGAACCCACAGTCGAGCCGGTTGGGCGGGGTCGAAGGGCACCAGCCCCATCACTACCGAATCGCGGGCTGTTGCAACCTCAAGACAGTTCTCTTCAGTCACGGGAGTCAGGGTTCCGGTGCTATAGATAGATTCCTGCCCCGTGCTCATGTAAAAACTCGGCATACTGCCGGTAGTATCACGCACCGAAGGCACCCTCTAGGCTTAGCATCTAACAATAAAGAAAAAGGAAGCACCAGTATTCAATGCCCCCTCTTTATTTTAGCCGATGTTGATGCAGGTGCCACCGTACATGTTGGTGGACTATTCAATCAGGGCAACATTTTTGCCCTGCGGTGCGAGAGTCCGAGCAAGGGGTTTGCCTGCCTTGCCCAAAACCGATAACGACAACATCAAAATGGAGAGTAGCCGCAAAAATCCTTGATGTTACTACAATTTAGCTGGTTGCTTCAGAAAATATTTTTACGAGTAGTTTACCGGGTACGGTCACAGCCGCGGGCAAACCGCCTCTCGTTAGTGCTGGGGAAACGTTCCGCCGACAGCTCAACGTGTTTAATATCGCCGAGGTCAACCACATGAGTAAAGTCTGCTTCTCGTGTGCCTCTTCGCTCGCCTTTTCTCAGTTCACCGTGCCTGTAGAAGCAACAGCTGCCTCGCTTGTGAACGTGTCAGGGGCATCAGTGCCACCGGTCACTACACTTTTCACAGAAGGTATCCGCTCAGCCCATGCTTGCCAGCATCAGACCACAGGTCTACTCGAAAGGCACTACCTTCTACGTTTGAGCAGCATCATCATTTCATAGTGGCTGGTCTGCGGGAACATATCAAGCATCTTCGCCTCCACGGGCTGGTAAGAGGGCATAAAGGTGAGGTCTTTAGCCAGAGATTTTGCGTTACACGATGAATAAATCACCGTATCAATTCCCGATTCTTCAACCCAGTGACTCAGTTCTTGCCCCACGCCCCTACGCGGTGGGTTCATAATCAAAAGCTCAGGTGTACGCTCAGACTCCACAGCAAAAGCAGTGGCGTCCCCGGCAACAAAGTGCAGGTTCTTAAGGTTCTGTTCAGCCACGGTGCGCTGGGCAGAAAGAATAGCTTCCTCGCTAATCTCTATACCCTCAACCTGCGCCGACGGAGCCGCTGCTGCCGCATGTAAAGCGAACCCGCCCACACCGCAGTACAAATCCCACACGCTTTTCGGTTGCACATCGGCAACCCACGCGCGTCCTTGGTGATACATTGCCTCAGCAATACCCGTGTTCGTTTGAAAGAAAGACTGCGGACGCAGGTGCAAAGTCATCTCATTCACCTGCATAGGTAGGGTGGTGCGCTGGGTCAGCACAATCTCTTCATCGCCCTCAACCAAAGCAACGTGCTCACGCAAAAGATTAATAGAAACCACTGCTAGAGACGGAATCTCCTCGTGTAAACGCGCCAATTCTCGGCGGATAGGTACCAGGAGCTTTTTAGAGCGCAGAACAAAACGCAGCATAACCTCACCGCTCGCACTGGCGGTTACCAAAATATTCTTCAGCTCACCTTTGCGCCCCGGAATATCGTAGGGAGTGAGTCCGGCACGAATAATGAGCTCACGCAACACCGGCATAATTCGTGTAATTTCAAAAGTATAAAGACCGCAGCCAGACAGGTCAGTGCCACACCCGGTGCGAGCATCCACAATACCTAAGGTCGGGTCAGTAACTGTTCCAGCAACCACAATCTTCGCTTTATTACGAAACGCTGACTCATCGCTCACAGCGCTCGGCAACCAAACAAGACCCTCACAATGAGAAAAAAGCTCACACGCAGCGTTCTCTTTGGCAAGCAACTGGGTAGCGTAAGGCACCCCCATCTGGTTACAGGAGGAGCACACACCGGCATCAAAATAATCACACTGCATCACGGCACAAGTCTAACGGCAAAGCAGCCCCAGCGTTTGAGCACAAAGCACCCGCACAGCAAGAAAGCCCCACCGCGAACGCGATGAAGCTTTCTCTATGAAGCGATAAAAACTATTTACTTCTTGTTGATTGCAAAGTGCAGTGCCCACTTCATAGAAGTAGCAATCTTTGTCTGACCAGCTTCTGAAATGTAGCCGGTTACGGGATCAACTTCAGCTTCAATACCGTGCTGGGTGACCCAACCGCGGGTAGCCACAAAACGCGCACCAGCATCGACCGAAACTGCTTCAAGACGCTCGCTCAAAGCGTTCAGACGCTGATCGTCGCTAGCTGAGGGAACATCGTTCACCAGGACGCGAGCGTGGGGGTAAACCTTCTTCAACTCAGCGATGGTAGCACGCAAATCTGCCTCAAGAACTGCCGGATCAACATCAGCGTCAGCCGCTGAAGCCTGGATGTTAACAACCCAGGGAGTACCGATACCCAGTGCAACACCGTTATCAACAACCATGTTCTTGATGGACTGACCGCCCGCACCAACTGCTGAAATACCAGCACCGGCTGCGGTGTACTCGTTGGCTGAGTAGCCGGCTGCCTGCAAACCCTTCGCAACGTAGCCGCTATTCCTGCTAGGAATAAGGTTGCTATCACCCAGAACTACTGATTCGTTCCAGTCAATAGCGTCGTCAGCGTACTGCCACCAGCTACGGTCCATTACCTTGCCCGCACCGGGGTGGTAGGCCAAGATGGTGCCGTACCTATCGTCCGCACCCTCGCGGTAAAAACGGGTCAGCGCGCCCTTAGACATATAACGCCAGTTGTGCTGAGCGATTTCAGTGTTCATGGGGTAGCCATAACGCACTACCTGCTGCTCGAACGTCGCACCACCGTTAGCGCCAGTCCAGAAAGCATACACTTCATTGCTCAATGCGGTCTGGTATTCGTAAGTGGTGCCGTCTGCCTGCACTGCGTAGTTAACAACGTAGCCGCGCTGGTACTGCTGGGCAGTTGCCTTTGAGCCAAGCACAATTACTTCGCCAACAGGCTGACCGTACCAGTGACGCGCAGCTTCTGCATTCATCTTGAGACGAGCTTCTTCAGAAATAGCAACCTGAGCAGGTGCTTCCTGAGCCTCAGCTGCCTGAGCCGGAACAATACCCGATGCCATCAGCGCAACAGCGCTCAAGGAGAGAGTAAAAGTCTTTTTCACAGAATTTCCCCTAGATTCGCGAAAGTGAAAGATTGTGCGCGGCGTGTGAACGTTCCCCTACCCGCACGCAGTGAATACGTCTCCCAGTCTAAATGAGATAGAGGTTTAATCAGTGTCTGTGTAGGGTATCTTACGCACAGTCTTTGTCCCCACTTATACCCACTTAGCACTACCACACAACTTTCCGAGGCCCCCATGACAGACAAGGACGCGCCCACCGCATCCGCACCAGCGCCGCAAGGCACCCCGGGAATATTTTTTGCCCACAGCCCGCGCAGAAGCGGGCAAAACGCCCCCTCGCTGCGGAGCTTAAAAGCAAGGACGCCGCGTCCTCACTCTCCTCATCAACCTAAAAGTTGCATTGAGAGTGGGGATGCGACGTCCTGAGTTATAAGCCGGTAACTTACATCATGCCGCCCATGCCCGGATCCATGCCAGCTGCGGGGTTCGCACCAGCAGGCTCAGGCTTGTCAGCGACAACAGCTTCGGTAGTCAAGAACAGACCTGCGATGGAAGCTGCGTTCTGCAGAGCTGAACGGGTTACCTTAACGGGGTCGTTAATGCCGGCAGCCATCAAGTCTTCGTACTCGCCGGTTGCAGCGTTGAGACCGGTACCTACGGGCAGACCACGTACCTTATCAACAACAACGCCGGGTTCCAGACCTGCGTTAGCAGCAATCTGCTTCAAGGGAGCGTCGATAGCGACCTTCACGATGTTCGCGCCAGTTGCCTCATCGCCCTCAAGCTGCAACTTCTCAAATGCCTTCACGCCAGCCTGAATCAAAGCCACGCCACCGCCGGGAACAATACCCTCTTCAACAGCAGCCTTCGCGTTGCGAACGGCGTCCTCAATACGGTGCTTGCGTTCCTTGAGCTCAACCTCAGTCGCTGCGCCAGCCTTAAGAACTGCCACACCGCCTGCCAGCTTCGCCAAACGCTCCTGCAACTTCTCGCGGTCGTAGTCAGAATCCGAGTTCGCAATTTCACCGCGAATCTGAGCAACACGACCCTCGATAGAAGCCTGATCGCCAGCGCCCTCGATGATGGTGGTCTCGTCCTTGGTCACAACAACCTTGCGAGCTGAACCCAGCAGGTCAATGGTTGCCTGATCCAGTGAAAGACCAACCTCTTCGGTAATAACCTGACCACCGGTCAGAATAGCGATATCAGCCATCTGAGCCTTGCGGCGGTCGCCGAAACCGGGAGCCTTCACAGCAACAGACTTGATAGAACCGCGCATCTTGTTCAGAACCAGAAGCGCAAGAGCTTCACCCTCAACATCTTCAGCAACAATCAACAGGGGCTTACCAGCCTGCATGACCTTCTCAAGAACGGGAACAAGATCCTTTACGTTGGAGATCTTGGAGTTCACGATCAAGATGTAAGGATCTTCAAGAACAGCTTCCTGACGATCGGGGTCGGTCACGAAGTAGCCTGAGAGGAAGCCCTTATCAAAGCGCATGCCCTCGGTCAGTTCAAGGTCAAGACCAAAGGTGTTTGACTCTTCAACGGTGATAACACCTTCTTTACCGACCTTCTCCATTGCCTGAGCAATGAGCTTGCCGATTTCTTTGTCGCCGGCTGAAATTGATGCGGTTGCAGCGATTTCTTCTTCGGTTTCAACTTCTTTAGCTGACTCAAGCAACTCAGCGGTTACAGCTTCAACAGCCTTTTCGATACCGCGCTTGAGGCTCAGCGGGTCAGCGCCAGCAGCAACGTTGCGCAAGCCTTCGCGGACGAGTGCCTGAGCCAAAACGGTTGCGGTGGTGGTGCCGTCACCTGCGATGTCGTCGGTCTTCTTCGCGACTTCTTTAACGAGTTCCGCGCCGATCTTCTCGTAAGGATCCTCAAGCTCGATTTCCTTAGCGATTGAAACGCCGTCATTGGTGATGGTGGGTGCGCCCCAAGCCTTTTCCAATACAACGTTACGACCGCGCGGGCCAAGGGTTACCTTGACAGCGTCTGCAAGGGTATTCAAACCCTTTTCAAGACCGCGGCGTGCTTCTTCATCAAAAGCAATCAACTTTGCCATTGGTGTTTCGCCCTCCTGGACGTAGTGTCGGTGTTCGCGTGTTCGGTGCCCGCGACGGACGGAACGTCTAACACCCTGACTTTTCTGTATCGTCAGGACGCGCGCCCCTCACCGTTCACACAAAAGTTTACTTTTGCGCGTGGTAGCTGCTATCACCTAGCACAGCGGTTAGCAGTCACACACTTCAAGTGCTAATTCCAATCTTGGCACCTGAGCCACCTCTAGCGCAAACATAGCAAGGGGTTTAGGTTCCTTTAATCGCCCACAGCGCACGAAGACCGCAGCCACTAGGGCAGTTTTTACCAAGCGCGTCGTGAAAGTTTGATGGTTTTATTCGCCAGACGTCTGATCGCTATCAACGCGCAACGAAGAAAGAACGTAATCTGGTCCGAGCACCGCAATGACCGGCACCGCCTGAGTCGGGTCCTCCTGAATGTAAGGGATTTCCAGGGTGTTAGCGGCTTCGTTTGCTTCGTCCTCGTAGCCCGCAGCGTAGTAGACGATAGAACCGTTAACCGGGGTGCCCTGCCAGTTACCGACCTGGGTGATGGTGACGTTTTGAGTCGATGCCATAATCAGATTCATTGCATCTGAGGCGGCGCCGGTAATTCCACCAGAGTTATAGATTTCAAGGATAACGGGCTCCCCTGTGTCTTCGGGGGTAGGTTCGGCGGTGGGGATTTCGCTTTCTGATGCGGACGCGCTCGCCTCGGTAGTTTTGGCTGCCCCCGGTGCCGATGTCTGTGGAGAGTAAATGTACATGAATCCGCCCAAAAGCAAAGAAGCTAGACCCGCGCCAATAAGAGGTAGCAGGGTTTTTGAAGCACCGGCGAGAGGGTCCTGCGCACGGTACGCTCCGCGGCGTTTTGAACTCTCATCAACATCATCGAATTCGTCGCGGGGAAACTGCTGCATTGAGGCTACTCCTGAGGTGCAAAGGGCTCTAAAAAGAAAAGGTGTGGTTCTAGGCTACACGTTCGCAGCGGCAACATTCCTCCGGGGGGGACCGTTCCCCCAATTCATCCGTTATCGCGGTGCTCTCGCAGGCGACGAGTCAGGGCAGGCTCAACAGCAATCACACGCGGGGTGTCAATCATGGTGTTAAGTAGCTGATAGTAGGCGATAGGGCTCAAGCTCAACTGCTGGCGGATAGCCTGCTCTTTAGCGCCGGGGTACTTCCAGCGTCTTTTCTCTAACCCAATAATGGCAGCTTCAATATCAGTCAGCGCTGAGGTTGGAGTGTCAGATTCAGGTTCCCGTGTTTCATCGGTTTTTTCCTCAAAACCGTCCTCATCGGATAACGGTTGCTCCATTGCATCTATCACTTCACCGGTAGGTTCTCGTTCAGATTCCATAGAGACCGCCACACCTTCTATCTAGTAACGTATGTACCCTACCGCGAAATTTTCAACCGTGAAAGGTGGGGTGCCTATGCCCGCGCGTCCGCTCAACGAAATTATGGCTGCCGACTGGGCTCACGCATTAGCGCCCGTCGAAGAGAATATTCGTGCAATGGGCAACTTTCTACGCGAAGAGCATGCCGCCGGACGCGCCACCCTACCACCGGCGTCCGTCACTTTCAGAGCTTTTGAGCGGCCCATGAGTGAGGTGAAAGTGCTCGTTATTGGGCAAGACCCCTACCCCACCCCCGGTCACGCAATGGGGCTTTCGTTCTCGGTGCAACCCGATGTTCGCCCCGTGCCACGCTCTTTGCAGAATATCTATAAAGAACTGCACACAGATTTAGGAATCACCCCGCCTGCCCACGGTGACCTCAGCGCCTGGAGTAATCAGGGCGTCATGCTGTTAAACAGAGTGCTCTCGGTAGGTGCCGGAGACGCCGGTTCGCACCGCAATAAGGGCTGGGAAACCATCACTACCTGCGCCATCACCGCCCTCGCACAGCGCGGAACGCCGCTGGTGGGTATTCTCTGGGGCGCGGACGCGCGCAAGTGCAAGCCCTTGCTGGGCGGCTACCCCTGTGTTGAGTCGGCTCACCCTTCACCTTTGAGTGCTTCCAGGGGCTTCTTTGGCTCACGTCCTTTTTCACACACGAACGACCTGCTAATACAGCAGGGTGCCCAACCCGTGAACTGGCAGTTACCCGCCTCTGCCTAAAAAGATTCTTAGCGGTTGAAGTTCTTACGCTGGGCGCGGGCGCTGCTACCCCAGCGGGCAATGGCGTTTTCCATCAGGTAACCCCCCAGTACCACCCCACCAGCGAGGGCAAGAACTGTTGAGCCTGCGTTGATCATGCCATCTGCCCCGTAGGATTCGTTGTTATGCACACTAAAGGCATACAACCCCCTAAAGAAAGTCAAACCCGGCAGCAAAAACATAATGCCGCAGACCGAGAAAATCACTTGGGGTGCGTAAAGTTTATACGCCAAATAAGTGCTCAAACCGCCGACCGTACACGCCGCCAAAACAGCATTGACGCGGGTTACCTCTAACCCCGTCGCCGTGCTAAAACCGTAGTACACAGCCTGCCCCACCAAAGACACCACAATAATCAGGGCAAGATTAGTTTTTCGTGCCTGAGTGACCCCGGCGCACGCCATGCTACCCACCGCCATGCCAACGATGCTCACCCACAGTGGCGGTGGCGTAAACACCGCTTTTTGTAGATCAATTCCGCTAGCGCCTGCATAGGTCAAAATCTCTACCGCCGTTGCGATGCCAATTGCCAGACCCAAGAAAGAAATAGCGGTGCTTACAAGTTTTCCCGCAGCGGTCAGCGGAAAGCCGTGGAGAGCGTCCTGCACACACGACACCAAAAAGAAAGTGGGCATAAAGAGCATAAGACCAGCACCCACAATGTGCGGGGCAGAAACCTCGAAGCCCAGCTGATAGAAAATCGAGGTATCATCACTGATGTAAAGAGCAATGGTGGCAAGAACAGCGGCGTTGAAAATCATCATGAAGAATCCGGGAAGACCAAACTTAGCCAACCACTGCCCCAAAAAATGAATCACAGTAAATGACACGATTGAAACCACCGCACCGCGCCAGCTACCGCCCACCCCCAGAGTGAAGCTACCGGCAATGAGCAGGTTAAAGAGCAGCACCCACAGCGGCGAGTACAGTTTAGGGGTTTCGTTAATAGAGGTCAGTCTGGCAGCTGCCTGTTTCATGGGCAGGTTAGATTCAGTGATCTCATGAATCAGCCGGTAAATATCGTTGAGCGCCGCATAATTTTCTGAGAGGGTTCGTACCACCCGCACCACCGTGTGGCTGAACCGTAAGTCCTCCTCAGTGCCACCCACGGGTGAATATACCCCTCGGTCAATATCAGAAACGTAGTTGATGATAATTGACTGGTTGGTGATACTGATTTCGACCTGGTTGAGCCCGTAGGTCGAGCAGACAGACACAATTGCCGAGTCCACGTCAATAGCGTCTGCACCGTAGTGAAACATCGTCTCAGCTAAGCGCACCGTAAAATTCAGGACTTCGCGTGCCTGTTCTTTTTCACGCACAAAGCTTTCTTCGCGGCGCTGGGCGCGCAGAGTGAACTGTTTTTGTGCCACGCGGGCAACCCCTCGCAAGGGAGCAGTGAGAGCCTGATCAGCTCGCATAAACTGCGAAATGCTCCTACGCACCGCCTTGCCTGGCGCACGACGCTTGGTCTGCTGAGGGATAACAACCGGTAGCGCCGCCGTGGCTGTCGATACCGGTTCAGCCGAGGGGTAGGACGCAGGTAGCAGCTGACCGTCATCGTTTGCGGTAGGCAAGATGGCGGCTTGTCTGGTTATCTCCGCCTGACCTGTATATATAGCCGCATCAGCATTAATGAGAGGGTCAGCCGAGGGGTAGGTAGCATTAATGGTTATAGGCACCTCAGGAGCCACCTCGGCGGATTCACTGAGGGAAGGCGCGAACGGATCCCAGTTGTTCTGCGTGCTCACTATCGCACGCTACCTATCGATCCATGACCTGCGGGATAGCCTGAGTAAGGTTGTCGGTCGTCGCACTTTGTTGGGGCGCAAACCGCTGAATCAGGTACTGCATGATATAGCCGCCCAAGACCACACCTGATGCCATCGACAGAATAATCGCCAGTGCTGTCACCATGCCGGGCACACCCATCACGGAGTCTGCCTCAACCGTGAACGAATACAAGCCACGGAAGATTGAAAGACCGGGTAGTAAGAAGGTCAGCGAGGGAATAGAAAATATAGCCTGCGGAGCATGAAAGCGGTGCGCCAACAAAGTACTGAGCAAGCCAATCACCAGAGCAGCAATCGCTGTGTTGCCGCGTCCGCTGCCCGCACCAAATACAGCGGTAAAGCCGTGATAGATCAGCATGGACGTGACCGTTACAAGGACAATCCACCCCAGAGTACGTTTACGGGTCTGGGTTGTCACCGCAATAGAAAGCGAAGCCAAGGTCATAAACACAATGTTGGTGACCATCTCAGGGGTATCAAACTTACTCTGACTAATATCCAAAGGCGTGGCACCCATAAACGACAGAGCCGCAACACCGCTGGCAAGACCCACCACCAAGCCCAAAAACGACATAGCAGTAGACACAAAACGCCCCGCCGCCGTCAGGGGGAAGCCGTTGATCGCGTCCTGAACCGCAGAGACCAGCTTGAAGGTTGGCAACAGCATAATTAGACCGGCAGCAACAATGTGCGGTGCAGAGACGGGAATGCCTAACTGCGTTAAGAACGAATCGCTATCACCGAGGTAAATCGCCGCGAAGGTAATAAGACCTGCGCTTGCCGCCATGTGAAAGAAGCTGGGCATGTTAAGTTTACTGAGCATCTGATCCATAAAGTAGACGCACAAAAACAGCAAAGATGACACAAGACCGGCACGCCAGCTACCGCCAATGCCGATGGTCAGCGTACCCGCTGCCGCAATGTTGGCAATCATCACCGTCATCGGCGAATACAGTTTCTTCGCATTGTTAATGCGGTTGAGTTTGCGGTCGGCGTCCTCGCGACTCAGCCCTTTTTCGGTGATGTCGTGGATCAGCTTGTACACATCTGCCAAGGCCGCATAGTTCTCAGACCAGGAACGCACCACGCGCACCACCGTGTGGCTAAAACGCTCAAATGAGTCGCCGCGGGCGTGCCCGTTAGAATCTACCAAACCGTCAATATCAGAAACGTAGTTGATGATAACCGACTGGTTGGTAATATCAACTTCAACCTCGTCGAGCCCGTAGGCGGCGCACACCGCAACAATCGCGGAATCGACATCCATCGCGTCCGCGCCGTAATGGAACATGGTCTCAGACAAGCGCAGGGTGAAGTTCAGAACCTCGCGTGCCTCTTCTTTTTCGCGAACGTAACGTTCACGGTGCTTGCGCGAAGACATCGCAAACTGACGCTGAGAAATACGCTCTAGACCGCGCACCGGCTTAGTCAGCGACTTATCGGGCTGAACAAAAGATTTGAGAGTAGAGCGAACCTTCGAGGGCGATTTGGGCGCAGATTTTACCTGCGGAATACCCGCCGTAGCAGGTGCCACTGAGGGGTAGGACGCCTGCTGCATACCTGTGCCTGATACCAGCAAGGTGGTGGTGGCAAGGGGTATCGCTGTGGTAAGCGGGGTAGGTTCTGACTGCTGAGTGGCAGCAGGACCAAACGGGCTTATATCTTCGGTAGTAGCCGCCACCGGCATATCGTGGGCAGCACCGAAAGCATCCGGTGTATTTTCACCGGTAGAATCAGGCTTGTGGTTCAGTAAGTAATCGCGTAGACCGGGGTCTTTGACCCGCGATAGGTCAATGGCCGGCAAAGAACTGCCAAAAGCATCTAAGGACGCAGAGGGCAACTCGGCTGCCCCACCAGCAGTCTCACCGAGGTTCTCAGCACCGTGGATCTTCGCAGATCCCTCAGCCACCGAGGTTCCCGAAGAATGAGCAACGTACTCAGAATTGCTATCTACAACCGCAGCAGACTTCGCCGCAACATCACGGGCACGGGGTAGCCCAGCAGAGCTACCAAAAGCACCCTCAGAACTCAGTGAAAGAGAAACCTGCTCGAAAGCAGAAGGGTACGCTTTTTGCTGTAGCTGAGTCTTATCGGTAGATGCCATAGGTTTTTCCCTCCCTCACCAATACTGATGATTACCCCGTACAAAGAGTAAGCGGCTACGTTCTTACCCTTATTACTCTATGGAGAACGCAACCGCTTTAATGAGCTCACCACAGAGGTGAACGGGCGCATTTTAGTAGAAAGGCTGACCAGTTTTACGAACCCACAACTGACGCATAACCTTCTCAGCAAATGAGTTCCACAGCTTGTACTTAGCAGGTGAAATGACCTGATCGTAAACGCCCACAAAATCGACTACGGTTTTAGTAAAGGAAGTCTTAAACAGACCCAAACCGTAGTAGTTGTGCTCTTTATTCTTGAGCTGGTCACTCGGCGGGGTACCGCAGAAATCGTACTCCACGATGCCGTGGTCTTTCATCAGGTCCGTCAGAGCCGTCCACTGTACCTGGTGCGAATCGCCGTACTGCTTGCGACGTGGCTTAGAACCGCCGTCCTTGTAGGTGCCCTTGTTACCGTAATTAATGACGTAGGCGCCCACCGAAGGCTCGCCGTCTTCATAGGTGAAGTACAGGCGACCCTGACCGGCCTTTTCAAAGGTGGTCCAGAAATCCTTGTAGTACTCAAAAGAACGCAGGTTAACGTTCGCGCTACCCTGACCCACGGTATCCATCAAAGCGTACATTTTACGCATATTCTCTTCGGTCAGCTCAACACGCTCAACCTCGCAACCCTCACGCAATGAACGACGCACCGCGTTGCGTCCACGCGAACTCAGCGACTTCAGCACGTCTTCTTCAGACATGTCAGTGTTCAAGATAGCGGTGGAATCGTTGGGCTGAATATTGAAAGACTTCACCAAGCCAGTACGCGCTAAGAAAGCATTAGTCTCTTCAGAGGCCACGATATCAGGCTCAATCTTAACCGCAAAGACACCCAGCTTATTCTTTGAGATGAACTCTTTGTTAGCATCCAAAACAGCGGGGATATCCTCAACGCTGTACACGTCTGGGCCCTTAATCATGTACCAGAGCTTGCCCACGCTGGGAACGCTCTTTTCTAGAACCAAGTTGTAGCTAGCAAAAGGCGCAGTTTCGCCCTCGCGAACAGTAGTGCCTTCGTACACCAAGTACAGGGGCTTCCAGCCGTGCTTAGCTTTGACGGATGCAAAAGACGCCGACTGCAATAAGTTACCGCCGTTAGGGTTAGCGGTGACATGAGCATCCCAGTTAGCAATCTCTTCAGTGGTTGCAAAGCGTGCGGTAAATTCTCGCAAGGAGCCTCAACTCTTATCTCTCAAGGCGCGAAATGCGCACAGTACGATTATCTTTCACAAGTCTAGCGATGTTGGGCGCGTCTTTACAGCTTACCCAACGTGACCTTACCCGGAAGGTCATCGGCTTATGCCATCAAACCATTGTTTCAGAGTAAAACCAACCCGCAGATTGCATATTCTGAGCAGTAAAAAGCTCCCCGCCGTTTTTCAACAGCGGGGAGCCAAAACCATGAAGGGTCAACTATTTACTCAGCGTCGTGGTCGGTTTCGAGGATCTTAACCAGGGTTTCGAGTGCTTCATCAGCACCTTCGCCCTCGGCACGCAGAACAACCTTGTCGCCGTGCTTAGCGCCGAGTGACATGAGTGAGAGGATTGACGCTGCGTCCATTGCCTCGTCTGCGGGTTCACCTTCAGCTGCGATGGTAACCTCAACGGGCAAGTCGCCTGCTGCTTCTGCGAAGATAGCTGCGGGGCGTGCGTGCAGACCAACGCGGCTTGCAATGGTGGCAATACGTTCTGCCATGATGATTCTCCTTAGGAAAATGTGCGGAAATGTTCTTCCACTTTGAGTCTAAAGCAGGTCGCACAGCTTTTCGGCGTAAAAACCGGCTTTTTGACTCAGATTACATTTGATTTTTGACCTTACAGACCCAGCTCGTCAAGAACGGGGAGCATCTTACGCGCTGCTGCCTTAGCTTCAGCTGATGAGATCTGCGCGAGCGCTTCAACAGCGATCTGCTGAGCTTTCTCTTTAGTGACGCTCTTGAGTACCGCTGAAACAGCTGCGATGGCACCTGCGTTCATGGAAAGGGTGTCAACGCCCAGACCGACCAGAACTACAGCGAGTGCCGGATCAGCTGCTGCTTCGCCGCAGACAGATACGTACTTCTTAGTGCCAGCGGTGGTAGACGCGCGACGTGCACCTTCAACGGTCAGCTTAATCATCTTCAGCACAGCGGGCTGCCAGGGGTTGTTCAGGTGCGCCAAATCGCCGAGCAGACGGTCAGCTGCCATGGTGTACTGGGTCAGGTCGTTGGTACCAATCGAAACGAAGTCAACTTCGCCCAAGATAGCTTCTGCGTTAACAGCTGCTGCGGGGGTTTCGACCATAACACCGCGGGTTTCAAGACCAACTTCTTTGAGCATATTCGCGAAGTTGCGGGCCTCTGAGGTGGTTGAAATCATCGGTGCCATAACCCAGATGTCAGTGTCTGAGCCCTCTGATGCCTTCTTGATCGCTTCGAGCTGGCGTGCCAGAACACCGGGTACGGTCCAGTCGGTGCGGAAGCCTCGAACTCCCAGTGCGGGGTTCTCTTCTTCTTTGGTGTTCAAGAAGGGCAGGGGCTTATCTGCACCTGCATCTAGGGTGCGAACAACAATATGCTTGCCGGGGAAAGCGTCAAAAACTGACTTGTAGGTTTCTGCCTGAGTATCTACTGAAGGCTCAGCATCGTACCCCAAGAAACCAAACTCGGTGCGCAGCAGACCAACGCCTTCTGCCTTGAGACCGGCAGCCTTCTCTGCGCTCTTGCCGTCACCGACGTTAGCATAGAGGGGAATCCGGGTGCCATCTGCCATCACGCCGGTACCGTCGAAGTCAGCCAGAGGCTTGCGGTTAGCGTACTTTTCAGCCGCTACACGGTGCTCTTCGGAAGGCTCGGTATTGACGGTGCCTTCGTTGGAGTCAACGTACACTACAGTGCCGTTAGCGATTTCAGTAACGCCCTTGGCTGCCACAATAGCCGGCAGACCAAGCCCACGAGCCAAAATAGCAGTGTGTGCCTGGGGGCCACCGTCTGAGGTAATCAGAGCGATAACCTGTTCAGGGTTCAAGGTTGCGGTATCTGCAGGTGCAAGGTCAATTGCCGCCAGGATGAAAGGCTCATCTGAGGTGGGAATGCCAGGTGCCTGCTGACCGGTCAGCTGAGCCACGATGCGAGCGCGAACGTCGTAAATATCGGTTACGCGCTCTGCCATATAACCGCCGAGAGCTGCCATCTGATCAGCAAATGAGGTTGCCGATTCCCAGATTGCGCGCTCGGGTGCTACGCCCTGATTCTCAACCAGCTTGATAGCGCCCTTGAGTAGTGCTCGGTCGGTTGCCATCTGAGAGGTTGATTTGAGAACTGCTTTACCGTCGCGAGATGCGTTTTCAGCGCGTTCCAACAAATCTGCCTTGACCGCGTCCGCAGCTGCTTTAATGCGCTCTGCCGCCTGCTCGGGGGTTTCATCCGCTGCGAGCTTGAGGTTAGCGGCGGGCTCAGCAATGGGTTCAGGCATCTGAAGGACGGGACCGATTACTCGACCTGCGTAGACGCCAACACCGTTGTACATAGTCATTCGATATTCCTTAGAAATGTTTCGGTTGTGCTAAATCCTACTAGAGAATTATGCATCTACCTTGTTCTTTGTACCAACGCTCTTGAGAGCTACATAAACCAAGCCGGTAACGAGAGTACCCGCTACAACTGCAAGGAGGAACATGGGGATGTTGGTTGCCAGACCGATAATCCACAGACCACCGTGGGGTGCCGGGGACGCAACGCCTGCACCCATGGCGATAGCGCCAGCTACTGCTGAGCCTGCCATCGATGAGGGAATCACGCGTGCGGGGTCAGCAGTCGCAAAAGGAATGGCGCCCTCAGAGATGAAGGACGCGCCCAGCAGCCAGGCTGCTTTGCCGTTTTCGCGTTCGGGTGCTGAGAAGAGCTTGCCGCGCAGGGTGGTAGCCAGTGCCATACCCAGAGGAGGGGTCATACCAGCGATGATAACCGCTGCCATGATTTCGCGGGAAGCATCGGTGTTCGCTGCAAGACCTGCGGTAGCAAAGAGGTAGGCTGCCTTGTTGACAGGTCCGCCCAAGTCGAAGCCCATCATGAGGCCAAGGATAATGCCGAGCAGGATCGCTGAGCTACCGCTCATGGAGGTCAGCCACTCATTCAGTGAGGTGGTAATCCACGCGATGGGGCCGCCCAGAATCAGGAGCATGAGACCGCCCGCTACGAGGGAGGCGACCAGAGGAATAATTACAACGGGCATCATTGCGCCCAACCAGCGAGGCAGCTTGAGCTGCTGCAGGGTGTACGCGGTGAGACCAGCCAGCAGACCAGCGACGATACCGCCGATGAAGCCACCACCCACGGTGACAGCAATTGAACCGGCGATGAAGCCGGGTGCAATACCGGGACGCTGTGCCAGACCGTAGGCAATGTAAGCAGCGAGGGCAGGAACCATCAGACCCAGACCGGCACCACCAATGGTGTGCAGGGCAGCACCCAAGTAAAGGCTCAGGGGAACGCCCTGAAGGTTGAAGAGGGTACGACCGCTTTCGCCGTTGATATCGAGAATCGCCGCGGGATCGACATCACCCAGGTTGGGCATGGTAATCGCTTCAAGCATGAAGCCAATGGCGAGAATAATACCGCCAGCAGCCACGAAGGGAATCATGTACGAGACACCGGACATCAGCGCCTTGTAAATGCGTTTGCCCCATGAACTTGCTTCTTCGCCGTTTTCGGATGCGTCCGCGGCACCGGTAGCTGTCACACAGCGACCATTGGGGTTATCAGCTTCAGACAAAGCAGTCTCAATGAGCTTAGTGGGCTCATCGATGCCGCGCTTGACAGGAACCTCAACGTAAGGCTTGCCCGCGAAACGTTCGCGTCCGCGCACAGGCACGTCCACTGCGAAGATCACAGCATCAGCCGCATCAATCTCAGCCTGAGTCAGCTTCTCGCCACCCGATGACCCCTGAGGCTCAACCTTGAAATCAACACCCATGTCTTCAGCAGCATAGGTCAGACCGTCCGCTGCCATGTAGGTGTGTGCAATGCCAGTGGGGCAAGCGGTGATAGCAACAATCTTGCGACGGGCAGCAGGAGCCTCTGAGGCGTTAGCAGCCGAGCCAGTAGCCACCGATGCTACACCGGTAGTAGCGGGGGCTGCTATCTGAGTAGCGGCAGCTTTCTGCTCTGCAGTGCGGTCAGTGCCGTCAGGGTTTACGTCCAAAGCGTCGTTGACCAAATCAACGATTTCCTGCTCAGTCTTCGCTTCACGCAGTGCAGACGTAAAAGACTTCTTCATCAGTGAACGAGCCATCTTCGAGAGGATCTTTAGGTGAGCTTGATCGCCATCGGCGGGTGCTGCAATGAAGAAAATCAGGTCTGCTGCACCGTCCTTCGCGCCGAAGTCAACACCGGGACGAGGACGCGCCATCGCTAGGGTCGGTTCGGTAACGGCTTCGCTGCGGCAGTGGGGAATCGCGATACCACCGGGAATACCGGTGTCAGTCTTCGATTCACGAGCTTTGGCGTCCGCGTACAGCGTATCGAAGCTGCTAGCGCGTCCGGCGTTCACAACGGATTTCACCAAGTGCTCAATCACGTCGAAACGCGTTGCACCCAGGTTCTCGTCAAGAGTGACGAGCTCCGTAGTGATAAGTGCAGACATGTGTTCCTCCTTGTAGAAGATGTCTCTTACTACTTTTGATAGTGGTGTCTTCATACAAGGCGCAGAAGACATGATAGGTGGCTTAGAGCCGGGAAAACTTTTAAAACTGAATCTCTCGCAGGGTGACAGCTTCGGGAGTGGTTGATTCTAGGGTGGGCATCTGCGTACCAGGCAAGGACGCTGCGGCGGAGCCGTGAGCCACTGCCTGCACCAAGCGTTCGCTGGCGGTTTTGCCCAGTTCGCTAGCTATCAGGAAGCCCGAGAGAGAAGAATCTCCGGCACCCACAGTTGAGCGCACTTTCACCGGAGCGTGCTGAGCGTGCCAAGCGCCTTCAGCATTTACCAGCACAGCACCTTTGCCTCCGAGGGTTGCCAAAACGTTCTCAACACCGCGTTCTACGAGTTCGCGGGCGGTGCGAGCGGTCAGTTCAGGGCTTTCTTCAAGCTCCTCAGCAGCTTCAGGGCGACCTACCAACTCTGCCAGTTCCTCGGCATTGGGCTTAATGAGGTTGGGCAGGGCAGTTGCATCTGCAAGCGTTTCGCGCAGGGCATCCCCCGAGGTATCAACAGCAATACGCGGAGCTTTGTCGCCCAACTCATCGCGCAGTGTCTGAATGACCGAGCGGTAGTAGCCGCCATCAACGCCGGGAGGCAAAGAACCTGCCAGCACCAGCCATGATGCGCCTATGCCCTCTTCTACCAGGACGCGGGTCAGATGCTGCTGCTGAGCATCATCAAGGGCAGCACCGGGAGCGTTAATCTTGGTGGTTGTACCATCGGGTTCAACAATCGTGATGTTGGAACGGATCGGCTCACCAAGGGGCAGGTTGTGGCACCGCACCGACGCCTCCGCCAGCTGGTGCAGTACGGGGTCTGCATCATCGCCGGGCAGCACAGCTACGGTATCGAACCCCGATGACTGTAACGCACGAGAAATATTCACGCCTTTTCCACCGGGATCTTCAACAGCACGCTCAGCGCGAATAACAGCATCGCGCTCAAGCACACCTGAAAGCTCAACGGTGCGATCCATACTCGGGTTAGCGGTTAGTGTAACGATCATGCGATAAGTACCTCCACGTTGGATTCTTCGAGAGCACTCGCAAGCTCACCCTCGGGTTCTTTGTCTGTAATAAGAGTGTCAATATCGTCAAAAGCCGCAAAGCGCACTAGCGATTCCTGCCCAAACTTGGCAGAATCGCACAAAAGCACGACGCGGCGCGCCGATTTAACAATGGCGGTTTTGACGATTGCCTCATTAAGACCGGGGGTGCTCAACCCAAACTCGGCATCCAAACCGTTCACGCCAATGACCGCGATATCGGGGCGAATCGTTGAAAAGTGCTCGGCAGCGCGCGCGCCCACAGCAGCCCACGTCATTCTGCGCAACTGACCGCCCACCAAATCAAGCACAATGCCATCTGCCTCAGCCAGTTTCACGGCAATGTGAAGAGCATGAGTAATGATCAGACGATCAGAGCCAGATTTGAGACTGAAGTTTTCAGTGGCAATACGATCTGCCAAAATTTCAATAGTGGTACCGGCGTCCAAAACAACAGCCCCCACGTCCGAATCACGCAAAAGATCATAAGCCTTTTGGGCAATACGCTGTTTCTCGGGGGTGTTCATGCTCTGGCGCAGGGCAATGGAGGATTCGACGGAGGTGGACTGTTCAACGGTGACCGCACCACCGTGGACGCGACGTAGCTTACCCTCAGCTTCGAGGGCGGCAAGGTCACGGCGAACCGTTTCCATGGTGACTTCGTAACGTCGTGCTAGGTCAGCACCGTTAACTCGCCGCGCCGATGATACCAACTTAGCTATTTCGGCACGGCGTTCTTCTGCAAACATTTATGTGCAACCTCTGCTCATGAGATTCAACCGATTGGTTCTTGTAGGTTGATTTTATGTGGGTTTTTGTGGTGCCGTCAATGCGATAGTGTCATATTAAGCGGGTTTTCCGTGTGCGTTTTTTGCTTTTCATGTGGTTTTTACGGACGCTTTGCGCAGCGTTTGATAAAAACCGCTAGCAAAAGGCCGAGGGCGACACCCAGCGTATTCGCTAGAATATCTAGCCATGAGCTGGTGCGATCGGGCATAAAAAATTGTGTGCTTTCAATAGCGCAGGTTAGCAGAAAACCCCACACAAGAATCCAAGAACGCAACTGTGGGCGCACCAGCCAAACCAACAAAAAACCAAACGGTGTAAACATGACAACGTTTGAAAGCCATTCCAAAACGGCGTAGGTGAACCACAGCGGCAACCAGCCTTCGGTGTGACCGCGCTGCATCAGTGCATCCACAAACCCGCCGGCTGTATTGTCATCAACGTGACTGGGCCACAGCACGATGAAGCCCAACACCAGTAGATAAAGCACAAAAACAGCGCGCGGTGCAAGCTGGGTCACCGAACGCGATGGTGAGAGAGATTGTTTCATGGGCGCGGCAGCATCGATTCGTTCTCGGTTGCCCAAGCGAATAATCCCGAGATAGAAATTTCAAGCGGGGTAGCGTTGGGGACTGGTTCCACCCACTCGAAGCCTTGGGCGGCACTGAGCGCCCGGCGAATAACAGAACCGTGTGACACCACAATGACGCGGCGCCCCGGATAATCACGCACAATCTGACGCAAGACCGTCACGGTGCGGTTGAAAAGATTCTCTTCAGGTTCAACTCCAGCAAAATCTTGGTAGACAGTACGGCTCTGTTCAAAGGTGAGCTGAACGCCCTCGGCATCCCCGTAGGCACGTTCTACTAATTGGGGGTAGGTGCGCTCCAGCTCCAGCCCCAGGTAGGTGCCAATGACACGAGCCGTTTCAGCAGCGCGCGAGAAAGGGGATGACACCAGCACCTCAAAGCTGAACCCTTCATCTGCCAGTTTTTGACCGGTTGCATGCGCCTGTTCGATACCTGCGGCATTGAGCGGAATATCAACCTGCCCCTGCATTTTCTTTGTCTTGTTCCAGTCTGTTTGACCGTGACGGATCAGGAGCAATGACCCGCTGAGCTCTTGCGAAGTGGGTTGTTCTGGCAGGACGCTGGGCACAGGTGGCACCTTTCGGAGGAAGGGGTTGAAGGGTTCAGGTATAGAGAAAAGGGAGGTCTTATTGCTCAAGTAATGCGAGGTTAAACTCAAGCACACTGGCATTTTCGGGAATGGGGTGTTCTCCACCGGTCAGATGCCCCATAACTTTAGAAATCCACATGCCGTGGCTGACTACCACAATGTTTTTTCCTGCGTGTTTACCGGTAATTGCGTTTAGTGCCTCGATACCCCGGTCAATGAACTCAGTTTCAGGTTCTACCCCGGCAAAGAGAGTTTCAAAGTGTAGCCAGTTTTCGCGATCAACAATTTCGCCCTCGGCATCACCAAAGAATCTTTCTTTTAACCCATCTACCTGCTCCAGCAGGGGAAGTTCCAGAGCATCGGCAATAATCTGCCCGGTTTCGTGGGCGCGAGAAAGTGGTGAAGTGATGATTCCGTCCCACGCAAAATCGGGCTGAGTTTGCTGACGCATCAGTGCGAACTCGCTGAGGTTCGTGGCAGCAAGAGCAGCCTGCTCGCGTCCGGTAGCGTTCAGGGGAATATCAACCTGCCCCTGAAAGCGGCGGTCAATGTTCCAGTCAGTCTGACCGTGGCGAATAAGAACGAGAGTGGAAGCAGAATTTTTGGGCATAGGCTCTATTATCCCACGCCCGGCGTGAGAGCATAGAAGTATGTTTGAAACTTCTCTCTCATCTGATTGGTACCCTACCTGCGCTGTCTTTGACTGCGACGGTGTTCTTCTCGACTCTGAATCTACCTGGCTCACAGCCCAAGCAGAACTGTTTGAGCGCTACGGTGCAACGTTTACTCAGGCTGATGAGGACGCACTCATGGGTGCAGCTGCCCTCGATTTCGCTCGCGTGCTGGCAGCCAACACCACCCCTCATGGTGCTTCTGCCGATGACGCGGCAGCCCACGAGAAACACATTATTGAGGTGGTTCTTGAGGTCGAAGAGAACATGATTGAGCGCGGTATGGAACGCATACCTGGTGCTCTTGACACCATTAAGAAACTCAGCAAGGTGATGCCCGTAGCGGTTGCCTCTAATTCTTCAGCTGACCTGCTGACTCGCAAGATGCAGGCTTTTGGCTTCGCTCCCTATCTCACCACCTGGGTAGGCGCTGATGACGTTGCCAGCCCCAAACCTGCCCCCGATATGTACGCCGAAGCGATCAAGCGTTTGGGCGGGGACTCCCAGCAGACACTGACCGTTGAAGATTCAGTCACCGGTGCCCGCGCAGCCCAGGAATCAGGCGCTAACACCCTAATTTTTACCGGTCACGGCGACACCGGCGCGCCCGGTCAGGGTCGCTTCGATTCCTACACAGACCCAGATTTTCTCGCGACCCTCAACCGCTGGGTTAAAGCGGCACGCAAGGCGTAATAGCTGTGAGTTCCCAGCAACCTCATACGCCCCAACCGCCGCGTAAGTACGGTCTGCGCTTTGAAGAACTCAGCGCAGAAGACCGCGAGTTCTTTCGCCCCTTTTGGGAGGAGCCTGCTCCCCACCCCAACTTTGTTGTTGAAGAACAGCGGTTGGTGAACGCGCGCGTGCGCATGGCAACGGGTCTTAGCTTCACCCTCCTCATGGTGAGCGCACTGGTCACAGCACTGCTAGCGCTGTCAGGCTTTTTCTTTACCGCAGGGGCAACCGCTATTGCCGTAGGTTTAAGCCTTTTTCTCATCATTGCGGTACGCCGCAGACTGTTCAAAAGCCTGAGGTTGCCCGGCGCTCCCCCACCGGCAAAAAATGCTAAAGCCCGGTGGTTCTGGCTACCGCATCTGCTCGTTATCGCGTCGGTGTTTAGCCTGATTACCAGCTTCGCTCTCGTGCCCACCGTCTTTGCAGATCCCAACCCGCTCGTGACACGCGCCTGGGGTATCTTCTTTGCCGAGTTGGGTATGTTTGGCTTACTCATTGCGGCTCTAGCGTACGGTCTAATTGCATTAGCAGCTTTTTCACCTCACGATGATGACGAGCGCATCATGCGGCCCACTGATTTTGCCGAGCAGCTCTTAGAACGCGACCTGCGCAAAAGTGAAGGCGACGACTTCTACGATTCTGACTGGATCACCGGCAAAAAACGCTAAACCCCATCTTAAAACTCAAAGGGTGCCCTCTCTGTAGAGAGGGCACCCTTTGGTATTACCCGGTGACATACACAGTCACCAGAGTAAGAAAGCCACTTATCGACGCATAACCTTGCGGGCTAGCAGGTTACCCACCAGCTGCACCATCTGAACCAACACGATAATCACGGCAACAACCGTCCACGTAATCATGTCATTGAAACGCTGGTAGCCATCGACCAGGGCAACCTGACCCAAGCCGCCGCCACCGATGTAACCTGCCATCGCTGACATATCAACAACACCAATGACTAAGAAGGTGTAACCCAAAATCAGCGGACCCAAAGCCTCAGGAATCATCACGGTAAAGAGAATCCGCAATTTTGAAGCACCCATAGCACGGGCAGCCTCAATAACGCCCGGGTCAATAGACACCATATTCTGCTCAACAATGCGAGCAATAGCGAAAACCGCACCCACACACATTGCAAAGATTGCCGCGTTAGTGCCCAGACGCGAACCCACAATAGCGGAGGTCGCCGGTCCCAAAGCCGCCAGCAAAATAATGAAGGGAATAGGACGCACCACGTTCACAATAAAGTTCAGCACAATATTGACGGGGCGGTTAGCCAAAATATTGCCCTGACGAGTCGTGTACAGCAGAGCACCCATAATCAGACCAATGACACCGGCAATGAGCATGGTCGCCGCAACCATGTACAGGGTATCAAGCAGCCCCGGAATCAGCTTATTGGGAATGAAAGTTTCCCACTTAATATCTGACAGTGACATTAGCGAACCACCTGTACTCGGGTTACGGTTTGAAGCTCAGCAACAACAGCGTCGATTGACGTGATATCGCCTAGCAATTCGAGAGTGAGAGTGCCGTAGGTTTTGCCCTGGAGGGTTTCTAGGCCGCCCTGCACAATATTGAAATGGACGCGGCGCTCCGCCAAACGTGAAAGCACCTGCCCCAGCCGCTCATTGCCCTCAGTGATTTCAAGGTTAACCAGGTAACCACGGTGGCGGTGCTTCAGATCAGCAGCTTCTTCACCGGTGGGCGCAGTCTTGACGGTGGTACCCACAAAACGCTGGGCAGTAGCAGTCTGCGGAGCCGAGAACACCTCATAGACGTTACCGGTTTCAACCACGCGTCCTTTTTCCATCACGGCAACGCGGTCGGCAATGGTTGAGACAACGTCCATCTCGTGGGTAATGACCACAATGGTAATGCCCAGTTCATGATTGACGCGCTTGAGCAACTGCAACACCTCGTGGGTAGTCTCAGGGTCAAGCGCTGATGTGGACTCATCTGCAAGAAGCAAGGAGGGCGATGTTGCCAGCGCACGGGCGATACCCACACGCTGCTTCTGACCACCCGAAAGCTGATCGGGGTAATTCTTTGCTTTATCAGCAAGACCAACAAACTCAAGCATCTCAGCAACGCGAGCAGTGCGCTTAGCTTTGTCCCAACCCGCGATCTTCAGGGGGAACTCAACATTTGCAGCAACCGTACGAGAATTCATCAGGTTGAATTGCTGAAAAATCATGCCGATGTTGGTGCGGGCATCGCGCAATTGTGATTCGCGCTTACCCGAAATCTCAAAACCATCAACAAACAGGTGACCGCTAGTGGTTTCTTCCAGCCCGTTAATCAAGCGCACCAGAGTAGACTTACCGGCACCGGAATAACCGATAATCGCAAAAATTTCGCCGCGGTTAATAGTCAGCGACACATCATTGACAGCGATAACCTCGGTCTTACCACTCTTAAAAACCTTTAAGACATTCTTCAGCTCAACCATCGCCGTAGCGTCAGCGGCGCTGTGGGAAACTTCGCTCAATTTCTTACCTTGCCTTTATACAAAATTGCGGGCGCACCCGCGCAAGCCTACCTGCTGATTCAGGCAATAGCCAAAACGCAAGAAGCGGTAACCCGCGCCCCGCTCCCTGGGTAGAGATGGGGGCGCTGTTACCGCTTACTGGCGCACAATTACTTAGGAGTTACGCAGATCTTCTTCGAGCTCAGCCAAGGAAGCGCGCAGTTCTTCAACATCGGTGGTAACCTCAACTGCGGTGCCACCGGAAACTTCCTGAACAGTGTCCTGAACCTTCTGGCTGTGGAAGATTTCTACCAGCTTCTTGTAAGTTTCGTTGTCCTGATCCCCATCGCGTGAGACGAAAGCATTGACGTACTTACGTGCTGAAGGGTTAGCAGGATCATCCATTGCCAGTGCCTCGTTGGGGTCAAGACCCGCATCGAGAATAAAGTCGTTGTTCACAACCGAACCTGCTACTGACCCCATGGAACGCACGGTCTGGGTAGCATCGACAGCAGAAATCTTCACCTTGGACTTCTTGGTATCAACATCATCAACGGTGGGAGCATCAGTTTCTGAGGTGAACTCAACCAAACCGTTAGCTTCAAGAAGTAGCAGAGCACGACCGCTGTTTGAAGGATCATTGGGGATAGCAATTTCGCCGCCCTCGGGGATCGCTTCAACAGAATCGTACTGTGATGAGAACAGAGCCATGGGGTAGATCACGGTGGGACCAACCAGCTGCAGGTTGTCATCGTTCTCTACGTTGTACTTTGAGAGGTAATCAAGGTGCTGGAACCAGTTAAGGTCGATATCGCCGCTCTTGAGGGCTGGGTTGGGCTTGTTGTAGTCAGCCAGGTCAATGATCTCAACGGAGATGCCCTCTTCTTTGGCTGCTTCGGTGAAAGCCTCGTGTTCCTGGCTGGCGCCGGTTACACCAATTTTGATGGTTTCGCCTTCTGATGAGTTTGAACCGCATGCGGCGAGACCGAATGCGAGGGGAACAAGAGCCAAAGAGGCAACAAATTTCTTCACGGCTATGAATCTTTCTGCTGAATAAAATGCAAGGGACGCCGTTGCGGCGTGCTGTATCAATTAGACCACGCAGCAGAATGCTTCACGATTTTTCGTGCCTAAATGGGGGCGAAAATCACGTGTTGGGTGCAATATGAAGTCATACTGTCACAGTATGTAATATTCATTCACGTTAGCGACGTCAAAAACAAACTCTACTGGGCGGGCGGTCAGCGGAACCTATTTAATGTGCCTACGGTTCAACCGCAGCCTGGCTTTCCAACTGACGAGCCCACTTCTCGACGCGACCCCGAATACCATCAAAGTGCGCGGTCATTAGATTGACAGCAGCAACTGCATCCCTGCATTTGACTGCCTCAAACAGGGCGGTATGCGCATCAGCCAGTTCGCACAAATCTTTACCGGCAACGGGAGCAACCCCGTCGAGCGACACAGAAATATTGTTGTACACCTGCCAAAAAACATCGAGCAGACCCGAAAGTAGCTCGTTACCCAGCGGAGCAAAGAGGGCAGCGTGAAACTGCTGATCCCACACCGCAATAGAACTGCCACCCCGGCTAGCTGCCTCAATACCCTCAGCAGCAACCCGCACGAGTTCTAACTCATCATCTGAAATGGTAGCTACAACAAAAGGAATCAAACCCGTTTCAAGCGCTTGACGCACATCTACCAGCTCAAGCGCCTCACGCCCATTATCAAAAAGCGAAAGACGCCCGCGAAAGGTGAGAGCACGCACCATAGGAGTCAGCGCGTCGTTACTCACGAAGGTGCCAAAGCCGTGCTGCACCTCGACGATACCCACCGCGTCCAACGCCTTGATTGCTTCACGAATAGAGTTTCGTCCAGCGCCCAGTTCTTCCATCAGCTCATGTTCGGGGGGCAGAGGTGAACCCGCCGTGAGTTTGCGCTGCAAAATAGCATCAACAATCTGTTGCTGCAGAAGTTTCTGCCGTTCACGGGCTGTGGGTTTTGTAGCACCGGTGCCTTTAGCCACCAACGCAATCACCTCTAAATCTTTCACTAAGAATGAAAAGCCATCTTATTTTTACACACCGCTCTTGGCGCTTTGCACCAAAGTTTTTATAAAGCGACACACTGCCACACACTTGTGCTTTGTTATTTAAGTTACTAACGTGAAGTTTATCAGGTAGGACATCCTACCTCCCGCCGGGGCGAGCCCCTGGTCTTCTTTCATATGAGTCACAAAGGAGAGACTTCCATGAACACCCCCATCACCTCGGCATTCAACCGCCGCGGCTTCTTCAAGGTCGCTGGCTCAGCCAGCGCAGCACTCGCATTCGCAGCAGGCGTTTCAGCGTGTGGCAACAACAACTCATCATCAGGTTCAACCGCTGAAGCAGGCGCAGACGCAGTCAACAAAGACGGCGTCATCAACGCAGGTATTGCTTACGACGTATCAACCTCATTCGACCCCGCAGTTGCATCAGGCGCAGGCCCCATGGCAGCAAACCTGCACATCTTTGAAGGTTTGACCGGTCTTGACCCCGCAACCCGCGAGCGTTACAACGCTCTGGCAGCAAGCGACCCCGAGATGGTCGATGACACCACCTACCGCGTAGTATTGCGCGATGGCGCAAAGTTCCATGACGGTTCACCCGTGACCGCTAACGACGTTGTGTCAACCTTCAATCGCTTCTCAGCTCCCGAGTCACTGTTCGCACAGTTCCTCTACTTCCTGGATTCAACCACCGCAGTAGATGAGAAGACCGTTGAGTTCAAGCTCAACCAGGCGTTCCCCCTCTTTGCTGACCGCATTTCACTGGTGCAGATTACCCCCGCATCAGCAGCTGACAACCTCGAAGCCTTCGGCGCTAACCCCATCGGTTCAGGCCCCTACAAGTTTGTCTCAGCAACCAAGGGCGCAGAGATCAAGTTCGAGCGTTTCGAAGACTACAACGGCCCCCGTCCTGCTCTTGCAAAGACCATGAACTGGTCAATCCTTGCAGATGCAGCAGCTCGCGTGACCGCTATGCAGTCAAAGCGTGTTCAGGCTATCGAGTCAGTACCCTACGACAACGTTAAGGTTCTTGAGAACTCAGGCGTCAACGTTGAGTCAGTACAGTCTTTCGGTCTGCTGTTCCTCATGTTCAACTGCGAAAAGGCTCCCTTCGATAAGAAGGAAGTACGTCAGGCACTGTTCTACGGCATTGACATGGACAAGGTCATCACCAACGCTCTGCTCGGTAACGCAACCGCAGCAACCTCCTTCCTGCACAAGGAACACAAGGACTACGTTGAGGCTTCCACTGTCTACACCTACGACAAGGCTAAGGCTCAGCAGTTGCTCAAGGACGCCGGTGCTGAAGGTATCTCATTCACCATTCACACCACCGACCACGACTGGGTCAAGCAGTGCTCACAGCTGGTTCAGGAATCACTGAAGGACCTCGGTCTGAACGTCACCATCTCCGATCAGGCATCAGCTGCTCTGTACTCAGACTTCGTTGACTCAGGCAACTACGACGTTGTGCTGGCACCCGGTGACCCCTCAGTATTCGGTAATGACGCCGATTTGCTGCTCTCATGGTGGTACCGCGGTACAACCTGGCCCGAGAAGCGCTTCCGCTGGTCAAACACTGACGAGTACAAGCAGGTTCAGGAGCTCATGAACTCAGCTGTTATGGCTGAAGATCCCAAGGAAGACTGGAAGAAGGCTATCGACATCATCGCCGAGAACGCGCCTTTGTACCCCCTCTTCCACCGCAAGCTCCCCACTGCTTGGGACGGCTCAACCCTCAACGGTTTCAAGCCACTACCCACCACCGGTCTGTCATTCCAGAACGTTGGTTCAACGCAGGCGTAATCCTGCGCGCAAGTTCGCGTTTTTCGGTTCTTGAGACTCTACATTCCACACATACTTGTTGATTCTCAACCATCGTGAATCGTGCACAGAAGGTTGCGGCAGGTTACCTTTATCGGTTGATCTGCCGCAACCTTCTTTTTCACCGCAACACCCCTATCTAGCGTTAGGTCTAGGGAGACCCCGTTGTCTAACTTTCTTCGACTTCTCGGAAGGCGCCTTCTTGCCCTTCCTGTCATGCTCTTGGGCGTGACCATTCTCGTCTTCGTTATTTTGCAATTTACCCCCGGTGATCCGGCGACCATCGCTCTTGGCGAAGGTGCCTCGGAAGAGGCGAAGGCAGCCTACAACCGCGAGATGGGCTATGACCGTCCCCTCGTCGTTCAGTACTTTGCCTTCCTTGCACGCTTGGTTCGCTTCGATTTGGGCATGACCACCCCCCCGGCTCAGCCCGTGATCGACCAGATCAAGATGGCATTCCCCATGACTTTGCAGCTCACCTTCTTGGGCGTTGTCATCGCTGCGGTAGCATCTCTTATTCTGGGCGTCGTCGCGGCGCTCTACCGCGATCGCTGGCCTGATCAGGTCATCCGCGTTTTCTCCATGGCATCCATCGCAACCCCCTCATTCTGGCTGGGTATTCTATTGATCCAGTACTTCTCCCTTGAATTGGGATGGTTCCCCTCCGGTGGTTCTTCAGCCCCCGGCGCTGGTTTTGGTCCCTGGATCAACCACATGTTCCTTCCTGCTCTTGCGTTGGCGGTGCCGGTGAGTGCGTCCTTGATTCGTACCGTTCGTACCTCAATGGTCGAAGAGCTCGATAAGGACTACGTTCGCACCGCTATCGGTAACGGTGTGCCCCGCAAACAGGTTATTACCAAGAATGTTCTCAAAAACGCTCTCATCACCCCCGTTACTGTTCTGGGTCTGCGCATCGGTTACCTCATGGGTGGCGCGGTCGTTATCGAAATGATCTTCTCACTCAACGGCATGGGTAACCTCATCTTCAACGGTATTACCGGTAACGACATCAACCTCGTTCAGGGCGTAGTTATTACCATCGCGGTTGCCTTCGTTCTGGTGAACATCGTCGTTGACCTTCTGTACATGCTCATCAACCCGCGTATTAGGACGGTGTAACCTACCATGCGATCAGGTTTAGCTGACCGCCTTTCGCAGCCGGGAATCCGGTTCAAGGCGCTCCCCCTGGGCTCAAAAATTGCCCTTACTTTCTTGGCACTCATTATTCTGATGGCAGCGTTTGCACCGTTTGTTGCACCGCACGACCCGCTGGCATCAACCGGTGCCCCCATTTCAGCACCCGATGGTGAATACCTCTTCGGTACTGACCGTCAGGGTCGTGACGTTCTCTCGCGTCTGGTCTTTGGTGCCCGCGCGTCCTTGCAGGTTGGTTTGGGCGCTGTTGCTCTGGCACTTGCTTTGGGCGGTATTCTCGGTGCTATTGCGGCAACCGGTTCAAAGGTTATCTCCGAAATCGTGATGCGCCTGATGGATATCCTCATGGCGTTCCCCGGTATCGCTCTGGCAGCTGTTCTGCTGGCTTCACTCGGTAACTCCGTGGGTACCATCATCGTTACCATCGCTATTGTTTACACCCCGCAGCTGGCACGCGTTGTGCGTGCGCAGGTGCTAGCGGCATGGGACGAAGACTACGTCCGCGCTGAACGCGTCATGGGTGCAGCACGCCCCTACATTTTGCTCAAGCACGTTGTTCGTAACACCATCGCTCCCGTTCTCGTGTTCGCAACCGTTATGGTTGCAGATGCGATTATCTTGGAAGCATCACTGTCATTCCTCTCAGCAGGTGTTCGCCCGCCGAGCCCCTCATGGGGTAACGTCATCGCTGACGGACGCGCGCTCGTACTTGCCGGTGGCTGGTGGGCAACCACTTTCGCTGGTTTGGTCATCCTGCTGACCGTGCTTGCGCTGAATGTTCTCTCTGAGGGTATGACCGACGCCATGGTTAACCCCAAGCTGCGTCGCAAGGTCAAGATCGATGAAGAGAACAACACCGGTGGTCGTACCTCAGGTGCTCTCACCGCTGCTCCTTCAGCTGCTGATGATAAGTCATACGGTGAAGCTGTTGGTACCGATGCTCTTTCAGATACTCCGCGCAAGATTACCGCTGAAGAAATCTCAGCCGGTGCGTTGATCAGCGAAAAGGGCTATCAGGATCGTCTGGCTTCAAAGAACCTCGAAGGTGTTTTGACTCAGCTCAAGGACGCTGAGAGCCGCCGTGGCGACCGTCTGATTGCGAACTCAGAAGCTCGCGTCATTCTTGAGGTCAAAGACCTCTCAATTTTCTTCCCCGAACGTTTCGGCGACACCCCTGTTGTTGACCGCGTCTCCTTCACCGTTCATGAGGGTCAGACTATGGGTCTTGTGGGCGAATCGGGTTCAGGTAAGTCAATTACTTCACTGGCAATCATTGGTTTGCTCGATAAGAAGGCAAAGATTACCGGTTCGGTGATGTTCGAGGGTCAGGAGCTGGTTGGTGCCTCAGAGGATCAGTACCAGAAACTTCGCGGTGCTGTGATCTCTATGGTTTACCAGGATGCGTTGAGCTCGCTCAACCCCTCCATGCTGATTAAGGATCAGATGTTGCAGCTGACCCGCCGCGGTGGACGCAAGACTCCCGAGGAACTGCTCACCCTGGTAAAGCTTGATGCAGAACGCACTCTGAACTCTTACCCGCACGAACTCTCCGGTGGTCAGCGTCAGCGCGTGCTGATTGCTATGGCACTTTCACGCTCACCCAAGCTCGTGATTGCCGATGAGCCCACCACTGCGCTCGACGTGACCGTTCAGAAAGAAGTTATTGCTCTCTTGAACGAGCTGCGCGAGCAGTTGGGCTTCGCCATGATCTTCGTGTCGCACGACTTGGCTCTGGTGGCTCAGGTAGCTCACCGCATCTCGGTGATGTACGCGGGTCAGGTTGTAGAGTCTGGCGCTACCAGCCAGTTGCTGATGAACCCCAAGCACGAGTACACCCGTGGTCTGTTGGGCTCAGTTCTTTCAATTGAGTCAGGTTCTAAGCGTCTCTACCAGATTCCCGGCACCGTGCCTTCCCCCGGCGACTTCGCCAAGGGTGACCGGTTCGCTCCGCGCTCACTGCGCGAGGGTGCTGACCCCAACCAGCAGCTCGTCTTTGTGCCGGTTGAAGGCGAAGAAGACCACTACTGGGCATCGCACCTTGAAACCACCTCGACCAAGCAGGGAGCTTAAGGCAATGACTGAATCAGTAAACGGCTCAGTAGCAGCAAGCAGCGAGGCAGGGGAAAACATGCTCAACACCCAGGGTCGCGAGGCAGTAGCCCGAGTTTCAGAGCCCATTATTGAGCTCAAAGACATCAAGGTCTATCACCGTTCACGTACCGGCGGTATCTTCAAGCCGAACATCGTGAAAGCCGTTGATGGTGTATCACTGTCGATTCGCCGCGGTGAGACCATCGGTATCGTGGGTGAATCTGGTTGCGGTAAGTCAACCTTGGCATCGGTTGTTGTTGGTTTGCAGAAGCCAACCGACGGTCAGATGACTTTCAAGGGACGCAACGCGCTCAAGCGCAACGCTGCTTTCCGCAAGGAATTTGGTTCTGATATTTCAATCATCTTCCAGGATCCGGCAACCGCGCTTAACCCGCGTATGACCATTCAGGATATTCTCAAAGATCCCCTAGATGTTCACGGTATTGGCGATAAGTCAGGACGCGACCGTCGCGTGCGCGAGCTGCTCAACCTCGTTGGTTTGCCGCAGTCAGCAGCGGACGCGATGCCCTCACAGATCTCAGGTGGTCAGCGTCAGCGCGTGGCAATTGCTCGTGCATTGGCTTTGGAACCCAAGATTATTGTGGCTGATGAGCCCACCAGTGCTCTCGACGTATCAGTTCGCGCGCAGGTTCTGAACCTGCTCAGCGACCTGAAAGAAGAGCTCTTCTTGGGTATGGTCTTTATTTCTCACGATATTCAAACCGTTCGCTACGTCTCTGACCGCATCTGCGTGATGAACAAGGGCAAGATTGTTGAGCAGGGTTCTGCTGAGCAGGTTTTCGATCACCCCACCCAGGATTACACTCGCAAGCTCTTGGGCGCAGCGCCCACCCTCTTGCACGTCTAATTCCGCTTTTGATGCGACGGTGCATCCACTGATTCACCACTGCCACAGTGGGTGCGCCGCTTTCACCACACTTTTTATATCTTTGTAAAATAAAGGAGTTTTTTATACCATGGCAAATCCCAAGTTTTCGGGCGTTATTCCCCCGGTACTTACCCCCCGTACCGCTGATGGTCAGCTCGATGTTGAGTCACTGAAAAAATCAGTTGCGCACCTGATTGAAGGCGGCGTCAACGGTCTGTTCGTTCTCGGTTCTTCCGGTGAAGTTCCCTACCTGACCAACGCAGAGCGTGAAACTGCGCTCAAGACCGTGATTGAGGCTAACGAGGGTCGTGTGCCCGTCATCGTAGGTACCAACGATCAGACCACCGCGCGCGTCATTGATGAGGCAAAGCGCCTGCTGGCTATTGGCGGCGATGCTATCGTTATCACCAGCCAGTACTACGCGCTGGATAACCCCATCGAAGAAGAGCGTCACTTCCGCGAAGTAGCTGCAGCTGTTGATGTACCTGTCTTTGTCTACGACGTACCCGTTCGTACCAAGCAGAAGCTCAGCGTTCCCCTGCTGACCAAACTGGCTCGCGAGGGCGTTATTGTGGGTGTGAAGGATTCATCGGGCGATGATGTTTCATTCCGACTGCTGGCTCAGGCTACCCGCGACATCGAAGGCTTCTCGCTATTCACCGGTCACGAAGTTGTATGCGACGGCGCGATGCTCTCCGGCGCTCACGGTATTGTTCCGGGTCTCGGCAACGTCGACCCCGCAGGCTACAAGCGTCTGTACGACGCTGCTGTTGCGGGTGACTGGGACGCAGCGCGTAAAGAGCAGGACCGCCTGGCTGACCTGTTCAACATCGTCTTTGTAGAAACCCCCACTGTCTCAGGTGGCGCAGCGGGTCTCGGTGCTTTCAAAACCGCTCTTGAGATCATCGGTGTTCTCGAATCCAACACCATGTCAACCCCCATGGAGACCTTGGGCGACAGCGAACGCGAGCGTATTCGCGGCATCGTTGAGGCAGCAGGTCTACTCTAAATACCATCGGTTACATCATGTGTCGGTGAGTCTTGTTCGTTCTCTAACGGTCTAAGACTCACCGACACTGCCATTTTCAAGAGAAAAGGTTTTTCAATGACTCAACAATTTGCTGTGGGCATTGACTTGGGCGGCACTAAAACAGCTTTCGGCGTGGTGGACGCTAACGGTCAGGTATACGAGAGACACGAGATTCCTACCATCGCTGATATTGGTGGTGAAGAACTGGCTCGTAATACTGCCCGCGGTGCTCTGACTGTTATTGAGCAGGTAACAGCGCGCGGTGGCGAAGTGACCGGTATTGGCATCGGTTCTGCCGGTGTGATTGGCGCTAAGGGCGAAGTAATCACTGCCGCAAATGTTATTACAGACTGGAGCGGTGTACCACTGGCGCATATTATCAGCGAAGAGACCGGTTTACCCACCTACGCTGTCAATGACGTTCACGCCCACGCTCTGGGTGAATCGTGGGCTGGCGCAGCAGCTGAAGCACCTAGTAGCTTGCTCGTAGCCTTCGGCACCGGAGTTGGTGGAGGTTACATCAGCCAGGGTGAGCCGCTCAAAGGCGCCCACTTTCTCGCTGGCCATGTAGGGCACTTCTCTTCCCCGCTCGCGCTGGATATTCCCTGCCCCTGTGGCGGCACCGGTCACCTTGAAGCCGTAGCAGCCGGACCCGCCATTCACCGCCGCTACCTGGCAACCGGTGGCGACGCGTCCTCACCCGATACTAAAGACGTTGCCGCCCGCGCCCGAGCCGGTGAGCAAAAAGCAATTGACGCCATTGAGTTTGCCGCCCGCGCCGCAGGTATTGCCCTGGGAGACTTGGTGAATATCTTGAACCCGCACGTACTTGTACTCTCAGGCGGTGTGGTAAATCTGGGAGATTTGTGGCTGCCCATCGTTGAAAAAGAGTTCAGGGCAGCAGCTTTGGGGCAGGCAAAAGAAACTCCCCTCGTAGCTGCACAGCTTGGTTCCGATGCGCCGATTATTGGTGCAGCAACCCTTATTCCTAATTTTCTTGAGAGGTAAAACCCATGTTCACTCGCTCAGAACTCATTGAAAAACTAGCCGGGCAGCTCATTGTTTCGTGCCAGGCTTACCCCGGTGAACCGATGCGAGACCCCCGCACCACTGGTCAGGTAGCAGCATCAGCTGTTATGGGTGGTGCTGCCGCTGTTCGTGTGCAGGGTCTAGCCGATGTTCAGTTCACCCACACCGCTGTTGAGGTGCCCGTCATTGGTCTGTGGAAAGACGGTCACGACGGCATTTTCATCACCCCCACTCTCCACCACGCCCTGGCGGTAGCGAACGCAGGTGCTCACGTGGTCGCGCTCGACGGCACTACCCGCGAGCGTCCGGACGGGTTGAGCTTGGCTGAGGTTGTTGCCGGAGTGCATGAGAACTCCAACGCCCTGGTCATGGCTGACTGTGATTCGTTGGAAGCAGCTTTGGCAGCTGCCGAAGCGGGTGCTGATTTCATCGGTACCACGCTGGCTGGCTACACCGATACCCGCCCCAAGACCGACGGCCCGGACCTTGATTTGCTCTCTGCCATCGCGTCCGCCGAAATCGGTATTCCACTGATTGCTGAGGGACGTATTCATACCCCGGCACAGGCACGTCAGGCGCTGGAGGCTGGTGCCCACGCGGTAGTGGTTGGTACCGCTATCACCCACCCGATTTCTATTACCGGTTGGTTTAAGAACGCTCTGTCTAAGTAATGTTCACCCCGCCCGCAGCATGGATGTTGCGGGCGGTTTTTATTTTTCTTTGATGACCTATTGAGATAAAGAGAAAGGTGTATTCATTGTCGAATCTATCTGTTCCTGTAGTGGTGGGAGCTTACGCTGCCATGCCCACTGATGTTGCTGAGCAAGAAGAATTTTATGCGCAGCTTGCGCAGATTGCTGGGGCAACTGCCCTGGAGATTCCTTTTCATAAGACCGGTCTGAACGTTGAGACCGGCTGGCTGGCGCAACAGATGCGCGGGCGATTCACGCAGTCGATCATCACGCTGATTCCGGGCACTATGGCTCGGGTGGGTGAAACCGGTGTCTTTGGTTTGGCATCAACAGACGAGGGAGGACGCACCGCCGGGCTTGATTTTGTGCGTCAGGCTCGCGAAGTCGCTGAGGAGATTAATCAGGCGACCGGTGCGCAGTCGGTGAGCGCACTGCATATTCATTCGGCACCCTCGGTGAAGGCTGATAAGCAGGCTTTCGCCAAGTCTTTGGAAGAACTGCTAAGTGAAGATCCCTGGTCGACCCGTTTAGTGATTGAGCACTGCGACGCCTACTCCCCCGAGATTGCCGGCGAGAAGCGTTTCTTGTCGTTGGATGCTGAGATCGCTGCCGCGCAACAAGCCGGACTAGGTATCACTGTGAACTGGGGACGCTCAGCAGTGGAGGCTCAAGACGGTGAGCGTCCGAGCGAGCACCTGCGCGCACTCGTTGATACCGGTGTGCTTGAGGGGCTCATGTTCTCGGGTGCCGGGCACAAGGCAAATCAGTACGGTGGGGAATGGGCAGATGCCCACCTACCCCTGACTGCTGATGAGCCGACGTCTTTGATGGATGCCGCCGAAGTAGCTCGCTGCCTAGAGATTGTTGCGGACGCACCGCGCTACGTGGGTGCAAAAATTCAGGCGCCGAAAACCGCCAGCGTAGACCAGCGCATTGCGATGATTAGCAACATTACACAGCTGCTTAAGTAAGCAAGTAAACAGAGAGACCCCAGAAGGTAAGACATAGAACATCACGCTCCATGGAATCTTACCTTCTGGGGTCTTTTGACCGGTATTCGCCGGTGTTGCCCGGTGACCAGCAGCTTGAACTCAGTGCTAGAGCACCGCCGTCCGGAGCCCCTCAATCATCGACCTCCACAGTTTCGTGGAGGCTTCAGCCAGGGGCATCATGCCATCGGCCCCGTGGTACATACCTTCAATGATGCAGGTTTCTACCTCCACTTCGCTTGCGCGGAGGTTCTTCACATACGCCACGTCCTCGGGGTAGAAGAGATCCAGAGTACCGGTGCCCAGCCAAGTGGCAGGCAAGCCGGTGAGGTCAGTGCGACGTCCGGGTGCAGCATACTCGGGCAACTCAGCAGCACCTGCTGCCCCACCCAGATAAATGCCCCACGCACGCTCATTGGATTCAGGCGACCAAATAAAACGCGCCCGTCCCTCGTGATCCTGCTGGGTACCGGTGCGATCATCCAGCATGGGGTAAATCAGTGCCTGATAAGCAACAGGCACACCTTCATCGACAGCCCGCTGAACGACAGAGGCAGCAATACCTGCACCAGCGCTTGCACCAGCCAGCGCAATCTTCTGGGAATCAATACCGTAGTGCTCGCTGTGGTCTATCAACCAGCGCAGAGCCTGCACACCATCGTCAATATCAGCGGGGAAAGCGAACTCCCCGCCCAGACGGTACTCCACATTCAGCACTGGAACACCCAGCTCAAAAGCCAGGCGGGAACAGTACATCTGATCTGCCTCAGCAGAGCCCGCCAAATGCCCGCCACCGTGAAACCACACCACGGCACCGCGTCCGGAACGCTGCCTGGGCACGTTCAAGAATGAGACGAGTTCACCGGCACTCCCCTCTGCACCTGTTGTGACCTCGTGAACATCAAGCAGCCCATCGTAACGGGTCAACGGAAAATGTTTTTTCCAATTGTAGGTCTGCACGTACAGCGAAAGTTTATTGTGCTTGGGCAGGTAGAGAATGGGATGGCGCAAGGAGGGTGCAACTGCCTCTACATCGGCAGAACGCATCAAAGCGTACCGACCGAGATAGACCGCCGCACCACCAACCGCTAGAGCACTTATACCAGCGAGAGCTTTCATTGCCACTACGCTTTGAGAGTCTCGGGGCGCTGCCAGTTAGGCATGTTATCGCGCGCGTAGTTGTAGTACTCGGTGTTCTTCAGCTCTGATGCGGCTTCTTCATCAACCACGATGGTTGCGTTCGGGTGCAACTGCAAGATGGACGCGGGGCAGAAAGTACCGATGGGACCTTCTACCAGACCGGCAACTGCCTTCGCCTTGTTTTTGCCAATAGCGACCAGCAAAACCTTGCGTGCCTCCATGATGGTGCCGATACCCTGGGTCAGGCAGTGAACGGGCACCTTGGATTCATCACCGTCGAAAAAACGAGCGTTGTCTTTGACGGTCTTGGGAGCCAAAGTCTTGATGCGGGTGCGTGATACCAAAGATGAACCGGGTTCGTTGAAGCCGATGTGACCGTTGGAACCGATACCGAGCAGCTGAATATCAACACCGCCCGATTCCTTGATGTCTCGTTCGTAGTCTGCACATTCGGCGGCGATGTCTTCTGCCATGCCGTTGGGTACGCGCACGTTGTCGGGTGAGAGACCAACGCGCTCTACAACTTCGCGGCGGATTACGCTGTGGTAAGACTCAGGGTGGTCAAGGTCCATACCTACGTACTCGTCAAGGGCAAATGCTTTGATGTTGGTGAGATCCAAACCTTCGCTGGTGAGCTGGGCGAGGTGTTTGTAGGTGCTTTCGGGAGATGAGCCGGTGGCTACGCCCAGTACTGCATTGGGCTTCGCGCTGATTTCTTTAGCCATGAGTGAGGCTGCGTAGCGACCGACTTCGTTGTCTGAGGGCATGATGATAATTTCCATACTTCAACTATAAGTCACGACACACAAGAAATACGTACCAATTTTTACAAAAATCTATGATTTACTAAATTTAACGAAACCAATTACAGATCTATGCATACCAATGAATACTACTCAGAATCCTAAGCAGCCGCTGTATAAAGAACTCGCTGAATTGCTGCGTACCTCTTATATTTCTACGGCAGCAGAACACGCCCCACTGCCCACCGAGCGTTCCCTTCAAGAAAAATTCGGGGTAAGCCGTGATACGGTGCGCCGCGCCCTCAACTACCTGACCCTGCGCGGTGACATTTATACCCGTGCTGGCTCTGGCAGTTACGTTGCCGCGCGTCTCAACATCCACAAGACTCCCCGGCTGACGTCTTTCACCGAAGATATGTGCGAGCGCGGTCATGAGCCAGCTTCGGCAACTTTGGAATGTGGTTTGGTGGAGGCTCCGGACGCGGTGGCTCGGCATTTGCGTCTGCCGCCGGGGGCTCAGGTGTATAAGGTGGTGCGTTTGCGTACTGCTGATGGTCTGCCGATGGCGTATGAAACGGCTTATTTGTTGCGGGCTCCTTTTGCGCAGCAGGCTCCGCACACTACCGGTTCGTTGGATGAGCAGCTGACTCGCGCAGGGTATCGTATTGTTTCAGCGACCCAGCGTATTAGCGCTCACTCGTTGAGTGCTACTGAAGCTATGGTTTTGGAGCAGCCGTTGAGCGCTCCTGCGTTGGCTGTGCATCGGGTGGGTTTCACCGGTGAGGGTACACCGGTTGAAGCGACGACAACTCTGTACCGTGCAGACCGTTATGATTTTGAAGTCAAGGTTGAAAGAGAAGGCATATAGGCATGTCAGAGCAGCTTTATTCTAATGTAGTGATGCATTCTGCTGGGTCAGATGTTGCTCGGGGCTGGGTTCATCTGCGCGATGGGTCTGAGGTGGCCCGTGGTGAGGGTGATGTCCCACAGATAGCCGATGTTGCTACCCTTGACGGTTCTGATCTCACGTTGGCGCCGCGTTTTACTGATATTCATAATCACGGTGGTGGTGGCATTTCTTTTGAGGATGCTCCCGCTATCGGTGCTGCCCTCGATGTGCATGTTGCTGCCGGTACCGGTCAGCTGGTTGCGTCCTTGGTGACTAACCCGGTGCAGGATATCGCTGTAACGGTGGGTGCTCTGCGCGAGGTGATTGAGAGGCAGAAGAGTCATGAGCGTCAGCTGGTGGGTATTCATTTGGAGGGTCCTTACCTCTCTCCCGCGCACAAGGGCGCTCACAATCCTCATTTTTTGGTTTCTCCTACCCCTGCCCAGGCAGCCCAGCTGATTGAGGCGGGGGGAGGGTATCTCAAGCAAATCACCATTGCCCCTGAAACAGATAGCGATTTAGCGGCTATTCGGTATTTCGTGGAGCACGGGGTTGCTGTGGCAGTGGGGCACACCGACGCTGACTACGCCCTGGCGAAGGCTGCTTTCGAAGCTGGCGCGTCTATTCTCACACATACTTTCAACGCTATGCGCCCGCTCTTGCACCGCGAACCAGGACCGGTAGCTGCCGCTTTGGATTCTGAGCATGTAACCCTTGAACTGATTTGCGACGGCGTACACGTTCATGCACCGACCATGCGAGCGCTGTGGGCGATGGCACCCGGACGCGTTGCGCTGGTGACGGACGCGATGGCGGCTGCCGGTTGTCAGGACGGTCATTACATGCTGGGTTCGCTCGATGTTGATGTGGTTGATTCGGTGGCAAGGCTCTCTGAGGGTGGGGCGATTGCAGGCAGCACGCTAACTCTGGCGCGTGCGGTGGAAACCGCTGTTTCTGTGGGAATCTCCCTGCCTGAGGCGATTGAGGCAGCTGCTACTGTTCCTGCCCGCGCGTTGGGCTTTGACCAGCCCGCCGGCGGTAACCTTCTCGATCGGCAGGGAAAGTTGGTAGCAACTTTCGCGGACTAGAACACTTCAATGCCCCGTTATACAAAAGCCGGTAGTCCCGAACTTGAGGGGCTACCGGCTTTGTACGTTTTTACTTCTTGTCTTCGAGTTTCTGGCGCACCAGACGACGCTGGGTTTTGCCCAGCATGGTGCGGGGGAAGTCCTCGTCAAAGGCAATAAAGCGGCGCGGCACCTTGTAGCGGGTGACGCGCGATCGCATGTGCTCTTTGAGTTCCTCGGGGTCAAGGGCATAGCCCTCAGAGAGAATAATTGCCGCTACGACTTCTTCGCCGCCACCGGGGGCGGGTAGACCCACTACAGCCGCGTCCGACACAGAATCATGCTGCTTGAGGGCTGTCTCAACCTCGGTGGGTGAGACGTTGAAGCCACCGGTGATAATTACTTCTTTAATGCGATCTACAACGTAGAGGAATCCTGCATCGTCCATCGTCACAATATCGCCGGTACGCAACCAGCCATCAGCGGTGATGCTCTTACGGGTTTCTTCTTCGAGCTTCCAGTATCCTCTAAAAGCCTGCGGCCCCTTGACTAGCAGTTCACCGGCAACGCCCAGTGGCAAGTCTTCGAGAGTATCAGGGTCAACAATGCGCAGGTCAGTGGAGGGGAAGGGCAGACCGATAGATCCTGCACGGCGTTTTTTGCTTAGGGGATTACAGCTTACAATGGGGCTGCACTCGGTTAGACCGTAGCCTTCTACCAAGAAGCCACCGGTGTACGATTCCCACTCTTCCACTAGCTCGGGCGGCAGGTTCATCGCGCCTGAAACACCGTAGTTAATGCCGTTGAGCAAATCTGTCTTGTTTTCAGCTTTCGCTTGATCCAGGAGTTTACGGTACACGGGAGGTACTGCGGGCAAAATGGTGGGGGTGGTCTTTTTCAGTGCTTTAAGAATCAGGTTGATATCGACAGTGGGAAAGAGCACCAGACGCGCCTGAATCAGCACAGAAATAGTTAGACCCAGGGTCAGACCGTAGGCGTGAAAAAGCGGCAGCACCCCGTAAATCACATTATTGCCCTGAGGTTGAATCCAGGCTTCACCCATGCGAGCGTTCGACTCAAGGTTGCGGTGGGTGAGAATAACCCCCTTGGGTTTGCCGGTAGTGCCCGAGGTGTACTGCAAAATCGCAATATCGTGGGCGGTGGGACGGTGGTGATGCGGGTCGATCTGCTCATTTTTTAGCAACTGCTTCCAGCTGATAATCCCGCGAGCGTGGACGCTGCCCTCAAGTTTTTCGCGAGATTCGCGCAGGCGTTTGACGGGCAGTTTCAGGGCGGTGCGCATGAGGGTGGGCATTGCCTCAATGAGGTTCGCCGAGATGATGGTGGTGGGTCGAACATCGCCGGGAAGATCCAGCACGTTCTGTAGTGCTTTGTCCCAGACAATAGCTACCTTCGCGCCGTGGTCTTCAAACATGTGGCGTAGCTCTGCAGAGGTATAGAGGGGGTTGTGTTCAACAACGACGGCGCCCAAACGGAAGGCAGCGTAGAAAGCTACAACGTGTTGGGGACAGTTAGGCAAGATAATAGCGACGCGGTCACCGGCTTGAACACCGGCACGACGCAGTCCCTCTGCCACGCGACGAATATCGTCGCCGAGCTGACGGTAGGTGGTGGTTGCACCGAAAAAGTCGAGAGCCACAGCGTCAGGGGCGTCGCGCACTGCCTGTTCCATGAGGTGACTGAGGGATGTGTCGGAGAGGGGAACATCGCGGGTTACACCGGGGTTATAGCCCTGAATCCACGGACGCGATGCGAGGGGAAAATCTTGAGATGTATCGTTCTGCTGAGACTGCATGAGGTAAATTGTGCCATGTTTTACCGGCGGGGTCTTGCCGTGTCAGGTACTAAGGAGCGGTTAGTTTTCGGGGTCGGCGCAGTGTTATTTTGCGCCGCTCACTGCCATACTGGGGGTATGGCTCAGAAAAAACAGACCGGTATTACTGATCAGGAGTTCCGCGAACTTATGCGGGAAATCATTCGGCGGTTTATCTATGCGACGCTGATACTTGCTGTGTTCGGTGTGCTGGTCACCGTAGCAATGACGTGGTGGCAGGGGTAGCTCGATGATTGTTGATCCGCAGATGCCCTCCCCCGCTTTTCGCGATATGGTGGCGGGTAAACCCTACCGTCCCGATGACTACTGCTCGGCAATCACCTTGCGCGCCGAGAATCTGGTGCAGCAGTACACCCAGTACTACCGTGCCCGAGATGAGCAAGGCATGAGCACCACACTTGAAGAACTTTTGGGTTCAGTCGGTGAAGGCACCACTTTTCGCCCGCACATGGATTTTGACTACGGTATCAACACTTTTGTGGGATCCCACTGTTTCTTCAACTACGGTGCGGTCATTCTCGATGTAGCCCCCGTATACATTGGCGATTATTTTATGGCGGGACCGGGCGTTCAGATTCTTACACCCACGCATCCGCTCAACCCTGCTGATCGTCAAGCCTACTGGGAGGCAGGTTTGCCCATCACCATCGGCAACAACGTATGGGCTGGCGGTGGCGCTATTTTCTGCCCCGGTGTCGCCGTTGGCGATAACTGCGTCATTGGCGCAGGTAGTGTGGTCACCAAAGACATACCGGCGAACTCGGTAGCTGTGGGAAACCCCGCCCGCCTTATCAAGACCGTTACCGAGAGTGACCGCCCAGATTACCCCCACCCGTTCAGCGTCCACTCGCTGACCCTGGCAGAAACAGGAGCCAACAACGATGAGCGATAGCAAACGCCATGATGAAACCTACGTGTGGGACGACGTCTTTGACGATGATCGCACCGGCACCCTTGATACCGATGATGAGCCCACGCGCGTTCTGCACTATGAAGAACCTGCCACTCAGCCCATCAGTTCAACGGCCACACGCCCTATCACTGCCCCTCAACCGACAGTTGAAGCTACCGCCTCCTACCCGGTAGTTCACGAGGCAGAAGACTACGGTCAGAGGGAGGATGAAGCTGAACTCTTCACTGAACAGACCTCACCCGCCGCCAGAGCGCAACGCGGCATTAGGCTGTTCCCCGCCTTTTTAGGTTTTCTCACCGGTTGCGCCGCACTCTTGGGGTTGCGCTGGCTGTACGACATGTTACTGCACCTCACCGCCTCAACCCAGTACACCGGAGTAGCAGCCACCCTTGAACGCGGCTTAGCAGCCGATAATACTGATCAGGCAGTGTGGGTATGGTGGGGCGTCAGCCTTGCCTTGTGGGCGTTGAGTTTCAGCGTGGGCGGCTACACAGCGGCTCGACTCACCCGCTTCTCCCGTTTCAAGCAGGGGCTCGCAGTATGGCTCTGGCTGGTGCTGACCATCGCTCTTTCAACCCTTCTGAGTTTCGTTGCGGGTACGCACTTTGCGCGTCCGATGCCCTTTGCCGTGCAAAGATTAGCGGACTCCACCGCGTCCGTCAATGCGCTGGCGATACTAGCGCTTTCGGCATCAGCCCTCATTGGTTCTTTGCTGGGGGCAAGCGCGGGTCTGCGCTATCACAAAAACTTTGAACGGACGCGCGGATTTTAATAAAGTGAGGTAACTAACCAAAGTAACCCGCGGCTACCGTCCAAAGGCTGCCCCCAGCAGTATTCGCCCGGTCTAAAGCCACAAACGGTAGTATTAATCTATAGTGTGGCGAAGCAACACCCGATAGTGTACACAACGCTTGTACACGGTGTATCTCAATGGCACCGTAAACTAATAAGTAAGTAATGTGTACGTATTTTTCTGTCAATGGTTGAGTACGAAATTCATAGGGGGATGTTTTGAGTATTACCAAAGTTGCAATTGTTGATGACCATGAGGTTGTTCGCGAAGGTCTGCGGGCCGTTGCGGTGGGACGCGAAGATGTAGAGCTTGTAGCTGCTGCACCCACCGTCATTGATTTACTGATTGCTTTGGGTCGTAACCCCCGTGACCCTGCGAATGCTGACCTCGGCAAGATTAAGCGCGAGTGCGATGTTGTTCTCCTTGATCTTTCACTGCAAGATAATTCTCGCCCCGGCAACAACGTTGAGCTCTTGCAGCAGGCAGGCATCAAGGTGCTGATTTTCAGCATCGGGGAGAACCCTACCCTCATTCGCGAAGCACTGAAGCAAGGTGCCCTCGGTCTAGTTCGCAAGTCGGAGCCTCTCGACCACGCCCTGCAAGAAGCACGCAACATTGCAGATGGTAAAGCTGTGGTGACCAAAGAACTCGCTGCTGCTATCGACTCTGACCACGAGTTCTCTAAGGCCAGCCTCTCCCCGCGTGAGCAGGAGACCCTGCGCCTGTACGCATCGGGTTTCGCGCAGGTTCAGGTGGCACGCCGTATGGGCATTAAGCAGTCCGCTGTTAAGACCAATATCGACCGCATCCGTGAGAAGTACGCGCGCGTGGGGCGCCCCGCGCCGACCAAAATCGACCTTCGCATTCGAGCTATTGAAGACGGACTCGTTGATAGCATGGAAGACGTTAATTCAGCAGAACGCTACCTCTAAGACCCGCAGCCTCCGCGGAGGGCGCAACCACCTGCAAAGAGTAAATTATTGGCTACTAATACCGATGTCACCAAGGATCTTGCCCGCTCTCTGAGTCTGACGTCTACCCGAGACACCTTCACGCGCCCGCGCCCGGTGAGTTCGCAGGGTGGTAACGGGCAGAGCTTCGTGGGGTCCATTACTTTCGCCCTGTTCTGCCGTTTAGAGCTTTTTTATGCTGTGCTCGGCGTTGTTATTGTGGTGCAGATGGTGGCAGACCCTGGCACCTACAGTAGCTGGTACAACCTTATTGGTCTGCTGGTCGTCATCCATTCTTCGGCACTGACCTACTTCAGCTTGCGCAAAGAATATCTTCCTACGCTCATCTACCCGGCAGCGGCGATTGCTCTGCTGGGGCTTATAGTGTGGCCTCTAGCGCTAGAACCCGGTGATTCACCCTATTCGTGGATGTGGACTCTGCCCCTCTACGGTGTACTGACACCGCTCATTCTTTTATCGGCACGCGGTATTATTCTCAGCATCGTGTGCTTTACGGCTATTTTTGGTGCCTCGCTGGTAGGTGCGCACTCTGCCACTAATACCGAGATGCACACGAGTTTAGTGCTCATCTACATTGCCTACGTAGCCGGTTCGTGTACGTTACTCGCAGGTTTTGTGGGAACAGTAATTGATGCCGCCCACAACGCTGACACGCTCTACACCGAGACCCTAGGCGCCCACCTGCGCGTCTACCGTACCCGCGATATTTCTAAGCAGCTGCAGGAGTTCGACAAGCTCGTTCACGATAACGTAATGGCAACCCTGCTAGACGCCTCACGTCAGCAAGGCCTAGTTGCTGAGCGGACGCGCAAACTGGCTCAGCGTGCATTGTCGGTTCTCGATCAGGAAACCGCAAAAACCAGATTCGAGCTGCCCACCACTTTTCAGACGCTCACTGAACAAGTGGCAGAGGGCATCTCACCGTGGAACAATCGTCTGCGTTTCAACGATTCTCAGGCACCGCACAACTACCCTGCCGCTGACTCTGAGTCTGTCCTGCCAGCACCTGCGGCGCGTGCCTTCGTCCATGCCGTCACTGAAGCTGTCTCAAACAGCGCCCGTCACTCCGGTAGCCGTACCACCCAAATCAGTATTCGCACGGAATACCGCCGTCCCCTGCGTTCCAGCCGCTCAGCAGAATCCCGTTCGTTTATTATCTGTACTATCTCTGACCGAGGAACCGGTTTTTCACTCAAAGACATCGATATCAGGCGCATGGGCGTGCGCGTTTCAATGATGCACTCCATGCGAGAAGTCGGTGGTGAAGTCTACATTGATTCCTCCCCTGCTAAAGGCACCAAAGTAACCGTGCAGTGGCCGGGTGAGAAATAATGGCAATTCGATTTAGTTTTTTGCGTAACCAGTACCTGAACTACGCTATTTGTTTTTGCATTATCATGGTGGGACTTTCTATGTTGGTCTGGCAGATTGCCCACCCCACCTACACCAGCAACTCGATGGGTAAGATGCTCCTTGCGTTCATCACCTTCGCGGTAGCTCTCGGTCTGACCTTCTTAGAGCTTGATAAAACAAGACTGCCCGAGGTCTATTCGCCCATCATTACCCTGCTCTCCATGTACAGCGTACAGGGGCTACTTGAGGTACTGCCTCACTCTCTACCGCGCGGCACGGTCTTGCTGGTTATTCTGCCCTTTCAGCTCATCAGCATTATTCTGATCCTGCGTCAGCGATCATTTGTAGGGTGGATTGTTTTTCTTTTCATGCTGCTGCTGGTTGCCCAGTGGTACCAGTCTTTTGAACGAACCCTTGCCGAGTTTCTTTCCATCTTTTTGGTGCCTGCCCTACTGCTCGCGGTTGCTCAAGGCATGAATTCCTTAGCCGCTGCCGCTACCCAGCAGACAGAGCAATCCACCAGCTTGTTGCGCTCAGCTGAGCACAATCACGCTGAAGAAGAAGGTCTGGGTAACGTTGCCTCCCAGCGTGTAGCTGAGGTTCGTACGCTCACCGAGAGTATGCTCAGTCGCATTGCTTTCGACCCCTCACCTATCAGCCTCGAAGAAGCAGAACAGTTCAAACTCGCTGAGGCCCAGTTGCGCGACACCATTCGCGGTAGGCACATCGCCAACCGCGCAATTCTGGATGCAACGTGGGCAGCCCGCCAGCGCGGTATCCGCGTCGATATTCTCGACGAACTCGGAGAAACCATGCCTCGGCGCATCTCCGATTCGCTCACCACGAGCGTCCTTGAAGTCCTCAAAAACACGGACGGCGGTACCGTCACCATTCGAGCTTTCCCTGCCGATGACGCGATTGCCGCTATGGTGGTCTACGACGGTGGTGACGATGAAGACAACGCCATCGCCTACGAAATTGACCGCGAAACCGGCGCTGTTGAAATTTTCTAGGGATCTGTCAGCATAAGTGTGTCTAATGGGCACAACACGTACCCTTAGCAGTATCTGGCACAATAGATATATTCAGAAAAAACACGAGTCGGGGGACTCTTTGTGTTGTTCTAGCGACGTTGGGGGACTGAGCTAGAACCCAATTTTCTGAGTAAAGATAATCGCCACCTCTTCATCAGCAGCTGTTACCCTAATGGCAGCCCACGCAACGGCTAAGAAAAACTTGGGGAAGTTTCCCTTAGCCGGTTGAGGTAGCACATCTTCTTTTTGAGGGCTCTCACCAGTGGTGAGGGCCCTCATTTAGTGCCCAGAAGTTTTTCATACGCACCGCATCGAGTGCGTTTTTCAGCGGCGGTCTACGGTAGGAGATGCACGGCGGGCGGAGGCACGTTATTACGTCTGCCTGTTATCACCAGCACCTTGTAACCGGGGGTTAGGCAGTGTGGGAGCCTACATATCCAGAAGCAGTGCAGGTTCTTCGAGAATTGCTGCAACGTCTGCCATGAAGCGCGCTGAGAGATCCCCATCAACAGCACGGTGGTCAAAGGAACCACCGAGGGTGGTAACCCAGCGGGGAATAACCTCACCATCTACTACCCATGGCTTTTGCTTGATGGTGCCGAAGGCGAGAATACCAACCTCACCCGGGTTCAAAATCGGTGTACCCGTATCAATGCCAAGCACGCCGATGTTGGTGATTGTGAAGGTTCCCCCCGACATGTCCGCAGGTTGGGTTTTGCCCTCGCGAGCAGTCACTGTCAGATCGTTTAGAGCCACCGCTAACTCGCGCAAGGAGAGGTTTTGGGCGTCCTTAATGTTGGGCACCAGCAAACCGCGCGGTGTTGCCGCAGCGATACCTAAGTTCATGAAATGTTTGACCAGAATCTCAGAGTCAGTCCAGGTAGCATTCACCTGCGGGGTGCGAGCCGCCGCGTATATAACAGCCTTGGCAAGAATTAAGAGCGGGGTCACCTTCACGCCCTGGTACTTGGGCGAGGCTTTGAGTCGCTTGACGAACTCCATCGTGCGGGTAGCATCGACATCGACAAAGATAGAAATGTGCGGAGCAGTGAATGCTGACTGCGACATAGCGCGGGCTGTTGCCTTGCGAACACCGCGTACCTTAATGCGCTCGATGCGGTCATCGCCCACGGTTTGAGCCGACCAGAAATCGCCATTGCTTGCTGTCGATGTATCTTCGGCAATGTGCGCCACATAGTTGAGCAGATCCTGCTTGGTCACCTGACCGTTATTACCTGTGGGTGTCACATGCGCTAAATCTACGCCCAAGTCTTGGGCTGCCTTACGCACCGGCGGTTTCGCCAAGGTCTGGCGGCGAGGTACAGGCTGGGTAGTTTTTTCTGGTGCCGGTGCAGACTGGACTGAGGGGCGACGCAGCAGTGCTTCTTTGCCGTCCTCCACCAGTTTGCTGGCGCGTCCTTGCAGATCTTGCCAGCTACTAATACCGGCTAACAGACCGCGTTTTTCTTCTGCCCCTGCCGGCTTTTTCTCAGCTACCGGCTGGGGTGCGCCATCGTACTCAGGGCGCGCTTGCTCAGCAGGCACCTGACGTTTGCGTGTACGACGCTTGACGGGGTCAGCTTTCGGTCCTGATCCGACCAGCGCTTCTACGCCGGATTCTGCCGGAGTTGCCACCGGTACACCGCGGTCTGTCGCGCTATCGGCAATAGAAATAATGGGGGCACCCACCGCCACCGTACTACCTTCGGTTGCCATGAGAGCCTCGACAACCCCGGCATAGGGCGAGGGGAGTTCAACCACTGACTTAGCAGTTTCGATCTCTACCAATACATCATTAACCGCAACGGCGTCGCCCTCAGCGACCTTCCACGACAGAATGTCAGCTTCGGTTAGACCTTCGCCCACATCGGGCAATGTGAAAATTTGTGACATGATGCCTTGCCTTAGTAGGTGAACGAACGTTCAATGGCTTCAAGAATACGGTCGATGCCCGGCACGTATTCTTCTTCAACACGGGCTGAAGGGTAGGGCATATGGAACCCTCCCACACGCAACACGGGAGATTCCAGCGAGTAGAAGCACCGCTCGGTGATGCGCGCTGATAGCTCACCGCCAATGCCGCCGAAGGTCGGTGCCTCGTGGGTAATAACCAAGCGTCCGGTCTTGTTCACTGATGCTGCCACGGTTTCAACATCCAGCGGGGAGATACTGCGCAGGTCAATCACTTCAACGCTACGACCGTCTTCAGCAGCGGCTTCAGCGGCAGCCAAAGCAACAGGCACTAGAGGGCCATAGGTTGCAATGGTCATATCCGTTCCCGCCCTGCGTACCTCAGCAGTGAAGGGGTCAAAGGTGGTATCTGCAAAATTCACCTCGCCCTTTTGCCAGTAACGACGCTTGGGTTCAAAATACAGCACCGGGTCTGGGCAGGTGATTGCCTTACGCAGCATCCAGTAAGCATCGTGAGGTGAGGAGGGGGTAATCACGCGCAATCCCGGCGTATGGGCAAACAGCGCCTCGGGGGATTCCGAGTGGTGCTCAATTGAACCAATAGCGCCGCCGAAAGGAACGCGGATGGTCACCGGAACCTCGTAGTTCTTGCCGGTGCGTCCGTGCATCTTCGAGAGTTGCGAGGTGATCTGGTTGAAAGCAGGAAAGATAAAGCCATCAAACTGAATCTCAGCAACCGGGCGGTAGCCGCGCAGGGCAAGACCTAGCGAGGTACCCACAATTCCTGCCTCGCCCAGCGGGGAATCCATAACACGCTGGGTGCCGAACTGGGTGCTGAGCCCCTCGGTTACGCGGAAAACACCACCCAAAGCGCCCACGTCCTCACCCATCACAACCACCTTACGGTTGCTACTCATCTCATCGACCAGGGCGCGGTTAATAGCTTTAGCCATCGAGAGGGTCTCTACCGCAGGTTCTTGGTTCATTTCTTCGGTCATCATGTGGGTTAGTCCTCAAAACCGTCTTGGTAGGTGCGGTACCACTGGGCTTCTTCTTGCACCTGGCTGTGCGACTGTGCGTAGACGCGGTCGAAGAAGTCTTCAAAACTGGGGCTCTGCAAACTCAGAGCGGCTTCGCGCACCGAGCTGCCGTACTCTTTTATTTCGTGAGCGAGCGCTTCAAAGAACTCATCGGTAGTGCCCAGGGCTCGCAGGTACTTTTCAAGGCGGACGAGGGGTTCAACGGTAGTGCGTTCGGTGAGCTCGGCATCGGTACGGTATTTAGTGGGATCATCGGCGGTGGTGTGGGCACCAAGTCGATAGGTTTCAGCTTCAATCAGCACAGGGCCTTCCCCCGCACGGATTTTCTCCAGTGCATAGCGGGTGGCTGCAATAACGGCAAGAATATCGTTGCCGTCTACGCGGATTCCCTCGAAGCCGTAACCCGCTGCGCGAGTGGCGATAGGTACACGCGATTGAGTTTCGAAGGGAACTGAGATTGCCCAGCGGTTATTCTGCACGAAGAAAAGAACCGGGGCGTTGTACGAAGCAGCGAAAACCATCGACTCGTGAATCTCACCCTCGGTGGAAGAGCCATCACCAAAGTAGGTGATAACAGCAGGCTTCTCCCCCGCTACCGGCTCGGTAGCTTGCCCCTGCCCGGTCTGCAATTCACCGGTTTCTTCAGCGATGGTTGCATCGAAGTTCAGACCCATCGCGTAACCGGTAGCGTGAAGCACCTGGGCTGCGAGCACCAGGGTGTAAGGGTGGAAGTTATGCTTCTTGGGATCCCACCCGCAAGTATCAATACCACGAAACAGCGCCAGCAGCTGACCGGGTTTAATCCCGCGGCCCAAAGCAATACCGTGTTCACGGTAAGAGGGGAAAATGTAGTCGCTTTCAGCAGTTGCGAAAGTCGAACCCAGCTGCGCTGCCTCTTGTCCCCGACTCGAAACCCACAGCAGTAACTGACCCTGACGCTGCAAGGCAGTAGCCTCTTCATCAAAACGGCGGGTCAGCGCCATCGAACGGTACAGCCCCTCCAAAGTTTCTCGATCTATATCAGCAACATAGCCGCTGAAAACCTCATGCTCCTGAACCTGCGCCTCGGGCGTCAAAAGTTGAATCAGCGGCGGAATACCCCAGGGGTTTGCGTCCTGATGAGCGTGTGTTATTGGCATATAACCCTCCATATTTTACAGCTCGGTGGGGTGTGTCTTACGCGCATCCCATCAAGACCTTTCTTAAAAAAAATTAGACCATTTTTTCAAAAATAGCGATTTGTAAAGCACCACGTAGCGCAATACACAGCAGATACTCAGGACGCGCCCCCACTACGAGCAAGATAGCGATCGCAACTCGCCGGGACTTTAGCCCCGCTCAGCCGACAAAAACTCAGCGGCTACTTGCAGCAAGCGCGTATTAGCAGCGTCCTCCCCAATGCTCACCCGCACCCCCTCAGTACCAAAAACTCGCACGCTCAAAGCCTGCGCCTCAGCAGCGGCAGCAAACGCGGAAGTGCGCTCACCCAGGGGTAACCACACAAAATTAGCGAATGTCTCAGCAACGGTGTACCCCATCTCACGCAGGGCAGTGACCACGCGCGTCCGCTCAACCACCAGGTGCGCTACCCGCTCCATTACCTGATCTTTGTGCTCGATGGAAGCCACCGCAGCTGACTCTGCCAGTGTTGAGACAGCAAAAGGAGTTGCCCCCACCCGCAGATGCTGGGTGATCTCGGGGTGAGAAACCGAATACCCCACCCGTAAACCTGCCAGCCCCTGAGCTTTAGAGAAGGTTCGCAGTACCACCACGTTCGGGTAGTCACGGTAGACGTCCAGACCATTGACCGGGCCTTCAACGCCCTCATCGAGCGGGGTCGCCTGACAGAACTCAAAATACGCTTCGTCCACGACCACCACAATATTGCCGGGCACTTTTTCTAAAAATCCGCGCAACTGTGACTCGGTCACCGCCGGACCGGTGGGGTTATTAGGGGTACAGACCAAAATGATGCGGGTTTTTTCAGTGATAGCTGCCGCCATCGCATCCAGATCATGTGCGCCCTCTGCAGTATTGGGCACCTGCACGCTACGAGCCCCGGCAAGACCCACCACGATGGGGTACGCCTCAAAGGAACGCCACGCATAAATGACTTCGTCCTGGCTACCGTCCTCGTTACTGCCCGCGAAAGTCGTGAGAATCTGCTGTAAAGCACCCAGGCTACCGGCACCGGTCACAATATCGTCAGCATCAACCGCAAGCTCATCAGCGAGCGCCTGACGCAGACAGGTAGAGAGTGGATCGGGGTAGCGGTGGGTCTGGTCAAAATCTGCCAGTACCTCTCGCACAGCGGGCACGGCTCCCCACGGGTTCTCATTAGAAGACAGCTTGAATCGTTCTAACCCCTCTACCTCAGCCGGTGGTTTGCCGGCTGCGTACTTGGGCAGGGAGGAAAAAACGGGGCGAGGGGCGGGGCGCATGTTGTTCTCAGTCATACTTTTGATTATAGGTTTGTGAGCAGTGTAATCATTCACTGTGCGCCTATTACAGCCGGTTCGCGGCGCCCCTCGTGCAACTCACTGTCTGCAAACTGGTGCTGGTGTAGGGGCTCAAAGTGGTGTGCCCAGTGCCCTTGTTCAGCTACTGCACCCGTCGCTGGTGCGGACGCGCCAACCGGCTCAGGCACGGCTATCTGCCCCCGTGCGTCTAGGTTGAACTCTCTCACCCAGTCAGCGGGAACGCGATCAGGGGGCTGGTTATTGACGATGTCCGCGGCGATGCGCGGAACATGATATTTCACGGTTTCTTGCACGGTATCAGGCTCTAAGTGGCGCAAGGTCTCAGGGTCTGCACCGTCTAGGGCTTTGCTAGTGCCCGTTGCTAAGTTGTAGTAGGTTTCGGCGGTTTCCAGAATGTCACGTGAGTTCTGGAGTTTTTTCTTAGTGTTCGCCTTGTCCTCAGCCTTTTCAGCCGAGGTGTGCCACTGGCGCTTCTGGTTTTCATCAACAATCCATTCTTGCTGCTCACTCGCCGCATCAAGCCCCTTTGACTGGGCAACCTCCATGCTTGTTTGGTACATCATGGGTGCAGTTTGAGACACGGTGCGGGCGGCTAGTCGCAGAGGGGTAGTGCTCTGAGGCATCCTTGAACCCGAAGTCATGGTTGTCGATGAAACAGCCACGGGAGCGCCCACAAAGGCTACATCAGCACTGTAATTCTCTGTCAGCAGTGAGCTTTCAGGGTTTTTGAGGGCGTGGACGTAGCCATCGAGATAATGCCCGTGAAAAGGATTGATCGACCAAGGATTCTCGGTAGTGTTCGCGTAGTAAATACGGTCATCACCATCATCAGTGTGCTCGGCTGTATTAGCCTGAAACACCGGCACAATATCGTCGATACCGCGCACCTCAGTGTACTGCACCCCCGGTACCTTGGGCTTCTCACCGTTGGGGGCGCCGAAGCTCACCACCTGTTTCATGTTGTACTTACTGCGTAGATAAGGGTTGGCGGCACTGTTGAAAGAAGCCATGCCGCCCTGGCTGTGCCCCACCATCATCAGCGGGATGCTGGAATCTACCCCCGCGTCCGTCAGTGCTTGATCAATGAGCTGGGTAATAGCTGTGGAGTCTTCGTAGGTGGTGCCGTAATCCATCTGCGTCATCTCTAAGGCACCCTCGTACCCGAGAATATCGCCCTTGCCCAGCTCGGCGATATCAGTGCCGGGTATGTACACTACCGCCGAGATATTGCCGTTTTCATCTACCACTTTCTGCACGGCGATTCTGCCATAGCCCACCAGCGTACCGGCGTCCTGGGTCACTGTATCGAGATTTTCAGCTTCATCACCTACAGCTTTCAAGTTCCTCACAAGAACACCTATATCGTTCACATCATTGGAGAGTTTTCGCCCGGAACCGCTGGCAAAGACCTGCGTGCTGTGATGGTTTAAAGGCATAAACACCCCACCGGCTGCAAAGATTCGGTAGAACATGTCATCAATCTCGTCTACCAAATAGCCCATCGCGGTCAACCGATCAAAGAGATTACGCAGGGCAAAGGCTCTACCGCCATAGACAATATCTAAGAATGTTGAGGCGCCAAAGAGCGTGATCGAGGTCAGATAGCCGATAGAGCTAAATGCCACCGCGTAAGGGGTTTTGCTCGTAGCGGCAATATTTGAGAGATCCCACAGTGCCTTAGCCTTCAAGAACATGAATTGACCAGCATGCTGTTTGAAGTATTCGGCACTCAACCCCACAGAAATATCGGCGGCAACACGAACATCCTGACGGTTGAAATCATGCCCCAGCACCCCGTTGAAGATTGTCAGCGCCGCATTCTCAGCCGCTTCATAATTCTCCTGAACCCGAGCTAAAGAACGAGCCCTCATGTGAATCAACAGATTCTCAGCGGCAATGCCAGCGGCGCATGATCCTACGAGTTTCAGTGCCTGAGCGCCAGCACCCGATGAATCCAGACCAGCTAGAAGCGCAAGCCTGATCGATACGTCGGTGAGCGAAGCGGCAATATTGCCATATTCATCAGCTGAACGCGACATTTTGGCGCTCGATTCAGCAAGTTTTTCAGTATCAACAGCGATTCTTGTGAACACCAGATGGCTCCTTCTAACGGATAAGCTGCTGAGCAGCGTCAATCAGCGGGTTATTCAGTAAAAGGTAAAGGGCTGACTCGGCAGCGCCCACCGTGGCATCGGCAAACACCTCCAGTACGTCTTCAACGGAGTCGTGAGACGCTGCGGCACTGATGGCGGCATCCACGCCAGCACCTGCTTGCCTGATATCTATTGCCAGGGCTTCTAGCTGATGGGCAATAACGTCACCGGCTGCCATAATGTGTTCTGCTGCCGTCTCAAGAGTGCCACGCGCGTCCTGGTTGCGCTGCAAATGCCCCCGAACCAGATCGTTGTAAAGGTCGCTGGTGCGTGATTCCCAGCTAATATTCTGGCTGGTAGCAATGCGGTGCGCGCTGGTGTACAGGGCTTCTTGCTGGGCTACGGTTTCTGCGCTTAGCGTGGTGGCGTACTCGCGCACCATCTGCGCTAAAGAGCTCACGTGCTGGACCACCGGCGCTGTAGCTGCCGAGCCCACACCGCGAGCAGTCGTCGCTACCAGTGCGTCCTGAAAGAGTGTCATGAGGTGGCTCTTTTCTTTCATTTATGATCTCTTGTGTTCCTCGGTGATACTTGGCGGGCGCAGCAGTTCACCGGTGGTACCTTTACGGTAAGAAATTGCGCGCATCCTGCCAAGGGTGAAGCCTCAATCTGTGGATAAGTAGGGGGCAACAAAAGTTATCCACAGGATTTTTGTACCAAGTTTGCGCTATCCACAGGTGGCAGGTTCAAGGATGCGGCCTGCTTCATGCCAAAATAGGAGTATGTCTGAAAACAGCACCTTCTTACCCTCTGGCCGCCACTCACTTGCCGATGCGAACATCGCACTGGGCGCTCTCGATGGTCGTTACAAATCTGCCACCGCACCCCTGACTGACTACCTGTCTGAGGCCGCCCTTAACCGCGACCGCATTCACGTTGAAGTCGAATGGTTTATTTACCTGTGCAACCACCAGGTTCTGCCCGGTCTTGAACCACTGACCAGCGAACAGGAGGCTGGTTTGCGTGCTATTGTGACCGATTTCAAGGCTGATTCCGTCAAGGAACTGGCTGAGATTGAAGCCGTGACCGTTCACGATGTGAAGGCGGTTGAGTACTATATCGGCAACCGTCTTGAAGGTTTGAACCTAGCGCATCTGAAGCCGCTGGTTCACTTCGGTTGCACCTCAGAAGACATCAACAACCTCTCCTACGCCTTGGGTGTCAAGGACGCGGTGACTCAGGTGTGGTTACCCGCGGCTCGTTCGCTGGTTAATCAGATCATGAAGCTCGCTGAAGAAGCACGCGACGTACCCATGCTTTCTCGTACCCACGGCCAGCCTGCAACCCCCTCAACCCTGGGTAAGGAACTGGCTGTTTTCGCCTACCGTTTGAACCGTCAGATTCGCAACGTTGAGCGCACCGAGTACCTGGGTAAGATCAACGGCGCAACCGGCACCTACTCAGCGCACGTTGTGGCTGTACCCGGTGCCGACTGGCAGAAAGTGTCGGAGGAGTTCGTAACCGGTCTGGGCTTAGATTGGAACCCGCTGACCACTCAGATTGAGAACCACGACTGGCAGGCTGAACTCTACTCATCCATTGCTCACTTCAACTCGGTATTGCACAACCTGTGCACCGATGTGTGGAGCTACATTTCCATTGGTTTCTTCCGTCAGATTCCCGTGGCCGGTGCAACCGGTTCTTCAACCATGCCGCACAAGGTGAACCCCATCCGTTTTGAAAATGCTGAGGCTAACCTTGAAATTTCTAACTCACTGTTGAACACCTTGGGTGCAACCCTGGTGCAGTCCCGCTGGCAGCGCGATTTGACTGACTCCTCGTCACAGCGCAACATTGGTGTGGCTTTCGGTCACTCGGTACTTGCTATCTCCAATGTAGTCAAGGGCTTGGAACGCCTTGATATTGCTACCGACGTTATCTCTGATGACTTGGATGCCAACTGGGAGGTTCTGGCTGAGGCTATTCAGATGGTGATGCGTGCTGAGGCTATTGCCGGTGTTGAGGGCATGGAAAACCCCTACGAGCGTTTGAAAGAACTTACCCGCGGTCACCGCGTTGACGCGGCACGACTCAAAAAATTCGTTGGCGAGCTTGGTCTTTCTCAAGACGCCGAGAAGCGACTGAGCGAGCTGACCCCGCATACCTACACCGGTATTGCAGCGCAGCTACTGGAATACGCTACCGAGCGTTACGCCCAGTAGGTTCTGCTCTCACAGCACCAGTTGCCGTGTAAATTTTCAGTATAGAGCCGCCGGTACTCCCCCATTTGTGGGTGGGAGAGTGCCGGCGGTTTTTAGTGGGGTGTACATGTGCTCTTGCTGAGGGGCTAATCTGCGGTGAAGAATCGTGGGTGCTCTAAAATAGAGAGCATGACTGAGCACCCTACTTCACCCGATGATTCTGTAGCTGACACTCCCCGCCCCGTCCCTGAGACACCCGCAACCGGTGAGTCGGATCAGGAAGTGCGTGAGCCGCTAGCGGTGCGTCGTATTCGTAAGATACGGGCGCAGTCACCGCAGGCTACGCCCGCCCAAGTGATTGAGCGCTTGGGTAAGGTGTTCACCCGCGATTTTACGCTGGTGGGCGGGGCTGAGGCTGGTGCCACCGAATTCACCCCTAACGCGGTGGGTCGGCTGACCCGTAACCCTAAGGTAGCTACTGCTACTCGTGCAGCTTCGCACCTGGGTGCCGCCGGTCAGAAGATTGCCAACGTCAATCAGGCAACACGGCAAGGTGTGGGTACGGCAGCTCAGGTGGGGTCTGCTCAAGCGGTCAAAGCCTACGTTCACGGAGTGGCGCTCCTGTACGGTTTGAACCCTTCTAGCAGTGATGAAGCTGCCTCTCAGGTGTTGGGGCGCGATGTTCATGAGCTACTGGCCTCTCTTGATGAGGCGATGGCTCAGGCGAATGTTCCCGGTAGCAACAAAACTAATATTTTTGGGGCTGCTGGCGTTATTGCTTCTCGCAACCCTAAGACTTTCTTACTGGTGAAAGCCGGTGAGCAGCTGGCGCGTACCGGTTCTGCTATTGCTACCAGTGCCCGGGTACGCCGAGAATTTACCGGCCAGCTCATTGAACAGGTCAGGCACAATTTAGGTGAGTCGCCCGCTTTCTTCCCCGCAGGTTTAGAGCCGCTAGAGGGTTCTGCGGACGCGTCCACCTCTTCACAGCCTGCGGTTAAGTCGCCGGTGATTCATGAGCCGGACTCCCCTGATGAAGCCTCAGAGATTGCTGCTCCTGAACCGGTGCATGCTCAGCAGGTAGATGCACCTGCCCCCGTTACTGCAGACCCGGAATTTGACCCAAAAACCGCCACGGGTACCCACGCGACCGGCGCTCGTTTTGCCGCCCGAGCCTTTATGAAAGCATCCGGCAGGTTTAAGAAGAACTAGGGACGCGGCTTTCTCGCCTACACCGAAAGTGCCTGCTGCACACGCAATAAGGCGAGGCTTATTCAAAAGTAGGCGCACACCCTCGCCCCACCGTTTAGTAGAACTTTGGGACGCTGACCCTCAAAGAGCAGCAACAGACGGGGTCTACACCACCGAAGAAAAACGGGGCTCTGCTACCGTTTACTGTCACCTCAGTAAACCACCGCGAAATCACCCGCAAAACAAGCACCGCCGACTTCGTCTTTATCGACACCCCACCAGGAAACAGTCAAGTCCTTGAGGCAGCTGCTGACGATTAAGTTGGGAGGAGGCTCGGCATCAGAAGTTGAGGATTTATGCGAGTGAGCGGGGGACGATTGCTAAGGCGGCGGGCGGGTTTATCGATGGTCTGTAGTGTTGCACATGTGGAAAGTTGTTTGAGGCTTATTCATAAGGGGGTTAGGACACAAACCCCCACCAACTAGACAACGACCCCACCAGAAGGCAACCATGAGGATAAACCATCACAAATACTCTCAAAGCCAAACCAGAAAAGACCATCGCCCCACAAGCCCCACAACAGACCTAACCCACCAGCAATTCACCACCCTATTCGATACACTCCACACCCACCTCACCTAGAGAAAACCCAACAAAAACCCAGAAAACTCACCCTAACCCAAGCTCTCACCCTGACACTGATCTACCACCGACAACGACCTCACCATCAACTCATAGCAGAGTTCTTCAACGTCTCTCAGCCAACAGTTTCAAGGACTATCAACAGAAGAGAAAAAGCACTGGTGAAGATTCATGAGGCTGCTGATCCAGTCACTGAAACAAGCACTAGATGCACCAGGTTCACTGGTAAGCCACGGAACACTCGTTCCCGCTTGGAATTGGCGTATCCCTTGCGAAAAAATAAACTTCTCAGGTAAACACAAACGAGCTGGCTTCAATCACCGGATCATCTGTACCCTCGATGGAAAGCTTCTTGCTATCACTGATCCGGTGCCTGGGGCTAGGCATGATGCTTATGCTTTCAAAGCTCACGGAGCTGGGGAAGTATCTGGATGAGACGACTTTGGCGGATAAGGGTTATGTGGGTCTGGGGCTGGTCACTTCGGCTAAGCGTTTACCTAGGGGTCAGGCTTAGTGCTGAGTGCAGGCGTAATAATAGGGTGCTGAATCGGCTGCAGTCGGTGGTGGAGCGTGTGGGTGCGTAGGTGAAGATGTGGCGTGTTTTGGATTCTGGTTTCAGGCGGCTGCTTGGGGTGTATGGGTGGGTGTTTGCGGTGGTGTGGGGGGTGTTTTATGCCGGTGGTAGGACTTTTGAATAAGCCTCGGTGTACAAAAGCCGGTTTGGATGCACCAAACCGGCTTTTGCATATCAGTTTGTGCAGGCGAAACTAGACAGTGACCTCGCCTGCCGCTTCATTCTGCTTAGGCTCAGCAACTCGGGGTGCGCGTCCTGAAATCTCATCGGGGAAAATCGCAGGAGGAGTACCAAAAGCGTTCTCGACCTCGCTCACTACTTTCTTGCCCAGCGCCAGGTTAGCGCCGCCACCAACAACCGCACCAATGCCGAAGGGCAGTGCACGACCTAGCAAAGCGCCGGACTGCTTGGTCAAGAAACGCTTGATAAACATGTTACGGATGGTCTTTTCAACGCTGAAGAGCTTACCGCTGTTATTGCTCTTGCCCATCATCATGCCCCACTTGCTAGAGACACCACCGGCTTTGGTGCTTTGAGCAAGAATGGAGCTCATGAGGTTTGATCCGTCTTCACCGAGCATGAGCGCCATGACCATCATGCGACCCTCTTCGGGGTCATTGACCTGGACGCCGTGCAATTCAGCCATTGCCTGAATGTAGATGGCGGTGCGTTCCAAGTAACCTGCCACAGCGACAACGGAAAAACCAACAGAAGTTACGGTACCGATGCCGGGCACGAATGCTGACGCCCCCACCGCGCCACCACCGACGGTGATATCACGCAGGTATGACTTCTCAAGGCGCTCAGCGATCTGAGCGGGAGTCTCGTTAGGGTGTTTTTCGTGCAGCTTCTTGACCATGCCAACCACCATGGGTCGCTGGATCTTCAGCACGCTATCAATGACCTTGGTGACAGCAGGCTTGGGCTGGCCGTTCTCATCAAAAGCGCTCTTTGCATCAAACATTTTGCCGAACATCGTGTTACACCTTCGCTTTGTTTGTTGTATCACTTGATGTGAATTCTACGTTATCAGCTTACTTCTATAGACGGTTGCACTGACAATTTCGTCACGAGGTGAACCCTCTAAAAGGTGGTGATGCCGTCCCTGTTGAAGGTTGCCCCGTGACCGGTGCGGGTATCGCGCAGAGTCATACCGGTTTCTTCGCTCAACAGTTCAAACTGGCTCCACCCTGCGCGGGTGCCGTACTGCAACACCTGACCACGGGTATCTGAGAGCGTCGCCAGCGGTGCCTGGGCAAGCTGGGTATCATAAACTGCACCCTGGGTGTTTACCGCATACGACCACCCCGGAACCCCCACCTGACCGGGCACATGTGGAGCTGATTCACTCAGCGACAGTACCGAACACTGGGCGCGATCCACATAAATTTCGCAGGCGATGTTACCGCTGGGACTCAACGCCGTCGCCATTTTTTGCCCGTTGCTCAGAGTGTACACCGGCAGAAGAACAGCGGTGTTCTCAGTTTCATTCTTCTTTTTCTGGTCGCCCTGCCCCTGTTCGTTCTGCTCATTCTGAGCGGGGGCACCTGCCGGTAGGGTTCTCTCGGTGATAGTGGGTGCTTTACGGCTAGCAGAGGCTGATGCTTCCCCACCCGATGACGGCGCTGTTTCTTGGGCTGATCCGCTAGGTGATGTACTCGGGGTTGATGACGCTGCCGCAGTCTTTGAAGGGCTCACCAACGCTGTTGCGGTGTCAGCTTCTGTAGCGCTTTGTCCACAACTGCTAAGGACGAGAAGACTCATGAGTGCCAGGGTTGAAATTGAGGTTTTCACGGGTACCCCTTCACGGTGTGGGTAGTTCTGTGTAAAAGTAGTGGGTTCAGTTAGCTGAGCTCATCTATGAGTTCTTGAACCTGCCAGGTGTCGAGGGCGGACGCCGGGTGTGGGCCCTGCCCGATGAGCGCGGTTTTAAGGTCGGCGGTTAGCTCGTGGTGGCTTGCAACGAGTACAAGGTTGCCCGCATGTTTGCCGTCGAGCATGACAGTGGGCGCAAGGCACCAGAGGTGTTCAAAAACGTTGAGTAGCGATCGCGCTTGGGCTGTAAAGAAGCTGAGCCCAGCATCATCGCCGACATTAATAATCAGTGCGCCCTCTGCATCGAGAACCTCTTTCATTTCCCGATAGAATCCCTCATCAGCGAGGTGTTCGGGTGCGCTCCAGCCCGAGAAAATATCGAGGATGATAGCCTGCGGTGCCGCACCGAGCGCGGGTGTGAGTGCCGGTAGGGCGGCGCGGGCGTCCTCTACTAATACCTGGCAGCGACTACCGGCGGGTAAGGGCAGAGCGTCAAGGACGAGAGAGGGCAGCTCACGCTCAATATCCACAGCAATCTGGGGTGAACCGGGGCGGGTTACTTGAACGTAACGCACCAGGGTCAGCGCACCTGCACCTAGATGTGCCACCCGCAACGGATCACCGGGGGCTGCCAGCAGGTCAATGACGTTACCAATTCGACGCAGGTACTCGTAGAAAATGAAGCTCGGATCGCCCAAATCAACGTGCGACTGCTCCGCACCCCCAATCTCAAGCACGTAACCGTCAGGGCTCATGCCATCGGGCAGAATCTGGGCGCTCAGACCAGATACCGAAAGTTGAACGCTTTTATTTTTTGAACTCATGGCAGGTTTTCTTTCGGGTAAAGCGGCTGATGCGGTGAGAAACAATTGAAATTTATATCGAAGCTAGTAAGTACCAAAACCCTTAAAGGTTCCGGTAGGCTGCGAAATATCTGCGGTCACCGACTCGACGTGACCGGCAGTATCACCAGATTGCAAAACATCCAGTAGCTGCTGGCACGATTCACGCGCACCCTGAGCAACCACCTCCACATCGCCGTTATCAAGGTTCTTGGCATACCCCACAAGCTTAAGGTTCTTCGCTTCACCAGCAGTCCACCAGCGAAACCCTACCCCCTGCACCTTGCCCGACACCGTTGCATTCAGCTGCGCCTCAATGTTCTGTGGGGTCGAGTCTTTACCTGAAAATACATCAAAAAATCCCACAATCTTCTCCTCCCTAAAAATCAGCCTTAGTAACCGAGTTTAGCGTTTTCGAGCACCGGTAACTCTTCTTTGGCTTTCTCTACCGCATCAAGATCCAGCTCAACCAAACGCAAAGCCGGAGACTCTCCAAGCTCTACCAGCTCACGTCCAAAAGGATCAATGACGCGCGAGCGCCCCACTCCCAACGGCGCCTTGCTCTCAGGGTCAAATTCTTGGTCAGCGGTGATCGGGTGTGACTGCCCCACTGCCACCACAAAGCTATTGGAATCAAGGGCCCGGGCGGTAGTCAGTGCCCGCCACTGCTCTACCTTGGTTTCTCCTGCACCCCAGGACGCGCTGACAATCTGCACCTGCGCGCCTTGACGCGAATACTCAGCAAAAAGCTTGGGAAAACGCACGTCATAGCAAACACTCAACCCTACGGTAATACCCTTACAGTTGCCGGTCACCAACTCTTCACCCGCCTCAACAGTGTCAGATTCAGCGAAACCAAAAGCGTCAAAGAGGTGAATCTTGGTGTAGACGCTCTCTTCGCCCTCGGGGGTCACAAAACACAATTGATTACGCACACGCTCCCCCGCCGGAGCGAAGCCACCGGCAGCTACAGCCACACCGTACTCCCTTGCAATCTCGCGCAGCGCCTCCTCCCACTTCAGGTGCCACTGCTGGGTAAGCTCCGGCAGCGCACCGTCAAAACTCAGCATCGCAGCCTCAGGGAAAACCACCAGATCAGCCTCGTACTCAACAGCCTGAGCAACCCGCTGCCGCACCAGCTCAATATTCCGACTAACATCGCGAGTACTAGAAATCTGAGCTAGAGCTACACGCAAAGACATAGTAAACGGCTCCTCAAAGAGAAAATAAGGTATTTTGTTATTCTATATAATTGATGTCACACCCCAATGACAAAGCGTCAAACCCGCCCTATAAGACGCGCCCAAGAGAACCCATTCGCACCACAACTCACGCAACTGACTCACCCGCGCCCTCTTCAAAGACGGCACAGAACCAGACCCCCGAAACGCCCCTGCTCGTCGCATCGTCTGCACTCTCGCAGCGCCCGCTATCTACCTCTCGTTCTAGGTTCTGAACAGTGATGCGACTTAACCGTACCTCCCGCGATCCCCTACACCAAGACACCGATTTACAGCCCGAACACACCTCGATCTCGTGGGCACACACCTGCCTGGCGCTTTTCGGGCTCATTCTCGTCCAGCTGCGCTTGACGTCCTAGCTCTCGTCCCGTCCCTAGTGATCGTTGAGCTTGTAGGCTAGGTTTTCGCTACCGCAACCAGCAGGTACGAGCGTCAATCAGTGAGTATTACCCACGAAAATATCAGCCACATACGGTGCCTATTTTGATGACAGGAGCACTGGTACTGGCATTGTGTACCGCAATGCTGATGCTGTCACGGAGTGCTGCTTTAGACCCAAAACCACAAACGTTGGGCTGTGCCGCGAACACCAGAGGCTTTTACCTCTGCATTCGTGGCACAGCCCAACACTTCTTTTTACAGTGAATTCTTATATTGGGCTTTATGACAGATTCGCTGCTTCTTTAAAAGCAGCTACCATATCATCTTTACTCGTACTCGAATCAACACTCTCGACCACGGTGCCACCGACCACCCACTGAGGTGTGCCAGAAACTCCTACGGCGCGTCCTGACTCAAAGTCTTTTTCAACCAGCTTCAAGGTTGCGTTATCTTCAAAGGTCGCGGTGTACTTTTCAAGGTCTAGACCAAGTTCTTCAGCGTAACCCCTAAAGGTTGTGCGGGCTTCTTCAAGAGACTGATCTTTCCACTCGTCCTGGTGTTCGAATACCAGCTGCACCATCTCAACGTGCTTGCCCTGCGCCTCAGCAGCTTCGACGGCGAGCGCGGCGGGCACAGCATTAGCGTGCATAGGCAGGGGGAAGTTCTTGACGGTTACATTCATAACCCCGTTAAGTTCCTGCGCCGCTTCCATATAGGTGGGTTCAGCTTTAGCGCAGTAGGGGCACTGGAAATCACTGTAGAGAACCACGGTGGGTGCTTCTACCTTTGAGTTCAGGTGAAAGCCGTCGGCACTGCGCGTGTAGACGCCCTCGCCGGTGGGGGTTGCCGGGCTCTCAGGGGTGGCGATTTTTTCAGTCTTACCGCAGGCAGCTAGGGCAAGGGCGCTCACTGCTGCGCCAGCTGTCAAAAGGGTTCTGCGGGTTAGGCGAGTGTTCATGGTTCTATTACCTTTTCTCGTTCTCGTGGGTTCTTCTGTTTCTTTGTGCTGTGCAGACGCAGCCGGTAGGCATTTTGCCTCTTACTCATCGTTGCACATTTTCAACCTGAGGTATCTGAGTTTATATGACTTGAACTCATCACCGTGTCGCCTCCCCCCCCCCCGGTTGGTTGCGCGGACGCGCGGAGCCAGTAGTCGCGTCCGGGCTACCAGGTAGGTGGCGGCAGGTAAGACTTTTCTGATAAAGTGACTTCGTTCGCGCAAGCGTTCGCCTCCATAGCTCAGGGGTAGAGCATTTCCCTCGTAAAGAAAAGGTCGTCAGTTCGAATCTGACTGGGGGCTCCATATTCAACGCCTTCACCGTCACTCGGTGGGGGCGTTTGTCTTTGTACTCAACCAGCACTGAGTTATCCCCCATGGTTGTTTATGGTTCCCCGCGTTTAAAATACGGAGAACCGTAAACAACAACCACGGGGATAACTTAACTGCTCTCTCACAGGGAGCTGTTTTACACTGGAGAGCATGCTCAAAGATTATTTCGGCATCGGTCGCGGTACCCCATCTACTATTACGCCGTGGTTTATTGCCCTCTTTATTACGGTGCTGATTCCCATGACGGGGCTGTGGCTTTTCTTCCGCTGGATCTTCACCCACGACGGCTCCCTTTTCGCCGTCATTTGCATCTCCCTGGTGACCTCCTGGATTATCGCCTACCTCATCGGGTACTCTCAGGACTCCCACACCGGAGAATAACCCGGTAAGCGCCTAGGTCAGCACCTTATAAGCACAAGGACGCGCCCACTCACCCCGTACATATGGGGTTGGTGGGCGCGTCCTCAGATCTTGGGTTATTCAAAAGAGACTAGCTACGCCACAAACCGTAGGTCTTTGCCAGCTGCGATACCTTCTTGGCGCGTGCTAGGCGGGGCAGGTAAGAACCATCCTTGGGCATCGAATCGCCCTCCTGCTTCTGTAGCAAATCGCGCGCCCACTGGATCTCGTCCTCGCTCGGTGCCAGCGAAACGTTGATAGTTTCTACTTGGGCGGGGTCGAGGGTGAGCTTACCAGTCATACCGGCGGCAGAGGTCACTGAGCAGTCTTTAACCAGCTCAGCACCGTGCTTACCCACTGATGGACCATCAATCGGACCGGGTAGTTCACCGGCGCGGGAAGCGAGCACCAGTTGGGTACGAACGTACGCCAAGGAAAGCGGGTCAGCTGCGATACCCGTATCTTTGCGGAAGTCGCCGATACCAAAGGCCAGGCGGAAAACACCGGGAGCGCGCGCAATTTCAACGGCGTTGAGAATACCGATAGCAGACTCAATCAGAGCAATAATAGGGGTGCCTGGAGGCATCATCATCGCGGTGCGAGTCACCATACTAGCTTCTTCAACCTCGGCGAGCATCACCCCGCGCAGACCCTTAGCCTTGGGTAGCTCGGTGACATCCTTGTGCCAGTGGTCGGTTCCGAACTTGTTAATGCGAACCCACGCCTCAACCCCGCCATTGAGCAGGTCAATCACGTGTTCTCTAGCTGAATCCTTTTTCTCGGGCGGGCAACCGTCCTCGAGGTCAATCAAAATAGAATCGGCTTCAGATTCTAGTGCCGCAGCGATCTTGTCTTTTTCGGCTGCGGCTGAAACGAACATCCATGAGCGTGAAAGACGCGCTGGCAGTGACGCTGCGCGCTCATTACGGTGAAAAGTGACCATCGAAAAGAACCTGTACCTCGTCAGTAAGTGTGCAAACCGCTTTTAAGCATAGTAGAACAGAGGGCTTTTCTCATCTGGATGTCAGTGAACGCAGCAGTTGACGCAGAAACTTATTGAAGGCTTAACCTGCCGTCATTCATGGTGGCAACCGTATCAGCGGCTTCTGCGAATTCAACGTCGTGGGTGACCATGATGGTTGCTACCCCGAACTCGCGGGTTACGTTTTGCAGTAGTTCAACAATGGCAACGGAACGTTCGTGGTCGAGGGCGCTGGTGGGTTCATCAGCGAGTAAGAGAGTGGGGTTGCCCATGAGTGCTCGGGCGATGTTCACGCGCTGACGCTGACCGCCTGATAGCTGGTGAACACGTCTGCTCCCCTGGTTTTTCAGCCCTACCAGCTCAAGAAGTTCTTGAGCGCGAGCGCGAGCATTTTTGAGTTCTTTGCCGCGTGCCCCGCGGATGTGTTCGGCGAGGATGAGCTGTTCTTCTGCGGTGAGGGAGGCGATGAGGTTGGGTTGTTGAAAGATGATACCGATTTCTTTGCGGCGCAGGGTGGTGAGTTCAGCGTCGGTGGCGTGGGAGATGTCTGTGTTGCCTACCAGTACTTGCCCGCTGGTTGGGGTGATGAGTGCTGATGCGACAGAGAGAAGGGACGATTTGCCGGAGCCAGACTGGCCGATGAGGGCTGTGAAGGTGCCGGGGTGGGCGGTGAAGTTGACGTTGTCGAGGGCGCGGACGCTGGTGGGGTTGCCGTGGGCGTCTACGCCGTCTGGGTATTCGAGGGTGACGTTGCCTAGGGTGAGGGCAGCGGTTGTGTGGTGGTTGGAAGTGAAAGTAGCGGGTTCTGCTTGAGTGCTCACGGTGTTCTTCTTTCGTGTCTGGGGTCTCTCTTGTGGTGTTAGGGGTGTGGTTGGTGGTGGGGTTAGTTGCCGCCGAGTGCTAGCAGGGGGTCAGTTTTAGCGACGCGGCGCACTGCAATGAGCGCCCCTGCGATGCCGAGAACCCAGATGCCGACTGCCGGTACTAGGACGGTGCTCGCGTCCAGTTGGAACGGTACGGTGCCGCTGGCAACAAGCCCTAGCGCCCAGCCGAGCAGAGCCCCAGCTAGTGCTCCCGTGGCAAGAACCACTGCGGCTTGGAAGAGGGCGTCCTTGAGCAGGTAGCTACCTGATGCGCCCAGCGCTCGCAGAACGGCGATATCGCGGGTGCGCTGAATAGTCCACACTGTCAGAAAGGAAACCGTAACCAGCGCCGAAATACCGTAGAGAAAGCCCTGCATGGTGACCAGGGATTTATTTTCTGAGGAGTAGGCAGAAAGCCCCGCGAAGGCATCACGGGTGCTTACCGCGCTGGTATTCGTTGCGGACGCGAGTTGCTCATAGTCTGCGCTGTCACCGGTGCCCTTGATAGCAAGCACTGTGCCCACGGTGTCAGCAGGAACGTGTGCCAGTGACTGCCAGGTGGCAGTGGAGGTCCAGGCAACCGGGGTATGGGAGTAGAACGTATCGTTTGAAATACCTGCAACGGTAAGTTCTTGCCCGCTAACAGTGACGGTATCTCCCACATCAGCTGAGGTGTCTGCGGCGATCTGCGAAGAAATGATGAGTTCCCCGTCGCGAGGGGTAAGAACCGCGCCACCGGAGGCACCCACCTTTTGGGTCACCAGATCAGAATCTGCAGGAACCCCCACTACCGCAACACCCATTGATGTTTCAGCTTCAAGGTTGCCCTGTATAACCCCCACCGGAGTCACCGCATCAACGCCGGAACCTGTAGCCCACGCGTCCGCCTGTTCAGCGGTGATACTCGAATTTGAAAAAGAAATTTCAGCGCCACCGGAGGTATCAAAAACCCACCGATCAGCGTTGATATCCTCAAGAACTTTAGTGTTCTGGCTGCCCAACCCACCGGTTAGCCCGGTGAGCATCACCAGCAGTAGGGTAATCAGCCCCACCACAGAGGCAATGAGGGCAAAACGCCCCTTCGCAAACACGATATCTCTGATACCCAAAAACATTTTGTTCCGTCTTCTCTGAAAATTAGTAACCTTTACCCCTCTTATTCTTCGCGGTTTGCGCTGCATTTACATCGCGAAGAAGGTTGAATCACCTATCAACCTTTTGGTTGATAAAGAACTTCTGCCACCTTAACGGTGCCGGTGGGCGAAGATTGTGTTTTAGAGTTAGAACCATGTCTAGCTCAATCCCCACCACCGGAGCCGCCGTTTTGCAGAGCCTGCGGGTGAGCTTGCATATCATGTTCGCGGTGCTTCTTGCCGCGGGGGTCACAATCTCCCTTCAGGACTCTCACCTTTCAACGGTTGCCAAAGTGGGAGCAACCCACGGCGCTGTCGCCCTGGGTGTGTTCTATGTGGTGGGTACCGTGTTAGAGAACCGGTACGCGCGAGCCATAAGGCAGGGACGCACCAGCTTTAACCCTCGCCCCTTCGCATCAGCATGGCTGGGATGCGTAGTGGCATTGTGGGTGGTGCTGATGGTCATGAGCGCCGGGTTCACCTGGCTGGTGTTCCCTCTCATGTTCTTAGCGCTACATGTTCTACCCACCCGTACAGCTCTTTTCACTGTTCTCGCGCTGACAGTCTTCACGGTGGGTTTTCCTTTTCTGCGCACAGAATCGCCGCTTGATGTAACGCTCAGTCCGGGCGTTATTCTGGGACCGGTCTTAGGTGCGCTTATCGCCGTTATTATGAGCTTCGCGTACAGGGCGCTCCACCAGGACGCGCTACGCCAAGCACGCATCGCCGATCAGCTGCGCGCCGCCCAAGCACAGCTAGCCCAACAAGAACACGAATCGGGCAGACTCGAAGAACGCGAACGCCTCGCCCGCGAAATTCACGACACTCTAGCCCAAGGGCTGTCATCTATCGTGCTCATGTCACGCGCCACCTCAGCAGCATTTGAGCAGGGACGCAACGGCGAGGTTGCTGACGCTCTGCACCTCATTGAAACCTCAGCGCACGAAAACCTCGCGGAGGCTCGACGCTTCATTCACGATCTAGCCTCCCCCGCCCTCGACACCGCGCTGGTTCCAGCCCTGCGTCGCCTCTGCACAGACACCCAAGCGCAGGAACTCGCTAAAGGCACACCGCTGACCTGCACCCTGCGCGTCGATGGAGTTCACGGCGAAGAAACCTCAGATGAGCACCTACCGGCAGAAACCCGCCAGGCGCTCTTACGCATCGGCCAGGGGTCACTCGCCAATATCACGGCGCACGCCCGCGCCACCCACAGCGCCGTTACCCTCGGCATTTGGGCAAACGAAGTCACCCTCGATATTTTCGATAACGGCAGGGGATTCACGCCCGCTGAACTGAGCGAATACACCTCTGCCTTGGCAGATACTACCGGGCACACCGGCTACGGGCTCACCTCACTACGCACCCGCGTCCACGCCCTCGGTGGCACACTCACGGTAGACTCCACCCCAGGTGAAGGCACCGTTATCAGCGCCCACATACCCCTCACCCAGCAGAAATAGGCTCACCACTATGCAACAAACACTCAACATTTTGCTTGTCGATGACCACCCCATCGTGCGCGCAGGGCTGCGTGCTGTACTCTCAGGTTTCGACGATATTCGAGTCGTAGCTGAGGCAGCAGACGGAGCTGAGGCGCTCTCGACCGCGCATTCCTTAAGCGCAGCTGGCACCGCTATAGACATCATCGTCATGGATATTCAGATGAAGCCCCTCAACGGTATTGACGCCACTGCTGCCTTTGCTGCGGCTGGTGGTCCGCCCGTCCTTATTCTCACCACTTTTGATACCTCAGCAGATATTGTTGCAGCCCTTGAGGCAGGTGCTCTGGGCTATTTACTCAAGGACGCACCGCCGGAACAGGTACACGCGGCTATTCGCAACACTGCCGCAGGCAAAAATACGCTGTCACCCGATATCGCCTCGGCGCTTATGACCCGCATGCAACGGTCGCACGTTACGCTTAGTGCCCGTGAGAAAGAGCTACTCGCCCTGCTTGCCACCGGCGCTACCAACAAGGAGCTGGCGCGTCAGCTCTTTATTTCTGAGGCAACGGTGAAAACCCATCTGGTGCATATTTATAGCAAGCTGGGGGTCGATAACCGCACCGGCGCCATTGCCCGCGCCCGCGAGGAGGGTCTACTCTAGAGCCTCACGTCTGCCGCTCACATCTTGTGCAAAATAACCCCGATCCGCACAGAAAATTGGGGGCATTTTGCACAATTTTTACGGGGCAGTGAAGAGCTAAAGAAAGCAGCAACACAAAAAGACTGCACCATTTGTAACAGATGATGCGAGCTTTCTATATCTTGATGCCCAGTCTGACCTAGCCTGGGTTTAGGGCGCTTCGCGGGTTTCTAGCTGGTTGCGCTCTGATGTAGCTGCCATCTCAGCTTTTGTATTTGCTGAGGCAAAGTGGCGGTCTTTGAATGCTTGGGCAGGGAGTTCAATGAACTTCCAGATAGCTACGCCACCGGCGATTCCCAGCACCACCAAAACCAGCAGTGACACGGGCACGGGCAGGTGCTCAAAGTAGGGTTCTAAGGCCTTATTCACCACATCGTGCAGCAGGTAGATACTGTATGAGGAGAGTCCCAGAACTTGTAGCACGCGCCATTGCAGCGCGTCGTGAAGTTTCTGTCCTAGTGCGCCGCGGCGTTCGGTGAGCCCCCATAGAATCACGAGGGCGGCGGCTATCGCCTGCATGGAATAGCGCAGGGTTTCACGGAAAGCCTCATCGCGGATCACCAGCGACACCAAGTACAGTGCCACAGCGACCACCGGGATGTAGGTCTGGCCCAGTACAGGAATAGAGCGTTCGCGCGCCTCCCCCGGCACCACCTCATAACCGTGGCGGGCTGTGTATTCAGTTCCGCGCAGGTACTCCGTTGAACGGTGCTTGAAATACCAAATAGCGGTCAGAGTGCCAATGGCTATTGCCTCAACGCGGGTATCGGTACCAAAGTAAATACGGTCGTTCGATGCACCTGCCAAGTACAGCAGGACGCGCGCAGCAAAGGAATACAGTGCCACAGCAATCGAAAGTCGGGTAATGATTTTCAGGTAGTTTTTGCTCTTGACCGCCACCAGCCAAATAAGTGCGAAAACCAGGTAGAACTGCTCTTCAATAGAAAGACTCCAGGTGACGTGGGTACCTGGGAAAACGTTGATATTTGAGTCAAGGTAACGCCAGTTGAGAAAGAAGAAAATCTGCCCTAAGAAATCAAGAATATCTACTGAACCGCCAGATGCCATGTACAGCAGGGTGGGAATAACGATAATCAAGACCAGCGGCGGTGCAATCTTAATCAGACGGCGCATATAAAAACCGCCGATACCAAACCCACCGGTCTTTTCGCGTTCGCGCAACAGCAGGTAGGTAATAATAAAACCTGAAATTACAAAAAATATGGTGACACCAGAACCACCCGGCACAAAGCTGAGCCCCGCATGCGAGAAAACAACGAGTAGCACGGCAAAAGCGCGCATGGCATCAATGTGCCCGTAACGGTTCACATTTCCCCCCTGGTGTACCGGTCAATGTAGCTAAGTGCGCTGTTGTAAAAGATCCCCATCTCTTATACCGAGCCGAAACTCAGCAACAGTGCTACTACAAGCTAGCACAGCTCACTAAAGCCTCAGGGTTCACGCAACTCACACGCAGGTGAGTATGTACAGCTCTAGGCAGATTACTTTTCGAGGACCGCCGCCTGAACCAGCACCTCGGCAGCAGCTACGTGTTCCTCAACGGTGGTAACTCTGCGAGCCACAGAAATCTTACCGGCGCAGTTAAGGCTACACTCACCGGAGCAACGCATCATCGCGAGTGCCTCTGCACACAGAGCCAAGGAATTGCCGGCTTTCGAGAGAGAACGGTTCAGATCTGAGTAGGTACCGTTGGGTGAGTAGGGAATATCTGCCCCGTCGCTCGGTGCTAACCGGTGGGCTTGCTCGGCAACAGCACGCACGCGCGGCAACAAATCAGCAAGCGCGTTAGCTTCGGGCACCATGAGATCAATCATCTGCTCTGAAGGCATACGCTCAAGAATCTGATGAAAACGGTCAAGACCGCGCACAAACCTGTCGTGGTTACGCCGCCACAGCCCCTGCCCCAGATCAGCATCGTCGCGACGCTTCTGCAGGTAACCTTTGAACCCCATGGCTCCCCCTTTCAAGACTATCCACTCACCACTAGTTTACTTAGGCAAGCCTAATATTTTTAGTGACGGTCTGTCAATGATTCTTTCCAAAACACAAAAGGACGCGCGCCGTGCAACTACCGCAGTAGCCCACAACGCACGTCCGCACTCTTACATAGCTAACGGATATCAGCTAGCAGCAACGCCCCTCAGGATTTTTGTCTTGACGGTCAGTGTAGTCCCGCCAGAACTCACGCTCCGTCATGGGCTCGTGCTCACAGCCAGTCGCGCGGTGATGCGCTAAATACTTGTGGTACTTATCCGCACCCGAAAAACCGTTCCACATACGACCAGCAACGGTAAAGAAAGACTTAATTTTCTCTACCGTGCCATCGCCGCCGGGTGTTACCGTTTGACTCATTTAGTGCCCCTTCGCTAATTCTTTTTCAGGGTGCCTCTTGTAGTATTCGCGCCACTGAGCTTCGAGATCCTTCTCGCTGGGGGTGACAAACATACCCGCAGGAGCGTAAATCTCTGACTCAACGTAGGGGTTCTCGTGTGACTTCATGGCGTGACCGTTCTTCGCCTTTAGAACCTCAATCACCGCGGTAATCACCACGATCAGCGCCAGCACTACGAACACGATGGAGAGAATACCCTGAACCATAGTGTTACGCACAACCGCTTCCATAGCCTCAACGCTCTGAGCGGCACCGAGCGAGGTTTCACCGGCAGCAAGAGCTTCCTTGTAGCGGAAGTGGTTAGCCCAGTAACCCACAGAGGGGTTAGAAGAAAAGATCTTCTGGTACGAGCCAACAACGGTCACAACCAGGTCGAAGGCAAGCGGCAGGGCAATAATCCAGAGGTACTTGAACTTACCCTTGTTCGCAGCGATTGCCAGGCAAACAGCCAAAGCAACAGCAGCCAGTAGCTGGTTAGCGATACCGAAGAGCGGGTAGAAGGTGTTAATACCACCCAGCGGGTCGGTAACACCCAGAATGAGGATGCCACCCCAGCCAGCAACCATCACCGCGGTAGCGAACCATGCACCAGCACGCCAGTTGTGATCGCGGAACTTGGGGAAGAAGTTGCCCAGAGTATCCTGCAACATGAAGCGAGCAACGCGGGTACCTGCGTCCACAGCAGTCAGAATGAACAGAGCCTCAAACATAATCGCGAAGTGGTACCAGAAGCTCATCAGATCCCACGCGGGCATCATGTTGTGCAAGATACCTGCCATACCCACAGCCAAGGTGGGAGCACCACCGGTACGCGAGACGATGCTGTGCTCGCCCACATTCTCAGCTGTGGTCTGCAGTAGCTCGGGGGTGACGTTCACACCGGTCAGACCGAGAGAGTTCACGAAAACAGCGGCGGTTTCAACAGTGCCACCGGTTACACCGGCAGCGGAGTTCATGGCGAAGTAGATGCCACGATCAACGGTCAAAGCAGCAACCAGCGCCATGATAGCTACGAAGGACTCCATAAGCATGCCACCGTAACCAATAAAGCGGGTCTGGCGTTCCTTCTCAACCATCTTGGGGGTAGTACCCGAAGCAATCAGAGCGTGGAAGCCTGAAAGCGCACCGCAGGCAATGGTAACGAAGAGGAAGGGGAACAAGCCACCAGACCAGACCGGGCCATCAGTACGAGAAGCGTACTCAGAGAAAGCAGGAACAGTGATCTCGGGACGAACCACGATGATACCGATAGCAAGCAGGCAGATAGTACCAATCTTCATGAAGGTTGAGAGGTAATCGCGAGGTGCCAGCAGCAACCACACGGGCAGAACAGCCGCAATGAAACCGTAGATAATAACAGCCCAAGCCAAGGTAGTGCGCTCCAAAGTGAGGTACTGTACGCCCCACTCAGTGTCAGCAACAACGCCACCGCCGATAATCGCAATCATCAGCAGTACAAAGCCGATAATCGAAATTTCGTTGACCTTACCCGGACGAATGTAACGCAGGTAAACACCCATGAACAGCGCAATCGGGATGGTCATACCGACAGAGAAAACACCCCAGGGGGATTCGCCCATAGCGTTCACAACCACCAGCGCGAGAATCGCGGTAATGATGATCATGATAGCGAGGGTTGCAAGAATCGCTGCGTAACCACCGATAGGACCGAGCTCTTCTTTCGCCATCTGACCCAGCGAACGTCCGCCACGGCGCATGGAGAAGAACAGCACCAAGTAGTCCTGAACAGCGCCAGCAAAAATAACACCAGCAATGATCCAGATAGTGCCGGGCAGGTAACCCATCTGAGCTGCAAGAACGGGACCAACCAGCGGACCAGCACCAGCGATTGCCGCAAAGTGGTGACCGTAGAGCACACGGCGGTCAGTAACAGCGTAGTCCTTGCCATCGGCGTCATACTCTGCAGGAGTTGCACGACGGTCATCAGGCTCGGTCAGCTTATTCTCAATGTACTTTGAGTAAAAACGGTAGCCAATGAAATAGGTTGAAACAGCGGCAAAAACAAACCAGATAGCGTTCACGGTTTCACCGCGAACAATAGCCAGCATGGTCCAGCTAATACCGCCGATTAACGCAATAATGACCCACAGAGCAATTTTCTTGGGGGTCCATTTCTTGTCTTCTTCATGAAGAATCTCTAGCTCAACGTATGCTGGTGGGCGATCGTCAAGCACGACGTCTGCCCGGGTGTGGTGACTCACGGGTTCTCCTTAGGGTGAGAAAATAAATGTGACTTACCCCAAGAATAAACCTGTGTATCGCTGACAACAACCAGGCAGACGACTCATTATGTTCGGGTCACTCCATCACCAAGACAACTTTGCCCCTGTGCTGACCAGAATCGAAATATTCGTGCGCCGCCGCAACCTCGCCAAACAGGAATGTTTTGTGGAGGTTCGGGCTGATTTTCCCTTCCTTAACCAAGGGCACCACGTACTGTTCTACTCCTTCAAGGACGCGCGCCTTATAATCAAGGCTTTGGGCACGCAAGGTGCGCCCGTAAATATTAAGGCGTTTTTTCATGGCAAGTGACAGGTCGAACTCCCCTACTTTTCCACCCTGCACTGCGATGGTCACCATAGAGCCGTCCAGTGCCAGCGCGCGCAGGTGTTGAGACAGGTAAGCGCCACCCACCATATCGAAGATGAAGTTGACCCCTGCACCCTCAGTTTTCTCATCAACCACCTGCTCGAAGTCCTGCTCGCGGTAGTTGATGGGTTCAGCACCCAGGCTCTCAATATAGTCGCATTTTTCAGACGTTCCGGCGGTCGAGAAAACTCGCAGTCCCAAGGCTACGCACAGCTGAATGGCATGAGCACCAATGCCACCAGAACCACCGTGAATCAGAACGCTCTTGCCCGCATTATCCCGCGGGTCAGTAGATACACCGGCAACCATCACCAGGTTGGAATACACGGTGGCAGCAACCTCTGGCAGACAGGCGGCTTCAACCAAGCTCAGCCCCTCAGGAATATCGATGGCGCAACGCGCGTCCACCGCCACATATTCTGCGTAACCACCCGAAGCTAGCAATACCATGACCTTTTGCCCCACACGGCTGGCGGGGACGCCCGCACCAACTTCTTCAATGACGCCGGCAGCTTCAAGTCCGTATATCTTGCTTTCACCGGCAGGAGGTGGATAATGCCCCTTGCGCTGCACAACATCCGCCCGATTAAGCCCTGCGGCAGCAATCCGAACCAGCACCTGCCCCGCCCCTACCTGCGGCTTATCAGTTTCAGTTACTTCAAGGACGCCCGGCGCACCGTGCTCATTCTCGATAACGGCTTTCACAGAACTCTTCTCCTTCAGGTTCAACACCCAACGTGGCTTTAACCACGATACCCCCGTTTGTTTTGCAAACCCTAGAGCAACTGTGCAATACTATTTCAAGTGCTTTCAGCACCTAACTTGGATGGTTGTCCGAGCGGCCGAAGGAGCTGGTCTTGAAAACCAGTAGGCGGCAACCCCGTCTCAAGGGTTCAAATCCCTTACCATCCGCCACAAAAAAGCCCCGCTTTTCCTACAAAAAGCGGGGCTTTTGGTTTAATTTCTTAAATTCACAGCAGCCACGAACAATACCCCGGACGAAGGTACCTAATAATGCCCACCGTGAGGGCGTTGCGTGCTTTCTTTTCACCTTCAATTGAGCCTGCGGGGCTGCTACTGCGGCGCCGGCTGATAAGTCACGATACTTCACTTTCCACTTTTTGGATCGAAGGTAATCGACAGGCGCTACTGAGCACGGTGTTTCAGGGCTATTTTGAGCTTGGCAGCTAACGACTTTGACCAACTCACCCTCATACGGTATTGTGGGTAACGCTGTGTTGCGGTTGAGCAATAAGTTGACGAAAGCTTTCAATAACAATGCGGCGAGGAGACGTGCCAGAGCGGCCGAATGGACTTCACTGCTAATGAAGGGCCGGGGTTAAACTCGGCCGGGGGTTCAAATCCCCCCGTCTCCGCCAATAACAAAAGCCCTGTTACTTCTGATAAAGAAGCGACAGGGCTTTTGCATATGCTTCCTTATAACGCCGTTCACCCCGCCTTTAGGAAGCATTCGCCAGCAAATCTCTTAGTATTCCGGCTCGCATCACTAGAATTGCACTATGAGCACTCCCGTATATTTTGGTTTAGATGTTGGCACTTCAAGCACTAAAGCCGTATTAGTTGACAGCAAGGGCGCTGTCATTGATTCCCAGGTTCAAGAACACTCCATCACCCGCGGCAAGGCGGGGCTTGTAGAGATGGATATGAATATCTGGTGGGATGAATTCAAGGCTCTCTACAGTGTTTTACTTACCCGCAATGACGTCACCGTAAAAGGCATCGGAGTATCGGGCATGGGCCCGTGCATCGCTGTCACGGACGCCAACGATGTTCCGATAGCTCCAGCTGCTCTCTACGGCATTGATTACCGTGCTCGTGACGAGATAGCGGAACTCTCCAGTCTCTGGGGGCAGGATTACCTGCTAGAGAATTACGATTCTCAGCTCACCACCCAAGCAGGTGGACCAAAGCTCAGGTGGTTCGCCCAGCGTTTTCCCGATGTATTCGCGTCCGGCGCCCGCTTTTACATGCCGTCCTCATGGATCATTAAGCGCATCACTGGTGAATACGTGCTTGACCGCCATTCCGCCAGCCAGTGTACTCCACTGTACGACCCAGCCACCCGCGAGTGGGACAGCCACATGGTTGAGAAAGTAGCACCCGGTACTGTATTACCCCGATTAGGGTGGAGCCACGATATCTGCGGTGAAACAACGACCACCCCTGAGGTGCCTGAGCTTACCGCCGGTATTCCAGTTATATTCGGTACGGTGGATGCCTGGGCTGAGCAAGAATCTGTGGGTGCCATTAAAAATAACCAGCTCTTTTTGATGTACGGTACCACCCTGTTTTTGGTGGCTAATTCACCTGATCGTATTCATCATGCTTCAATGTGGGGTACCACCGGCACTCGGGAAGGTACTTACAACATTGCCGGCGGTCTAGCTACGTCAGGGGCTTTAACTGATTGGTTCCGCAATATTTCCGGTGAACGCGATTACGCCACATTAGTGGATGCTGCACGAGAAGTTCCTGCGGGTTCTGAGGGGCTTCTTACTCTGCCTTACTTTGCCGGTGAGCGCACCCCTCTTCAAGACCCCGATGCGCGCGGCGTGATGATTGGGCTGAGCCTGAGACACGGTCGCGGTCACATCTACCGCTCCTTGCTTGAAGCGACTGCTTTTGCCGTGCGGCACAATATTGAAGTAATGGAACAAGCCGGGGCATCGATTGAATCCATTGCAGCTGCCGGTGGCGGGGTCACCTCTGATCTGTGGCCTCAGATTGTTTCCGACGTGACTGGACGCGCTCAAGAGCTTCGCCGCGAGTCCGTAGGGGCATCTTACGGTGATGCTTTTATGGTGGCTCAAGCCCTAGGCGCTGTCCATTCGCTAGACGAATGGAACCCAGTAGAGCGCATCATCGAACCAACTCACGTTACAGCTTATGAGGAACTCTACTCCCACTACCGCAAGCTGTACACTGTCACAGCTGATATTCAACATCAACTACGTGCGATGCAACCGTAAGTTCTCGCTGTTACGCCAAAAACACTTTGAAGCCCCGCAGTTCCCGTGGAAACTGCGGGGCTTCAAAGTATATCTATGCTAATTCATATTACTGAGCAGTAAAGCCTCCATCAATGAGCATATTCGAACCGGTTATCATCGCCGCTTCTTCTGAGGCTAGGTACCCGACGAGTGCTGCTATTTCCTCTGGCTGGGCAAACCGACCCACTGGAATAGCAGCTTTTGCCTTCTCACCTTTCTCCCCCGCCCATGCTTTCTTACCCAAGGGAGTCTCAACGACAGTCGGTGATACAGCGTTCACGGTGATTCCGCGGGGCGCCCACTCCAGTGATAGTGCCTGCGTCATACCTACAACCCCGGCTTTGGAGGCACAGTAGGCAACGTGCTGGTCTAGTCCGATGACAGATGCTTGGGATGCCATGTTTATGATGCGTCCATAACCGGCTTTAAGCATTGCTTGACCAGCAGCTTGTGCCATGAAGAATGAAGCTGTCAGGTTGACTGCAATAGTTTTATTCCAGTCTTCGGCAGAGAGCTTTTCGGCAGCGTCCAAGAACACCACTCCGGCTGAATTGACCAGAATATGCGGAGTACCGAGTTTCTGCTCTACCTCTTCTACAGCGGCGGCCGCGGCCCCCTCGTTCGCGAGGTTAGTCACAATACCTAGATGTCCTTGCCCGGTCAGGTCAGCCACTATATCTCGAACCCTCTTGGAAAGATCGACTCCCGCGATAACCGCGCCTCGCTCAGCGAGGTAGGTAGAGATTGCTAGCCCAATACCGGACGCTGCGCCCGTGACGATAGCGATTTTTCCTGAGAAATCAGTCATGAAGTTCTCCTTTGAACATATGGGGGTGAAAGCTCTGGTGTTTTGGTCAGCAGTAGACGCTGGATGGCTCTAAGCCACCTGAGGGTAGAGCTCGTTACGATAAGAAATATAATTACGATAAATCGAGGGGCGCTTCTCTGCACTTATCTTGGTCATTTCGGCTTTACCCCAGGTAGGGGGAGCCTGCTTACCAGATAGTGCCCACGCTGCTTGACGCGCAGCGCCCAAAGCAACGAACTCTGCAGGTTCAGGTACATAAATGTCAATTCCTAGCACCTGCGCCAGAACCTCACGGAATGCTTTAGATTTTGCGCCGCCGCCAATGAGCAGGATGCGGTCAGGTTCAGCGCCGCGCTGCGCAACAATTTTTTCTAATCCTTCGCGCACAGAGCACGCTAAGCCTTCAACCATAGCGCGTGCCATATCTTTGCGTTCGAGACCGGGGCCAATGTTTCCCAAGTGAGCACGTGCCTCTGGCAAGTTAGGAGTTCGTTCACCGGTAATGTATGGAATAAACACCGCGCCTTTAGCACCGGATTCAGCATGCAGTACCATCTGAGCAAGTTCGTCATGGTCTACACCCAAGGTTGTACAGGCGAAGTCCATGACGGGTGCGCCGTTGAGAGTGCAGGCAAGCAGTAGATACTTTCCGGTGGCATCGGCAAAACCAGAAACATTGTATTTGTAATCGGCAGCAGGCACGTCTGAAAGCATCATAGCGACAGCACTAGTGCCCATAGATACTACGGCATCTCCATCTTGCAGGTCCAAGCCAAGTGCCGCGCCCATATTATCGCCAGTGCCCGGTGCAATTAGCGCGCCACTTTCGGTTTTGCCAATTACTTGCGCAGGTTCTGCTAGCTCGGGCAACTGGATTTTATGACCAATAGCCCAGGATGCGACCGGAGCGTCCCACTGTCGCTCAGTCGGGTTGTAGTAGGCGGTACCTGATGCTTCACCGTGATCTGTATACAGTTTTTTGTCGGTGTTTAGCTGCATAGTCAGGTAATCGTGGGGCAGAGCAACCTTGGCAGCACGCGCCGCATTTTCGGGTTCGTTTTTACGTACCCACAACAACTTGGTTGCGGTGTAAGCGGCAAGCGGCACGCTACCCACCTTCTCTGCAGCTCGCTGAGGGCCCCCCAAAAAGGCGGTGAGTTCTTCAGCTTCACCAGCAGATCGCGTATCGTTCCATAGCAGTGCATCACGCACTACCTCATTGTTTTCATCCAGTAGGACCATGCCATGTTGCTGACCGGCAATAGAGATTGCATCAGCTTTGGGCAGCACGTCTTGGGTGACGTCATGAAGTGCCTCTACCCAGGCTCGGGGGTCTACTTCGGTGCCAACGGGGTGAGACGCACGACGCTCGTCCACGACCTCACCGGTCTCAGCATTCACAAGCAGCGCTTTGCAGGACTGCGTAGATGAATCGATCCCTAGAACGTACTGTGTCATGACTAAATCCTTATATCTCGGGAAAGAAAAGGCTGAACTCGACAGCGGATGTTCGAGCCCAGCAAGATGCGCTACACCATAGAAGGCTGGGCACGGACATTACTTGCCGAGGATTTTCTCCAATGTCTTGATGCTGCCCACTCTGTGTAGTGAGCGCAGAGTCTCAAGGTAGGGCTTGGTGAAGTGTTCGTCGTTGACGACATCACCGAAGAAGTCCTTATCGCACAGGAAGGCAAGCTCGTCATCGCTCAGTTGAGCTTGAGCTGCGACACGAACCTTCTTTTCAGCATTATCGACGATGTTGATTGCCTCGCCCTTTTCATCGGTGCCCTCGGCATAACGAGCCCAGGACGCGACGATGGCAGCGGAGAGTTCAACCTTGCCGCCGTCCTTGAGGTTGTCGAAGACAACGGGCATCAGCCACTTGGGAATGCGGTCAGAGGACTCAGCGCACAAACGGGGAACGGTGTCTTTAATAGCCTCGTTGGTGAAGCGCTCTATCAGAGTCTTAGCGTACTGATCGACGTTAGTGTCAGGCAGCTCATCCAGAGTAGGCATTGCTTCTTCGCGCATATAACGCAGGAGCAGTTCCTCGATCAGCGGGTTGTTGACCGCGTCATCAACGTAGTGGTAACCCGCCAAATGACCAAAGTAGCACAGACCCTGGTGCGATGAGTTGAGCATACGAAGTTTTAGCTTCTCATAAGGCTCAACGTCATCAACTACCTGCACGCCCACCTTCTCGTAGGCAGGACGTTCGTCTGCAAAGTTCTCTTCCAGAACCCACTGAATGAAGTCTTCGGTGACTACGGGCCAACCGTCTTCATAGCCGAGTTTCTTAGCAACATAGGCGCGGTCATCATCGGTGGTCGCGGGAGTAATACGGTCAACCATTGAGTTGGGGAAAGGAACGTTCTCTTCAATCCAGGACGCCAATTCGGGGTCAAGCGCACGAGCGTGAGCAGTAAACATCTTTGATGCCAAGTGACCATTAGCCTGAATGTTATCGCAGCTCATTACGGTAAAGGGTGCTATACCTCGCTCACGGCGCAGCTTCAACGCCTGAACCACCAAACCGAAAGTAGTGCGGGGGTTCTCGGGATCTTTGAGGTCCTCAGCGACTGCGGGAGTGGTCAGATCATACTCGTGAGTGACTTGGTTGAAGTTGTAACCGCCCTCGGTCACAGTCAGCGAAACGATCTTAATATTTTCCTGAGCTAGGTACTCAACAGCACCGGCAGGGTCTTCAGGAGTCCACACGTAATCAACGATTGAACCAATAACGCGGATGTCCTCATTTCCCTGCGGATCACGAGCGATCAAGGTGTACAGGTAGTCCTGTTCTTTGAGCACATCGCGCATCTTTACGTCGTGCGGTAAAACGCCCATACCTGCAATAGCAAAGGTGGTCTCCCCCTTGTTCAACAGCTCATCAAGATACATTGCCTGATGAGCGCGGTGGAAGCCACCCACACCGAAGTGAACGATAGATGGCTTCAGATTCTTACGGTCGTAGGTGGGAATCGAGAAGGTTGAGCCTTCGGATAACTTGGCGGAAGCTTCTTCTTTAATAGCTTCGAGGTTTGACTGGTTCAGTTTCACAGTGGATCTCCTATATACGAGCACCCACAACAGTGAATGCATCTGAGGTTTATCTAAACGTAGAAAAATTCGGGCTTATTAGCCCTCGTAGTCGGTCAGCACTTTGACCTTGTCAGCAGAAGCGCTGGAATCATCGAAGGTGTAGCTAATCCATTCATTAGCCAGACGCAGGGCAAGATGCTTACCTATTACACGCTCACCCATGCACAAAATCTGTGCGTTATTTGACAGGATGGAACGTTCAACGGAGAAAGAATCGTGCGCGGTAACAGCGCGAATACCCTTAACCTTATTGGCAGAAATCGCTACGCCAAGACCGGTACCGCAAATCAGGATTGCGCGGTCAGCTTCGCCAGCTGCAATTTTTTCGGCAGCCGCAATAGCTATAGAAGGGTAGGGAGTGTGTTCGCCAGTGCCCACTCCAATATCCAGTACGGATGCCACGCGTGAGTCAGCTTCGAGTTGTTCTTTAATCGCGATCTTGTAAGTCAGACCGGCGGCGTCGCAACCTACAATGAGTCGAAGGTCTTCAGCCATCTTTATCAACCTTTCTTCTATGCCTGTGGCATACGTGTATTTCGTGAGCGATGGGTCGGTAGAGCTACCGGAATACCCTTGGCAGTCTTTAGGAACGGAAGTATGTGCCGACGTGAGTCAAAATCATTGCCATGGAGATAGCACCCGGGTCTGGGTTACCAATGGATTTTTCGGCTAGCGGGCGAGCGCGTCCCTTCTTGGGAGAAAGCGCTGATGTTTCTTCTGCTTTCTGAATTGCTAGATTCGCAGCCTCAGCCCAAGCATCAGGAAGGTTTGCCTCAGAATCACGCAAAGCCTCGGTGAAAGGTAGAAGAGAATCGAGCAGGGTCTTATCACCAATCTGAGCTCCGCCCAGGGTCACCATTGAATCTGCGAAAGCCTGAACTGCTGCAGCCGCCTGATCCCGAGTAAAGGATTCAGCATCGTCTGCCAGAGTATTAGCCGCTGCTTCAAGGGACGCTCCCCACAAAACACCTGAGGTTCCACCTGCCAGCATTGCCCAAGCCCGTCCGCCGAGTTTAAGCAACTGCGAGGGACCGGCGCTATCGGGGGCATTCTGAATGGCTTCGAGGGCGGCTTCTGCACCACGCACCATACCGCGACCGTGGTCGCCATCGCCCGCTACTGCGTCAATTTCACCCAGGTAGTGTTCCTGTTCTTTCATCAGATTAGCGACGCTTAAGGCAGCCTCTCGCACCTTAGCGGCGATTGCTGCAGCTGCCGGAGAGGCCTCAATGATCGATTCTGCATCGACGGTTGCGGACTTAGCGGTGTAAGTCTTTTCAATGCTTTCAAGCTGCTTAGCGTCCTTGCGGTAGGCGCAAGCATAAGCTGGAGCTGTCCAGGTCTCTTCAAGTTCACCATCAAGCCAGAAGACGGTCAGCGATACGCCGCCCATGTCTAGAGAGGTCACGAGTTCACCAACTTCGGGGTCAATAATCTCGTAACCCACTGCGCGCAAATGGGGCGCAATCGTGCGGTAGAGCAAGAAAAGTTCTTCGTATTTGGTAACGCCCAATCCATTGACAATCACACCAATACGCTTGCCCGCACCCTGAGGTGCATCCGCCAAAACGGCATCGACAAGCATGGTTGCTAGCTCTTTTGCAGAGGCACAAGCTTCATCACGAATGCCAGGCTCACCGTGGATACCAAGACCAACGCCCATCTGACCTTCAGCAACGGTAAAAAGTGGCTGATCCGCACCGGGCATAGTGCAGCCTGAGAAAGCTACACCCAGAGTACGGGTGTTTTCATTGGCAAGGTTGCCGATGCGCTCGACCTCGTCAATAGACTTACCGGCAGCGGCCGCTGCGCCCATTGCTTTAAAAACGGTAAAGTCACCCGCGATACCGCGACGCTTGTCGAACTCGGGTGCGGACGCGATGTCGTCCTTGACCACCACAATACGGGTGTCGATACCCTCAGCGTTGAGCATCTTAGCGGCGATACCAAAGTTAATGTTGTCACCCTGGTAGTTACCGAAGGTAAGGATGACCCCCTTGCCTTGGTCTGCCGCCTTAGCAACTGAGTACACGTGAGCGGCTGACGGTGAGGTGAAGATATTGCCCACTACAGCACCGGATGCAAAGCCAGGCCCCACCAGGCCCGCGAAAGCGGGATAGTGACCCGAGCCGCCCCCCACAATCACAGCGACCTGAGGTTCTTTGGGAGGAAGAGAGATAACACCACCAGGGACGCCTACCAGACGGTCAGAGTACAAATCCAAAAAGCCTTCGAGTTGGTCGTCGGCAAATTCTGCTGGATCGTTGTAGAGCTTGGTCATCGTTGGCCTTTCTCGGTGATGCTATTTCTTCGCTTGTAAACTACTTCTTGAGCTGGTTGACAGTCTCGGTTAGTCCAGGAACGATTGTGCATTTGATGGAATCGCCCTGTGAGTCGCCCACGGTGTCCAAGCCAGCTTGGAATTCTTCCAGCGGGAACTGGTGAGTGCAGATTTCATCCAGTGGCAAGATGCCGGATTCGATAATCTTTACCGCAGTAGGCCAGGTGTGCGGACCTAGGTGAGCACCGTAGACGTTAAGTTCCTTGTCATCGGAGATGATGGACCAGTCAACGGTGACATCCGAGCCAAAGACCGAGTATTCAACGTAAGTGCCGAGCTTACGTAGCAGGTTCAAACCCTGCGGAACAGCTGAGGGATGCCCGGTGCACTCAATGTAAACATCTGCGCCGTAGCCATCGGTCATATCCTTAATCTTCTGGACAGCGTCAACTTTTTTAATATTGATGACCTCATCAGCGCCCAGCTTCTTTGCCAGAGCCAACTTATCTTCCGCCATATCAAGAACAACAATCTTCAGCGGGTTCTTCTGGCGGGTGCCAATCAGCGCAGACAGACCGATAGGACCGGCACCTGCAATAACAACAACATCCTCAAACTTGATGTTGGCGCGCTCGACCGCGTGTAGGGCGCAGGACAGAGGTTCCGCGAACGCTGCGTGCTGGGGTGCTACGTCCTTTGAAATTTTGTGGACGCGTGCCAGAGAAGGTACAAGCATATACTCAGCCATACCGCCATCCCAGTTCTTAAAACCGAACATATCGTGGGGACCGCACATCCAGTACTCGCCACGCTGACAGTAGCGACATTCACCACAGGGAGCGATCTGTTCGATGACGATGCGGTCACCGATGTTCAGTTCGTAAGGTTTGCCGTCAGTGTGCTTCTTCAGGGTTTCAGCTGAACCCGCAACGATAGTACCGGCGATTTCGTGACCCGCGATGCGGTCGTTTTCTGCCCATTGTGCACGGTTCTCATCACCCCAGAACTTGGGTGCGCCGTGGTAGCATTTGAGGTCAGAAGCGCAAATACCGACAGCGTCGATTTTGATGAGCAGATCCGTATCGCCAATAGTCGGTACGGGCACTGTCTCAAGAACGTAGTTCTCGGGACCTTTCACTACAACTGCTTGCATGGTTTCGGGTAGGGTCGCGGTCATCGCTGATCTCCTTTATAGCCTTGATTGCTGTGTGTTGCATACAACACCAATTCTGCCACCCCGAGAACAAATGTCAAGCACAAATGTTCTTAAGAATTTTTAGCGGTGCGGAGCTTGAATGACAAAACCCTTAGAATTATCCATAAGATAAACCCTTCTACCACCTTGCGAGCCGCCATGGACACCAACCCTACAGATTTTTACAACTCAGACCATCTATTTGCAGCTGCAAATATGTACTACACCGAGAACCTCAGCCAGGCAGAGATTTCCCAACGCCTCAACGTGTCGCGCCCAACAGTAAGCCGCATGTTAGCTCAGGCAAAGGAACGGGGAATCGTTCAGATCAACGTCATCCACCCGGACGCAAAGTCTAATGAACTCTTAGCCGAACGGCTTGCCGAGGCACTCAACCTCCACAAGGTTTACCTTTCTCCTGGAATTCAAGACTCCACCATGGGTCCCGGCATGGAAAATGCCGTACTCACCGCTATCGCAGATATGAAACTTACACACGGGAGCACATTAGCCGTAGCATCTGGATTAGCAATATACGGAATCTCCCACATGAACCTACCCCCGCTCACAGGAGTTACCCTGATACCCACCGTGGGCGGTGTATCCGAACCAGAACCGTGGCACCAGCCCAATGAAATCGTTCGAACAATGGCACAGAAAACCGGCAGTCGACATCTCCCTATTTTCGCCCGCGTCATACCTACACCACTTATGTACAAAGCTCTTCACGAAGATGCTTCCTTCCAAGAAACAATCGCTCACTGGAAACACGCACAGGGTGCCCTAGTCGGAATCGGAGCTGTTACAACCCGGCGAACGTCAATTGCCTCTGATATCCCTCAAGGGGAACTAACAGATGCAGTAGGTGATGTTTGTTTGCACTTCTTTGATGAAGCAGGTAATGACCTCCCTTACACAGGAAGCGACAGAACGATTCGCATCCCATTGGAACAGCTTCAAGCAATTCCTCACAGCGTCGCTATTGCTGTAGGGAAAGAAAAAGTCCAATCGATCATTGCTGCAACCAAGCTAGGCACCTTCAAAAAGTTAGTTACAGACGAAGCAACCGCAAAAGATATACTTACCCACCTCAATAGCTAAGACCGCACCAGGTGCAGAGAAAAGCCCCTGAGATGCCCACATAGGGTGCTCAGGGGCTTTTATCAATATGCGTTCTTAGCTTTCTCTAATATCGGTGCGCTGCTTATTAGCTGCAAGGATCTCAAGTGCCGCAGTGTCTGCATCACGCATCTGCTGACGCTTCACAGGGTCGTCCTGCTCTGTACGCAGATTACCTACCATAATGAACGCACAACCGTACAAGGCAACAAACGCCCAGATAACAGCTGACTTCTGCATGAAGGGATCCCACCCCAAAGCACCGGTAACGCTGAGCACGATTGAAACAACCGAGGTACCCAAGAATGCAGCACCACCTGCAGCAGTTGTATACATTGCCATTGCTGCACCACGGTGCTCGGGGGCGTTAGCAGGCATAATCGCTCCCATCGGAACAAAACCTGCCAAGCAGATACCAAAGGTAACACCGGCAACCACAGAAACAACGTAGCCCCAGGTGGAACCAGCGGGGACCATATGCGGAACATACCACCACAACAACAGACCGATAGCCGATGCAAAAACCCCAAACCAACGCACGGTGTTAACCCAGCCAATGCGGTCTCCAACATTGCCAAAGAAAGCGTTGAAAAGAATATTGCCTGCAAAGATGAAGGTGGTCATCAAAAGCCAACGCGACTGACCCCAACCGAGTTCATCAGCAATAACAACAGGGAGAATGACGAACATACCAAACTGGGGGGCAGTGTTAATCAAACGAATTAAGAAACCCTGCATAACCTTTGAGTTCGAGAAGAGCAAGCGAATACCCGAAAGTAAAACGGTTGAGGTCGACTCATGTGCGGGGGCAATGCGCTTGTTACCGTTTTCAGCGCGGCATCCCAAGAAAACCATAAGAGCACCAACAGTCGCCAGCGCAAGCGCTACCCACATCGCTCCATGCTCACCTGCTGTGCCGCCTCCGAACACAGAAATCGATGCAATAGCAACCAACGAACCGATAGTGGGAAGACCACCTGTGAACATTACATAAAACCAGCCCACAGAAGTGCCAGCCATAGACTTCATCGCAGTAATATTCACCCACACAAGGAAGGAGAAGGAGAACAGCGGGTATGCCAGACCACGGAAGAAGTAGGTAACAGCAACTAGCCAATAATTTCCTGTGCCCAATGACAAAAGGAAGGAAACCTGGAAGATAGCCCACAAAGCGAAACCAATAATCATGACTTTCTTAGGACCCATGAGGTCAGAAAGCACACCTGAGAGGTAACTGGCTATAAGAGCCGCCAGCGAGTAGGCGGTAATGATGTATGAAGCTGTAGCTTCTTTACTACCAAGAACTTCAACCAGGTGCGGAGTAATAAAGTTGGCTTCTACACCGAGACCAGTCTGAAATATAAGAAGTCCCAGGAACCCCCATTTGAGAACACCAGGAATGCCAATTCTGTCGAGGAAAGGGCCCTCAACCCTCTGTTTTTGCAGTTTAGACGCCATTTCGTTCTTTTCTCTTATGTTTGCCTACGACTCAGGCATGACTCACATACTTTATGTATTGCACAGTGGTTGATCGCCTTCGTCGGTGACGCCCCACACATGCCCATGCAAGTCTCACACTAGACAAAAACATTCTAAAGCACAAGTGTTCAGAACATATTTTCAGGAACTGATTAGCAATGCAGGTTAATAAGAGGGAACTTTACACAGGTGGCGAAAAGAAAAGTACCGTATGCGAAGAAAAGCCCCGCAGTTCCCACGGGAACTGCGGGGCTTCATTTTTTCACTCCTCAAAAGGGAGTATGGGGGTATATTTTTGAAACCGCTCTAGGTGCTCATCTTTCAGCAGTAAAGATTGTTCATGCTGGAGGCTCTACCAGCACACGGAACAGAGACCATTAGAAGGTCTTGAAATCAATCATCTTGGTGCAGGCTGTGTCGAGGGCTGCCCACTCATCAGTTACTTCAAAGACCGCCACCGATGAGGGCGCGAACCCGTAGGAGGCGTCCATCAGCGCATCGTAGTCCGAATCGCTGCGCGCCAGCTGCAGGGCGGCGTCCTGCACGCCCGGCAGGTGAGCAACCAGCATCAGCGCCTGTACCGTCTCAGGGGCACTATTGATAGCCGACACCAGCTTGCGTGCGGGCGCGTTATACAGGTTCTTATCCAAGGATGCGGTCGGCGCTTTCTCCCCCAGCCCCTCAGAAACCCATGTTGTTGTCTGACGGGTACGCAAAGCTGCCGAAGAAACAATCATCTCGGGCACGTACTCCTTCTCCAGCAACCAGCGCCCTACTTGCGGTGCCTGAGCATGCCCGCGCTTGGTCAGCGGGCGGTTGAAGTCGTCAAGACCCCAGTCCGCCTCAGCATGGCGCATAATAATCAGCAGTTTGGTGGCGTTCATGGTGCTCCTTGGGTAGGCAAGAGCGCACAAAAACTCTTCTCGGAGATTTCCCTTTGTGCGCCCTTAGTCAGAAGAAAAGCTACTGATCTTATATTTTTTCGCGCACCTGACGCTGAATACGCGCCAGCATACCGCTCATACCGTTCAGTCGTAGCGGGCTCACCTGATCGGTCAGCGAAAGGCGCAAGGCAGTGTCCTCAGGTACGTCAAGTACGTCCTCTACACTCTGACCGTCCAGCGCTTCATGCAAGATAGAAGCGAAACCGCGGGTAGTCGGTGCCTCAGCAGGCGCTGAGAAGAAAAGGTTAACAATCCCGTCATTAACCTCAGTAATGAGAAAAATCGGTGACTGACATTCGGGTACGGCCTCAAGTAGCTCGGGGTGATCGGCGTAGCGCTCGGGTAGCACCGGCAAAGACTGGCTGAATTCTAAGAGCAGTTGCAGGCGGTCGGACGCAGCTACCTCCGCAAATTCAGCGGCGATTTCTGCCAGTTTTCCGGTGAGTTCGCTGGTCATTTATAGAGCCTCACCGGGTGCTTCGCCCTTGACGATGGGTACGGCAACAGCGTTGCCCCATTCCGTCCAGGAACCGTCGTAGTTACGCACACTGTCAATGCCCAGCAGGAACTTCAGCACGAACCAGGTGTGTGATGAGCGCTCACCAATACGGCAGTAGGCGATGATGTCATCGGCGTCAGCCAAGCCCAGCTCTTTAATGTACAGGGCTTTGAGTTCATCGAAGCTCTTGAAAGTTCCATCTTCATTGGCTGCTTTAGCCCAGGGTACCGAGTGAGCGGTGGGAATGTGACCGCCGCGCAGAGCGCCCTCTTCAGCGTAACCGGGCATGTGGGTGCGAGCGCCGGTGTATTCGTCCGCGCTGCGAACATCGATCAGGGGTAGCTTGCCGATGTTGGCTTTGACCTCGGGTAGGAAGGCGCGGATGGGTGCGTCGTTGCGCTCTACCAGGGGGTAGTCAGTGGCAGGAACGTCAGGCTTGTCGGTGGTGAGGGCGCGGTTTTCTTCAACCCACTTGGTGCGGCCGCCGTCCATGAGTCGGACGTCTTGGTGACCGAAGAGAGTGAAAACCCACAGGGCGTAGGCTGCCCACCAGTTCGACTTGTCACCGTAGATGACCACAGTGTCATCGCGTGAGATACCTTTGGCTTTCATCAAATCAGCAAAGCCCTGAGCGTCCACGTAGTCGCGGGTGACGGGGTTGTTGAGTTCGGTGTGCCAGTCAATTTTGAGGGCGCCGGGAATATGACCGGTTTCGTAGAGAAGTACGTCCTCGTCTGATTCGAGTACTACCAGGCCGGGGGTGCTGATGTTTTCTTCGACCCACTGGGTAGAAACTAGACGTTCCCCGTGGGCATAGTGAACAAACTTCTCGTTGGTATCAGCTGCGATACTCATGTGCAAAAATCCTTTCAGTGACGTGATGCGGTGCTTGTATCTAACTTCACCATAACCCACTCAAGCGACGCAAATATTCATAACGAATAGTTGCGCCGCTTGTGGAGGTGCGGTGGTGAGAGGCTTAACGTTTGTGCCTGTTCTTGTATTCCTCGAACATTTCGGGGGTTAGCACTTGGTTTTCTTTGGTGACGGGCTGACCGTCCTCGTTCAGATACACACCGTGGGTGTAGTCGAATTTGACCGGGTTGCCCTCTTCATCGGTGCGTGTATACCACTCAGTCACTTCCTCTGCCGTTGAGTCAAAGTCAGCGCCAGTGGCGTATTCGCTGGTGGGGTCGGTGGGTTCAATGGCAATTTTGAAGTTGTCACCGTGCTCGCTCACACCGTGTACCACAGCCTTTTCAACGGCGGTACGCGCGTAGTCGCGGCGAATGCTCAGCGGGTCATTACGCAATTCTTTAACCAGTGCAACGCACATGAGAATAAGTATCACCGAGAAGGGCAGAGCAGTAATGGTAATTAGGTTCTGCAACCCCTGCAAGGCGTTCTGGTTACCGGTCAGCAGAATAACCACGGCGATACCTGCCATGCATAGTGCCCAAAAAGTAGTAACGAGTTTATTGGGGTTAGGGTTGCCCTTCTGCGAAAGCTGCGAGTTTACCAGTGACGCTGAATCTGAAGTGGTAATGAAGAAGATCGCCAGCATGAAAATCACCAGCGGAGCAACGAACTGTGCGCCGGGCAGCTGCTCAAGCACCACGAAGAAAATTTCTTGCGGAGCAGGCATGGACGCCGCGGTTCCATCGGGTGCAACAGCATTGGATTCACGCTGTAACCAGATGGTGGTGCCACCCAGAATCGTAAAGGCAAGAATGATAATGGTGGAGGGAATAAACAGTACGCCCAGAATGAACTGGCGGATCGTACGTCCGCGCGAAATCTTAGCAACAAACACGCCGACAAAGGGTGCCCAGCTCACCCACCACGCCCAATAGAAGGTGGTCCAGCCAGAAAGGAATGCTTCCATTTCTTCTGACTCTGCCATGTTGGCGCTCAAAGCATCGGGCAGAGTACCCACGTATTCGATGATGGTTGCCGGAATAATGTTCAGTAAGAAAGCGGTGGGACCTGCAACGAAGAAGAAAATTGCCAGACCGATAGCGAGCGTCATATTGACGTTCGAGAGCAGGCGAATGCCTTTAGAGACGCCGGAGACCGCAGAAATAATGGTGCCGATAGTCAGTACCACAATGATAATGAGCGCCATGGTGTTACCGGCAGGTGACCAGCCAGAGACAATTTCAACACCGCGAGCAATCTGCAGGGCGCCAATGCCGAGCGAGGCTGCGGTACCAAAAAGGGTGGCAATAATAGCCAACCCATCGATAGTGCGCGATCCCAGCGAATCATTGCGGTGGTTGGGAAAAAGTGGGGCGAGAATCGAGCTCATGAGTGGCACACGTCCGCGCCGGTAAGAAACGTAAGCAACTGCCAACCCCACAATGGCGTAGATAGCCCAAGCGTTAAAACCCCAATGCAGGGCTGCCTGAGCCATTGCCCCTGTGATTGCCTCCGCCGTTGCTGCATCATAGGCACCAGGACGGGGGCTGAGGTAGTAAGAGAGAGGCTCGTAGGGGCCAAAGAAGATGATGCCGATACCGATGCCCGCGCCAAAGAGCATAGCTGCCCACGACGCGGTGGAGAACTCAGGTTTTTCGCCGTCAAGACCCAGCGGAATATTTCCGTAGCGGCTAGCCGCCAGCGCCAATAAAAAGACCATGAGTCCCGCGGCAATGCTGGTAAAGATCCAGCCCAGGTTCTGCATTACCCAGGTGAGAGCCACAGTTGATGTATCAAGCACGCTCTGAGGTGCAATCACACCCCACACCACGAAAGCGATGATGACCGCCCCCACGGTAATAAGAATGGGCTTGTCAATTCTGTAGCTGACCCGCTGATCTTCAATAGAGACACCGGGTACAAGCGCCGGGTGAATATTGTGTGGGTACATGACTTGTCCGAGCTTACTGAGTTTGCCCGGTGCGCGTGTTGCTGCTGGTTTTCCGGGCGGGCCGGTAGTTACATCTGCTACTGAAGGCGGCGTTTTTTCTGCTGCCATAACGAGCTCCTCGAGGAAGAAAGTACACGAACCAGTAGCCCAGTATATAGCCCGCACTTTCAAGACCCACTGTTTATGACGCCGCATCAAGAACATCGCAAACCAGCGTTCGCGGGATGTTTTACCCGTATTTAGCTGTGTAATGGGTGCTTATTTGCCTAAAAACACCGACAGTATCTCAATCACCGCGTCGGGCTTATCGGCGTGTACCCAGTGTCCAGCACCTTTCACCGTAATCTTGCGAACCTTCGGAAAAAGAGCACGCATAGTTGGGGTATCTTCGGGCTGAATGTAGTTAGAATTTCCACCGGCAACCCACAGAACCTGCCCGGCAAAAGGCTCCTCGTCGGGGGCATCCCAGCCCATAATCGCGTCCAGATTTTCGCGCAGCATCCCCAGGTTCGGCTCCCAGTAGAAACCGTCTTGACCGCGGGCAAGGTTCTGCAGTAGAAAACCACGGACGCCAGCGTCAGGCACCCGGTCGGAGACCTCGTCCCCAGCGGCGCTGCGGGAGGTGAGGGTCTTGAGGTTCAAGCTCAACAAAGAATCCAAGAGCACCGTAAAACTACCCTTTGAATCGTTGGGCGCGATGTCCATGACCACCAGACGGTTTACCAGCTCGGGGTGACGCAGTGCCAGCAGCATAGCGATCTTACCGCCCATCGAGTGTCCCACAATATCCACCGGGCTCTCGTGCGCGAAGCCTTTGCGCAGATTCTCAGCTACCAGGTCAGCCATGCGCGCATAGTCGAAATCCTGCGTCCACCCCGAAGCACCATGGTTGGGCATATCCATGAGCAAAACGGTGAAATCATCGCCCAGACCGCGGGCAATACGGGTGAAGTTTTTACCCCGCCCCATAAGCCCGTGCAAAAAAGCTACGCGCTGCAAGCCGCTGCCGAGGGTTGAAGATGCAATCTGAAAGTCTGTTTCACTCATGCTCTCTAGCCTACCCAAGAGGCACAGCAATCTACCACGCTGGAAGTCTTCTGAGACTTAGATGGAGTATTCAGGAGCTGCCCAGATAACAACCTCAGGATGCTCATAGAACCGGTAGCCCTGACCGCGCACGGTACGAACGGTATTCGAGAGACGTCCCAGCTTCGAACGCAGACGGCGGATATGCACATCAATGGTGCGCTCATTCGGCACCTCTTCAGCGTCGTGCCACAGGCTGTGCAGTAGTTCCTCACGAGCAACGGTGCGCGCACCGTTTTCAACCAGGTAGTTCAATAGCTCAAATTCTTTGAAGGTGAGGTTCAGTAGCTCACCGTCTAAAAAGACTTCACGGCGCGAGAGGTCAATCAGCACACCGGTGGTGTGGGTGGGCTTTGAGTCAGAAGAGAAAATACCACCCTGACGCGGTGCAGCAGGTTCAGGTGCGTGATGAACGGCAGTGGGATCACCCAAAGCATTGCGAACCACCTCAAGGTCGCTACCCTCAGCATTGGTAGGCGCAAGAGCAACCGCAGCGTACGATTCAGCCTCAGACACCAAGTTATGGGTGTAAGCACGAAGATCCTGAACAATTCGCACCAAGGACGTTCCTTTGGCGGCAGCAGCTTCTTCGCTCAATCCCACGTAGAGCACGAACCCGCGCGCCTCAGACTCAGCAGCGAGTTTGGAGGGCGCAGGAGGCTCCGGCACGCTGGCAGTCATGGGACGCAGATTAGCCGGGTATGACTTAGCAGAACGCGCGACGCCGGGTGCAGCCTGATGGGCACCGGTTCGACCGCGCTGGGAAATATGAACGTATCCAGGTGCACCTGACATTTTTCTCCTGCTCTCGTGTGACTCAAAAACGCATTAGCCCCACCAATGGGGTGCTGCGCTTTTAGTACAGTTGGGCGCTAACCGCGTAATAATTTTGCGTGTGTGTTGCTCTTTTATCGAACTCTGATTAGCCCAATAAATCAAGTAACAATTATCATTTTTTCTCATGCTGAACTGTATGCGCATTTTTTGCTCGTGTTACAAAATATTTCAGCGAATATTTAATGCATACATATTCACATGATACCGAGAGTTGCTCTAGCGTTACAGCCTCTCACGTGAAATATTACCCAACTACAAGAATACACAGTGCTGAGAGATACACACAGCTAACTTGTCAAGAGTGAACAATAATTTTTACCCCCTTCACGTTAACAAGATGCACCGCTCGAAGATACGTTTCAGACAGAAGAGCCTTGAGCCGACGCTCCACCGAAAGCATCAGATTGCCACTTTGCTCACAAAGCGCACCTCACGGCGAAACACACGCACAGAAATGCTCAGCCATAACCACCGCACAGGCACCCACCCACCAACAAAAGATGGGTCGAGCAGACGCATCCGCTCGACCCACTTTTCCCGGCATGCCACCTATAGATCGGCTACCCGATTATAATTACTCAGCAACGCCGTAGAGACGATCACCAGCATCACCCAGACCGGGCACAATGTACGCCTTATCATTCAAGCGCTCGTCCTGAGCAGCGAGGAACAGGTCAATATTTTCGAGACCATCCACACCCTTTTCAAGAGCTTCAATGCCCTCAGGCGCACCCAGAATACAGAGGCAGGTGATGTGTTCTGCTCCGCGCTTACGCAGGAACTTGATGGTTTCAATCAAGGTTCCACCGGTTGCCAGCATGGGGTCAAGAACGTAGACCTGACGGCCGGTAAGATCCTCAGGCAGACGTTCGGCGTAGGTCACGATATCGAGGGTTTCCTCGTTACGAGCCATACCCAAGAAACCAACCTCAGCAGTAGGAATCAGGCGGGTCATACCCTCCAACATACCCAAACCGGCACGCAGAATCGGCACCACCAGGGGGCGAGGAGACGAAATGTGCTTACCCACAGTCTTCGCCACCGGGGTCTCCACTTCACGGTCTTCTACGCGAATCTCACGGGTAGCCTCGTAAGCAAGCAGAGTCACCAGCTCGTCAACGAGCTGACGGAAAATCGGTGAGGCAGTATCTTTACTGCGCAACACGGTAATTTTGTGGTCCACCAGCGGGTGGTCAAGAACTTTAATACGCATACAACAAACCTACCACCGTCCGGTAGCACCCACCGACTGAGTAGCGCGTCCGCACCGAGCTTTCTATACCCCCTACCTCACCCGTGTGACCAGCTTTTGTCACTAGTGACCACGATTTACCCGGTGTGACCACCCTCTGCCCAGGTGAGCAGGTTTATCGTGGTCACCTGGGCAGAACCTGGTCACCTCTGAACAGAACATGGTCACACCGGCAAGGACGAGTGAAGTAGCGCTCTTGCGTTCACGGGGTGGTTTTGGGCATACAAAAACCCCGCGATTCCCAGTCTGGCTAGGTAAAACGCGGGGTCTTATCTGGCGGTGACGGAGGGATTTGAACCCTCGGTACGGGGTTACCGTACACAACATTTCGAGTGTTGCACCTTCGGCCGCTCGGACACGTCACCAGCGTCTATGAGCTTACCGAAAACCCGAACAATACTCAAATACGCGCGTTATTGAGGTGCACAAAAGTGGGGTGGATTCCAGTAATGTAACCGTCAATCACCAACATAGCTGCCTGGGTAGCGTCAGCGACACCAAGATCAGCGTTGTGAACTTCTTGGTCCATACTCAGCATGAAAGCCGCACCAAAGAGAGCAACCGCCACGGTATCGGGACTGCGGGTGGCATCAACAGTGTACTGGGTAGCAAGCAACTGCACGAGTCTTCGAATAGCAACCACTACCTGATTGCGAGCTTCGCGCATAGTGGGCGACCATTCTTCGGGGTTCTGCCAAACCTCAGAGATCCATAGTCGGGCGAACCCTCGGTGCTCCCCCAAAAATTCAAAGGCTGAGCGGCAGGCAATCTCTAGACCCTCGCGGGTATCGTCTGCGCTCCTGCCTCTGTTGATCTCGTTGATAAGCAGCTTCGAGCCGTACTTCAGTAGCTGATCAACAATGGTCTTCTTCGACCCAAAGTTGTAGTAGACCGTGCCTTTTGAAACTCCGGCGCGCTCAGCAACCTCTTCAACGGTAGTCGCCTCAGAGCCTTTCTCTCGCATAATTTCTAGGGCTGCTTCGAAGAGTTTGAGCTGGGTTTTAGTGGTCTTCGGGGGTTTTGCCGCCGGGATAGAAGAGTAAAGAGAGCGCTGTGAGTACGGCTCGTCGGGGGTGTAGAGAGGGGTTTCTGTCACGGTTCACCTTTGAGGGAAAGTTGCTCACCTCAAGTGAGCGTGCGTGGTCTGAAACCTCAGTATTTGAAATTACTGGGGTTATTTTTCAAAAATTATACCCCCAGACGGCAACGATGCGGTGTTACTTGCCAGTAACTTAGGGGAGATTTTTTCGACTGTGGCGCCCGGCGCCCTCTCCTGCGGTTCTGCGGTGCCCAAAGCGCGTGCCAACTACGGTCTAGGCTCTCGCCTACCCATAAAAAAATCAGTCAGAAGATCAGCGCACTCTTCCTCAAGAACACCTGAGTACACCTCAGCTCGCACGGGAAGTTTCGCATCGCGCAAAGTGTCATAGACGCTACCAGCAGCACCCATCTTTTCTTCCCACGCCCCAAAGACAACGGTGGGGACGCGCGCCAGCAAGATCGCGCCCGCACACATCAGGCAGGGTTCTAGGGTAACGACGAGGGTACACCCATCAAGCCGCCACGAGCCGGTGACGCGAGCAGCTTCACGCAAAGCTATAACTTCAGCGTGGGCTGTGGGGTCTTGGTGGGCTTCGCGCTGGTTATAGCCGCGGCTTATCACCTCACCATGAGCGTCCACGACAATAGCGCCGATGGGAACATCTGCGTGTTCTAGAGCCTGACGAGCCTGCATTAGCGCTTGGCGCATCCACTGCTCATGGTGCGGTTGCCGGGCACGGCGGGCGGCAAGGTAGCTACCGGGAGCCACCGGTTGCGAAGTGGTGGGTTCAGTCATGGTGTTAGTGGGTACTTGCAAGGGCGAAGGGAAGGACGCTGCGAGCGCCGCCCACTTTGAGGAGGCGGGCAGCTGCGGTTATTGACCAGCGTGAATCGATCAGATCGGTGACCAGCAGGATGTCGGGGTTGTATTCGTTGAGGTAGCTTTCTAGCGTCTCGGGGAGGGCGTAGGAATGTACTGTTGCCGCGCAGCGGAAAACACTGTTACCCCCAAAGTGCCCTGCTGAGAGCTGATGTAGAGCACCGAGGTGGGGTATTTTGCCGGTTCGTGAGAGCCCTTGTGCTAGAGATTCCGTCAAGGTTGGACGCACGGGTGAGGGCAGGTGTACAACGGCGGTGGGGCGTGCTTGCCAGTCCCAGGCTGCCAGTACGCGGATGCAGGCGCGTCCTAGTTCATCAGAAAGGGGTGCGTCTTTTTCGGGGGTCTGTTCGGCGTTGGTGAAGATTTCGCGGAGCTGGTTGCCCCACCCTAAATCGGTGAGTCGGGCAAGTGCTCTGCCGGGTTCTGCCTGGTGTTCTGCCGGTATTTTGCCGCGCAGGGGCTTGCCGTTTTCGTATACGCCCAGGTTATTAAGACCGCTTGGCCATTGACGGCGCGGAGCGATCTCTAGCCCCTCGCTGGTTAGTGCGCCGCGGGCTTGTTCTTGGGCGTCCGTTGTAATATTCGTCGGGTACCAGGTGCCAGCGCAGGTGTCACAGCGCCCGCAGGGGGTTGCGCTCTCATCATCAAGCTGAAAGGCAAGGTACTGCATACGGCACTGTGTGGTGCTGATGTAGTCGAGCATGGCGTTTTGCTCTGCAACTCGCGTCTGAGCCACCCGATCATACCGTTCGCGATCGTAATGCCAGGGTGCGCCGGTGGCAGCCCAGCCCTTTTCTACGCGTTGAACAGCACCTTCGACTGCCAAGACCTTTAGGAGCAAGTCGAGGGAGGAACGTTTGATATCTACCCTTGCCTCAAGGGCAGGAACGCTCAGCGCCTGCCCCTGCGACCGTGCCTCGTTCAGAACCTGCAAGACTGCCCCGGTGTTCTCGGCGGTGGGCATCGAAGCCGCCGCGAAATACTCCCAAATTTCTTTGTCTTCTGAACCAGGCAGTAAAAGCACATCAGCGTTAATAGCACCGCGACCTGCGCGACCAACCTGCTGATAATAAGCAACAGCAGACGAAGGTGCGCCCAGATGAACCACAAAACCCAGGTCTGGCTTATCGAACCCCATACCCAAAGCACTCGTGGCAACCAGAGCTTTCAGGCGGTTCTCTTTCAGCGCCTGTTCGAGTTCTTCGCGCTCCTCGGTATCAGTCTGACCGGTGTAGGCGTACACCTCATAGCCCGCAGCGCGCAGGGCGGTTGCAGTATCAACTGCTGCCGAGATGGTGAGCGTATAAATAATGCCTGAACCGGGCATCTCATTGAGGTGGCTTAGCAACCAGGCAAGGCGCTGTTCTGAGTGATCAAGACTCAACACCCCCAACCGCAAAGAATCACGGGTCAGCGGGCCACGCAGTACAAAAACGTCACCGGGCACCGTATTTTCCGGGACGGAATTTACCATAGCGGACGAGTCCGCCCAGCTACCCTGCCCAGTTTGAGGAGCCAAGGCGTGAGTGCCAAGCTGCTCAATAACGTCCTGAACCACCCGCTCGTTAGCAGTTGCCGTTGTCGCTAACACCGGCACATGAGACGGTAGCTGCTCAATCAGGGTACGAATACGGCGGTAGTCAGGGCGGAAGTCATGCCCCCAGTCAGAAATACAGTGAGCTTCGTCCACCACCAACATGCCCAAAGAAGGCAGAAGGTGAGGCATCCAGTCCCTCAAAAAGGCGGGGTTATTCAGGCGTTCGGGGCTAATCAGCAGAACATCTATCTCGCCGCGAGAAATCTGCTGGGCAATCGCATCCCACTCCGTGACGTTCGAGGAATTTACCATCGCGGCGCGTACCCCCGCACGAGCGGCAGCCTGCACCTGGTCACGCATTAGCGCTAAGAGAGGAGAAACAATAAGGGTAGTCCCAGCACCTTGCTCACGCATCAACAGCGCCGACAGAAAATAAACCGCCGATTTACCCCACCCCGTTCGCTGAATCACCAATGACCTACGGCGGTGTAGAACCAGCGACTCAATCGCTTCATACTGACCCGCGTGAAACCGGGCAGCAGGATTATTGGTCAGGCGTTGAAGGAGCTCAAGTGCCCGGTGGTAAAGAGAATCTGAAGAGGGTATTTGTACGGTAGTCATCACTATTCACAGTAGCCGAAAGCGCAATTTAAGACAGGTTTTTAGCTCAAAAGATGTCTTAAAATGCACTCTCAACGCATAGCCGGGGTCACAGCTGCACGCGAGTAGACTGGGCAATATGCCTATCACCACCACCATTCCCCTGCGTGCTGGCACCAAACAGTGGCTAGCACTTGCTGTACTGATGCTGCCGGTTCTACTGATTTCAGTTGATAATACAGTGCTCAGTTTCGCGCTGCCCAAAATTTCACGGGTCATGGCACCTACCGGCACGCAGCTTTTGTGGATGGTTGATATCTACCCGCTGGTTCTTGCTGCCCTGCTAGTACCGATGGGTGCTCTAGGCGATAAGGTAGGACGCCGCACCCTGCTTTTGGTTGGCTGTGTGGGGTTTGCGGTGGTTTCGGCTTTTGCAAGTTTCGCTCCGGACGCGATTTGGCTGATTGCGGCGCGTGGAGCATTAGGCTTCTTTGGCGCGATGTTGATGCCCGCTACCCTTTCGCTCTTACGCAATATTTTCCTTGACCCCAACCAGCGTCGTGCGGCTCTTGCTATTTGGGCATCTGGCTTTTCCGCCGGGGCAGTTTTGGGACCGGTTATGGGCGGGTTCTTGCTGGAGCATTTTTGGTGGGGTTCGATCTTCTTCATTGCTACTTTGATCCTGATTCCCGCTTTGATTCTTATGCCTCTGTTGGTGCCTAATTCCCGCTCGGAAGCGCCCGGATCCATTGATCCGCTGAGCATTATGTTGGTGATGGCAGCAATGTTCGGTTTGGTGTACGCGCTGAAAGTGGGTGCTACCGAGGGGTTAGAGCACCTCAGCATCTACCCCGCAGCCCTCGTAGGCGCGGTCACTACGTGGGCTTTCGTGAGGCGACAAAACAAGCTAGAGAACCCCATGCTCGATATGTCTTTGTTTCACTCAAAGACCTTCACCGGGGGGCTGCTGAGCAATCTCATCACCATGACTAGCATGACAGGCTTCATGATTTTCTACTCCCAATACGTGCAGCTCGTTGTGGGGCTTACCCCCATGCAGGCTGGTCTCACCATGCTACCGGGTGTTCTCTGCTCTATCTTCTCCGGTCTTTTCGTGGTGCGTTTGGCTCAATCTTTTAGACCTGCCCACCTCGTTGCCGCAGCGCTGACGCTAGCCGTTACCGGTTACACTTTTGTTGCTGCCGGCGGCTTTACCGGTGCGTCCTTTCTCATCTTCGTGCTCGGGTTCATGCTCTTAGGGCTGGGCAATGGTGCGGCGCAAACCTTGGCTAACGATGCCATCATCGGCGGAGTAGACGCCAACAAAGCCGGCGCTGCCTCAGCCGTTTCTGAAACTGCTTACGAGTTCGGCAGCGTCCTGGGCGCAGCGATTCTCGGCACAGCGCTGACCGCCATCTACCGACTCAATGTGCAAGTACCCGCAGGCTATTCAACCACCGATCAGCACATCGCCCAAGAAACCCTCGGCGGTGCAATGGACGCGGCAACCCGCTACCCAGAACCTGCAGCGAGCGCCCTCATCAGCAGCGCCCAAAATGCCTTCTCGCTCGGTGTAGGCTACTCATCAATCGTGGCGGTCGCCCTGTGCAGCGCCGGTATCATCAGCGCCCTGACCCTCCTGAAAAGCCTGCCGAAAGCGCGTGATAATACGGTACGCCAAGGTTCAGGGCACTAAAAATGCACCGTGACTTGCCCCAACGCACCACATATAGAAAGATCATCTCAAAAGCATCATTCTTTACCTTTTACTAGTTATTTTGCTTCTAGATGGTTCTTACCCGGTGTGGAAAGACATTCATCGCAGGTAGTGTTCGTGGTTCAGATTGCAGCCCCAACGACGCAAGAATTGCCCTTCACTTTGTGGCGGAGGTTTCTCTGCCTGCCGGTATCGGCTCGGATTCTGGTTTTAGCCCAACCTGCACAGCGCTACGAGGAATCAAAGAAGAGCTCAGTCTAAACATTGAGACAGAGCTAGTGGGGTTCACCCCAGCTTACTGGAGTTTTCTTCGGCAGGCACCGCCTGCAGCCGCTTTTTGCCTATGTGGTTCGGTCAATGTTAACCTTCGACGAAATTAGCACGCATATGCAGGCAGCGGTTGTTTTCTGGGAATCAGACGGGCTCATTGGCTACCCCTTTGATGTCTATAATAGTAGCCTTGTTGAGCTTCTCACCGGTGAAATAGATGAATACACTTTCGCATCAAACTATGCCCATGCTCTAGCTTATCCCGCTCTTCTCTACGATTTCAGGATTGAGAGTTTGACACATAGTCTTTCTTACAAAAAGACCGGTCAAAAAGTAGAACTCTAAAAAGCCGAATCTCCCGGTGCGCGGTAGTTTCCTTGGTTTTGGGGTGATTGGTCAGGGCGCTGCGTAGGTGCCTGCGGCACTGCCCCCTGAGAGGAGTGAGGTTCAGAGTGTGAGGTCTGCCAGCTCTGCTGAGACGCAGTGGAACCTTGGTTTGCGGCGGGTGCGTAACCCTGCACAAAGTCGCGGGGCGGCACCGGCTGACCGGATGAACCAGCAGGAGGGTTATAAACCGCGTTATACATCGTCTGATGAGCTAAACGTAGCTTCATCATCTTCTGCTCGCGCATCGCCCGATAGTACTGACTTGAAGGACGCAGTGAGAGAGTAACAATCACAAAGACATAAAGGACTGCTGCCACGATACTCATACCAATAGCGAGCGGATCACTAATCAGTGTCTGAACTTCTCTGAAGTCTTGTACATCGACCTGCGATGCAACACTTTCCATCAAACTGTTCAGCAAAGGCATGAGCAGCAAACCCACCACAGCCGATACGAGGGAGAGGCTTGAGAGCACAATCGCCACAATACGAGCCCACTGCGCGCCTGCCTTCACAAACCACGCCACCACAAAAAACAGAATCACAAAACCCAAGCTGAACAAAGCAGCTGCAATGTTAGTTGCTGTGGTGAAACCACTTCCTAACGTTTCAGATGCCTCACGAGTAGAGGGTAGATTACTGCTAAGAATTACGCCATAAATCTGCTGAGCGCCATACAGAACACCCAACACGCAGATAGCTGTGAAGGCCGCGCGAACAGTACGCGGAACAACGAAGCGACCCTGAGCAGACGCATCCGCGCCCTCCGAAAACTGCTGATTCTGCTCAAAACCCTCAGGCGGTAGAGGGTACTGCGGTGCGCTACTCATAAAATCCTGCTTTCGTTGTGACTTATTAACCATATCCGCTACATTAAGTGATGGGCAATACAAACGCTAAGGGCGGACGCCAAAAATACCGCGAGAACGATCTTTCACCACGGTGGCACCCTTAAAAATCTTGCCCGACATACTCACGTACACGCCTGCGTCCAAAAGATTAAGAGCAGCAACAGCCGCACCCAGGTTAAACCCCGCGTCCGAAACACGCATAGAAGCAGGCTGCATCGCACCGGTAAGAACCACAATCTTGCCTTCAAGACGCGCGTGCTCTAGCAGGTAGCGGGCGGTCTCGGGCATGGTATCAGTGCCGTGGGTGATGATGACATGATCGGTAGCTACGCCTTCGAGTGCATCGACTAACTGCGCACGGTCGGTATCAGTCATATCAAGGCTGTCAACTGCCAGCACTGGAATCAGCTCAAACTCAACGTCGGTCAGTACGGCTGTCAGCAGCTGCGGAACCGAAGGATCACCAATCTCAAGCTCACCGGCTACGGAGTACACCTTGTCGATGGTTCCACCGGTGGTCAGTATGGTAATTTTTTCTACGCTTTTGATAGTCATACCTACTAGTTATACGCCGAGATCCTGACTTAATTGCTCAAATCCTGTTTTAAAACAGGATCTCGACGATTAATCAGGATCTCAACGGAGGGAGGCAAAGACGCCAAAGCAGGGTTCTCCCTTGTCGTTGAGCAGGCGAAAAGACGCGAGGGTTTTCAGGATGCGCGCGTCCTTCTCACCGGTTGCCGGGTTGTAGTCAATGACTGCGCAGCGAGGTACAGGGTTGGCGATGTTGACACTGTAATTGTCTTGGGCAAGTATCCCGCGCTTTGCAGTGAGGTCGAAAGAGCACCCCTGCCAGGTTTCTTCTATAAAAGGCTCACTGGTTTCAACGACCAAGGACGCGCGAAAGCGAGCGTACTGCTGTTCGAAGTTCTCCGCCCCCAAGCGCTGACCTAACTCTTTGAGGGAGGCTGTTCCAATGATGGTGAGAGGACGCCCGTAGACGATATTGCGTTCTGCCCGCGCCAGAAGAACGGGGCGCCCCAGGTAGTAAGTGAAGACTTCAGACAGTTGCCCGGCAATGGGATGAACTGATTCATTACGACCCCAATAATCACAAACAATAACCTCACCGGTCTCAACAAGCGGGGTCGTATAGCTCTTACCATCGGGGAAGGAGACCGTTAGCCTGTTATCGGCAACCTCAGTGATGACTTTTAGCAGGGCGGGGTTCTGCACGGTACGCAACACCCGTTTTTGCACCGGATCAACCAGACACAATTCGCGGTCACCGATTACGCCTTTATCGGTAAGTTCAACCAGGTGACGTGGCTGATGGCTGGTACCCTTCAGATGAGAGAACCCGGCAGAGACAACATGCAGTGTTTCGGTCATGAGTTTTAGTGTACGCGACCACAGGGAGAACCTTTCAAAGTATCTGGCAAAGGTGTTCACAGTGTGTTCACGGGGGCAGTTTTGAGCACAAGAAAACCCCGCGTAGTCCTTGCCTGACTAGGCGAAACGCGGGGTTATTATTTGTGCGCCCTGTGGGGCTCGAACCCACGACCCACGGATACGTCATGTCAACATACATCGCCATACTCAAAACAGCACTCACACTACAATACTCCGAGCTGTTTCAAATACCTGCTAAACGCGCCGTAGAACACACAAAGAAACAAGGTGAATAACCATGCCTTGCAACATCAACACAAAAATCAAAAACAAAAACGAGCTCATCATTCGCATCCTCGAACACGAGGTAGAAGTAATGCGCGCGTACCTCATAGGCGCAAAAAACACCGCCGAAGAAGCCACGCACCGATACCCCAAAACCCTAGAAGACTTCAAAGTCAACGTCGCGCTCCTAGCACTACTCGACGCGGGAATCCTCACTCAAAGAGAACAGACCGCCAAAGACATAGAACTCTACATCGACCACCACAGCACCAAAGACTACAAAAGAATCCATGAATACATCAACCACCCCTATGAAGAAATACTCCATAGCGATGTAGCCCAAGCACTACCCGCCGAAAACGCATAATGTTTGTCTATTACCTCATCATCAGCGTAGTGATCATAATCAACCTCAACGCAGCGCTATTGCTTTTCCTCTATCTCAACTACCGCAAAGATTCCTTACCTCACCGTCAGCACCGAAAGAGCCCTCATGTCTAATACCAAGTACACCCTCACGCTTACCCGTCACCCCAAGCACTACTACTCACGGCTAGATTCCACCGCGCCTGACCTCTTCACAGCAAGGATTACTGACCCGGTAACTGGTAAGTACCTCGCAGATATAGCCTTCTTATCAGACGATAACTACCGCTATATCCTAGAAATTACACTTGAAAAAAATGGGTATGCACTCTGCCCTGACCAACCAGATAAGCAGAAGAATATCTTTACCGTCACTAGAATCTAAAGCATAAAAGACTTACTACTATGTCAAATTCATACCCAAACACCGGACATGAAATGGTCATCCGCCTCACCAGCTTCGGATTCGACGTCAGACGAACAAAAGGCGGTCACTACAAAGCAACTCACACAAGTCACCCGGATAAACCAGCAATACACTTCTCAGCAACCCCGAGCGACCGAAGATGGTCACGCAACACTGCTTCTTGGATCAGACGCACCTACGGCATAAGTATCAAAGACGCAGCAGCCAAGAAAACCTCATAATTTTGCATGCGCCTACATTCAAAGACAGATAAGGCAGACCCGAGCCAAGAACCAAAAAGGCTGGAGCTAACGAAGGATACGAAATATCCCAGTTGGCTCCAGCCAATTTTATTTTTCTCAATCTAAGACCACACCAGCGGTCAAATCATCATTATCTGACAAAACAGGGAAAAAGGCAATGCAAAACTGGGAAATACAAATCTCGCTCTTCACACGCTGGCTCCAAGCAGCAGGACGCACAGAATCAACCATCAAAACCCGTCTTTACTGGCTGAACGTCCTCCAACACAGCTACCCCAATCATGACTGGGAAACACTCACTCATGAAGAACTCAGCATCTGGCTTTCAAACCCAAACTGGCAACCAGCCACACGCAAAGCAGCACTAGCCAGCGTCCGCCGCTTCTACCACTACCTAGAAATCACCGGGAGCAGATTAGATAATCCAACCAAACTACTTTTATCAATCAAAACCCCGCGCTATAAAGCCAGACCAATACCAGATGAAACGGTAGCCCAAGCGATAGCCAAAGCCACAACCTCAGCAGAAACACTCATGATTCTTCTAGCAGCATATGCCGGTCTTAGAAGAACAGAGATAGCTTCTTTGCACACCAGCAACTACATAGATGGGTGGCTTAAAGTAAAAGGTAAAGGTGGCATCACCAGAGTCATCCCAGTCCATGGATCTCTCAAACCTCTTTTAGAACTCAAAAGCAATGGATACTACTTCCCAGGACGCTTCAAAGGGCACCGTTCCAGCGACAACGTCGCCAAAACCATTAAAAAGATGATTGGCCCTGCATACACTCCTCACCAACTTCGCCACTGGTTTGCAACAAAGGCTTACGCCGCTACAGGGGATATCCGCGCGGTGCAAGACCTCTTAGGGCACGCAGACATTGTAACTACCCAGCTGTATATCGGTATCTCTGAGCAATCTTTAGTAAATGCTGTGAAACTTCTACCAACAATATAGAACAACACAATAACACAGCACTGAACAGTATTGTTTGATACAAAACAATACTGTTCAGTGTTGTTCTGTTTACAGGCTACCTTGTTCCACAAAAAGAGCAGTTCTCAGTAGATAAACGTAGATGACACCGCGAGCTCTCAAAGAGATATCACGGCAGCTTCATCCTAAGACGAAACATTCGAGAGAAAGAGAACTGACGATGAGTTCCAAGAAAGCATGGGCGGCTTCGGCAGCTGGAGCAGCCCTTATTGCATCAGCTTTTACCCCTTCGTATGCAGCTGAGGATTCCCCCGAGAATCTTCCCGTTACTGCTACTACTGAAATTGCAGCTGAAGCTAATAACGAGAAGCCTGAGGAATCTGCTGAGCAGCCAGTTGACCTTGAAGTTAAGCCTCTAGACCCGGCACCAGCCGAACCAAAGGCACCAGCAGAACCAGCAGAGCCCGAAACACCAGCTGAACCTGATACAGACGATTCAGAGCCAATTGATCTTGAAGTTAAGCCTCTAGACCCGGCACCAGCTGACCCCGAAACACCAGCCGAACCTGAAACACCAGCCGAACCTGATACAGACGATTCCAAACCAACACACCTTGAGGTTAAGCCACTAAACCCGGCTCCCTCTGCACCAACTGACCCCGAAACACCAGCAGAGCCTAAAACGCCAGAAGCTGAAGAAAGCTCGCGACCAGCTCCTACCGATACCAAGCCTCTTGCTACTCCCAGTCCAGCTAAAACAACACCCACTGAACCCGAGACACCAGCAAAGTCTAAAAAACCAGCAGAACCAGCACCCATCACCGAGGCGCTACTAACTGCTGCTAACCCCGAGCAGGAACTAGCAACCGACCCCACCGGACAGACCTATATCGCGCCCATCGGTGAAGTCACCGAGAATAAAGTTATCGACCAAGCCACCGGCGCACAGCAGGTGAGCACAACCTATCGCGATACTGCAACCGGCAATACCGTCAATACCCAATACACCACCGACCCCGTAAAAGGTGAAACGAAAGTTGTAGAACGTGTAACAGATGCAGCTACTGGTAAGACCACTACCACCGAACGCAAAGTACCCGCTGCAACATTCAAGGCAGGCGGCGGAGCAAAAATTACCGCAGAGGAAATTGAGGTACTCCCCCAAACCACGATGAAGACCAGTCTCTTCTACGGACTGGCAGGCTTCCTCGCAGGTTGTGCCACCACCATTGCCGGATTCATCTTCTTGCATTTCAGCAAAGCACACAAAAACAAAAACCAGACCAGCACCTCAAATTAATAACTAGCCGAGCCGGTATGAGCACACCTCAGGTGCGCATACCGGCTCTATTATTCTTTAACCCCACATCCCAGAGAAACCAAGCCCGCAGCATGAGCAAGAAAAAACTCTACATAGCATCAGCCCTCTCCTTACTAGCAGCCTTAACCTCCATTATTTTGCTAGTCCTAGCCCCCATCCCCACCCCCACAACATTGCAGTCCACTCCTACTGTAGCCACAGCACCAGAACCGGATACCGAATACGAAAAAGTACAATGCCAAGCCCCGTCTATTGGTTCCCTGCCCGAGCTTGAACCCAACACTTGGAGTATCCCAGCCATAAACGCCCAGGCACGCTTCGCCGTAAGCTCCACGCTACCGGCCGATGCTGATACCAATGATGGAATACTTTATGCACCCAGTGAAGAGATACATTCCACTCAAGGAGCAAGCCTTATCGCAGGTCACGTAGATTACTCACCAGGGGTACTCAGCGAAGAAGGAGGAGAACTCACCAACTGGGGAAACCTCAACGAAGCCAATCCCTGCAGTATTGCCTACGTTTCCGACCAAGAAGGAAAAGTAAAACCCTATCTTGTAGCGACAAAGAAAGTATCACCGCAGTACGACCCTGCTCTCGAAGCCTATGTAGAGGCCAATCCACACGATACTCAAGCGAAAAAGAAGCTAGAGGAACAGAACCGCACCGTACAAGAACTTTTTCGCTCAACAGGCCCCTACAGCATTTATCTACTGACCTGCTCAGGACCAGCCGTAGCTGATGTAGGCGGGTCTTTCCAATTCCGGTATCAAGATAATCTCTATCTTTCTCTTATCCCCTTTGAACAGGTGGAAACAACGTATCTATAACCCTTTAGATAAGCCGAAGTTCGAGTGTGAAAACCTCTCCCATAAAGGGAGGGGAGGAAAGTCAGGCTGCCTGACTAGCTATAAGCAAGAATGGGCTAGGAATCGTATATATGAGATAGAATCAGATGGTTTACCCCCCACACGTCTTAGGAGAGTGTTCTATGGCAGGAAAACAGTCCTTATCTCGTGCAAACGCACAGAAAAAAGATGAGTTCTATACCCAGATAGAAGATATTGAAGAAGAGCTTAGGCACTACCGATCAGAGTTCGCCGGAAAAACGGTTCTTTGCAACTGCGATGATCCCTACGAAAGTAACTTCTTCAAATATTTCGCGATGAACTTTGAGCACCTGAAACTCAAGAAACTTATCGCCACTAGCTATGCTGATAGCCCTATCGCTTACCAACAGCTAGATCTTCTTAAGAGAGAGAGAGAGAGAGAGAGAGAGAGAGCTCCTCACCTTCTAGAGCCTACAAAGTCGAAATAACCCACATCCCCGACAGCAACAAAACCGGCACCCAAGACCTAGCAGACGTTGAAGCTCTCCTCACCTCAGATAAGAACGTCATCACCCTGCTACAAGGCAATGGAGATTTCCGCTCCCCTGAATGTATCAAAGCACTGCAAGAAGCTGACATCGTTGTCAGCAACCCACCCTTTTCGCTCTTCAGAGACTACATTCATACTCTTATCTCCCACGAGAAAAAATTTCTTGTCCTCGGCAACCAAAACGCCATCACCTACAAGGAAATCTACCCTCTCATCAAAGCAAACAAACTCTGGCTCGGCTACAACAACGGCGGCACAAAATGGTTCCAAGTCCCCGATGACTACACCCACACCACAACCAAAAGCCGCATCAAAGTAGAAAATGGCAAACGCTATCTCTCCATGGGCAGTGTCTACTGGTTCACCAATCTCGACACCACAAAACGCCACGAAGAACTCACCCTCGTCAAACGCTACACCCCCGAAGAATACCCTACCTACGATAATGACGAAGCTATCGAAGTAGCTCGATACAACGAAATACCCGACGGTTACGCCGGAACCATGGGAGTCCCCCTCACCTACCTCCAGTACTACAACCCCGAACAGTTCGAAATCGTTAAATTCCGCAAAGGCAATGACGGCAAAGATCTCACAATAAACGGGCACAGCAAGTACTTCCGGATTGTCATCCGAAACAAAAACTTAGAGAGGTAGACCGATGGATATTACCCATGAAGAACTCACCATCCGAGACATCGTGAAAGGCTACAACGATAGCCAAGAACTAGGCGTAAACGCCATGGACGGAAAACTCGATATTCGCCCCAAATACCAACGCGAGTTTGTCTATGACCCCAAACAGCGCGAAGCCGTTATCCAGACCATCCGGCAAGACTTCCCCCTAAACATCATGTACTGGGCCGTAAATGTGGATGATACGGGAAAAGAAACATACGAAGTGCTTGATGGACAACAACGCACCATCAGTTTCTGTCAGTATATTTCAGGAGACTTCTCTATTGACGTAGACGGCTACCGAAAGGCATTCCATAACCTTACCAAGGACCAAAAAGAGCAGATTCTTAACTACAAGCTCATGGTCTACAAATGCACTGGAACAGAATCAGAAAAGCTCAAGTGGTTTAAAACCATAAACATTGCAGGGGAAAAGCTCACCGACCAAGAGCTGCGTAATGCTGTCTACACTGGAACCTGGCTCACAGATGCAAAAGCTAAATTTTCCAGACCGAAACAAGCAGCACACCTACTAGCAACTAACTACGTCACGGCAGACCCTAAACGTCAGCAGCTTTTAGAAACAGCCCTCGCATGGAAATCAAATGGTGCTATTGAACAATATATGTCAGATCATCAGCACGACTTGAATGCTCAAGAGCTCTGGAGTTATTTCAGAGAAGTCATAGAATGGGCGCAAAGAACATTCCCCAAAAAACGGAAAGAGCTTAAAAATGTCCATTGGGGCGTCCTATACGACCAGTTCAAAGATGAGCAGCTAAACCCTGACGAGCTTGAAACCAGGGTGAAAGAACTAATGATCGATGATGACGTAACGAAGAAACCAGGTATCTACCCCTTCGTGCTCACTGGAGATGAAAAATTCCTCAATATCAGGGCTTTTTCACCACAGCAAAAAACCGAAGCATATGAGCGCCAAAATAGTTGCTGTGCTTATGCCGGTATATCCTGCGCTGAGGAGTCAAATCATGTGTTCGAAATTGAAGAGATGGAAGCAGACCATATAACGCCTTGGTCAGAAGGTGGAAAAACCTCATCTGATAACTGCCAAATGCTTTGTATAACCTGCAACCGAACCAAAGGCAACAGATAAAAAGGTAAATCTGAATCTGGTGAAGACATAAAATCTTTAGGCACAAAAACAGCCCCGGTGTCGCTGAGCTGCTCCCCATCTATCGGTGTTTATTTTGTTAGTCCAACAGATGGGGAACAGTTCACTTTTTCCAAGTCCGGTATCAAGATAATCTCTATCTATCGCTTACGCCCCTAGAGCAAGCACTCTAAGATGTGGCATATGACCCTACAGTGCTCAAGCGTCATTTTTGTAGTTGTTTCTATTCCTCTGATGCGGATGCGGTGGCGGCGAGCTTACTTGATTAGGCTGGGCAAAGAAAAAGCTGCCCACAGCTCCTGAGGGGGGGGGAGCGGTGGGCAGGTTTATTTTTGAAAGTTTTTTGGTTTGGGCTTGCACCACCCACTAAACATGATATATAGTAATAAGTGTCAGGGAGAGGAAAACCCCGACCAGCCCCACACCAAAAGGTGAGGGACAAGCACAAACCGAAAAGGAAACCTACATGGAAACCCGAATTGAAACTACGATTGCGGAACTCACCGACTTCTTAGCACCGGCAGAACCTCCCGTCGATGAAGAGACAATTGAGTATATGGCTGAACAATTGGTAGAGCATGGACTGACTCTCGAAACTTGCTCTGTAGACCAGCTCAATAACTTGATGTGCGGTGAAGACATCAACGCCTGGCGCTAAAGGAAAAACCGCCCCGGCAACCACTTCGGTTGCCGGGGCACTGTGTTAACTTGCGCCCATGCCAAGGTGTCGATTCAGCTCTCCAGCATGTGCTTCAAAATGGTTTGAGAGTGGATTCCCCGCCCCTCGCGGGCATAGTAATTGACGACAACTGGACATAATCACCCGAACAGCTTCCAGTACAACGCGTCCCTAAAAGAACCCATCATTCATGTAAATTTATAAGTGTCTGGGAGAGGGAAACCCGACAACCCACACCGAAAAGGAAACCACCATGACAGAGCAATACCTATCCTCAATACAAGCTGCACAACACGCAGGAATCAAACCAGCCACCCTCATCAGCCGCCTACGCACCTACCCCCTACCGGCGCTAGTGAAAATCTCAGGAAGCCAAAAACACGGGGTAGGCTACAGCAAAGAGCAAATCGAGTGGTACATGCAAGCCTGGCAAACCCGCAAAAAACTCACCTCATGGTCCACACCATGGGACGGGCAGGATCCAACCCTGTACGTAGGGGCGAAAGAAATCGTGACGAGAGCCGGTCGTAAAAATGCCGGGTCATGGGCTGAGCAAGTGGGTAAAAAATTTGGTTTAGCACCAGATATCAGAGTCAATCAGGTCAAGGGCTGGACACCTGAGAACGCCGCGCGACTCGTGGAAATCATTGCAAGCGCGACAACGCCTGGGGCTTATTCTCATAAGGTGGGGCTTGTAAGCAAGCCGGGTATCGCTAAAATGCTCGGGGTTTCACGAGATACAGTCTATGGGTATAAGCTGCCTGAGCCTGATTTTGAGGTGATGACAGGGGCGGAGCCTATCCCGGTGTGGTGGGTAGCCAGAATTGAGCGGTGGCATAAGTCGCGGCGGCATTTGCAAAAGACCCGCGATATTGATTTTGAGTGAAAAAAGATGCGCCGCCTGCAAATAAGGAAAATGGCAGGCGACGCGGTTATCCCCGTCTACGCGGGGAGCACGTCCCGAAAAGGACATTTACTAGCATAGCAGAGAGGATTAGGGGTTATGGTGGAGCTTTTTACGGGCACGACAGCTGCTTTGGTGGCTGGGTATTCTAACGGGTCGAGTTTTAAGTATGCGCGGGAGCGGTATCCTATCCCCGATGAGGGGTATGTGGTCAATGGTAAGCCTGCGTGGACGCGGGCGCATTTGGAGGCGTGGCGGGCTTCTATTCCGGGGGCTGGTGTGAGGGGGAAATAATTTTTGAAAGTTTTTTGGTTTGGGCTTACACCACCTACTGAATATAATGTATAGTAATAAGTGTCAGGGAGAGGAAAACCCCGACCAGCCCCAAAGCCAAGAAGGCAAGGGGACAAGCACAAACCGAAAAGGAAATCATCATGGAATTACGTTTCGAGGACGGTTACGGCACCTACTACATGTTTGAGGGACACCACGAAAATTACTTCGACAAGTTCCTCAAAGCTGAAACTTTCAACGCCGAGATGGACTATGTGGCTAACCATTTGGCAGATAAACTCGTGCATGAATACGCACGCGCTCGGGAAGAATACCCCAACTTCCCCAACCCTCCACGCGACTTCCTACTGGAACAAATCAAGCGTGTTATGCCTTTCTTCTGGGTCAATGAACCCGGTAATGAAGAACTCCTAGCGGTACAGGGGCTAACCGCCCGAAAGCGTACCAAGACCAAAGTTTTTAAGGATTGCACTTTTGCTGTTGCCCTCTCAACGGTGCTTGGTGCGCCTCAGATGAAAACCCCTCCCCGCGGTCGCGATGATTTTCTAACAACTGATGTGGTCTACGACATTATGAAAGATGTGAGATTGACTTTTAAGCGAATGAATGGTCTAGTTTCGACTTATTATTAAATAAAACCGCCCCGCACAACCGTTTTGGTCGCGCGGGGCATCGTTTCTAAGATTGTGCATAGTCTTCGCTCAGGTAAACACCCTCACCCACACCGGGGGCAGGAGCGGCGCTTGACGGGGTATAAACCGCCGGGCAGATCGCACCCCTGAACTCGCCCCCAGCCAGCGATACAGTCAGAAAATCATATTGAACTCTGGGAGCGTACATGCAATAATAGGGAGCGTAGGACTCCCAAAGCAACGGGACTCCCACATTGCCCTAACCCCCGCTTCTAGCGGGGGTTTTGTGCGTCACCGAGGCCATATCCTCCCACGACCTTCTGAAGGACTATAGATCAATCGGGAATGATCAAAAATATCCCATAGTTTACGCTTCTCCAAGCCTGCTCTCTTATCACTTTCAACGACGGTACGCAGCCTATTGAAGATATACGTGACCATATCTGAGGCTTGAAGAAGTCTGTGATTTTGGGAATCCACAAAGCGAAGCTCAGGGTTAATCCCCTCCAGCCGGTTCGGTTTATACCCGTATGTTCCTTCTGTCCGATACCTCGAAAAGTTGCTACGGCTTGTCTCAGCGCTATGGTGCTCATCAGCAATGACTTGAAGTAAGTTATCCGGCGTCCCATAGTGGTTGATCTGTTCAAACAGGTGACTAAAGGCACGTTCGCGAGGACTCAAGTGCGCATTGGCTACGGGGTGAAGTTGTGCATAGTGGATACCTTCGACGAAGACTCTCGCCCCAGCCTCATGGATTGCAGTGAATACTCTCCGAAACATCGCTAGCTTCGCACGAATAGCCACCTTTTTCCATGGGCCATATCCATTCATCATCTCGCTACCGTGAAACTCGGTATTTGGAGTCAGAGACGAGAAGCGTTGAGAGAACTCTTCCATGATGCTATCCATTGCAGCGGTTATCTGTTGAACTTGCGAGGCAGAAGCAATTACTGCGCCCATAAAGTAGTGGGTCTTATCGCGCTCTGACTCATCAATGAAAGCAAAGATCTCTTCCATATCAGAGCTAGAACGCGTGCTGCATCTTTTAGTCAGCGAGCAGTCGCAGCTCTTGAAACTGTGTTCTTCAGCAAGGTAGTAATAATGCAAATTTCACTCATCTCTTAGGCGAATGACATCATTCTACAGAGCGTGGTTGCTGTTAGGAATCTGCCCCGTGAACGGGGCAGAGGAAGTCAACACTACTTCCAGGCCACTGTCGCACCTACAGGAAACAAATCCAAAAGGTTCCGCAGACTCACACTAATGGGTGAGACTACGGAACCTTTTAGGGGTACCTCACGGTAAAGCTATCTACTGTGAAGACAACTCACCAGATTTATGCCTGACGAGCACGAGAAGCCCACACAGCCACAGCACCACTAGCCAGCAACACACCAAGAGCCACCAGCATAGAACCGGTATTGATGCCAGTTTTAGCTAGCACCCTCCGCTCAGCACCAGCGGCAGTTTCACTCTGTGCCTCAGCAGTAGAACCCTGCTCACTGGTAACAGTTTCAACTACAGAACTCTTGGCTGAGCTGACGGAACTCTCAGCTGCATTATTCTCAGTAGTTTGCTCAGCAGTCTGAGCAGAAGATACCGACTCGCTAGCGTCAGTAGGTGCAGAAGACTCTGAGACCACAGGGGTCTTAGTCTCAACCGGAGCAGGAGCCCCAGTCTCAACCGGAGCAGGAGCCCCAGTCTCAACCGGAGCAGGAGCCCCAGTTACTACCGGAGCAGGCTCAACCGGTGCAGTCTCAACCGGAACAGGAGCCCCAGCCTCAACCGGAACAACCGTCTCAACAGGGGCAGGCTCAACAACCCCCACCCCCGCAGCATCCAAAGAAGCCCGCAAAATCTCAGGGAAATCATACCCATAATGATCCACACCGGGAATAACATGCATAACCGTATGAGTAAACCCAGCCCCCTCAAAAAAAGCCTTACCCTGATGCGCCGCACCATAAGCACTCCAAGTAGCAGGCCACGTCACCCCTTCACCATCATTCTGACCAACCCACCAATGCATCGGCATCACCAAATCACTAGCAGCAGCCAAAGACTGCAACCCATTCGAGCCACCGCCACCAACCATGATGGAACCACCCCCAGTACGCCAACTGCCCTGACGATCTACAGCCAGCTCAAACGTCTGAAACTCAGCACCACCTGAATACCCAATCGTCCACACCTGGGAACGGTTCAAACCCTTTTCAGCAATCAACGAAGAAGCCAAGGAACGGAAAAAATCACCATTAGCATCAGCATCCTCCCACCAAGTAATACCATCACCACCAGCATTCTGATCCGGTGAAATCACAGGAACAAAGACCATATTACGTTCGTTCGCTACCTGAGCCATACGAATCAAATCAGAATTATTCGGATCCCAAATCTTTGACTGACTGGTATTCCAGTAGTCCCCATCAAAATAGAAGACCACACCAGGATTTTTAGAGTAATCCACACCCGCATCATAGATGTGATAGGAGGAAGAAAGACCATTAGAAGCAGTGTAGGAGTTAAAAGAAGAAGAGGGGACGGTATCAGCTTGTGCAGCAGGGGCAAGAGCGCCCAAGCTCATCAGGGACAGAGCACCAACGCTCAGGGCTGTAGCAGAGATTTTCTTGAGATTCATCAGATTTTCCTTATCCATTCAGGTGAAGTAGTGGTATCTAAGAGTAGGAATCAAAGTGCAGAAAGGCCTGAGCATAAAGCTCCTTTCGCTTAGATACTCAGGCCTTCCCTTCATTCATCACTCACCTACTCGGTGCTTTCGTTACCAGCTGATACATTACAAGCCGTAAGGGGACTTGTCATGATCATCGCAATAGCTTGTAACGGAAGATTTTTCTACTTGGCAAAGAAGCTAGCGATACGCTTACGGAATGCCAGACCAAACCCTGCCAGTACAGCTGCAAGACCGCCGAAGAGACCAAGAGCTGAGGTCTCAGAGGCGATACCGGTCTTAGCTGCTACTGAACGATCAGAGGCAGCGGAAGCACCTGCTGAGGTAGCTGATGCGTTAGTGCTGCTGGTCTTGGCAGTTGCCTCTGTCTGGGTTGAGGAACCGTTGCCGCCGCTGTTGGCTAGAGCCTGGGATTGCTCGGTCGTGGAAACAGAATCGGAGTTGGCCTTAGCCTTCTGAGCCTGTTCCATGGCAACGTTCACGGCGTTATTGACGGTAACGTTGTTGGTGTTGGTGTTGGTGTTGGTGTTCTCAGAGGACTGGGACTGTTCCTGACTCTGGTTCTGGGTTTGGGACTGCTCGTTGGAGTTGTTGTTCTCGTTCGAGTTGTTGTTCTCCACCTTCACCTCAATAGGGGTGGGAGCAGGAGTAGGCTCATTAGGCTTCGGAGCCTCAGTCACCACTACGGTCTCAGATTCCTCACCACACAGACCCTGGTCAAGGATATTGCCGTCCTTATCGTAAAGAGTCTCAACAAAACCGTAAGTACCAGCAGAAGTAACAGTGATCTTCTCGGTGGTGTAGTCACCTGCACCGGTCACATCAATGCGCTTGGTCTCGGCAACCAGAGAATCATCGGTGCACTGGGGGTTATCGGCCAGCACCTTCTTCTGATTAGTGGAATCTGAGAGCTTGTAGAGCTTCACGCTCATGTACGCGCCCTCGGGAACATCACCAGTAACCTTAGCAGTGTCCCAGATTTCGGCCTTGCCGTCGGTCAGCTGAACATCATCAGATGCAACAGTAGTAACCTCAGGAGCCTTAGGAGCAGGAGTAACTACAGGAGGGTCAGGAGTAACTACAGGAGCAAATGCTGCTACAGCAGTAGCAGTTGCAGAGATCGTCTTACCAGCAATGAAAAGATCCTGGTGATCAGGGCTTTCCAAGATGATAAAAGCAGTATTAGGAATATTAGAGACATCTGCGCTAACAGCAACATCACCAGCCTGAGCATCAGCAGGAATAGAGATGGCAATCTCTGCGGTATCAGCAGAAACAGTCTTGGACTGGGTGCCGTCTTCAAAAGTACCCAGACCGGTAAGGGTATAGGTCACAAAGTAGTTGCCGCCAGAAAGGTTAGTTACCAAGGTCGCAGTGCGGGCTTCGTGATTGATAGTAATGGTTGGCTCTGCCAGCTTGAAGTCTACGTATGCCCCGTAGTTAGCCAGCGCCTCAGCCTTGAGCTCTTCGCCCTTGTCAATCTGCCCCTGAGTCAAACCAACAGCTGAACCGGGGTAGTAGGGAGAAGCCAAAGACATCACCGCGTACTGAACCGCAGCAGGATCTACGCTAAGGTCAGCGCCGTACTTAGAAAGCAGGTAGCCAGCAGCCTTACCCTGCTCATCGTTCCACGCGGTATTACCAAGGGCAGTGAAAGCCCCATGGACAGTGCGGTAGTTATCGTCATCGTAGCCAAAAGCATTCAATGCTGCCGGATCCTGGGGGTCACCGTTACAGAATGCGTAGTCCCCATTAGAGAGCTGGAAGCGGTTCCAGAAAGCAGAATCATCCATTGCACCGGGATTGTTCTGAACTTGGTCAACAATCGCAACAGGTGCAGCGTGAGCTGCGGTCATAGCAAGAGGAGCAATTCCTCCGGCCAAGGCCAGTGACATGCCACCGATAGCGGTAGCCTTACGGTAGATATTGGTCGTAGCCAATGCTCTATTTCCTTTCAGTGAGTGCTATGCACAAGCACCCTTTAGTGCATGGTGCCTCTGTGCTTGTGCATTATTTGCCCTGTTCAAGCTGGTGAGCCTGCCCAGGAAATCTATTCGATGGCGGTAGCGGTTACGACATAATTTGAGTCATAAACAGTGACGCCATAGCTGTTGGTTACCCCGTCACAGGTAGCAAGAACCAGTTTTCTCGGGCCGGTCGTTGCCTCAATGCTGTAGTGGGTGGAGAAGTCTTCCCATTTGACGGTTTGTGGCTCTTCATCGTCGATACGCCATTTGGTGATGGTGCCCTCTGCTGAGGTGGTGCGGACAATCATTCCGGGTTTGACCTTGTAGAGATTCGACATCGGTGCCCAGTTGCCGTTAGACCAGTTCACGTGCCCTGCAATGGTGGTTGTGCCTTCTGTCGCATCTAGGGGCGCTGAGGTATTGAGCCACCCTGCCTGGTAAGAAACCGGTAAAACCATCTCGTATTCATTGGTATTTGCTCCCTCTACTAGTGGGGATTCAACGATAGGGATAACGAGGTTGACTTCTGGGATAGATAGTTCTAGGGGTGCTAGTACGTCCCAGTTGTGTTCTGCTGGGCCTATTCCTCCACCGGGTGATATGCCCTCAAGGGTGATGGTGGTGGTGGCATCTGCTGGCATGCCCTGGCTATCTGCTGCTACGGGGCTAGCTGCTTGACCTGTGACGGTGAGGTTTGGGGAATCTGTGGCTGTGGTCGGTGATTCGTAGAAGTCTTTAGTGCCGTAGGAGGGCGCTAGAGCGATGCTTTGGAGAATGTCGTGTTGCCCATCGAGGCAGTGGTCTAGCGCGAGGGTGCCGGTGCCGATGGAGGCGATAGCTAGGCAGGAGATGAGGGCGTTAGTGACGCGGTTTTTGTTCGTTGTCATGGGGGGGGTCACCTCCGTTCTGTTGGGTATGGTAGGGACTGCCTGCCCAATCGCATCTTTCACAGTGCTGGTGGTTAGCTTTCCCACGGTGTGTGGTTGTAAGGGGCATGTGTTTTCTTACAACCCCACAACACCAATAATACACACACTTTTCTGTTTTATATCTTTATTTTGATTTTTACTGTAAGAAAATATTCGTACCCACAGCAGGAAGCACTACACCATCAAATTGCGCAGCTCATCAAGTAAGTATCGGCTCGAGTTCTCTGCAACAACTAGCAGCTCTTGATTGCGTGCCTGATGTAGCTGTTGAAGAAGATCCACCCCCACCCCATCAACTTTCAGCTCTTCCGGCTTGAGAAAGTCAATAGCTACTAGACCCACATGAGGAGACACCTCGTATTCACCAGCGATTCCTAGAATGTGCGAGATGGTGAGTTTGTTACTGCTAATAAGGCGAGAGATATAGCTTTGCTGCGTGCCTAAGACACGCGCTATTTCAACAGTGCGCCAATCTGGGTGAATGTCATCCAGCCAGCGGCGTTGTGAATCTTGTGAACCGGCTATTTTTTTCACCGGTGATTTCAGGTCAGCTTTTCTAGCCAGCAATTCCTGATAGACGGCACTAGCCTCTATCAAAGGGGCAAGTCTTGCGAAGCTGATATCTTGGGCGCTAAGACCAAGCAAGGATTCATACCCTTTAAAAGAGCCAAGCTGCTGAACGGGATCCAGTCCTAGATGCCTAGACATTGCCACTACCGACTCAGCCTGCATGGAGTCTGCCTGTTTCCGGGCTGAGAACGTGGCAGGGGAAACCCCTACCATGTGGCTAATTTTTCTGCCATTAGAACCAGGGGATACGCGGTCACACCACGCCATGAAGTCGGCTGTTCTTATTTTCATCTGTAGCTTTTCTCTAGTCATCTCACGAGTCTTACCAGCCATTTTATAGGTTGCAGCTCGTTCTCAGCTTCCCAGCTAACAACAAGAAGAAGTAGAACAATATTGTTTTGTTGTGTTCTATATTGTTGCCTATTATATTGTTTATTGTTATACTGGTTGCATGATTCTACTGATTGCAAACCAAAAAGGTGGAGTTGGTAAATCCACACTGACCATCAACCTTGCTGTTGCGCTTCAGGAACTTGGCAAAAGCGTTGCCATAGTCGAAGCTGACCCGTCCATTCGCACCGTCTCACGCTGGGGAGACGATAGAGAAGCAGCAGGACACCAGCCCTTCTTCATCATTCGCAAAGAGGGACGCATTGCTTCAACCCTGCAACAGCTCCAGACCACTTACGATGTAGTACTTGTAGACACCGCGGGCAAAGATTCAGAGGAACTGCGTTCAGCAATGCTCGTTGCAGATATCATGCTGATACCCACTCGCACCTCACAGCCCGACCTTGACGCTACTTTTGACATGGTCTCACTCATTGAAACGGTTCAGGTACTCAACGAAAACCTCAAGCCTTTGATAGTTGTGGCGCAAGCTTCAACACATGCTTTATCTGATGATGTCTCAGAAGCCCGCGCGTATCTCAAGGACACCCCTGAATACATGCGTGTAGCAAACACCGTGGTTCATCATCGCAAGGCTTACCAAACAGTCCTTGAAGAAGGACTTTCTGTCCTAGAAAGCAAGGACAATAAAGCCAAGGCTGAAATGCAGCTTTTGGCAGCCGAAATTCTCGAACAAGGAAGATTCAATGGTTAAAAGAAGATCCCGCGAGGAGTTTGCTGAAACTTTCCTTTCTGGTGTCGAAAAAGATGCCCCGTGGAAAACCCAGCAAGCACCTAGCGAACGTAGCGAAGAGGTAGCATCTCAGACCACTGCCGAGCAGTTAGCAGATACCCCCGCACCCTCTGCACTCCCCCAGGATGCCAAGCAGAGACTACGAGCCAGAGCTAAAGCAGGTAGGAAAAATGGTGTTTACACCATCCAAGCCACCAAATCTCAAAAGGCGTTGATGGTTCACGCCGCCGATGCTCTTGACATATCCCAAGCAAAATTGCTTGAGCGATACTTCTTCGCACCTCTTGAAGAAGAATTTGGAGCGGATGTCCCCTTCATCGAGGAATAGGAACATTAACTAAACAATATTGTGGTGTTGTGTTCTAAACAGTTTTGTTTTGTTCTAAACACAACACCACACCTCCCCCTTTCACCCTAGGAGCATCTCATGCACGATATCCCCATCACCATCACCGGAAATATCACCAAAACCCCGACCATTCAGTACCTCCAAAGCGGTGCAGCCGTACTACGAATGACAGTAGCCTCCACCCCTCAGTACTATTCCAAGGCCGAGCAAGGCTATGTTGACGGGGAAACCACTTACATGCCTATCGAACTACGCTCTGCCGGGTCAACCAAACATAACGACTACATTGAGCGTCAGGCAGATATTTACCGCAGTGGAGACCGCGTCATCGTCACCGGCAAGCTGGTTACTCGTAGCCGCCCAGAGGGTGATGACACCAAACGCTGGAACGTGGTGATGGTTGATGAGATGGGCCCCAGCAGCCGTTTTGCAGACATCGAGATCAAGCGTCCTCATAAAGCCACACAGTCTCCTAGCGCACCAGCGGCACCAGCGGCACCAGCAGCGAATTTTCCCACCCGACACCTCCCCAGCCAGCAGCAACCACCGCTGCGTGGATACACACCAGAGAGCTAGCAATCATGGAATACAGGCCTTATCACCAGCCACCTCCCCAGAAGCAGTCCTTAGGGTCAATCTGGCATGAGTTCAATCAGGGGCTGAGACTGGCTGGGTCTATCATCGGCTTTCCTTTGATACTTATCCCGGTTTTAGGCTGGATCCCCGCTTTCCGCACTCTTATGGGGTACTTATTTCTGTGGTATCTCATCATCTTCATGTCAGCCTTTGTCCTTAACCTCTTCTTCGGACTCATCCCCCTAAATCAATAAATAGATAAGTAAATCATTTTCATATCTTAATTTTGTTTTAACTTGGTGTTACCTACCCACATCTAGGTCAAGGAGACACCAATGGCACCGCGCCGCAAGCCCCACGTCATCGACGGTCAAGTAGACCTCTTCGAATACTTATTCTCACCCGACCAGGAGGAAATCAATGAACGAGTACGGCAGGCAAGCCCAGAAAAACTGGGAGCTCTTAGCACCACAAGCAACCAAAGAAATCTTGAATCAGGACCCGAACTTCTTCCACAACCTAGGCGAACAAGCACACGAGAAAGTAGTGGAACTGTCCAGGCAACTAGCTGGTCAGGATCTACCGGAGGAAACCTTCCTAGAGAAACTGGGGAGACTGAACATGTCCAAGCTTCAAGCACAGGAAATCGTGAGCCACGAAATGCTGATGCCGACCACGCAGGAAGTAACCAACGAGCAACAGACACAGCCCGGGGAAACACCGCAGCTGCATCAGGAACCGGAAACGAAGATGCTGGGCGACAGAATCCAATACTGGATGCCGGGACAAGTAGGCTGGAGCGACGACCCGGACGAGGGCTGGCAGGAAGCACTACCACTGGAGACGCCCACCACCGATTCCAACCAGTAACACAAAGCGTGCTTGCACCGAGCCAAGTGCAAGCACGCTTTAACGCCAACCTCAAAGCAATATCCCTATTGCACACCCTAGAAGAAGAAAACCGGCCAGCCACCCTAGAAGAAAAAGCCACACTCGCTAAATGGTCAGGCTGGGGAGCAGTCGGGCTCTCCGAAATCTTCAATGAAGCCCGCCAAGAGTTCGAACCAGAACGCGCGGAACTCCAAGAAGCGCTAACCCCCGAAGAATACGCAGCAGCCCGCCGCACAACACTCAACGCTCATTACACTGACCCTGCATACGCGTCCGTTATCTGGCAAGCTCTTGAAGAACTCGGCCTCAACAAAGGACGCGTCCTGGAACCGGGATCAGGAGCAGGAACCTTCATCGGACTAGCACCACAGGCCGTTGATATGACTGGTGTTGAGTTAGACCCTATCAGCGCGGCAATCTCTCAAAAGATCTACCCCCACGCGCAAATCCGCCAAGAGTCTTTTGCAGATACCTTCATCCCTGAAAACTATTTCGATGCGACCATTGGCAACGTCCCCTTCAGCCAGAGCATTCTTCACGACCCAAAGCACAATGCCAACCGGCATTCAATGCACAATCACTTCATCATCAAGTCCCTAGCACTAACCAAACCCGGTGGTGTCGTCGCGGTTATCTCCAGCACCTTCACAATGGACACTAAAAACCCCGCAGCCCGACAAGAAATCTACAAAACAGCTGATTTACTTGGTGCCTACCGCCTACCAGAAAAAGCTTTCAGCCGCTCAGCTGGAACATCAGTGATGACCGACGTTCTTATCTTCCGCAAGCGCCCCGCAGACCAAAAGCCACTCAGCGATACGTGGATAACGGTATCTGAAAAACAAAATGGTGAGTACATCTACTACCGCAATGACTATTTTGATGACCCCAGCCGACTTCTAGGCACTGCCGATTATGGGCTAGATAGGTGGGGCAATATTCGAGAAACCATTATCAGCAGCGATCTTTCCCAAACAGCCCATTTGCTTCACCAGGCAATCCACAAAGACATCACCGCAGCGCAAGAAGCCGGGTACACCTACAGTGCTGCTCCTTCAACCATTGCCCCCGGCGTCCCGTTGCTTCCATCCACCGAAAAACTCATGGAAGGGCACATCACCGACCAAGGCGATGGAACCTTCACTATTTATAGCGAGGGTATCCAGCAGCCACTGAAAGTACCTTCCACGCAGCGTCAAGAACTATCGGCCTTGCTCTCTTTACGTGACCACGGACGAGCTCTTCTGGAGCAAGAAGCTAGGCAAAGTGTAGACACCCCAGCTATTACAGCCTCCCGCGCTGCTTTGAAAGACTCCTACGAGAAATACGTACAGCGCTACGGCCCCATTAACCGGTACACCCAGAGTCAAACCGCCAACGGCAATATCATTCGTCGCAGCGCACCAGTGATGTCTTTGCTCACCAAGGATCCTTACGGAGCTTTCGTCACCGCTTTGGAAGGCTTTGATAACACAACGCAAAGTGCTAAACCTTCGGATTTGATGCTGCACCGCGTCCTAGAACCGCGCACGGTAGCAACTACCGCCGATAACATCGATGATGCCTTATCGCTATGCCTTGACCAGCGCGGGCAATTGGATTTACCTTACATCAGCAAGCTGCTTAATATTAGCGAGCAAGAAAGCATCCAGCGCCTCGATGACCGTATTTTCCTTGATCCACAACACCCTGAAAAACCCATCTACCTCACTCGCGAAGAATACCTCTCAGGTGACGTCAGGCAGAAACTGGAACAAGCCCAACACGCCGCAGCGCAAGATCCACGTTTTGAACGCAATGTTCAAGCTCTTATTCCTGTCATCCCGCGTGATCTAACGGCATCACAAATCGATGCGAAAATCGGGGCTGTATGGATTGATGAAAAATACCACCAGCAGTTCCTCCGTGAAGTCCTAGGAGATACACGAGGAATCATGAAACGCATTTCTGGTGCCCAGTGGGTCTATCAAGGGGCAAAATATAACCGGGGCGGTTGGGGCACCGAGCATTACCCACCCTACAAACTTTTGGGATACATCGCAGAGCAACGAAAAATCTCTGTTTCATCACTCGATGAGCAAGGCAAGCGAGTACTCAATCAGGTAGCTACCCAAAAAGCTTTAGAACGGGCTGAGAAAATCCGTGAACGCTTCCGCACGTGGCTATGGGAAGACCCCGAACGTGCTTCACATCTGACGCAAAAATATAACCGTATGTTCAATAATCTTGCGCCACGCGATTACAGCAAAGCAGGTAAGAATCTTTCTTTACCGGGGCTGGTGAAAACCTTCGCGCCTCGGGACCATCAACGCTCTGCTGTTGCACGTATGATTCAAGAACCTAGTGTAGGTCTTTTCCATCAAGTGGGAGCAGGTAAAACAGCGGTAATGGTGATGGGCACTATGGAGCTGAAGCGTTTGGGATTGGTTAATAAGCCTTGTGTTGTCGTACCTAACCACATGCTGGAACAATTCGGGCGTGAATGGTTGACCATGTACCCCCAAGCCAAGCTACTTCTTGGCTCTAGCGAAGCAGTTACAAAGAAGAACCTCAAAAGCTTTGTGGCCAAGGTTGCTACCAGTAACTGGGACGCGGTCATTATGACGCATTCTGCTTTCACCCGTGTTGGGGTATCTAACGCACGTAAGGCCCAGTACATTGGCCAAGAAGTTGCTCTTACCAAGGAAGGTATTGAGCGATTCAATGAACGTGCCAATGACGCGGCACGACGGGCTGCTTCCCGCCGTATCAAGCAGATTGAAGCGACTCTTCAACGCGATGAAGAACAGCGCAAAACCTTGATGAATGCACCAAAGATCGATGGTATTTCGTTCGAGGAATCAGGGATTGATTATTTATGTATCGATGAGATGCACGAATTTAAAAATCTCAAGACCGTTTCGCATATCTCAGATGCGAATATTGAAGGGGCTTCTAAAGCCTCAGATTTGCACATGAAAGTGCAATATTTACGACAGGAGTATGGGGATCGCGTTATTACCGCAGCTACCGGCACACCGATTGCCAACTCTATTGCTGAGATGCATGTCATGAAACGGTTCTTAGCCCCGCAGCTTCTAGAACAAAATAATATGGTTGATTTTGATTCTTGGGCAGCAACTTTCGGTCAAACTGTGTCGGCTATGGAAATGACGGTAGCAGGTGGAGATTCTTACCATCTGAAAACTCGCTTCGCGCAGTTTCAGAATGTCCCGGAGCTCTCAGCAATGTTCCGCTCTTTTGGAGATGTGAAACTGGCCTCTGATTTGGATTTACCTACTCCTGATATTGCTCTTAATTCCAAAGGCGAGCGAGCCCCAGAGGTGCTGGTTCTACCTCAAAATGATATGCAGAAAATCTTCTCTAAGCATTTGGATTACCGTCTCAAGCAGCTCTCTGGTGGTCCTTCTGAGGGTGCAGATAATCCTTTGGTGATTCTTTCCGATGGTAGGAAGCTAGCTCTTGATACGCGATTGATTGACCCTGCTTTAAGCGTCCCCCATATGGACACGAAAGCTACTCGTACTGCCCAGCTTTTGGCTCAGGTCTATCGCAAATATGAGCACCAAGAGTATCTAGCGGGCAATGGGCAATCTATCCATGATCGCAAGGGCGCTTTGCAGATTGTCTTCTGTGATTTAGGGGCACCGTCAGAGGACAAATTCTCTGTTTATCAGGAGCTCAAAGACCAGTGCGTTATGCAGGGTATCCCTGAGGAGAAAGTCCGCTTTATCCATGAGGCAGCAAATGACGTTCAAAAAGCCCGTCTTTTTGAGCAATGCCGCAGTGGAGAAGTCGCTGTTTTGATCGGTTCAACGAAGAAAATGGGGGTCGGTACTAACATCCAAGATCGCCTTGTCCATATGGTGCATCTGGATGTTCCTTGGAGACCAGCAGATATGGAACAGCGCAACGGGCGTATCCTGCGCCAGGGCAACCAAAATGATGAAGTCATGTTGACTCACGTATGCACGGAAAAAAGTGTAGATGTGGTGATGCTGCAAACAGTAGAGCGCAAAAAGAAATTCATTAATCAGTTGCTTTCTGGCACGTTGACCGAGCGCACGATTGAGGATATCGGTTCTTCTGCTGAAGATTACGAGCGGTTTAAAGCTGAAGTTTCTGGTAATCCGCTGGAGCTGAGGAAAGCTGATCTGCGGCGTAAATTGACCGAGCTAGAGCTCTCAGAAAGTGGTCATAGGGTCGAGCAGAACCAGCTACAATTCGAGGTTTCTTCCTTGGCTTCATCTATTCCGCGCCGGCAAGAAGCTCTGGAGGATATTCAGCGGATTCTTCCGAAGCTACGTTCTACTGCTGGTGATCTTTTCACGATGCGTGTGAATGATTGGTCGGGCGATAAGCGTGTTGATGCTCTTGCCCAGATGGGGCAGTGGGCACAACGGGAACTTTCCAGCCGGCGTCCTTCTATGGTGAGTGAAACGGATTTGGGTACTTTCGCATCTCTTGGAGGTCTAGAGTTCAAGGCAGTATTAGGCAAGCGTAATTACAGTGAAATGGCTCAAACGCCGGTAGATATTCGCGTAGTGGGAGCTGAGCATTTACGAGTAGAGTCTTCACTTGCTGAATTTAGTTCGCCGTCTTTGGGTTTGGTCACTCGTATGGAGAATCTGGTGCAGCGTCTTCCTCATCGAGCTGAGGTTTTGGAGTCAGAGCTCACCTGTGATCGTAAGACGCTAGATAGTCTACGTTCTCGTGTAGGTACTTCTTTTGACCGAGCCGCAGAATTAGAAGAAGTTCGTCGCGAGTACCAGAAAGTGTTAAAGGAGCACAAAGCCTATCAGAAATCGCATCTAGCGTCTTCAAAGTCTAAAGCTGGTGGGTCTGTTTCGTGTTTCGCTCAAGATGTTTTAGTGAAAGTGAATCAAGTAATTACGCGCCGTAGTGGTTCGCAGACGATCCCGCAAGAGATGAAGATTGCCCCTGAGATTCATCAGAGTCAGCCCCGCCAGCAGATGATGTAAGATTGAGGCAAGAATGCTTTGAAGTCTTGGGCATTCCATCAATCAGTAGGAATCATAAAGACTCAGCAAAAGCACCGAGCGTCCTTTAATCCTCGAAGCATCATGAGACGGTTAGTGCTTTTGCACGATGCGGTGCGCAGTAGTGTTTTTTTGCGCACCGCATTATTATTTTGTGTTTTTTACCAGCGGCTTACCCATGTGCCGCCATTAGCAGACCAGTTGATGGCCTGCCCGCCTGAGAATTTCACCTGATATACTCCATTGCCGATATGTGCTTCTGAAGAGACTGGATAGCCAAAGACCGAGGTATAGCCGTTATTGCGCCAGTGCCAGTAGATAGCGCCATTAGTGTTAAGCCGTTGGGATCCAGTGGATTCAGACCACCAGTATCCTGTTTGTGTGCCCCTTGCTGTGGAGAAGATCTGGTAGGAGCCGCCCGGGATAGCGATTTCATCGGTCGTGGGGAACCCATCCGTATTCAGACCGCCTTGGGATACCCAATGATGAAAGATTGCTCCTTGACCGTTAATGCTGTGAGCACCTGTTTGTGGGCTCCAGTAGAAGCGTGTTTCTTTGCTTCCATGAATGAATGTTTGGCGTACACCATGATGAATTGCTACTTCATCTTCATGAGGTACACCAAAACGTGCGGCTGCGCCTTCGGCAGTATATTTCGCCCCGATTGCCCCAGCTTCCCATACTTTATGTACACGGTGGTGGGATGCTCCCCAGTACAAAGAGGTGAAGCGTCCGCTGCTGTCAACAAATTTTTGTGTGCTACCACCTGGGACAGCTATTTCATCTGTGATGGGATATCCATATCCACGTTCGTAGTCTGCCAATCGGTATGTATTTCCAATTGCCCCGGCCCAGTACATTGGATGCGCCCCGTAGCGTGGTGTCCAGTAAAGTGACATCGAGCGTTCAAAATGCTGGATAGCTCCCCCTAAGATCGAGGGAAATTCGTTACCAGTAGGAGCACCAAATCGACCTTGCCCACCATAGCGGTAATAAGCAGATGCAATACCTGATTCCGGCTTGATGCTAGGGGCAGAGCTTGCCCTGAAACTGGGGCTAGGCGGGACAGCTTTGACCGCGGCGTCTACCGCAGCCGCAGCGTTCACCTGTCGGTAGCCAGCTACCGGCTTGCCAGTATCCACAAGGATTTTCCTGATTTGCTCGACAGTCAAATGGGGATTAGCTTGCTTCATTAGAGCAATAGTTCCGGTGACGTAAGGCGCGGCCATTGAGGTGCCATTTTTATTGCCGTAGCTAGGAAGACCCAATAAGCTCCAGCCAGTATTAGTAGTGGAGTAGATATCTATGCCAGTTGTTCCCCCTGGTGCCACGAGGTCTAGCATCGAGCCGTAATTGCTGTATGTAGCAAGTGCTCCCCATGAGGTGGAAGCACCGACAACGATCGCTCGGTAGCAATTTGCAGGTTCATAGTAGGAAGCATTGCCACCGTTGTTTCCCGAGGCTACCACTACTGGAATATTTTTTGACAATGCAAAGTTGATTGCTCGGCTCATGGTCGATGAGCACTGGTTGGAAGGATAAGCTAAAGAAGCGTTGATGACATTTACAGGGCGGTGGTTGTTCGGGATTCCTGTCACTGAGCCACCGGCTGCCCAGATAATTGCGTCGGCAATATCTGAAACGTAGCCTGTGCCGTAGATTCCTAGAGCTCGTGCGTGCACGATATCTGCATCATGAGCTATACCTGCGATGCCGCTGCCATTGACTTTTGCAGCCAGCTGTCCTTGGATAAAGCTACCGTGCCAATTGGCGTTAGCGTTGAGGTTTCCAGTATCTCGCGCGTCAGGATCGCGCCCGTTGCCGTCTCGGGAGATGTAGGGCGAAGATACGAAGTCGTAGGATGCCACAGGAGCAGATAGATCTGGGTGAGACGTCCAGCCAGTATCGATAATACCGATGGTTTGATTCTTTCCTGTATATCCGCGGTTCCAAGCAGGGACGGGGTTCACGTAGTTCGCGCCGTAGGCCCATAGGTAGGAATAACCTGGTTCGGATTGAGCAGCTGAGGCTACTGCTTTGACGATTTTGTCTGGTTCAGCAGTCTCTACTTGCGGGTTTTCTTCTAAAGCGGTAATGGCTTCTTGCTGTTGTGCTGGGTCTAAAGCCGTGTCGGTCTGTACGACTACGGTTGTAGTGTCTTCAGCTACTTTGTCTTTGACGATTGTTGTTTGTGAAACGGTGTCGATTTCGCGTGAGACTTCGTGAAGAGCTTCAGCTTTTTCTTGGTCGCTGGTGCTTTCTTTGAAGGTGACAACGAGTCGGTCGGTGAGCTCTATGACGCTGGAGTTATCTGTTGCAAGGTGCTCTACGGCTTGCTGGATGTCTTTTGTCGGTGTTGCTGATGCTGTTGGGGTGATTACTCCTAGAAGGCTGAGGGTTGTCAGGGAGAGCAGCAGAGGTTGGCGGAGCTTTTTGACGCGGTATTTCATGAAGTGTTCTCCAGACTTAGTTTGCTATTTCGTGGGGCTCTTGGCTTGGTGATTCTTTGAGGAGCTGGCGCACTTCAGAAGGTGCTAGGCAGATGCGCTGCGAGATTTCTTGTTGGCTGATGCCCTCTTCTTTGAATCGCGCTACGATGTGGGACTTTTCTGCTTCAGTGCCTTGGATGATGGTTACAAGTTCTTTGCGTAGTTGCTGAATTTTTGTTTCGTGCTCTTCGATTTTCTTGTCGATTGCTGCTGCTCCGCTGGTTTCGTAGATGCTGAAGTAGTCTTCAGCTAGTGCTAGGAGTCGGTTTTCTTTTTCTTGGAAGGCTTGTGCAGCTTCTATTGCTTTGCGGCGAGCGGTGTTGTTTTTGGTGTTCTTCATGATGGTTCTGCCGTGGTTGTGGCAGCCTCCTCTTAATCAAGTTTTAGATATATGTTTATAATGTAGATACTATATTAAATCTTGTAGCGCGCCAGAACCCCTAAGGGGGGTAATAAATCTATTGCTTCAAAATATTTATTGTCACTCAATTATGAGATATAATTACTGTATGGTCATCAATTTCACCACTTCGGCAGCACGACATGGCATATCAGAGGAAGATGCACTCTACGCCGCCACACACGCCGTTGAGAAAAAGCCAATCATTGACCGGCGAGGCAATAAGGCACTGCTTTTTATCGGGCCACCACACGGGCAAACAGATAGATTGATTGAAGTCATCGCCAGCTTTGATGGAAAAGATTTTCTGATTTATCACGCAATAGATACAGGGAAGAGGAAGTAGAAATGGAAAAGGCACTTATTCGCGACGAAAGTTACTGGGAACAGCGCGCTGATGAAGCACTGAACGGTGACTACACCATCGACCCCGACGGGGAGCACCTCTACGACCAAGAGGCCGCAGAGTCAGCAAAGGCACTTTTTAGAGAAATTGCAGGAACTGATGACCCCGCAGAGCTGGCAAAAATGGCTCGCGGACGCCGCAGACTTGATGATACAAAGAAAAAACCGTCACCAATGCTGCATTTACGACTACCAGAAGAGCTGAACTCCACCATCCGTGATATGGCTCATCAGCGAGGCGAGAGCACTTCAGAGGTAGCTAGAGAACTTCTTTTTAAAGGATTGGCGGCAGCCTAAGAAAAAACTGAAAACTGACCGGTGTAGCTACCCAAAAGAAGCTACACCGGTCAGACTTCTTTTAAGGCATACACCGCAGCAGATAGATGGAGTAATGAGCAAAGAGAAGGAGCGCTTTTTTAGGCATGTCGTCAAAGGTCCTGACCTATCCAGCTGCTGGATTTGGACAGGAGCCATTAGCAATGACGGGTACGGAATTTTCTGGCGTAAAGATCCGGTCACAGGAAAAGATTCCCCCATCAAAGCACACCGATATGTATTATTACTTCTATCCCAAGATGCCCAATTGCCAGAAGGGGCGCAGGCGCTGCACAAATGTGACAACACTTTATGTGTTAGGGCGAGTAGGGATGGATCAACGCATCTGGTTCTCGGCACGCGAGCAGAAAATATGGCGGATCGCGCACGTCGTGGTCGTTCTAATTTGCAATCGAATCAGCGCAGCAGTAAAAAGCAGCGTGCGCAGGCAGCGCGGGAAATTAGAGACTACATCAAGCGCAAGGGGTACAGTCAAGATCTTATTGACCAGCTCATGAAAGGTTCAATCGCTGGACAGCAAACGCTCTTCTAAAGCAGTGAGCAGATAGCTGGGCTTAGGGTGAAACTCCCAAATGTAGAACAGCAATAAATTTGTGATACATTAATCCCATGAAGGTTATCTTCTTACCAAGTGCAGGCAAACACGGATACACAGAGGCTGACGCTCTCCACGCTATACACAACTACCAGCGCCATAAACCCCAGTTTGACCAATCTCGAATCCGCTCCCTACCAGACCCAGATCTCTACATTGGACCAGCACCAAACGGCGACCTGCTCGAAGTCATGGTTTATCAAGTCGCACCCGACATCGTTATTTTTCACTGCATGAAGTTACGCGGCAAAACCTACACCAAGGCCTTTCAGTAACACCAAGGAGACAACATGACCACTTACTCAGATTTTGAAAATATGGACATGAGCAACCTAACCTTGGCCGACCATGAAAAAATCGGCAAAGCACTCTCAGCATGGGCAGAATCTGACGACTTCTTCGAAGCACTCGACAGGACAGAGTTTCTGCCCCGAACCCCCGAGGGAGTAGAACAAGCAGAAAAGATTGTTCGCGCAGCTACTCGCGGTCGTCCTGCTCTATCCACAGCCGTCCACGGCAAATCCCCTACCGTCAACGCCCGCGTCACCCCTAACATCAAAGAGCGCCTCACCAGCTACGCCAAAGACCAGGGTCTCAAACCTTCAGATGTCATCCGCGATGCCCTAGATAGCTACCTGCCTAAAACCGCATAGCTGATTACCCACAGGCAGCCGACGCTTAAGAAAGCACAGCGTCTGAAAGGTGCAGCGCGCCCTTGGAGTGAAAACCTGCTGAAGAGTTAGAAACATCCAACAGATAGCATCTTGCAATTACATTGCAAGATGCTTTTTCATGCCCTCAAATTGAAGCTCCGCTAAATCAACATCGCTGCGCAAAAGGCATCAGCCGCAAGTATCTGATACTTCCCTATCCCATGAAGCTGTCCTCACACAACACCCCAGTCCCCTTGCAGAGTCCACCTGCTACTGGAGTCACCTTGTCTAAGGGCAGCTTCCCTCTTCGTGCCGTGTTGAACGTTCTGAGGTAACTCGCAGGTGGTCTTCTCCCGAATCTTATAGGCATGGTTTTTCACACTCAAACTTTCACCCGATGTTTGAGGGTGGAAGCCCCGCCCTCACGGGCGGGGAGAAAGCCAGTGTCGACTACAGCTAAATCGACTCGTTCCCATTGCGTTACAGCTTCCAGTACAACGCGTCCCTAAAAGAACCCATCATCCTCCAACTCATCGATAAACCCCTGCGAAGATGCTGGTGGTGGAGTCTCATCCTCATCTGCCGCTGTCTCATCGTATTCTGGTTCTTCACCGAAAATCAAAGCCGCATCATCGTCGTAGTAATCATCCTCATCGTCAAATATTTCATCTACAGATTCCCATTGCAGGGGTACAGAAAGCTCTACACGAAAGTCGCGTCCGCCTTTGCCTAAGATGATTCCTTCGGCTTTTGCGGCTGCGGCTCCTTCTTTATCTGTGAGCTTTTTCTTCCTCACCGGAGCCGGTTTCGCCGCTGGCGTGGTTGCCGGTGCGCAGAACACGCTAGGTTGTTGAGGTGTCGGTGGGTTTAGCTGCCAGCCGGTAGGAGCTGGCAGTACTTCATCACCCACAAAACAACCGAGGGACTGAAACAGAACCTAGAGCAAATCCTAGAGTTCACCTACGAGGAAACTACAGAGATAGCGCACTGGATAGTAGGTAATCGCAACTTCACGAACATCGGGGACATCATCGACTACCTCAGAGAAACCAGCTACGAGATTTTTGCAGAAATCATCAGCGAAAACATGGGAGTAGACATCGACAAGGTAACGATAAAGATTTCGAGTGCAACAAACTGAGTCCCCACACAAAATAAGGTAGTCCCTCCCGATAGACCCAACGGTCACAGCCAGCAAGGGACCACCAGCGCCTTACGGCGCGGCTTCGATTTTACACCCTCGACACGGATACGCACATGATTCTTATGAGAGCCGCTAATCGTTCGTTCCTCACTGGCGGCTCTCATAGAATCATGCACTACTTGTGGAAAAGCCATGGACAACTACACTCCTCCGCAAGCTCCCCCGTGCATAAGTTGTCCACAGCTTTACCACAAGAACCTCAGCTCTGATGCAAAAATCTACTTCAAAATTCCTCCGCAAGCTCCCCCATTTTTACGCAGATTTTCCCACACAGGCTGGTCTCCCGTGCAAAATCGCGAAAAGGGTTTCGGACAGAAAAAAGGAGAGACAGCTACACCGATCCTGTTCGCAAGCTCCCAGGCTTTTGCCTCTCTTTTTTGTCACACCTCATGCATTGAATGACTCAGGAGCCTGTATTATGAGTCATTCATAATAAAAACATGTAGAATAGTAGTTATGATGACCCTGCATAAGCTGTCGGCGGGCGACGGCTACACCTACTACACCCACGAGGTGGCCAGTGGTGATGCCTTGCGCGCTGAGGGTCGCGAAATCGGTGATTACTACACCGTTGAGGGTCTTCCACCGGGGCAGTTTGTAGGTTCTGGTGCCTCCATGTTGGGTCTTGGTGGTGCCGTCTCTGAAGAGGATATGAGCATCCTATTCTCGGGTAATCCCTTGCCTATGCAGACTGAGAAGCTAATGGAGATTTTCGCTGATCGTGGGGCGAAGCAGGGGCGTATTGCAGTGCAGGGGTGGGAAGAAAAGCGGGTGGAGTTCGCCCTTAAAGAGTGGGAGTATGTACACCGTGCTAGGTGCGGAGTGACGCAAGAGGAGATCGGGAAACAGCTTCAAGGCGACCGTAAAAATCCCATCACTCAGCAGAGTGTTAGCGAGCATTTGGAGCGTTTGCGTCAAGAAGGGCACACCCTCACCAAGTACCCCAAAGACCTCGACATCACCGACCCCAAAACCGTAGAAGCACTCAAAAAAGAGTTCATCAACCGCTACCGACTCAACGATCATCAATGGCGCATAGCCAAGGCCTACGGCAAAAAACTAGCCCAAGAACAGAACAAAAAAGACAAAACAAACGACACCGCCGAACGCACCTACAAGGGAGCAGACACCCCCTACCTACGTGCAGTCGAAGCCGAAAAAGCTAGAATCTTCCGCCTAGAAGACCGCCAACCTACAGCCAAAGAACTACGTGAAATCAAGCTCCAAGCAGCAGCAACTACCTTCCGTCAAGAGCACTCACGCGAACCCAAAAACGAAGTCGAACTGCGCAAATGGATGGCGGAGCAGAGCACCCCTAAGCAAAAAACTATCACCGGCTTTGACATGGTATTCACCCCCTCAAAATCAGTTTCTATTGCCTGGGGACTAGGGGATGAAACCCTACGAAAGGGTATTGAAGCTGCCCACGAAAAAGCCATTCAAGACGTTGTTGCCTACCTCGAAGAGAACGTTATCTACACCCGCCGAGGCTACAACGGCAAAGCTCAAGAAGAAGTACAAGGCGGAATTATCGCTACCAAATTCCGTCATTACGACTCCCGTCATGGAGACCCGAACCTCCACGATCACTTAGTCATTGCTAACAAAGTCATGGGTCAAGACAAGCGTTGGCTCACCGTCGACGGACGTATGCTCTACTCCTACAATGTGACAGCATCCGAGGTTTATAACTCCCGCATCGCCCAGCACATCCACCAAGATTTAGGCCTGGAATTTGTCGCTAAAGAGCAGCGCGGCAAGAAGATTTATGAGCTTGCAGGCATCAGCGAAGAAGCTATTGAGCACTTTTCTTCACGTCGCTCAGACATCAAAAAAGAGTTCCAGAAGCTTAAAGAACAGTTCCTTGAAGAGCATGGATACGCACCTAATGCTAGGCAGCGTACTCTCCTTCAGCAGCAAGCTACTATCGCCACTCGTCCTGCTAAATCTGAGGCGAAATCTTTGCAGGAGCTCAACGAACAGTGGGTGAAGTCCCTTGAAAACGCAGTAGAACTACCAGTGGGTGAAGAGCTTTTAGAGAATCTGCGACAGGCATCAGCAGAACAAGCAGACGTTATTGCTGCTGATATTGCCCAAACGATTGCAACTCCTTTAGAGGAACATGCCAAGGTAATTATCGACCGTCTTGAAGAGTCCCGCAGTACTTGGCGTGTACCTAACATTGAAGCTGAAGCGCAACGATACTTCCGTGATGTCACCAGCGGAGCCGGTGTTGATAAAGAATTTTTCGACTCCGCGGTTGAGGCTGTCAAGCAACAAAGCATCGCGATGAACAACTTCCAGACGATGCCTTTGCCTACTCACCGCAAGCGTTCTGACGGCACCAGTGTCTACTTGCGCGCTGACTACCAGATCTTTAGTTCTCGGAATATTTTTGAAGCAGAACAGACAATTCTCAACGCCGCAGCGCATACAAAAGTTATCCCTGTAGCTACCGAAGACTTATTCTTATCGCAGCTGAAAAAGCTCACTGCCGAAGGTGCGCAGCTCTCTGAATCTCAGCAAGCAATGGCCCGTGAGTTTCTCACCAGCGAGAAACTTCTGAGTATTGGTATCGGTCCGGCAGGTGCTGGTAAGACCACTAGCTCCAAGCTCACGGTAGCAACCGCTCAGGCAGCAGGGCATCAAGTCATTGGTCTTGCACCTACCGCAGCGGCTGCGGCTGTGATGCGACAAGAACTGGGGATCAAAGCAGACACCCTCGATAAATTCCTGTTCCATATGCCCACTGTCAAAGCCGGAGATGTGCTTCTTGTCGATGAGATCGGCATGGTATCCACCCCCAAACTTGCCAAGCTCGTCAAGATTGCTGAGCTCAACGGTGCAGTTATCCGCGGTATTGGTGACTACCGTCAGCTTTCAGCTATTGGTTCTGGTGGTGCGCTTCGTTTGATTGAGCGTGAGGTCGGGGCGGTCTACCTCGAAGATGTTTTCCGCTTCAAAAACCAAGAAGAAGCAGCAGCTTCTTTGCAGTTGCGTGAGCCTGCTGTGCGTGGTGCAGATAAGCCTTTCAAGTGGTATCTAGATAATGGGCGCGTTACCACTGGCGCCAAAGATATCATGGTTGATAACGTGTTTGCGGCATGGGCCAAGGATAAAGACCAGGGCAAGAACTCCGTGATGCTTGCTGGCACGAATGAACTGGTAACTGAGCTTAACGAGCGGGCTCAGGCGCGGGCAGTTGATATGGGGTGGGTCTCTGGGGATAACTTTGTGCTTGCTCATACCGGCTCACGTATCCACCAAGGGGATCTTGTCGTGACCCGCCTCAATAACCGTAAAATCACCATGAACCGGGGCAAAGATTTCGTGAAAAACGGTGATTTGTGGACTGTTAGCCAAGTCCATGAAGACGGTTCTTTGCAGCTGAAGAACGCTGCTGGTCACGGTACGGTTACTGTTCCGGATGCTTATGTACGTGAGTATGTGGAGCTTGGTTATGCATCGACCATTAACCGTGCTCAGGGCGCGACCGTGGACACTGTTCATGCGATGGTGGATAATTCCACTGAACGTTCAGCAGCCTACGTTGCTTTATCTCGCGGGCGCGAGAGCAACCGTCTCTACGTTCTGACGGATAAAGACACCACGCGCGATGAAGTGCTGGAGAACATTACTGGTAATTACGATCGTTCTTTGTCGTTCCATGAAGAGGTTGCACGTGCTGTTAGTGAAAACCGCGATATTGCCCACCGTCTAGATATTTACCAAGACCTCACTGATGAAGCGATGAAGGACGCTATGGCGAAGGTAGCGCACCATGCGGTCGGTAAAGATCTAGCGAAAACTGTTATCTCATCTGATGGTTGGGGCGCGTTAGCTCACGAGCTTGCTGATGCGTATAAGGAAGGTATCGACCCCGAGCAGCTGTTCAAGCGTGCCTATGAGTCTCGTGCTTTTGATAATGCTGATGATTATGCTGCTGTGATGTATTGGCGTGTGCAGGATATACGTGTTGATGATGCACAAAAGCGTGAGAATACTTCGCGTAGTTCTTTGGCTGCTCTCAGCGATAAGCACCTTGATTTGCTGATTGAGCGTTCTGCGCTTTTGACGAAACCTTTGCGTGAGCGTGTACTGGAAGACCCGAACTGGGCTTCTCGTCCCTTTGCTTTGACCCCTCAAAATGAGTTGCGTGAGCGTTTGTCTAGGGCTGCTGCTGCTTTACGTGCCAACGAGGATAATCCCAAACTTTACGCTGAAATTAATGAGCGCGTTGAGTTAATGCAGATGGAGATCGCCCGTCGTCGGTGGTCTTCTGGTGAGCAGATGCATGTAGAACGCATTGTTCGTGGTGAAATTCCGCGCTCTGGTTCTCACATGAGTATTCACCAGGCTTTGGTGCTGGAGAAGCAAGTACGTGAGTCTTTGTTGCCGCGTCTTGATACTACTTCTACCAAGTCTCAGGTGACTGTGCGTGGTGGGGTATCAGTGCATACCTTGGATTCTTCGTGGGAACGTGATCCCTATATCAAGGATGAATACCGTCAGGTACTCGGTGAGCACCGCCGTCAGATTGCAGAGCTCTTAGAATTACGCGGACGTCAAATCTCTGTGACGCGTCCTGTGTGGGCGCAGGCGCTAGGCCAGGTGCCAGCGTCAAAGCGTAATGCGAAGCATTGGTATCGTGTGGCTGCTGAGGTTGAGGCTTATCGCCATAAGTACCAGATTGCCGATAGTGAGCCGGTCGCTGTTCCTCAGAAATACCGTGAGTCTGAGCGTGGGAAGTATCTAGCGGATGCTGTGGCTAATGTTCACAAGCGCTCTCGTTTGTCTTCTTCTTGGAAGTCTCAGGAAAGTTCTCGTTTTGAGTACGCTGAGGCTGAGTTTGCTTATGCCCAAAAGTATAAGCTCTCAGATGCCCAGTTGTTGGTTCAGTATGAAAGGGAGTTGAAGCCGTTGAATCTTATGGATATTGATTTTGAGCGTATCCGTCAGCAGCAGCGCCGCAAGGTGCAGGCTCAGGCGCAGCAGCTCATGAAAAAGTACGGTGATACTGTACTGATGCGTGCTTTGACGGACGAGAATGTAGCGCGCGGTTGTGTGAAAGAAATGGATGCTCATCTCAAAACCCTCGGCGAGCAGATTCTCAAGAGTGCTCAGGCTGATGTGGCTATCATGAGCGCCTCGTTTGAGGCCATGATTGAAGCAAAGAAAGCCGGGGACAAGGCTACTGCCAAGTTCCATGAGCAGAAATACAATGTGTTGTATGAAAACTATGCCGATAAGTACAACACCCACGAGTTGCCTAGTGTGGAAAAACAGTGGTTGCTGAATCATCCTGCCTACCGTCAGTCTCATGAAATGCTGGAACGCTCTAAAGCAGCGTGGGCTGATTCCAAACATCAGGTGAGTGTGGTGCAAAAGGCTACAGCTGCCTCTGCCGCGCGTCGCGCAGCTACTACTGGTAGTACATCTGGACCGGTTGTGCCCTCTACGAGGGCTCAGGAGCTGAAGAATAAAGTGCAGCAGGTTACTGGGCAGCGTCCGGCACCTCAGCAACCTGCCCCGACCATGCCAGTGACCGACCCCGCGCGTATTCAACGCGGACGTCAGCTATAAAAAGAAGGCAACGCCATAGGGCAAGCCCCTTAAACAGAAAAACAGGGGGCGGGGTAACACATATCAATGTGTTACCCCGCCCCCTGTTCATAACGGGATCTAGGTATCTTTCCTTTGTCCAGAGCCAGTAGTAGCTTTTTTCCCGGCGGCTAAACGAGTAATCAGCTCGCTAGGCTTGTAGAAACCCGGTAGGTGCCCCTCTTGGGTAATGTACTCTTCAAAGCCCTCATCAGTAGGCTTGTAGATCGGCGAGCGAACAACGTGCCGCCCCTCATTTTCAATACAAGGCTGCAAAGAGCCTTTGAGCCTATCCAGCATGGGCCACAAGAACTGCATGTGCCAACCAGCAGCCTCACTGTTAGGGAACTCTTTGGAAGAGTGATACGCCTGCAACCATGATCCCCACAAGGCACTCAAAACATGTACAGCGTCACTATGCTTGTACCAGCATCCTGGAATGGCATACACAATATCGTGGGCAAAATACTCATGATTGAGCCAATCCACGAACTCTTTGAGCTCTTGCCACATCTGTGTGCGCGTCTGCCGGTTGTCTTGGTGCCGCCAGTTATACACGCGAGGTTTTTTCTTGCCCTCACCATCACCGATTTTTTTAACCAGAGCATCAATGCTCTCTAAAGCAACCTCTACATCAGTTTCGAGCCGTGAAAGGCGTTCAAAAGCCGCAGCGGTTTCTTGGCGAGTTTCCTCGACCTGCATCATTAAGACCGCAGAGCTAATGGATTGCCCCGGAACATTAGGAACCTCTTCGTGCTGGTCATAGGTTGATGGGGGCGCTATCTCACCGGCGAAAGGCTCACTATCAAGAGCATTGAAGAAATCTTCTGCCGGGTCTTCTTTACCGTCATGAATCTCTCCGGTTTCTAGATCAATGCCCTCAGGTGCGAGCTCATACCCATAATCTTCATCATCCATCATGTATGCCCCTAATCTAATCCGGTCTCAGCAAAAGGCTTCGACGCTTTACCGCAGATCTCATGCGCTTTCACCCAACCCTCTTTGATAGTCTTGGCATCCTCACGTAACCACCAGGGTGTTAGTTTCACATGCATTGGTTTGAAGTTCTTGTAGTGAACCATCGCTGTAAACCGAGGAAGCTGAGTCAGTTCGTAGGCTTCAGCTATATTGCGCCTCTCGCTCGTGTAAGAACGTGAAGTGCCAGTACGACCAGAGGCATGAGAGGTGGTGACCTTGCGTTTGTCGTACTTTCCCATAGCTTCAGCTACAGGTTTCATCGTCTCAAGTTCCAAACCAGGCAGATAGTATTTCACCACCGAGTTGCCCTTAATAGTGCGTGCAGCTTCTTTACCCCACCGATCTTCTAGCTGAGATTCAGCTTGACCGATCAAGATTACTTCCACGCCACGACCGTTGATATCGGACATAATAGAGTCCATCTTAGGAAAAGCAGCAAGGTTAGGCGCTTCATCTAAAACCGCTCGGAAAGCCGGCCATAAGCGACCACCAAATTTCTCTTGTGATAGATCTCGTGCTTCATTGACAACTTCGTTAGCGAACATCGAGACCAAAGGGCCGGTATCAATGCCAGTTGCAGTGTCAGAAATGAGATAGATCGTGTTAGCTTCTTCGAGGAACTCCCTGATACTAAAAGATTCTTCTGCCGGGCACACCAGCTGTTGCAAAATGCGTTGAGGGCTCAAAGGCTCCAACAAATCCGACAGGGTCTGCTGAATAGAATCAATGGTTTCACCGGCACGCGAGTCTGCTGTAGCTTGCAAATACCCCAGCACACCGGGAGCAGCCTTATCAGCATGAGCGCGCAGCAGTTCCATCGGTTCGGGGTTACGTAGATTATTAGACCAGCGGATGACATCGCCTAAATCTCTGGTAGAAATAGCCGCCACGTGCAGCAACCGGCCGAGAACAGCAGCGGCTTTAGAGGAAAACCAGTCCCCGCCTTTGACATTACCCATCGGCTTAGCACCAGCCCAGGCTTGCCCGCGACGTAAAGCAACCTCAAAGTTTTCGCACCCTATCACAGGGTTCCATTTCACTTTCCACTTCCACCCTGAAATATCATCAAGGTCGAAGGCGTACACCTTACCTTTTGCAGCCCTTGGTATAGCAGTAATCATCAATAAATCGGCTTTGGTACTAGTAGCTATCACAGCACCAGCAGCGTCTAAGACAAAGTTAGAGCCAAGAGTAGCTGTTTTACCAGCCTGAGTAGGAGCAAGAACCAGTTTTGATTCTTTAGCTTCACCATAGATTTTTTCGCCAGTGAGGGTGCCCATCGAGTAAATCAGGTAGTTCTCTGGAAGTCGGTTGACGAACTCACAGGCGTCTTTTCGGGCTTGTGCCGGGTCAGGATCAGAAGGCGGCAAGGTATTGATTAAGGTCTCGCGTGCTGCTTTCAATGCTGCATCGTGCCCTAAGGAAGAGGCAACGTCCTTGTACTTTGTTTTGAACTGATTAGCGCTGTTTTCTTCCTTAGGCCATTGTGAGATCAAGAAAATACAGGCTAAAAGCACAAGGGCAAGGAATACCCAGGTGTAGGTGTTAGCTTTGCGGCGTCCGGTCAGCACTTCAAGAAGACCCGCTAGGGGGTACTGAGACGGTGCAACAGTACCCCCTAGGTAAGCCCCGCCTTGAAGCGCAAGCCATATACCGCCGAAGCCAACCAACAAGATCACTAAGAATAAGGTTGAGCGTGACTTCATATTTTTTCATTTCTTCAGTTGTTGTACGCCAAGTGTTCCTTACAAGGTTCCGGCGTGCTCAAAGGCTTGAGCCCATGCCTCGTTTGTATCGTGGATGCGGTGTTCGCTGCTGGTCAAGGTGACTTGGAAAGGCACACCAGGGCCTTGACCGACTTTCATCAAGAATTTGCCTCGACCGATAGGAGGTGAAACCTTACGTGTGACAGGATCCATCACACCTTCAGGTGACCAAGCCACCAGCTGGTTTTTCTCAGCCAGCGTCATCGGCATTGAATCGTGCAAGGATTCCATATCGTTCTTAGCCAAAGCTCCGTAGAACTTCATGGGGGAACGTTCAATAAAGCCCTTAGCGATAGAGGTCAGCTCCTGATCTTCAAACACTAGGTCTTTCGGTGAGTGAGTAATCAGAATCTGTCCCAAACCGATAGTGCGGTTGAGTTTGGTGTACTCATTGATATAACGCACCAGCTGAGGGTCAGCTTCAAGGATCTGCCATAGCTCATCAAGAATCAAAAAGTAATGTGACTCTCGCATGAGCCCGACCTTCGATAAGGTCTTTGCCGCAGCAATAGCAGCCTGCCCATAAGACCAGCACACCATCTGAACCGCCGCCAGAAGATTACGATTTTGGGACTCGCGCACCGCTGAAATATCAATATCAACACTGCGATCAACACGGATGGGGGTAGTGGTTGCGCGGGCGAAGACGTCACCAAAAGGTCCCTCAGCGTCAAAGAGGTTCAAAGCCATAATCATCGGCTTGGCGGCAACCTTGTATTCTTCTTCCGTTTCGGTCAGCAATGCACGGCGCATCGCCGGAGTGCCTTCAATAATGACCGCACGCACATCCTCTAACAAAGGCTGACGCGGCGGGTTCTCAGCAAAAGCCCGCTCAGCTGCTTCGTGAATACCCAGAGAAAGAAGCATAGAGTCATTAGCGACTTCTTTAGCGGTTTTGTCTCCTGATACTTTGAAAAGCGATTGGACGGTGAAGAGCCGACGGGTGTGGATTTGAGCCATCAACTGTTGGGCGTAGCGAGTACCGTGAGCAGCATCAATGGCTTGGATTTCTGGTAGGCGTTCCCAGAGCGGACCCGCGTCCAAAGGGTTGACCGCATCAAGTTCTGGGCCCACTTCAATAATCTGTCCCCCTAGCTCTTGGACGACTTGGCGGTATTCACCTTTAGTGTCGCCCAGCGCCATACAGTGAAAACCTGCATCTGCGATACCCAAAGCCATACGCACCACGAGTGAGGACTTACCTCGACCATTGAGCGCCATGACCATGGCAGAAGGCGCAGAGATAAGCTTTTGCAGGTAGTAGCTAATGGGATCACCAGTGACGGTAGTGCCAGAGATCAGGTTGCGACCTAGGGGAACACCAATCATCGGGGATGATGACCCTACGCAGAAGGGGAAGAACCCGGCGACCTGTTGTGAGGAAGCAGAAAATTCCACTGGTGCTTCTGTCACGAATGCGTAGCCCCCACCGGGGCGACGGAAACCACGGGTATCCAGCGTCGGTAGTGGCTCATATTTCTCGGCTACAGCAGTGCTGGCAACTTTTTTAGCGTCCCTTGACCCCACCTTGTAAAGATGAGACGAGAAATCAATCAGTTTATCCATCAAAGACATATCTTTAGGTTCTTTCTTATAGTTAGCGGGCGCTCATTTTGAAATCAATGGGAACCAGACCAGCCCCAAGACCCATAGAAAAAGCAGCATCGTGAGACATAGTTGCCTCACGCAGCTGAATCATGATGCCCGTAGAGCCACGACGTTTAAGGTCGGCACTGAGGTTGGGAAATTTATCTGGGTTATCAGTGGTGACGGTAGCAATCAACGAAAAAGGCACCAGCAAAGCACCATCGCCCATCTCGTTCTCGGTACGTTGGGCTTTTTCGGTAACTGCCGCAGCGCTGGAACCGCCTTTATTGCCTTTTTGCCCACGAAAGAACCGCGCGTTGTTCACTGCCTCTAGAGCCTGTTTCTGCGAGCTATCTGGGGGCAAAGGGCGGAAGAAAATAGTGACACGCTTCTTCGTCAATTTCCTATCTGCGCCTAAGAGCTCCTGCAAAGCGTTCTCTTGGAAGAGGCTCATGGGAGGACGCCACATCTGGAAGGACTTTGAGAAAAAATGAGAATGCTCGTAGTAATCCTCGTGCACGTTATGGTAATCAGGTCCGATATTTTCCCACACCAAACCGGTCCCATCTACTTCTTGGCGGGCTTGATCAATTGCCGTATCTTTAGCCGGATTGTAGGCGGTGAAGTAGTAATCGATCACTGATTGAGCGTCCATAATAGAAACGGTTCCGCTGGAGGCTGCTGAGAGCCCTTCAGCAAAACCATGCATTACGGTGGAGATTTCTTCTGCTAAAGTCGCCGCGTTACGTACCGGCAGACCGGATTCGGGGATAGCTTTAGCGGAGAAAGTCATGGACACAATATGTTCTACACGCGGTTTTTGCTGGTTTTCGATATCGATGACTTCATCAATGACCTCACGTGCCACGGTAGGGACTTCGTGATCTCCTGCGTAGGAGCGGAACTGGCCAACGGCCTGCGGGAGGCGAGTTCCGGTATCCATCGTGCTTTCGGTAATAGCTGCAACTTGCAAGATAGAAGACTGGATGCCAGCTGCTCGATGGTAGGCTGCCCACTGGGCGACCATGGAATTGATGAAGGACTGGTCAAGTAGCTGAAGACCCGGTGCTGAAACTGAGAAAAAGACAGTTCCGCTTTTCCGGCCCGGATCCCACAAAAAAGCGTAGTCGTTTCCGTAGGATTCTTGGTATTGTTGCATTTGCGTTGCTGCTAATAGTCCGGGGGCGCGGTATGAGCCGTCCGGTAGGTCTGATGAGGGGCCGGGGCGGTATTCAGTCCAGCGGTTTGCTTTTGCTTTAGCGAACATTTTTCGTAGCATTTTTTCTTCCCAATCGTAGCGGCCGTCTTTGCCTTTTTTGAGTTTGCGGCGGATTTGATCCGCGTAGAACGCAGCTAGGGCGGCGATAATCCAGATAGCGTTGTGTTGGATAAGGGGTACAGGGACAAAACTTAAGATGAACCATAAGACGAACAGCAGTACAACGCGTCGTACACCGTAGTCTGAGACTTCTTCGGGTACGCCGTAGAAGCCTGCGGAGGCTGGTTCGATAATGTTGCCGAATTTTGGGCGGTGTTCATCAGCTGTTGTGCTCATTAGTGGTCAGCTCCTTCGGGGTTGATGCCCTCTGCTGTTTCATCAGCTAGAGCACGTACAAGGTTTTGTACGTGAAAAGCTGTTTCTTGTGGTGAGGCTCGTCGTGAGCCTTGTGAGGATGATGCTCCAGTAGGTGAAGCAGTTTTTGTTTTTTTGTTTGGGGTGGGCTTAGAGGGTTTGTTTTCCTTACCCCAGGAAGCTCCTGCTCCCTTGGGGGCAGGATTGTTGCTTGCTGGGGTTGGTGAGGTGTTAGCTCCTTGTGGTGTTGTGCTTGCCGAGCCACTATCAGCGCTACTGCCACCGGCTGGTTCAGCTGGTAGCTCGGGTAAGACCTTGGTCGGTTCATCAGCAGCACCAGCACTACTGGATGCAGTCCCTTGTGGCGCTGTACTTGCCGAGCCACTATCAGCGCTACTGCCACCGGCTGGTTCAGCTGGTAGCTCGGGTAAGACCTTGGTCGGTTCATCAGCACCACCAGCACTACTGGATGCAGTCCCTTGTGGCGCTGTACTTGCCGAGCCACTATCAGCGCTACTGCCACCGGCTGGTTCAGCTGGTAGCTCGGGTAAGACCTTGGTCGGTTCATCAGCACCACCAGCACTACTGGATGCAGTCCCTTGTGGCGCTGTACTTGCCGAGCCACTATCAGCGCTACTGCCACCGGCTGATTCAGCTGGTAGCTCGGGTAAGACCTTGGTCGGTTCATCAGCACCACCACCAGCAGCACCAGAAGAACCACCAGAAGAAGAACCACCAGCCGCAGGTTCAACTGCTTCCTTAGCGCCACCAGCACCAGCATCTCGACTACCAATAGCACCATCCTTCACAGCCTTACCAACAGCTTTAGCACCATCAGCAATCTTCTTTACGCCTTCTTTGCCAGCACTCAACGCCGCAGCAGCAGCCATACCTACCGGGCCGCCCGCAGCGCCCGCCGCAGCTGAACCGCCAGCACCAGCAGCACCGGCTCCAGCACCCGATGAACCGGCAGTCATTGAAGCGCCCGACGCCGAACCACCAGAAGAAGAACCACCAGAAGAGGAAGAAGTAACAGATCCACCTGAAGAACTCAGCTTCGTCATCATCGCCCCAGTAGCCACACCACCAACAGCAGACATAAAACGCGAACCGCCAGAACCTAACACACTAGGAGAAGGATGAATCAGCTTCACCAAAGCAGGCAACGAAAAACACGCCGCCACAATCGTCATAAAACCAATGACACCAGTCACCACAGGCCCAGCAGTATCACCATCAGCGCCCTCGACCACACTAGGAATAAAAGTGCCGCCTTCAATCAAAGCAACGCCGATACCGTACAAAAGCGCAGCAACCGGCTTGAAACTCACACACGCCAAAATCCAACCCAGCTGCTTAGAAAACGCTTCCTGCCCCTTAACATTGACCGAAGCAGCAGCAGTAATAGGCAACATCGCGGATAAGACACCAGCAGCGATATCAGTCCCCACCGCCATACACGCCTGAACAACAGAGGCAAGCAAAGTAAAAGGCAGCATCAGCAAATAAAAGCCACCAGCCATACTCTCAATAGAGAACTCGACCGAAGCACCCATCAGGCGGGCATCATCACCGGCTCCAACAGTCATTCCTTCGAATATCCACGGAGCCAGTTCAGAGGAAAAAGCCATGAGTAAGGAAGTGCCACCTATAGAGGCCGCAGAAACAAAAAGCATCCGCAGCAAACCACCAGAAATCTGCTCCACATCTTCACGACCGCCCTTACCAGCCTTCACCAAAGCAACCGAAGTCGCCGCGATACCCACCAAAGGAATCATAAAAGCCGTCAGATGTTGGGCATGCTCAAGAGTTGAACCAGGACCAGAACCCAAAGGCTTAAGACCCATCCACCAAGTCATCAAAAAATGATTAATCTCAGATGCCCAGGAGTACATCATGTTCACCAGCCAACCCAAGGCTTTACCGAGCCACGAGTCAAAGGCCCCATTAATAAATTGTTTTAATACTTCAGGCATCATTGCTCCACCTGCTCAGGAGAAATCACCGGGAAAGAAACCATCGAACCGATAGCCCCGGAAATAAGACGAGAATCGTAGTAATAAGAAGTAGTAGAGCCCTGATGTTTCCAATCACCATCGACCCACTGCAAAGGAACGGTAACGGCATACACAACAGGGCTTTTGCTGTCTTTGATAAGAATTTCAAAACTCGCGTACTCAGAATCAAACCCCAGCACTTTAGCACCAATAACTTTTACATCATCTGACCCCAGCAAACGCGGCTGCTTCTGCACATTCTCCTGCGCCTGGGCACGCAACTTCTCATACCCCTGACCCGGTGCTATCTTCGCGTCAAAATCATCAAAAAGCTCTTGGGTAGCGCCGGGATTATAACCAGCAACAACAGTAATAGCCGCGAGCAAAGCTCCCTGCTGAGTATGCGCAAAACCAGCCCTGACACCAGAGTCAAGAACCTGACAGCCCCCAGCAGTAGAAGAATAAGGAACAGGGAAACCTAAAGGTCCAATCTCCCACTGAGCATCAGAAAAAACCTGTTCAACAGCATCATCTCCAGCCAGAACCAAAGACTGCTGACAAGAATAAGCAAAACCAGAACCATCGCTAGCAGCAGGTGAAGAAGCCTGACTATCAGAAGCTTGCGGTGAGCTACCACAGGCACTCAAAACTAAAAGGGTTAATGCGCTCAAAGCGCTGAGGTATTTATGAGACATGAAGAGAATCTTTCAAGCGAGAAAAACAAAAAGTAAAAGCCAGTTATTGCCCCTGAACAACGCAAATGATTCAGGGGCAATAACCCAAGGCACCACAAGCCCCATAGTCGGGGAAGGGCCTGTTACAGACCGGTCAGAAGAGTCCAGATGGTAGGAACGCCCAAGAGAAAAGCACCAGCAATAGCCGGCTTCAAAGGAGGCTCCACTGCCTCTTCACCGCGTGAACGCGCGCGACCTGCTGAACCGATACCAAGCATGAACTGAATCAGCAAGAACAAACCAACACCTGCCATAATCCACCCCAGCACAACGGTGATACGATCCAGACCAGGGGGCAGCTCCATAGCAAAATCAATAGCCGAAGCCGCCGACACGTTCAATACCGAGAACAAAACAGCGAAAGCAGCAACAGCAGAGTTCTTCAAAGTCACCATACGAACAACGAGATTCTTCATAATTTTGTGTTCCTTACACATACACATTGAGGGATAAATAAATGTAGCTAGCATCCCCTAAAAAATGTTTTAGAGGCGTACTAGCTACAACCTGATAAGCGGAAAATACTCAAAGCGCCCTAACGAGTAACACGCGCGAGCTCTTCCACAACTTTTCGATAACGCTTGGGATACTTCACTAAGGAAACCCCAGGCTCTCGTAAATCAGCGACCCACGGGATCACCCAGCCATGCTTCGTCATACGAATAACTTTCTGGGATTCTTTAACCGTGGCTTTAGAAAGATGCGGGCGGTCGTGAACCAACACAACGCCAATAACATTTGCACCGTTATCGGCATATCCACGCCGCAGCACAAAGGCCGCCCGCGCGAGGTGAGTGGCGGCAGTAGTAGCAACAAGAATCGCAGAAGAAGCAATATGCCCATCATCAGGCTCTTGCAGCATCCCGCCTGATGCTTTCACTAAAGTAGATAAGCCCACTCCCCCAGCAACCGGCACCAGCATTACCCCCTCAGGGGCAGGGAACTCGCCAGTAAAGTGAGTAGCCGATGCCGAGCCGATAATTTCGTCAGTGCTCATTTGCTCGGGCGCTTCTTGAACAACCGGGGTCAAAGCTAGAGGGTTGGCTACGCGCTCCATGACGGGTTTACGAGTAAACAAGACCATTACTTATCGTCTCCTTTCACTAATCAATCTTTTGCAAAACATAAAGTTTGGTGCCAGCTTCAGAAGTATTAGGCTTGTACACCACCACTGCGCGCCCGGCAGCATCAATAGCAGCAGGCACTACAGCGTTCGTACTACCGTTCCAAGCAACAACTTCACCATCAGGGGAAACGCGCTGAGACTCTAAGCCGGTAGTCCATGCGTACCCAGCACCATAACGAGCAGAAGAAGATACCTTCATTGCTTCGTTGCTTTCCACATCAAGGAAAGTGCCCTGTGAAAGCACCAAATTACGTTGCACATCGATATCAAGCATCTGCTTAGATGCTTTAGCGTCAAGGGTGCGGGGGTTTTCCAAAAGCCCTGGACCGGTAGCATCAATAATCTCAATCAGCCCCTGCGTGTTCAGGTCTTTACCAAAGCCGAGAATGATGTGGTTGTTGATACCAGTAATGAGCCCTTGGTAGTCATAGCCCTCTGCTACCGGGATATTTACCGGTTCAGGAAGCTCAGGAGCATCTGTGGTGATGTGCCAAGCCAAAGGTTCCTTATCTGAAACCATCCAAATGCTTTTGCCGTCAATCACCGCAGGTTTGCTATCTGCCGGGGCAATGTACTTGCTCAAATTCCCGTCTTTATCTGGAACCCAGACGAAACCGACGCCTTGGTAGACTGGCACACCAGAAACCCAAGTAATGCTGGTTGCTTCTTCAGGCTTTTCAAGAGCCGTCATTTCCCCGCCGATAGTGCCGATAGAGGCCTTAGTGCCGGAGCTTTCTACAGAGATAACGTTCTCACCAAGCCCAGAAACCACATTCAAAGCACTAATTTTGTTGTTGGCAGGGTGTTGGGAAATCAGTTCACCGGTATCTGCGGAGATACGCATGATGTTGTCCTTATGCGCGTACAAAATCTCATCATTGACCAGCAAGGGTGAGACTTTATCAGCATCCACCGCGTAATCAGCGTAGGTATCCCATCCAGCCGGAGCGGTTACAGGAAGCTGGGCCGCAGGCGGTAAAGTGCTCTTCTGTGAATCTGTAGCACCGAGAAAATTTTTAGCACCCAATACTAAAACGATAGCAAGAGCGAAAGAGGCAATAATTCCCAGTAAAAGCCGCTGCTCACGAGGAAGAGCGGCTATTCTTGGGCCAATAATCGGAATCTTGCCGACCTTACTATCTTGCGTATAAGGTGCAATTTTCGAGCCTTTAGGAAGCAGCCCCGGAGTTTCAAGCGGGTAAAGTGCCTTGTTTTCAGCGCTGTACCACATATGGTGTTTTTGCTGATTTTGGTCGTACAAATCAACGCGGACATCTTCATCTAGCAGCAGCTGGGATAGAAGATTGGAGGTAAGTTCAGCACCGATGCTGTTGAGTTCATCATTGGTGTACTCACCAGCAACGAAAAAACGACTCTGATCTTCTAGGGCACCTTGTGTTGTTACGCTGATGCTCGTGTCAGTCAAAGAGATAGTGATGACAGGAAACGGCGCTAAAAACGGTGTTTTGGGTGTCTGTTCTTTAGTATTCATGGAATCGGTTTATCCTTCGGCCGGAGCAAGAGATGAAACCAAAACATCAGTTGTGTCTTTGATGATTTTGACTTCAATCGCTCCATGCGTTGTGTCAACGATAATCACGGCGGTATGAGCGGTAGGGTATGAAGATTCTTTGACCCCCACAACATTCAATTCAGGCAAGTAAGACGGATCGCTACGCTGCATTTTCGTGGTGAAGTCCTCAGTCCCGTACCCAGCTAATGCATCGCGCCAGGCGGCAGGGTTCTCATACGTGGCATAGAACTTCTCGACGACTAAAGCGGCTTTCACTTTCGCTTGATCTTGAGATTTTTCGCTCCATAGGCTGTGAAGAGAGGGCGATACGCTACTTGCTGGTGTGCCGCTAGGTGCAGCTGTTTCTTCACTCTTACCCCCAGAAAATGTAGGCAGCACCAGAGCTAGTAAGACAAGCACCAGTGCGATGCTTGAAACAATAACGATCAAGGTGCCGTTGAGCTTTAGTTTTTGCTGACCAGCAGGTGTTATCTCTTGCCCTTGCGGTTTCAAGTCTTCTTTCATCATCAAAACTATCTTTCTTCAAAACCGTGCATCTGCTGCCCGGTCACTTCGTACTTACCTTCAGCGTTTTTCTCTACATAGACCGTGGAGATAAGACGCACTGAGCTACCCACAGACCCATCTCGTCCTTGCCACGTGAAATCCACAAGGAAAACTCGTGTAACGCGATCGCCTTCAGATGAGTTCAAATCTGTAGGAGCAAGTTCAGCATGAACGCTGGTGTAGCTCTGATGCTGATAAGCGGTATTGAACATGCTTTGATACGCATTACGTTCGGGCTCTACGAGATTCTGTACCCATTGTTCATTCATCAGGTCTTTAGCACGCAGCGTGGCAGCTGTAGTGGTACGGTCGTGCACAGAATCCCAGCAGTAAGAAATCAAGGTGAAAGCCCGAGCGACCTCTGTAGGATCAGTCCTGTCTACGCCTTCTGTACTGAAGCAGGTTCCATCTGCTATCTCTGAGGCAGCATGAGATGATGGCGCCCCCTGATAGGTGATTGCTGAGACGATAGGCTCAGGGGTTTGGCTGGGTTCTTCTTCCGGTTTATCCGGTGAGCTACAGCCAACCACGGCGAAAGTAGTTGCTGCTATCAGTGTGAGCATTGGTGCTATTTTCATGACTCTACCCATGCGCCTTTCTCTTTGAGTATCGGTTCAGGGTTCAAGTTGTGACCGTTGTATGGCCAAGCTGGAACCGGTGATTCGGGGTTGTAAATTTCAAAATGAAGATGCGTATCATAAGCCCATTGGGTACCGCCGCCGCGTCCACCTTCGATGCCGATAATGTCTCCACGGTTGAGTTCTTGTCCTTCTGAGACACTCCAAGAATCAAGGTGGCAGAAGTTGAATTGGAAGCCCGGAGCACCATTTTGTTTGGTAGTCACGCAACCATCGTTGGGCAAAAAACCAACAACTTTCATGTCGGTGGGGGCGATAATAACTGTTCCTGGGCTACGACCGGCACCTGGTGATGCAAGGTCAATTCCTACGTGGTTATTGCGCCAGTCCCCTGGAGGGAAGATTTCACGTAAACCATAACCGGAGGTAAAAATGCAGCCGGGGCAAGGGTTCGTCCACTCCCCATCACCTAAGTCACCGTCCCATGCGCCAGCGCTACCTGCGTTAGAGCAGCCGCTTGACATTTCAATTTGAGCGCCGGAAGTAATGACCTCGATGTAGTGAGTAGTCTCTGGGTATGGAGGGATGCCCCCGTATTCCAAGACCGCGCCGGGGCCGGCATTGTAGGCTGCTAAGGTCAGGTGCAGATGTAGGGTCTTATCCCCCTTAGCCAAAGGTTCTATCTGCTGGGCTAAGTCCTTCATGTACCGTCCGTAAGCGGCTAGGGCGTCTTTAATATCGTAGATGTCCCCGCCGTTGCCGTATGCAGCCCATGTTGAGTCGATGAATTGGGCAGGGCCTTTAGCGCCAGCTGGTGAGCCAGCAAAGCGGTCAAACCCAGATTCTTGTTTGATCTGTTTAGCAACAATGGTTTCAGGTAAACCGGAGTAGGCAGCTGCGTCCTTGATGGGTTGTTTGTATTCTTCAGGGACGTTGATAAGTTCCTCGGCTTGTGCTGAGGATTCAGTGTTTTCTTCTTCGGGTTCTGGTTCTGTCTTTTCCGCTAAGTCCTCAGGGGTGTCTTCTGATGCCTGACTGCTAGGGGTTGAGGTGCTAGTACTTGGTTTGCAGGTGGAAGCTGAGGCTTGTTGTGCGTTGTTTCCACCGCCAAGAAGAATGATGAGGACGAAGAAGGTGGAGAAGACAAATAGCACCAAAGCCAGCAATAGCCCAATGATTTTTTTCATCATTGGTCTACCAGTTTGTGGTGAATTTCGTGGATGAGGATAGAAACAGCTTTGATGCGAGAGCCGGTGAATCCTTGGAGTGTGTTGATGCGTGTAGTGCAGCAGCTACAGAGGGTCAAGGTGGTGTCAGCGGCTAGGCAGATAGTTTCTGGCTCGGGTGGTAATTTTCCCACGCATAGGGAGCATAGTTTTTCTGTCATAGGTTAGTGAGTCCTGTGAGGGTACTTTTTTCAGGTGTCACTATCTATGTACTGGTAAGCGCTGATTTTGTGGAAATATTTTAGAACAATGGTGTTCTGTTGTGTTTTATATTGTTTTGTTATGTTTTATGGTGTTTTGTTTAGAACTGTTTTGTTCAATACTGTTCCACATGATGGGCTCAGCCGAAGCCCACGATCGGATGACTCATGAAAGCTGACCGCGTTCAATAATTGCCAAAGCCGCAGCAAAAAGCATGGTTGTCTCACGAACGCACCTGCGTGTGTAAGGCAGTGACCATCCTTGAGCATCAGCAAGTGCTTGAAGGTCAAGGTTCTCTACATGCCCAGCTTCTAGCACGGCTAAGGTCACTTCATGACTAAAATGGGGCGCGCTGTTTACAGGTGCTTGAGGTAGACAAGAGACGACTTCGTGCATGTAGATGGGCTGATACTGCTGGGGGTTGCGCATGCTCTGCTCGAGACGATGGAAGTGCATATCTAGCGCCTTAGCAATCGTCTGGGCATACATCAGCACGCGCTGCTGGGTTTTGTAGAGCGCGCTCTTGCTGAGGCCCAGCTCTGATGCGATGGTTGCTACGTTATGGGTTTCGGTGGTGAGAAGGAGGTTGACTGTGTGATGCACCGGTACTGGCGACCCGAGTGCCTGGGTGAGCAAGGCGATGATGTGAGAGAGTTCGGCGTAGGTGATAAGAGCCTGTTCATAGGCGAAGGCTTCTGTTTCAAGCGTGTTGTGCCCGGCTAGTTCTGTAGTTTCAGGCAGGGTAGCGGTGCGTGCTGCTTGACGGCGGGCGGCGGTGATGTGATCGAGAGCTTGGTGGTAGGCGATGGTTTTGATCCATGTTTTGAAGGTGCCTTTGCTTGGATTGTAGCTATGCAGGTTCTCATGGGCACGAAGGAAAGTGTCTTGGTGGACGTCTTCGGTCTCTGAGTGTTTGTTGTGGCGGTAGAGGATGGAGGCGATGATGCCTTTGGTTTCTTGCCAGCTGGTGAGCATGTCTTCGTCCCATTGAGCGTGAGCTGGGGTCTTGATGGTGGGCTTGGTGATGGTTTGCATGGTTTTCTTTCGTGACTATGCGTGTGAGAGCCTTGGTGGGGGTTAGTGTCGAGGCTGTCGGTGTTTCCAGAGGGCGTTGGATGAATCTACGGTCGGGTCAGGGATTCCTGCGAGGGCGTACCACAGCTGAGGGTGGGTTATTTGCCGGGCGGTGTGCATGAGAATGGTTTCGCGGTTATTGCTCATGAGGATGTAGCGGATAGTGCGTGCTTCTAGCACCGATGCAGCAGTGCCGTAGCTCAAAGGGGGCATCTGACGCAGGTGTTCGAAGCTTTTGATTTTGCTTTCGATGTTCGGGTCTTTGCTTGCAAGGTTGAGGGCTTCTTCGATGGTGCGTGGGGGTTGGTGTTTTTCGGTCATGGCTTCTTAGGCTGCTTTCTGCTCTCGGCGGGCGCGGATTTGGTCGCGGAAGGCTTTACCAGCTTCAGGATCTGCTGGGATCTCAGGGCTGACGATAGTCAGGGCACCGGTGGATTCTTTGAGGCACAGGGGGCAGGTGCCGGTGTACTCACGGGTGTGCATCTGGCAGAAGGCAACGGGAGCTGAGGGCAGCGGTGCAGGGGCGTAGGCTGGCTGGGTTTCTTGGGCAGTGTAGCGTTCGATGGTAGCCAGGGCGGTGAGCGCTTCGATACCGCCAGGCTCGTTGGCGATAGCACGGATGCAAAAGCCGACAGGATTCTGAACCTGCTTGCCTCGGCGCTCTTCACGGCTAACCAGCAGGCGCATGATGGCATCGAGAGTTGCGGTGTCCACGGCATCCAGCAGGCCGGGGGTGGTGCGGTTGATTGCGGTTCGCAGCTGGAGCTGGGCGACTTCTGCGGGCATGGTGCCGATGGGCTGGCTCGGGTAAGTCTTCAAAGCTTGGTTCGCTTCAGTCAGTCCGTCAGTCATTTTTTCTCGCGCGCCTGTACTTGAGGTGACTGATTGACTGATTGATTGATTATCAGTCAAAAGATTTCCTTTTAACGCGCGCGTCGCGCGCGCGGTTCCTATTAAGGCGCTTTTTTGCTCTACCGGCAGAATCGCGTTTTCTACCGGCACTGTAGTGCCGGTAAGGTTAGGCTTACCGGCATTTTCTGCCGGTAGGGGCTGACTAGGCAAAACGTTTTTTGGGGCGAAGTTATCCACAGGCTCTTTTGCTTTACCGGCATTTTCTGCCGGTAGGGGCTGACTAGGGCAAATACCCCATTCACCGAAGGTCTCGTTTTCGGCGCGGGAGCGTCGGAGGTACTCGATTTCTTCGGGTGATTCGATGTAGTCAGGCAGGGTGTACCTGTTGTTTGAGGGGTGCAAGATGATGAGGTCGGCAGAGCGTCCTATCCCAAATTCGCTGCGTTGGCGTTCGGTGTGTAGCAGGTCTAGGTCGCGCAGGCTTTTGATAGCTTCGCGGATTGCTCGTTCTTTGTAGCCGGTGGTGGCGACGAGTATTTCTTGTCCTTGGGAGTAGATTCCGCGGCCGTTGCATCGGTTGGCTAGTTGTAGGAGTACTTTGTATTCTGCGCCTTTGATGTCTTGTTTCATGGCCCAGGAGATGTGTTCAAGTGTCATATTGGTTCACGTCCTGCTAGTGAGCTCAGGAGACTGAGTTGATGTTCTGCATTGCTGTTTGATAGCCAGAGCGCGAACAAAAACACGAAAAATTATTGATGTTTATAACCTGCAATTGACTTTTATGCTTTCTTTTCTTGTCAGCAGCTATAAACTGACAAAGAACTAGTTATTTGTTAGGAGTAAAGATGAAGAAACCCATATTGCGTGTCCCAACTCGCGTGGATTACATGCACGGTGCTCACCTGTATGCAAGAGATCATCAGATGAAAATTATTCAAGTTAAAAACGTTTATCAATATGCACACAGAGGCGAGAAGGCTTTTGTCAAACAAAAAGGAAAGCTACTGAGACAAGATGCTTGGTTTCATGGGATGTGGCCGCCCCAAGGAAGCGTGTTCATGGTTTCTTCCGAGGTAGATTATGGACCACATCATAAGCGTCCAACTCTGTACGTTTATTCGCATCAAATTCACGATGAGTTTTCACCGGCTTTATATCAGCAGTACCTTAGATGGAGACGAGGGCTTTCTGCGGTGTTCTACTTGTCGCTGCTTTTGTATTTCATTGAGTGGTTCATCTATGGCATGGTTCTAGGCATAGGTGCCCTCTATGGAGGCATCAAGCAAGTTTTGGCGAAAGAAATCCAAAAAAGGAACGCCTTACAACAGGCGGTTCCTCCCAATGATTCCCCTACTGCGACCAGAAATTCTATTGAAGATAATGAGGACGATGGTTCTTGGCGCAGAACCGAGACCTTAGGGCATACATGTGATGCCTCAGCGGGAGAGATAACGATTCGCTCTTTAACGGAAGCCGATTTCAGGGAGCTGCTGAGAAGAGAATCTTTTGAGGATAAAGCCCCTGAAGACAGATAGTTTATTTTTGTGCTATAGCCATGAATCATGCTGCCACCGCTTCGTTTACGCGGACCAGTTCAGATAAGGATACGCCGGTAGCGGTTGCTATCTGGGTTAGTTCGTCGGTGGTGAAGGGTTTTTTGCCGCTGAGCCGGTGGCGCAGAGTCTCGCGGGTGATGGTCATTTGTTCTGCGAGGGCTGCTTGGGTTAGCTCTGCTTCGAACATGGCTCGGCGGACGTTGCGGGCGATGGTTTCTCGTGTAACTTCTTCTCGAATGTCCATAAACTACATGGTATGTCCTTAAGAGACATTGAGCAAGAAATTTACTGCACTTTTAACTCCTTTTTTGTCTTTCTAGGTGTAAAATCTTCCTAGAAGAACAAAGGAGAAAGCTTATGCCCAAGTCAACGACTTCCCCCGTGTCAGAGTTCGAGCTTGCCATTCGCGATGAAATCAAAGCGTGGATGGGAAGACGAAGCCTAACAGGTAAAGACCTAGCCACAATTCTCTCCATTTCCCCATCGAACGCTTCTAAGAAGCTTCGTGGCATCAATGCCTTTTCCATCAATGATCTCGGCACCATCGCCGCGGCATTGGGAATCACCCTAGCTGACCTACTTGGGAGCCTAGTTCACATCCCGCTTCTCAGCCCAGACGCAGAAAACCCCGCCCCGGCATCGCCGGAACGGGGTGACAATGTGCGCCCTGTGGGGCTCGAACCCACGACCCACGGATTAAAAGTCCGATGCTCTACCAACTGAGCTAAAGGCGCATCCACTGACAAAGTCAGCGAACACAACTATACACTCTTGAAAACTACTTTTCAAACGAGGCTCCGGGCGTACGATGCTGGGGGCATGATCTGACTGGCACCCGGCTGTTCATCGCTGTGTGCTCTAATGAATCGCTGAGGTTCTGCCCCCCTTATCTTGATCAGACAAAAGCAAGAGGTCTGGTCGCCCTACCAGGAACCTTCGTGGGCTTCATCAGGGTGGCGCGTCCCCCGTCTTTGCCACCCAACTGCAAATAGCGGTGCTCGCCGGGCAAACCCTAGGTGGAGCCATAGCCGCGCTTATCTTCACCGCAATCGTGAATAGCCCCCCCATTACCCACCGATAGCCCAGAGTGAACCCTGCACCACCTCTAAGGCAATAGTATTAAACTAGAAATCCTATGAGCGCCCACCCCAGACACCACAAACCCATCGTCTTTGGCCCCGAAAAGTTCGCCAACCAACTAGGCGGAGCCGATCCCGCCCTCATCTCTGCTGCTGCCTACGAATCAGCCCACGCTATTCTAGGACGCGCGCGTACCCACTCCGATCCCACTGTCATCACCCGTCTCGTGGAGTTCACCGATCACTACGGGCTAGAAACCATTGCAGAGATGTGGTCGCAGGCCGCCGCAGTCTCTACACCCGGTGTGCTCTGGCGCATGTACGCGCTGCGGCACACCATCCGCAAAAATCCAAGTTTGATTAGCCATTATTACACCCTGGGTATGGAATCAGACCAAGTCTCGCGAGTGGTCTCCGGCGTTGCTGATCCACCCACCGACCGCGAAATCGTCAGCACCGTAGACACTATTCTCACCGGCGCGTATACCGGCGAATTCGATGTTGCCTTAGAACGGTTCGCGGCTTTCTGTAAGGTCGTAGCTTTGGGTCAGGACGCGGTCGCCCACCACCTGCATTTTGGGGAGACTATCAATAGCTCCCCTGAAGCACCCCAGCCAGCTAACAACCCGCCGACGCTAGAACCTTCCCTTGAAGTACGCAAAGAAGTAGATCGTAAAGCACGCAACCTACGCGCAGGAGCCAACAGGCTCACCACCGTCGCCGCAGAATTAGAAGCAGCCGCAGCAAAATGGCGCCTAGGAACTCTAGACTAACCTGCCGCATAATTTGACACCCACACCCAAAACTAGAAAACTGGTTATCAGGTGTCGGGCTGTTAATAGGTAGCCCCGGGCTCCATTTTTTAGCCGCTACGAGCGGCCTTCCGCCGAGAGGCGCTCCCAGTCCGATGCCCCTAAACTTTCATATGTATCATGCCCCGCTTCTTATCGCAGAAGCGGGGCATCATGCATCCGCAACCGTCAATTTCTGGTCACAGATGAAGAGGTTCGGTGGGTTCTGCGGTAGCATGCCGGTGTGACCACACTCTGCTCACTGCACCCCTACCGCCCCATTTAACTACACAGGGCAGACGCCCCATCACGCGCGTCCTCCCCCTACCCGCTACAGCAACTTATTAACCTTCATACGTTATCGTTGAAGGCGTTTCGTATTAACCTGTTCTTTGCAAAGGGCTTTCACCATGCTTCAGCGCATCTTTCCGCACCAGAATGCAGCCCTCGTATCACTTGCTGACCTCGCCAAAAAAGTCGCAGACGCAGCAGCTTTACTCTCTGAAATGCTGGGTTCAACCCCCGATCAGTACTCCGAACTCTTTGACCGGATGCTCGACCACGAAACCCAAACCACCAACAAGTTCTTCGAAACAATGACGACAACCCGCAGCTCCTTCGCAACGCCGATCCCCCGCGAAGACATGTACTCACTAGCGTTACACCTCAACCGCGCAGTCGAGCACCTCACCAGCGCAGCGCACATTCTCAACCTGCACAAAATTGACAGGTTCACCCCGCACGCAACAACCCTGCTCGACATTATTCAACGCGAATCGGTGCTCACCGCCGCCATCATTCCCCGCATGGGTGAGCTCCACGGTCTCGATGAATACTGGATCGACATGCTACGCATCACCAAACAAGCAGCGCGAACCGCAGAGGTCTACGACGCCGAAATCATCGACTCCTACAAACACGACCGCTACCAAAAAACCTCCAAATTCATCAGGCAGCTGGTGGCAACCTCAAACTCAATGCGTGATGTTTCCACCGACATCGGGCGCATCATCGTGCAGGAGTCGTAAGTGACCCTCACCCTGCTCACCTCAGGCGTGCTACTACTTGCCGTCCACCTCATCATCACCGGTTTTCACGACGCACCCAACGCCGTAGCAGTCGCCGTGCGCTCACGTGCCCTCACCACCATGCGGGCTGTCTCCGTGAGTGCCTTCTTCAACCTCGTAGGAGTACTCCTCGCCGGCTTTGTACTTGCCAACTACAGCCAAGGGTGGATCAACGTCCCCTCCACCTCAGCCGGTCTAGCAATGCTCATCGCTACCCTCATCAGCGTTATCCTCTGGGGATTGCTCACCTGGTTCTTGCGTATGCCCTCATCATCAACCCACGCTATTATCGGGGGTCTCTTCGGCGCGTCTTGGGCAGCCAGCGCAGTCAATTTACACCACCAGGACGTCTTCCACCAGAGCTTCTGGACGCTCGTCTTTCTGCCCCTGCTGCTAGCACCCGCCCTCGTATTCGTCGCCTCCTGGGCACTCGTATTTCCCGGTTACGCTATCGCGCGGCGCTCCTACCCCCGCGCCGTCAATTCCCTATCGAGGTATGCCCTCTCACTCTCCAACTCAGCAATTTCGCTAGGACACGGCATTCAAACCGGACAAAAAGCAACCATTCTTCTGTTGCTCATGTTCACCGCAGCTAACTATGAACTAACCCCCTCAGTACTGGCACTGAGCTTCATCATCACCGGCATCGTTCTCGCCTTCGGCACCGTGCTCGGGGGCTGGCGCATCGGACGCACTATCTCAACCCGAATGGTCCGCATAGACCCCTTTCGCGGAGCCATCGCACAGTTAACTACAGCAAGCGTCATGCTCTTTGGCGGGCTAGCGCTCAACGCACCCGTCTCTTCCTCCCACGTTGCCGCATCCTCAGTAGTCGGTGCCGGAGTCAACCAACGCTTCAACGCCCTACGCCTACCTATCATCAGTCATGTACTCATCACCTGGGCAGCCACCATACCAGCAACCTTCTGCCTCTCAGCTATCATCATGCTGGCGCTCTCACCCTTGGTCTAAACACCAGCATTAGGACGCGCGATCCCCCCCGGCTAGCAGGTCAAGTCCACACCGCATACAGGAAAAAGCTCCACCCAAAGGTGGAGGCTCATGCAAGAAGTTCGCTCATTCACGATTTTCAGAAGCAAGCGAGAAAACAAAAATCGGGAAGTAGAGAGGATTATTCATAAGGGGCGACCTCCAACGGACGCGCACCCACCAACAGCCCTCTTGCCGGAGCCGCCGCTTCGCGATGCAGCGAGGCAATTCACGCCAGGCAAGGGGATAAAATCCGCGAAGATTCCGAGCCAGACGAGCTTGCGAGGCTAGAAGCCAGTTAGCGCTTGACGAGCGGCCGTCTTCAGCTGCTTGCCTCGACCCTTATGAATAAGTCTCGCAAGAACAACAGTACAAATAAAAAATTCAATAATTTCATTGAAAACACTAAATCCATAAGCATGATACAAGTAACAGATGAATCTTAGTTTTATTCTGAACCTTTTACTTTACTCCCTTAGATAACGTGGTCGATTTCCACCTGTTTTCTACCCCTACCAACCTGTGAGGTTGCCATGTTCTTCAAAAAAATATCATCTCTTTTACCACTTTATTAGCTTTCTCGCTGGGGTGCAGTACTGCTAATCTCCCGTGTTGCGGCAGCTAATTTCAATGTTATTCTCCCTCTGCTCCAAAAATGGAAGGCTTATTCATAGGGGGTTAGGACACACCCCCCTATGAATAAGCCTCTAGAACAGAAAATTTATTTCCTCGCTCACTCGGAATTTTCTAGTTCAGCCCACACGCAGGGGCTCCCGCTACGAGTTGGCTACGCTCACGCGCTTCTCTCGTTGCCGCTTCGCCATGCTCCGAGCCTAAACACAAATTTTTATTTCCTCGCTCACTCGGAAAATTTGTGTTTAGCCAAATCTTCCCGAGACGTAATCCTCAGTAGCCTTCTCACGCGGATTATTGAAAATCTCCTGCGTCGGCGCATACTCAATCAACTTACCCGGCTTACCCGTACCCTCGATATTGAAGAACGCAGTCTTATCAGATACACGAGCCGCCTGCTGCATATTGTGAGTCACAATCACCACAGTAAACTCCTCCTTCAGCTCATTAATCAAATCCTCAACAGCCAAAGTAGAAATCGGGTCAAGCGCCGAACACGGCTCGTCCATAAGAATAACTTCAGGCTTCACCGCAATCGTACGCGCAATGCATAAACGCTGCTGCTGACCACCTGAAAGACCAGCACCCGGCTTATCCAGGCGGTCTTTCACCTCATTCCACAGGTTAGCGCCACGCAACGATTTCTCCACTAAACCATCCGCATCAGTACGCGAAATCTTCTTATTATTCAGCTTCACGCCCGCCAGCACGTTCTCACGAATCGACATGCTCGGGAAAGGGTTAGGACGCTGAAACACCATACCAATGTGGGTACGCACAGCTACCGGGTCAACTCCCTTGCCGTACAGGTTCTCGCCATCCAGCAAAACCTTACCCTCAACGCGAGCACCGGGCAGAACCTCGTGCATACGGTTCAAAGTACGCAAGAAAGTTGACTTGCCACAGCCAGAAGGACCAATGAACGCTGTCACAGAACGCGGCTCAATCACCATGTTGATGTCCTCTACCGCCAAGAAGTCGCTGTAGTAAACATTCAAATCTTCAATATCGATGCGCTTAGACACTGTAGTTTTCCTTTTTCTCTAAAATCCTGAAATTGTAGGTGATCTTTAGCGGCCGGTCTTGGGTGCGAACATTTTAGCAACAAGACGCGCAATCAGGTTCAGCAACATCACGATCACAATCAGCACCAGAGCCGCCGCCCAGGCGCGGGTCTCTGAGATTGCTGCCGAACTCGGTGAGGTCGGAGTCATGATCTGGTAGTAGATGTAGGTGGGCAGGGTCGCCATCCAGCCGCCGAATGCGTTCCAGTTGATGGAGGTCGCGAAACCTGCGGTCACCAGAATCGGAGCGGTTTCACCAATCACGCGGGCAATCGCCAAAGTAACACCCGATGCGATACCCGAGATCGCGGTAGGAATAACGACCTTGGTGATGGTGCGCCATTTGCGGACGCCCAAAGCGTAGGACGCTTCGCGTAGCTCGTTGGGAACAATGCGCAGCATTTCTTCTGCGTTACGAACAACGGTGGGAATCATGAGCACTGACAGCGCTAGAGCGGCAACGAAGCCCATGCGCATTGAGGGGTCGTTGAATGCCCAGGTGAAGAAGGATGCCGCGAACAGACCCGCAATGATGGAGGGAATACCGGTCATCACGTCTACGAAGAAGGTGATAGAGCGCGCCAAAATACCGCCGGTGGCGTATTCCACTAGGTAGATGGCGGTCATCAGACCAACGGGCACCGAGATGAGGGTAGCGAGCAGGGTGGTTTCGAGGGTACCGATGATTGCGTGGTAGATACCGCCGAGAATCGGAGCTTCACCGGTTGCTGCCCTGTTATCGTGTACACCGGTCACGCCATTCATAGAGGTGGTGAGCAGGTTGGATGAAAGACCGGGTACGCCTTTGGCGATAACCACGTACAGTACTGAAATCAGGGGGATTAGTGCCAGCAAGAAAGCACCGTAGACTAAGATGCGGGCGAACGCGTCCTTACCCTTGCGAGCGCCTTCGATAGCGCCGATTGCAAACGGACTTGCAGTCACGAAAATCAGGAAGGTGAACAGTGCCCACAGCCCCAGGTTGAATCCGTTGAGGGCTGAGAGTGCAGCACCCAAGATCAGGGCTGACAAGCCGATAACCGGTACCAGCCACTTAGGTGCCTGGCATGAGGTGAGGCGTGAGGAACTGGTAGCTACTAGGCTCATGGTTTATTCGTTTCCTGTGTTGTAGCGGCTCACGATGAAGCGTGCTAGTACGTTGACCAGCAGGGTGATAATGAAGAGCACCAGGCCGGCTGCGATAAGTTCTGACATGCGCAGACCGTATGCTTCGGGGAAGTTCAGGGCGATTTCTGAGGCGACCGTCTGGTTACCTGATTGAATCAGAGACGCTTTGAAGGGACCACCTGCCAGTACTAGGGTGACTGCCATGGTTTCGCCCAGTGCGCGACCGAGTGCGAGCATGACGGATGAAATGATGCCGGCGCGTGCGAAGGGGAACACGGTCATGCGGATCATTTCCCAGCGGGTTGCGCCTAAGCCGAGGGCTGCTTCTTCTTGAAGTTTGGGGGTCTGCAAGAAGATTTCGCGGCACATTGCGGTGATAATCGGTAGAATCATGATGCCCAAAACAACGCTCGCGGTGAGGATAGTTTTACCGGTCTGTGAGGCGGGGCCTTCAAAGATTGGAATGAAGCCGAAGTATTTTGCGAGCCAGTTGTAGAAGGGAACAACTGCCGGTGCTAGGACGGATGCGCCCCAAGCGCCGAAGATAACTGAGGGGATCGCTGCCAGAAGGTCGATAATGTAGCCGATGGTCTTAGCGAACTTGGGCGGTGCGTAGTGCGAGGTAAACAGCGCTACGCCCACGCCGATGGGGGTTGCAAGAATCAGCGCGATAGTTGCTGCGATGAGGGTACCGGTGACCAGGGGCCAGATGTAGTTGGCGAAGCCCTTACCGCCGGTGAGATCGGCGGGGTCGGCAGCGAACGTATCTGATGCCATAGCGACCAAGAAGATAGCTACCGCTGCTAGAACAACGAGGATCAGGACGCCTGCTGCCAGTGAGATGCCAGAGAAAATTTTGTCTGCTGCTGGGTTCCCGTGACCACTCAAGTTGGAGAGGCTACCCGTTTTAGTGCGGGTTGTTCCTGGTCCAGTCGGCTGTTCTGAGGTTATAGACATGTTTGGACTGCCGCCTCTAGTGTTTGTGACCGATAATCAAAAGGTTTATTTTCGTGCATAATGAGACCGCCTACCTGGTGAAAGTGTAGAGCGACCGCATGACGGTGCTGCAGGTGTGTTGTTACTTGACGGTGATTGCGTCGTATACCTTGTTGGCGTCTTCAGTCAGTGCGCTGGTGAGGGGCGCTGATGACGCTGCTTCTGCTGCGTCCTGCTGACCCTGCTTGCTGACAACGTACTTGCCGAATTCCTTGACCAGGTCAACTTTTTCCTGCGAATCGTAGCTGGAGCAGACGATGTGGTAGGAAACGAGAACTACAGGGTATGCGTCTGAGGTTGCGGGGGTGCGGTCAAGATCGATTGACATGTCGTTGGGGTGCAGACCTGAGATGCGCTCTGAGTTTTCTACAGTCTTTGCTGCAGTTTCAGCTGAGATCTCTGCGTATGAGCCGTCTTCGGTCTTGATGTTTGCCTTGCCCAGATCGCCGATTGCTGATGCGTCAGCGTAGGTGATTGCACCTTCGGTTGAGGTGGTGGTTGCTACTACGCCGCTGGTGCCCTTGTTAGCTTCTGCTGCGTAGTTACCGGGCCAGTTGCCGTCAGCTTCTTTGTCCCAGGCGCCGTTTGATGCTGCTGCGAGGTAGTCGGTGAAGTTCTCGGTGGTGCCTGAGTCATCTGAACGGTGAACAACGGTAATTTTGAGGTCGGGAAGTTCGGTGCCTTGGTTCTGAGCTGCGATTGCGCCGTCGTTCCAGTTGGTGATTTCGTCCTTGAAGATCTTGGCGATGGTTTCGCTGTCAAGGTTCAGTGAGTCAATACCGGGGAGGTTGAAGGCGATTGCGATTGGGGAGATGTAGACGGGTATGTCAATTGCGCCGTCGGGGCCGCAGACCTCTTTGGAGCTGTTGTACTCTTCTTCATTGAGGTGAGCGTCTGAGCCAGCGAAATCAGCTGCACCAGCGATGAGTGCCTTGCGACCTGCACCTGAACCATCGGGCGAGTACTGCATGTTTGCGCTTGAAGCTACTGAGGAGAAACCTGACTGCCATGCGGTGATTGCTGCCTGCTGTGATGAGGCACCGATGCCTGAAAGGGTGCCTGATACAGATGAGGTACCTGCATTAGAGTTATCAGTTGCGGCGCCGGTTGCGTTGTCGCTACCGCAAGCGGTGAGCGCCAGTGCGCCTACTGCTGCAAATGCGCCCCAGCGCGCTATTCCCAAAGCTTTCACGAAATCTTTTCCTTAGCTGTAAAACTGCGTGTCTCGATAACGAGTCGAGCGAGGATCACGGTGTTTTTTGTATCACCATCGGAAATAAACTCTAGGAGCGCCAGGTGACCTGATGGGTTTTAACGGGTAAACAAGAAGTTAACTTAAGAGTAAGAGGTCTTCATCTCTGCGGGAGTATGGGGGGGACGCGCGCATTCGCTGGCGGGTACCCCACCGCCTTTGTACGCTGTGCGTCTCATCAGCCGGTGCCGGTGCGATGACCTCGGTAAACTGGGGGTATGCCAGATTCTGCTGCCGTTAAGACCCGCCTGCGTGATGAACTCTCTACTCGTATTGCCCGAGTACGCAAAGATTTCTTTCAGTCACTTCAAATTGTGGCTTCGGGTGTGGGTGCCTACTACATTGCAGAGCAGTTCCTGGGTCACCATGAGCCTATCTTTGCGGCAACAGCAGCAATTGTTTCTTTGGGCTATGTTTCGGGCGCCACCCACGCGCGCCGTATTCTTGAGGTTTCGCTGGGCGTTATTTTGGGTATTGCCATTGGCGATGTGCTGATGTTGCTCATGGGGCAGGGTATGTGGCAGGCAACTTTTGTATTGTTTATATCTATTCAGATTGCCCGTTTTCTCGATAAAGGCATTCTGTTCACCATTCAGATGGGACTGCAATCAACGCTGGTGGTGTTGCTACCGCCCAGCCCTGACGGGGTTTTTGCCCGCAGTCTCGATGGCGTGGTGGGTGGCTTATGCGCCTTTTTGCTCATGTTCATTTTTCCCAAAGATCCCCGCAAAGAACCCCGGCGTAACGCGTCCGCCCTCATGAATGCCTTTGCTGATGTTTTCTACTCTTCGGCAAAAGCCATGAAGGAATACGATGGTAAGGCTGCCTGGTTGGCACTTTCTGAGGCGCGACAGCTCCAACCGCTGTTCAACAAGTGCGAAGCTGATGTTGTGACCGCTATAGGTCTGGCGAAGCTCTCGATCGTGGGTAAGTCTCAACAGGGTGAGCTCAAAACCCTGTCAAAGCGCTTCTCGGCTACCGACCTGGCGATTCGCAATACCCGTGTGTTGAACCGACGCATGGCATCAACCCTAGAAAACGTGCAGCTTTCCTCCACGGCAGTTGATTCTCTCGCCCAAGTTTTTGTAGATATTGGCAACGCCGTACACACTCTCGGTGAGGGTATGAGTGCGAAAGAACGCGAAACTCGACGCGGCATGATGCACAAAGCACGTACCGAACTTGAACACGTCGCAGCGACTCTCGAACCCCATCAGATGAAGGTAGAAACCCTCGAAGGTGAGTCTTTGGTGCTGATGACCAGACCGCTCGTGGTTGATCTGCTAGAGGTCACGGGTCTCAGCCACGAGGACGCGGTAGATCAACTAGTGCCGCTGGGTGAGTCAATTACCGAGCGAGCACCCAAGACCAACATTCTGCCGGTCATTGCAGCACCGCAGACAAGCGCGGTACGCGTTGAGTCGCTCCTGCACGATGTACCGCAGGAAGAGGCGGAGCAACCGGTTGATACCGCTGCTATTAACACGGTTTTACGCACGCGGGCAGCTAACTCTAAAGATTCAACAACTGACAGCAGGTAGAAAAGGTCGTTAGGATTAGAGCGCTTTGTGTGGCTTTCTTGGGTACGAAAACTTCCCAGAGCGAAAACGCCCTAAATTGTCGGTCGCCTATTCTATGGTTGTTCTATGACTCCTCGCGCAACCACTAAACGTTCCCGTTCTGCCAATGCATACAAATGTACTGAGTGTGGTTGGACCACCGCTAAATGGGTGGGTCGCTGCGGTGAGTGCCAGTCTTGGGGCACCGTAGAAGAAGCTGGCGGCGGTGTTGTCGCAAAAACAACCGTGGCATCAAAGGTGCAGGTTCCTGCGAAACCTATTGCTGAGGTTGATTCAACAATCGCCCGTTACATGTCTACGGGCAATCCCGAATTTGACAGGGTCTTGGGCGGCGGTTTGGTGCCCGGTGCCGTTATTTTGATGGCGGGCGAACCCGGCGTTGGTAAATCCACCCTCTTACTCGATGTGGCTGCAACTTTCGCGCGCACCCCGCATGAAGGACGCACCCACAACGTTCTCTACGTGACGGGCGAGGAATCTGCTGCCCAGGTGAAACTGCGCGCTGACCGCATTGGAGCAGTAGCTCAGACCCTGTACCTGACTAGTGAAACAGATCTAGGTACTGCCCTTGCTCACATTGAAGAGGTCAATCCCTCCCTACTGGTTGTAGATTCCGTGCAAACCCTCGCGTCCACAGAGGTTGAGGGCAGTGCCGGCGGTGTGACGCAAGTACGCGAGGTTGCCGCGTCCATTATTGCCGCCGCCAAAAAACGCAACATGTGTACCCTGCTGGTTGGCCATGTCACCAAAGAGGGAACCATCGCTGGTCCGCGTCTCTTGGAGCACCTGGTCGATGTTGTCTGCCAGTTTGAGGGCGATAAGCACTCAGCCATTCGTATGCTGCGCGCTATCAAAAACCGCTACGGCCCCACCGATGAGGTCGGCTGTTTTGATATGCACGAAGACGGTATTGCGCCGGTGACCGACCCTTCCGGTTTGTTTGTTTCGCGAACCGCCCACCCTGTCTCTGGCACCTGCGTCACCGTAACTATGGAGGGACGCCGCCCGCTGCTGGCTGAGATTCAGGCGCTACTCGATCAGTCAGCTACCCCTCAACCACGCCGCGCAACCTCGGGCTTAGACTCATCACGCATCGCCATGCTATTGGCAGTGCTGCAAAAACGCGCAGGTTTTGGTGTGGGCAAGCTAGACTGCTACATCTCAACGGTGGGCGGCGCGAAAATTTCAGAACCCGCCGTTGATCTAGCCGCCGTCATGGCGCTAGCATCAGCTGCCCAAGATAAACCCCTGCCGCGCAAACTCGCAGTCTTCGGTGAAGTAGGTCTTGCCGGTGAGGTACGTGCAGTGCCCGGTATTCGCCAACGCATCGCAGAAGTCGCCCGGTTAGGTTTCACGCACGTCATTGTGCCCGCCTCGCCCTCTGGCGTGGGCGAGGTACCCGCCGGAGTGGCAGTGCGCGAGGTTGCCTCCCTGCAAGAAGCTATTGCTCTGCTGTTTCCGCAAACAGGCTAAGGCTCATGCGGTGTTCACCCCCGTATACTAAATAGGTGCTAACTGTTTATAGTGAGCGTCTGCTCAAAACCATCGCCCGCATAGCGCCCGGCACCGAACTGCGTGAAGGCCTAGAACGCATCATGCGCGGTCATACCGGTGCGCTCATTGTTCTCGGTTCAGATAAAACGGTTAACTCAATCTCATCGGGCGGGTTTGAAATCAACACCGCTTTTACCCCCACGGGTTTACGTGAGCTTTCAAAAATGGACGGCGCAATCATCTGCGATAAGGACGCGCGCATTTTGCTCAATGCCGCAGTGCAGCTGATGCCCGACCCCACCTTGGAAACCAATGAGTCGGGTACCCGCCACCGCACCGCCCACCGCGTTGCCCAGCAAACGGGGTTTCCCGTGATAGCGGTGAGTGCCTCCACCCAAATGATTTCTGTCTACGTTGACGGGCAGCGGTACACGGTAGAAGATACTCAGTCGCTGATGAGCCGCGCCAACCAAGCTATTCAGACCCTTGAAAGCTACCGCAACCGCCTAGAGCAGGTACTCGATAACCTCTCAGCGCTTGAGATTGAAGGTAGCGCAACGGTACGCGATGTGGTGCTCGCGGTTCAACGGATGGAGATGGTACGCCGCATTTCGTTAGAAGCCGGGTACTACGTCCTGGAGTTGGGCACTCACGGCAGGCTCGTCTCTTTGCAGTTAGAGGAACTCATTAATCACAGCTTGCCTGATGCCAAGCTGATTTTGAAGGACTACTCCCCCATCGATACGACCCGCGAGCAGATTACCCGCTCGGTAGAGGCGTTGGTGAGTTTAGGAGACAAAGACATTGTGAGCATTGAAGCCATCGCGAAGGCATGTGGTTTTGATTCAGCTGACCTCGATGCTCTGCTCGCCCCTCACGGTTACCGCCTGCTCTCGGGTATTAAGAATATGCCCGGTGCTGTGGCTGCTCGCTTGGTTAACCGTTTTAATGGAATCCCCGCCCTCATGTCAGCCTCCATCGATGAGCTGCGTACTGTCGACGGTATCGGTGAACAGCGGGCGCGCATCATTCGTGAATCTCTCTCACGAATGGCGGAGACTTTACTGCTTGAACAGTTTAAGTAAGGCACCGCCGCACTTCAATAAACCTGTAAGAAACTCAAAAGGCTCCTCCGAAACAGTGTCTCGGGGAGCCTTTTGAAGATGCGTGAAAATTACTGCACGCGCTTAGCCAGCAATAATGATGCGAGCGGGCTGTGAAGTTACGCCGTTCACGGTTGCAGTTGCCCAGTAGTGACCGGGCTGAACGTTACGCAGGTTGTTGCAACCCAGCGAGTTCAGGGTGCGATCCCATGTGAAAGCTGCCTGACCGACCTGACCGGCTTCAAGCTCAGCTACGGTTGCAGGTGAAAGGTTGCAGGTAGCAGTGTTATATACCTGGGCAGGGCCAGAGGTAATGTTGATAACCGCTGCCTGAGCCGCCGCAGGAATTTCGCAGGGGTTAGCTGAAGTGTTGGTGTAGGTCAGTGCCATAGAGGGGTTCTGACCTGCGGTGTAGGTGGTCTGACTGGGAGTCAAAACCACGTTCATGTTAGCTGCTGAACATGCCTGAGCAACGGCGACAGTCTCAGTGGGAGTCGGGGTTGCTTCAACGGTGGGTTCAACAGTTTCTTCTACGGTTGCCTTAGCAGTGGGCTCTGCGGTTTCGGTAGCCTCAACAGTTGCTTCATCGGAATTGCTGGGTTCAGCAGTAGCTTCTGCATCAGCTGACTCGCTTGCCTCAGCCTCATCTGTTGCTTTGTCGGTAGCCTCGTCCGATTCAGACGGACGTGCGCTGAAGCTATCAAAGGGTTCTGAAGACGCCGAAGTACTGGCCGCACCGGCAGCGTTCTCATCAGAGGAGCCACCCATTATTTTGCCAAAGAGCCAGGTAAGGCCCCAGATGAGCAGCAGGATAGCAAGAATAGCAACAATGGCAGCCGCGATGCGGCGCTTACGGTAAGTCTCTTCGCCAACGGGTGCTGCTTGAGATCCGTTCAGTTCTTCGTAATCGTGTTCAGACATATATATAGAGTACCGGTTTTTATGCTGAATGAGACATTTAAACAGCGCACTTTGTAGCAGGTTACTGAGATGGTTTAGAGTGTGGACGTGATGACCTCTTCTTCGGACTTTTCTCTTGACCGTGCGCGCGTAGAACAGTTGCACGAACGTATTAATTCTTGGTTTGAAGCCAATGCCCGTGATTTGCCGTGGCGTGCTGATGATCGCACCGATTGGCAGGTGATGGTAAGCGAGTTTATGTTGCAGCAGACCCCGGTGGTGCGCGTTTTGCCGGTGTGGGAGGCATGGATGGACCGCTGGCCGACTCCAGCTGATTTAGCGGCGGTTGAGTCGGGTGAAGCGGTGCGCGCGTGGGGTCGCTTAGGCTACCCCCGGCGAGCGTTGCGGTTGCACGCTGCTGCGCAAGCTATTGTTGAGAAGCACGGTGGGGAGGTTCCCCACAGCTACGATGAGTTGTTAGCTTTGCCCGGTATTGGAACATATACCGCAGCAGCTATATCTGTGTTTGCTTTCGGTCAGCGTGCCACAGTTATTGACACCAATATTCGTAGGGTTTTTGCCCGAGCAGTTGAGGGTAAGGCTCTGCCTCATAAGTCTCTCAATATCGCTGAAACCCGTCTGGCGGAATCTCTCATGCCCGCTGATTTGGCAACCTCGGTGCTGTGGAATGCAGCGACGATGGAACTCGGCGCGCTAATCTGTACCGCTAAGTCCCCCAAATGCGAGCTTTGCCCGGTTGCGGATCTATGCGCTTGGGTGGCTGCGGGTAAACCCGAGGCTGACTATGTACCCACCGGTCAGGCGTGGCAGGGCACCGACCGTCAGCTACGCGGGGCAATGATGGCGGTGTTGCGCGCAGCAGTTACGCCGGTGCCCGCGTCCTTACTGCAAACGGGCGGACGCGTGGACATTGCCATACCGCAAGAGCTGGTGCCAGCGGTTAAAAAGTTAGCAGCGCTCAACTCATCACCTGAACAAATTGAACGCTGCTACGCAGGTCTACTCAACGACGGTCTTACCCGCGAATACGAGGGGCACGTTTCACTCTAGCTTTACAGTCTCTTGCACACCCCGTGAAGGCGATTGTTGGTTGTCTTAGCCGCCTAAACTCATGGGAAGGCTGTAAAGCAGATAAATCATGTAGAGCAGGGCAAGAAGAACCGATCCCCAGAAATATAGGGGGTAGTAAACCTGATATCGGCTGGGGTACTGGTAACCGTTTTTATAGAGCCCCACCAGAACCACGATGATGGGCACCAGCCCACCGATGGCGAATGAGGCTAAGTAAAGCAACGGATACCAGCAGCTAGCGAAGAACCCAGGGCGCGCACGTGCGAAGGTGAGCTCCTCGCGATGAGGCATCTTATCACTGGGGTAGCGGATGTTACCTGAGGGTAGTGTTTGAGTCATTTTTTCTACCTCACTTATACTCAGCAGTGCCATCTGAATGTAGCTCGTAGGAGCGTCCGATATCGCCACCCATGGAGTAGATGGCTGAGTTGAAAGAAAGGGGCGCAGTCAGCTGAACAAGGGCTGAGCGGTCGGTTTTTTCGAGTACTTTTACCTCTGGCGCTTCAATCGCCCACTTGCCGAAGCGTCGTTCAATAATATAATTTGCTGAAATATTTGTGATCTCATCATTCTCAGCGCACCACGATGTTTCGTAGCGCACCGAGAGAACTTCAGCGCCAAAGATATTGTCTTTTTTCAGGTGGTCTGCAACCATCCAGCACTGCTGGTCTTCACTCTTGCCTCGGGCGGTTGTCTCGACCGCGCCTTGTCGCATCTCAAAAGTCGGCGGGGTAATAATAGACATCGTCAGTACAGAGACAAGAACCATTGGTATAACAATTACCAAGCACATCACCGCCAGGGTAATCGTAACCAGGCGGGCACGTTTTTGTGGCTGCCCCTTCAAATCCACATAAGCCATAGCGCAATCACATCCTTACATTTATGATGAGCTTTAGGTCACTATGGTTCCTATCAGTCTAACAGACAAAAAATCCGCGCTAGAGGTCGATAATCATACGGGTATTGCCCAAAGTATTAGGCTTCACGCGGGCAAGATCCAGAAACTCCGCCACTCCTTCATCTGGGGAGCGCAACAGTTCAGCAAAAATTTCAGGGTCTAGTTGCGACTGCTCAGGCATCACCCGAAAACCCATACGCTCAAAGAAAGCAACCTCAAAGGTCAGACAAAAAACTTGCTTCACCCCCAAGTCGCGGGCGCGTTCCAACAAAACGGCAACAAGCATCCGCCCCAACCCCTTACCTCGGTAGGACGCGCTGGTCGCCAGCGTGCGCACCTCAGCGATATCCCTCCACATCACATGTAAAGCACCGCACGCAACCACCCGAGCTGAGCCGTCCGCCTCACGCACCTCAACCACAACGAACTCCTGAATACCCTCATAATAGGCAACAGTCTCTTTAGCAATCAGAATCTTCTGCTGCGCCAACGGAGCCACCAAACCCTCAATAGCAGGCACATCAAAAACAGTCGCAGAACGCACAAGAAGATCAGTCATGAAACTAACTCTAGCCCGGTAATAAAAGCCTCACACAGTTTTCTATCATTAGCAATAACTGTTTCGTCTCTCTGCTCCCGCAGCGCCATTGCTATAAAGTTCTCTCGCGCATCTATATCACTGAGAATCTCTCGACACCTATCAGCTGCTTCGCCCTCAAAAATATTTCTAAGCCTTTGACTCTGAATCACGGCAGCAATGAGTTGTGGGTTTCCTTCACACAGCTCTACGATGGTGTAGCTATCCCACATCTCTGACTCCCGCAGTGTTCCATCTTCATCTGCAATCTTGCAGGCGGCAACTAATAAGTGGTAAAAATCAGTGCAGTCTGTGGGAAATGTACGCTCACCCCAGGCAATGATCTTCAAAACCATCATCGCTTGGATGGGAGGAATCTTCACACTGCTCGTTCCAACAGTAAAAGCTTCAGCAGCATCATAAGACTCTTGCAAACCACGCAGCTCCCAATGACTATCTCCGTATTCAAATGATCCGCCTTCTGCAATAGCTCCAAAGGGGATAACACCCACCGGAGTATCACCTAAAGCTCACGTGTAATAACCCCATGTGAAGAGCCCAACCTTTCTAAGGTTCGCTCAAACCCCTCAAAATTTTCTGCGACCAAACTCAGGTCTAGGTCTTGGGTACCCCGCGGACTCGGCATATCCGCCCTGCTCAAGTGCAGGTCACGCACATACGAACCAATCATCATGTAGGAATGATGCCCCAGTAGGGCATCAGCCTCTTAAATTTTTGTCTCAAGAAATGTAAATACTTCATCTCTAGTGGAATTTCTGAAGGTCTTCATCGTCTCTCCACATATCTTGGGCTATAAGTGTCTGACGTTCATCACCATCTATAGATTCATCAGCAAAAATCGATAACGAGGGGACTACATCCGATTCAGGTAGGTAGTCAGGATTCCAGAACCGCTCAGTAAGAATAACGTTTCCTCCCTGAGAAGGTCGCAGGCGAAGAGCTCGTGTGTAACGTCTCCCCACGGGAAACCTCCATACAAAAGCGACTCGACAGGGCGAATACCATACCCCTTAGCCAACATGGCAACTTCACCACCCAGTTGAATACTGTCAGACCATTCGTCGCGCCGTTTTATCACCTCTGCTGGCTCAGAGCCAGCACTTATGCGAGTTCGTAATTTAGGTTTGAGCGCCACCGGGTACATTTCAATCCAACGCTTTGCCAGCTTAGATTTTTGTATAAAGGACCTTCTGCCGTTGATGCGAATAAAGCCCTCGTGCTCCAAACTTTTTAACACGTTCGAGGCAGCCCCCACCGATATTCCGGCTGCATCTGCAAGGCTCCGCACCGGCTGTTCTAGTAAATCCTGATTAACTAAAAGCATAAACACCGCCCGCAGTCCGGTTGCAGTAAAAGCCCGAGACATCTGCTGACGACCGTCTAGGTCAGGAACATTTTTTGGTCTGCGCCCTTCGACCCAAATCTTGTAGTTTTTCCCTTCAATCCAAGCATTACCAGATGGGTCAACAAACTGAATATTTTTACTGTGGAGCCACTGCTGAACCCCTCTGGTCACGTGCGGAAAACAAAGTAGCACCTGCTGGTATTCCTGTGACTGTCGGGGAACTACCGCTCGGTTGAACAACTCAGCCTTGACTGAATTCTTCGTAGCACTTCGTCAGGTCAACTCATAGGTTAGTTCGCCACCAAAAGGACTGAACAATAGACCCTCAGTGCCCTCCATAAATACCCCGCCCTCGAAAAATTCCTCGAGAATGGGTTCGACAGCACCCACACTACCTATGTTCACGTTACTCACATGTTCATAATATGTGAACATATGAGTAATGTGAACAAAAAGGGCCTGTCTCGCCGGACTGGAAAGACAGGCCCTTGAAGAGGAACTTCTTCAGTCTCTTAGATTAGAGGGTGTCATTGTCGGTACGCGGCTGCTCCTGAGCGATAGCGCTATCGCCGGGCTCCTGGGCGTCCTCAGCTTCTACAGCCGATTCAGCTGCCGCATTAGCAATACCCGAAACGGGCTCTGCCGGTGCCTCTTCATCATCATCGGAGTCTTTGGCCCACGCGTCCAGCGCGTCAGCTTCCATCTGACTCATCGGCTGTGAAGAGAAGGTGAACTTCGCCAGGTCGCCCTCACCTACAGTATCAACGGTGATCTTCTCACCGCTCTTGACCTCACCAAACAGAATCTTCTCTGAAAGGACGTCCTCAATATTGCGCTGCATTTCACGACGCAACGGACGCGCGCCCATCGACGGGTCGTAACCCTTAGTTGCCATCAGAGCCTTCGCCGCGGGGGTGAGTTCAATGCTCATATCCTGCTCAGCGAGACGCTTAGCCAGGCGACCTACAAAGAGGTCAACAATCTGCAGAATCTCGGTTTCTGAGAGCTGCGGGAATACGATGATGTCGTCCACGCGGTTGAGGAACTCGGGGCGGAAGTGCTCCTTGAGACCCTCCATCACCCGTGCCTGCATACGCTCATAATCACCCTCGTGGTCGCCAACGCTCTGGAAACCGACAGGCACCTTACGTGCCATGTCGCGTGAACCGAGGTTGGTGGTCATGATGATAACGGTGTTCTTGAAGTCAACGACGCGACCCTGAGAGTCGGTCAGACGACCGTCTTCAAGAATCTGCAGCAGGGAGTTAAAGAGGTCAGCATGAGCCTTTTCAACCTCATCGAACAGCACAACAGAGAAGGGCTTGCGGCGCACCTTTTCGGTAAGCTGACCGCCCTCTTCGTAGCCGACGTATCCGGGAGGGGCGCCGAACAGACGTGAAACGGTGTGTTTCTCCTGGTACTCCGACATATCAAGGGTAATCAGAGCTGACTCGTCGCCGAAGAGGAACTCAGCCAAAGCCTTAGCAAGCTCAGTCTTACCCACACCAGTCGGGCCTGCAAAGATAAATGAGCCACCGGGACGGTTTGGATCTTTCAGACCCGCGCGGGTACGGCGGATTGAACGGGAAAGAGCCTTGATCGCGTGGTCCTGACCGATGACGCGCTTGTGCAGCTCGTCTTCCATCTTGAGCAGACGGCCGGTTTCTTCCTCAGTAATCTTGTAGACGGGCACACCGGTTGAGACAGCCAAAACCTCAGAGATAACGTCGGGGGTTACCTGACCGAAAGCGTCGCCGCCTTCACGCCATGCCGCATCTTTCTCGTCCTTTTCAGCAATGAGCTTCTGCTCTTTATCGCGTAGTGAAGCTGCCTTCTCATAATCCTGACCACCAATAGCGGCTTCTTTTTCGCTACGCACCTTGGCAATTCGCTCTTCAAGCACCTTGATTTCGGGCGGAGCGGTCATGCGCTGAATACGCAAACGCGCACCCGCCTCATCAATCAAATCCACTGCCTTATCGGGCAAGAAACGGTCAGAAATGTAACGCGCTGAAAGGTTCACCGCAGACTCAATAGCCTCGTCAGTGATAGTGACGCGGTGATGTGCCTCGTACTTATCGCGCACACCCTTGAGAATCTCAATAGCCATTGCCTGCGAAGGCTCATCGACCTGGATGGGCTGGAAACGACGTTCCAGCGCCGCATCTTTCTCAATGTGCTTGCGGTACTCGTCCAAAGTGGTTGCACCGATAGTCTGCAGCTCACCGCGAGCCAGCATGGGCTTGAGGATTGATGCCGCATCAATAGCGCCCTCAGCCGCGCCAGCGCCCACCAGAGTGTGAATCTCGTCGATGAAAAGAATAATGTCGCCGCGAGTGCGGATTTCTTTCAAAACCTTCTTCAGGCGTTCTTCAAAGTCACCGCGGTAGCGTGAACCGGCAACCAGTGAACCCAAATCGAGGGTGTAGAGGTGCTTATCTTTGAGGGTTTCGGGAACGTTACCTGCCACAATAGCCTGCGCTAGACCTTCAACCACGGCGGTCTTACCGACGCCGGGCTCACCGATGAGCACCGGGTTGTTCTTGGTACGGCGTGAGAGAACCTGCATGACACGTTCCATCTCGCGCTGACGACCAATGACGGGGTCAATTTTACCTTCGCGGGCAGCGGCAGTCAGGTTGGTGCCGAACTGGTCAAGAATAGCCGAACCTGCGGGGGTGCCTTCCTTAGAGTTACCCGCGCCAACACCTGCGGTCTCTTTGTTCTCGCCAGCACCGGGGTAGCCCGAAATCAGGTCGGTCACGGTCTGTCGGATGCGTGCCTGGTCAGCACCCAGCGCGGTCAGCACCTGGTTAGCGACGCCCTCATTTGCGCGCACCATACCCAGCAGGATGTGCTCGGTACCGATGTAGCCGTGGTTGAGCTGAATAGCCTCACGCATTGATAGCTCAAGCACTTTTTTAGCACGCGGAGTAAAAGGAATATGACCGCTAGGAGCCTGCTGCCCCGAACCGATGATGTCCTGAACCTGCTCGCGAACAGCGGTTAGGGTAACACCAAGAGATTCCAGCGCACGAGCAGCAATACCTTCGCCCTCATGAATCAGCCCCAGCAAGAGATGCTCCGTGCCGATGTAGCTGTGGTTCAGCATGCGCGCTTCCTCCTGCGCTAAAACCACCACGCGACGAGCACGGTCGGTAAATCGTTCAAACATAGAACTCTCCCTCAAACAGTTTTTCTTACCCTCCAGATTACGCATCTTCAGGCAGGTTTTCGTCTGTGTTCGCTAGAGAGTGAACGCAAGGGTGCCTTTGAAAGCGCCCGTGCCAATCACCACATTAATAGGGGTGAGCTGCCTTTCTACAGGTAAGGCAGAGGTAGAGTCACACCCATGCGAGAGAGGACAATATCCACTGCGTTCTCAGCTTGCCGGCCACGACACCCTGCACCGAAACCCATTTCTTAAGCCCGTACTGGTCTAATCCCTACCACACCAACCCTGAGCTAACTTCTAGAATATTCCGACCATATTTTCAAGGTTCTACCCCTAAAACACTTTAAGGCACAAAAAGGGAAGGCTCTTTGGGGCAAGAACCTTCCCTTTATATAGCTCCTGGAGAGCTAAATACTAAATCAGTTTACTTCTTCGCTGCGTAGTAAGCGTCCTGGATGTGCTGCTGAATACGACCGCGGTCTGATACCTCATAACCGTTTTCTTTAGCCCACTGACGGATTTCCGAGATTTCGGGGTTGCGGTTAACGCCAGCTGAGGCTTTTGAGCGGGGACGACCGAGGCGGTTAGCGGTAGTTGCACGACGTGCCTTTGCCGCGAAGGGGCGAATCGCATCGCGCAAGCGAGCTGCGTTAGCGCCTGAAAGATCAATCTCGTACTGAGCACCGTCGAGACCGAAACGCACGGTTTCGTCTGCGGGACCGCCGTCGAGATCATCTTCAAGAATAATCTTAACTTTCTGAGCCATGGGGAATTTCTCCTTGGAGTAGTTTAAACACGATACATCACGGGGTTACTTGAAGGTGCTGATTCTTCAAGAATTATGACGCATTAATGATGCACCATGTATTTGCTAAGTGCATTCACATAATAGCAAATAAACCGGGAAGAAACGAAACCAGAAAAGAATTAAAATTTAGTCATCTTTCCTACTGCCAAAAGGATTAGAGTTTCCCGAAGACTTCTTAACATTTTCATACCACAAAGCGGCATCTGCTTCGGCGTCCTTTTGTGCCTGACGTTCTGCCCTATCAGCGCTGGAAATCCATTTGAGAATGAAATAAAGAATAATTCCGGCAAATACTGAGGGCACAAGGGCAATGAGGTAATCCATGAAAGGTTCCTTCTGCAAGAGACGTGTAAGGCTTATCTGTTTCATCAGTTTACGCCACGGCAAAAACGCCGCCAAGTACTCCATAAAAGTACCTGGCGGCGTCCTTACCAAAGAAAACCTGTAGAAAAAACCTTACTCAGCTTCAGGCTTCATCAGCGGAAACAGGATTGTCTCGCGAATACCCAGGTTAGTGAAGAGCATAATGAGACGATCAATACCCAAGCCCAAGCCACCCATGGGGGGAGCGCCGTGTTCCAGCGCGCGCAAGAAGTCGTCATCAAGCTGCATCGCTTCATCATCACCACCGGCAGCCAGCTTTGACTGCTCGGTCAGACGCTCACGCTGAATGACGGGGTCAATCAGCTCGGAGAACGCGGTGCCGCGTTCCATGCCACCGATAATCAGGTCCCATGCTTCGATGAGGCCTTCCTTTTCGCGGTGCGGACGCGCCAGCGGCTGTGCCGAGGGCGGGTAGTCGTAGACGAAGGTGGGGTTGATGAGCGTAGGCTCAACAATCTCACCGAAGAGTTCGACCACGAGCTTCTCAGCGTCCCACTTGGGGTCAAAATCAACCTCGTGCTTTTCAGCGATAGCCTGCAGGTCTTCCAGTGAAGTAGCGGGGGTAATCTCTACGCCGACAGCCTCTGACAGACCGGGGTAAACGCCAACCCACTTCCACTCACCGGCGAGGTCAATGGTGCCCCTGTCGGTTTCAATCTGGTGAATATCCAGTTCATCAGCGCAGGCAAGAATAATTTCTTTAATGCGCTCAGCCATCACGAACTGATCAGCATACGCCTCGTAGGCTTCTAGGGTGGTGAACTCCGGGCTGTGGGTTGAATCCACACCTTCGTTGCGGAACACGCGCCCAATCTCGTACACGCGCTCGATACCACCGACAACAGCGCGCTTGAGGTAAAGCTCGGTAGCGATGCGCAGGGTCATGTCCTGGTCAAAAGCGTTCAGGTGAGTCTCGAACGGGCGTGCCGCCGCGCCACCGTGAATCAGCTGCAGAATGGGGGTTTCTACCTCAATGTAGCCGCGGTCCTCAAGTACCTTGCGTACAGTGCGGGTAATCTTCGCGCGGCGAATAACGGTTTCGCGCGCTTCATCGCGCACCATCAAATCGAGGTAACGCTGACGCACACGGGTTTCTTCGTTCAGATCCTTGTGCAGGGTGGGTAGCGGACGCAGTGACTTGGAAGCCATCTGCCAGCTATCAGCCATGATGGAGAGCTCACCGCGACGAGAAGAAATCACTTCACCGTGAACGAAGACGAAGTCGCCCAGGTCGACCAGAGCCTTCCAGCTGGCGAGCGCGTCCTCCCCCACTGCTGCCAGTGAAATCATTGCCTGAATGCGGGTGCCGTTGCCAGCCTGCAGGGTTGCGAAGCAGAGCTTGCCGGTGTTGCGGACAAAGACTACGCGTCCTGAGACACCCACGATGTCGCCGGTTTCGTCGCCTGCTTCGAGTTTATCCTCGTACTGGGCACGGATTTCGTCGATGCTGTGGGTGATTTCAAGACCTACGGGGTAAGCCTCATGCCCTGCTGCCAGCAGTTTCTCGCGCTTTTCCATGCGAATCTGCATCTGCTCTGAAACTTCTGCGGCTGCTTTCTGCTGGGCAGAGGCGCGGTCAGCGTTTTCGGTCTGCGCGGTTTCTTCGGGGGTTGTGTTCTCAGTGCTCAACCTTCTATAACCTTCTTTGCTAGCTTAGTTCCATGTTGTCGATGAGGCGGGTGTCGCCCACGTAGGCGGCGACCAGTGCCAGTGCCCGTTTGGAGTTCTCGGTAGGAGCTACGAAGTTTTCGGGGTCTACGACTTCGAGGTAGTCCAAGCGTACGCCTTCTGCGTTGTTGATGTAATCACGCGCTGATTTGAGATCAAGGTTCTCAAAACCGCGGGAGATGCTCTGTTCGCGCAGCAGAGCCAGGGTGCGGGAGAGCACGAGTGCTGCTTCTTTCTCTTGGTCTGAGAGGTACTGGTTGCGCGATGAGAGTGCCAGCCCGTTGTCTTCGCGGACGATAGCCACCGGTTTGATGGTGACGGGGTGGTTGAAGTCTGTGACCATGCGCTGCATGAGTGAGAGCTGCTGCGCGTCCTTCTGCCCGAAGTAGGCGAGGATCTCGTGGTTGCCCACGCAGCCTTCAAGAATGTTGAAGAACTTGTTAACGACGGTGAGCGCACCGTCGAAGTGACCGGGGCGGGTTTTACCTTCAAAGAGACCACCCAAAGAGCCGCTAGAAACGGTAATGAGCGGGCTACCGCCGGGGTACATTTCTTCGACATCGGGGGCAAAGATAATATCGACGCCCGCTTCACCGGCAAGTTGTGCGTCGGCTTCGAGGGTGCGGGGGTACTTCTCGAAATCCTCATCGGGGCCAAATTGCAGAGGATTCACAAAGATAGATATAGCAACGACGGCGTTCTGTTCGCGGGCGCGACGCATCAAGGTGGCGTGGCCGTTGTGCAGGGCACCCATGGTGGGTACAAAGCCAAGACGCGCAGCCTCAGCCGGTGTCTCATCGGTTGCCTGTGCATCAAATTCGCGCTGCGCTGTTGCAAGTGCCTGGGCAACAGCCGTCTGAAATTCTGCCGTGGTACGGGTAATCACGGGTTGGCTCGTCACGGTGTGAACGGTCCTTTCATGAATGTGTGCTTTTAGCTATCGAGGGCGTCAATGATGCGCGCGTATTGCTCATCATTCAAAGCCTGGTGGGCGTGGGCTCGTTGCGCGGTTGCGCGAGCTAACGCCCGGTAGGCTACCTCAATATCTTGAGCATTCTCTTCTACAGCAAAGCCGTGCAGAACCTCAGTGTGAGCCTCTACCGTTTGGGAATCTCCGCGCACCACAGGCCCGGTGAGTGCTGATTCACCGGATGCAAGCGCGTTATCGAGCGAGGCACGCACTAGGGGTTCTAGGTAACGTGCAGGGTTCTCGATTCCCAGCGATGCTAGTATCTGCATCGACTGCCCCGTGATAGTAACGAGGTGGTTCGATGCGTGAGCTAAAGCCGCGTGGTAAAGCGGTCTATCGCCTTCAGCAATAATAACGGGTTCACCACCCATTTCTACAGCTAGGGCTTGCGCTATGGGCAAAAATGGTGCAGCGCCACTAACACCGAAGCTGGTGTTGTGGAGGCGGGCGAGGTCGAGGGAGAGCCCGGTGAAGGTCATGGCGGGGTGGATTGCTAGGCCGATAGCGCCCTTATCTGTGGCGGGTTTGAGGATTCCTACCCCGTAGCGTCCGGAGGTGTGCAGAATAATCTGGCCCGATTGCAGGGGGGTGTGTTCTGCGATCCAGGCGACTAGGGGAGCCAGCGCGTCATCGGGCACAGCAAGCAAAATTACCTCAGACTTTTCAACGATCTGGGGGATTTCCATGAGGGGGGCTTGCGGCAGGAGGGTGCGGGCGCGTTCTTGCGATTCTTCTGATTTAGCGTAGACACCCACGATGGCGTGACCCGCGCTGGTCAGAGCTGCACCGAGTACAGCACCAACCTTACCGGCGCTGATGATGCCGATACCCAGACGGGCTGGTTTGAGGTAATTACTCATGGCTCACCACTTTACACCGTGCCTTTCTACGGGGGTTTACTACAGCTTATACCGCCGGGGGCTACAGTTAGCCCCCGGCGGTATGACAGAATCCAAGGAAGCTAGTGGGTGGCGAGTACACCCAACTGTGCCTGGCGTACAAAAAGAGCGCGGGCGGTTGCCGCATCGGCATTATGTACCCGGGCGAACGCGCCCCCTGCGGTTTGCACGGTGATATTGGCAAGGGCGCGGCGGCGAGCCAGCGGACCCTGTTCAATCTCCAAGCTCTGAATCTTACTATGGGGCACAATAGATAGCCGACGAGTAAACCTGCCACTGCGAGTCAGCAACAAAGCGGGCAACTGGGTGAAACCATTACGTTTATAAGTCAGCGGGTCAAAGATACGGGCGCGACTCGGCGAAACGGTAAACCCACCCTCAACGCCAGTACCAACAAGCCCAGCTTGCAGAGTTGTTGCGTCCGCACCACCAACATCGGCACCGGGAACCACCAGCGGCAAAACAGCTAACAAATCATCGTAAGTGCCAACGGGCAGAAGCTGCCCGGCGAACGCAGCATCTTCGCCCTCGCCCTTACCAGCCAACGCAACGCTCACCCGATACCAGCCCATCTTTCGCCACAGCAGTGGCTGAGTCACAGAAATAGCCTGCACTCGCCCGCTAGGGAGGGTCTGAGTGAGGGTATCGGTAAACCCGTAGCGAGTCTTCAACCCATCGGGGCTGATAGAGAGGCGAAAGTTATAACCGGCATTAAAACGCTTCCACAATAATGAAACGGCGCCGAAAATCGCTGCAATATTGGCCACGAAATTCCCGCCCTGAAGTACCAGGAGCGCCACCATTGACATGATGAACAGTACCGAAAAAATAGTGCCCACGCTCAGCGCCATAGACGCCAGCAGTCGGGCAACAGGTACGTGCAGTACCTGACGCTCATCAGCATCCGTGATACCCGCGCCCAGATTATCCACTAGGTGCTGGTGCAAACGCTCACGACGGTTAGGGGTCTGAGACCCAGGTGCGATTTCAGCCTGCGGGTTCTTCGCACTCACATTCGCAGGGGCAGTGGGTAGCTCTTCCTTAAGCGCCCGCACCTGGCTCAGCAGGCGAGTGCGCACCTCACGCGCGTCCTTATACTTCAAGAACTTCACCGCAAGAGCAGAAGAATCACCATCAGCCACATCAAACTTCAACTCAGCCAAGCCCAGCAACCGGGCAAGGAGTGAACGATTAATATCGATGGACTGCACCCTATCAAGGCGCGCCTGACGCTCAGTTTTACTCAACATACCAGAGCGAACGTAGACGTTGCGGGCGTCCACCGCGAAGGAATAGAACCACCAGCCGATGTAGTAGGGCAGCAATAAGACCGCAAAAATCAGCAGAAACAGCGCGGGCAACCACAGCGTACCCAACTGACCCAAAAAGCTCAGGGCATCGGGAAAATCAGGTACCTGAGAGACATCGGGCAGCTCGCCGTCCTCAACAATAAGCTCTACGAACTCTCGACCAAACGTAAAAAGGAAAACAGCGATCAGCAGCCACGCGTTAATAATGGGTGAGAGCCAGTGGGCACGACGCCATACGAGGGCGGACGCCGGTTGCTCCCCCTCAACGGGAGTGAGGTTTTCGGTGTTCATGGTTTACAGCCCCACCATCTTGGCGTCGCTGAGGTCAGTGAGGATTTCGCGTAAGCGTTCGGCCTCAGGACGCTCCACGCCGGGAATGCTGATAGTGCCAGAGGCTGTTGTTATAGTGACGCTCGCCAGCTTAAGTTTACCCTCAATAGGCCCAGATTTTACGTCAACGTACTGGATTCTGCCGTAGGGAATAGCGCGCATTGATTTGAACATAATGCCGCTGGTACGCAGAATGTGGTCTTGACGTTCACTATAACCAATAGCTTTTACCTGACGACTCACCAAAAGCGTCAACCAGATTTGCCAGACCAGCATGATCGCTACCAAGCCAACCGTTACCCACAGAGGCCAGTTCCACCAGTTCAAAACTTCGGTAAAAATCAGAGGAAGCGCGAAGATTGCCACCATTATTACCGACCAGAGAGCGCGACCCAGCAAGCGCACTTTAACATAGCGCGGCGACACCCTCTTCCAGCTAATCTCAGCAGGTTCTATGGTTTCACCACCGCGCTCATCAATCTCCAAAGGGGGCAAAGTAGCGGGAAAGGACGCGGCTGCAACCGGGGTGGCTTCAATCTGTTCAGCGGGTGTTGTCTCAGGTGTATTTGCCGCAGATTCCCAGGGAGCATCAGCAGTTTCTGGTACCAGCGCAGAAGAATCATAAAATGTCTCAGAGCCAAGAGGTTCAGCAGAAGTAGTGCCCACTCGATGCGGCTGGTGGTCGGTCATCATTCACGTCCTTAGGAAACGGGGCAAAAAGTTATAACCCCATACTCTCAAAGAAACTGCCTCTTGGCATCACTCAGTAGGCTGGGTTAATCGTTTCGAGCCACAAAACCTTCGCCCGTACGCGGCGACGACGCAGAGGAGGTACCCGCGTCCTTATTCGGCGGAATCTTACACATGCTCTCGGCCCACAAACCAGCGCCCAGCAAAATACCGCCCGTCACCAGACCCAGAACAGCAGTTATCACGGGATCAAACGCACCGCGCTGGGTGTAAAGAGTCAGTTCAAAACCCAACAGTGCCACATGCCAGCCAAGAATAAGTGCCCCAGAGAACGCACTCGACTGAGCAAAAACTGCCACGCGCGCCGCTAACAAAGCATTCATACGCGGTGCTTGGGCGCGGGTTGAAACATCCTGAAACTTTGCCACCTGGCGGGCATAAAAAAGCACCACAGCGCCCACTATCAGGGCAAGAAAAACAGTCGCCTGAGGCAACAGCAACTCAGCGCCACCGGCTGCCACCGACAACCCGTTCAGCACCGCCCCTGCGGCTAAAGCAACAGACGCGCATAAGAGAAGAGCTCGGGCACGCACCTGATTCATTCACACACCACTGGGGCGGGGAAGAACTCTCTAATACCATCAGCATCATCGGCAGTCTTTGCCAAATCACGCACGCTCGCGCCACTCAGCACCGCCTCAGGTTCCATACGAGCCCACGGCTCCAACACAAAAGCGCGCTCCGCCGCCCGCGGGTGAGGCAGAGTCAAATCGGGTTCGTCCATCTCAAGAGTGGAGTAGTCAATAATGTCGATATCAAGGGTACGAGGACCCCAGCGCACATCACGCACCCGGTGATGCTTATTCTCCACAGACTGGGTGAAATCCAGCAAATCAAAAGGACTCAAATCAGTCTCAATACGCACCACAAGATTCACAAAATCAGGCTGGTGCGCAGGCCCACCCACAGGAGCAGTCACTGCAACGGGAGAAACCTTCTTCACCCTAATTTTAGGATGCGAACAAATATCAACAATCGCCCGCAACAAAGTCTCTTGCTTCTCGCCCAAGTTAGAACCCAGACCAAGTACAGCCTCTACGCTCATGCCTGCTTCTTTCTAAAAATAGTAACCGCAACATCAGCAAACGGAACCTCAATCGGCGCCTGCGGTTTGTGAACAGTCAGCTCTAGCGCATCAATTGCGAAACGACTCAAAATAGTTGCCGCCAACTTCTCTGCCAGGGTCTCAACAAGATCCACCGAACCGTCGCTGACAACCTCGCGAATAGTCTCAGCGACCTCAGCGTAATTGGCAGTCTTACCAATATCATCGCTACTGGCAGACGATGAAAAATCGGTCAAAAGAGTCACGTCAACGATAAAAGGCTGACCGTTCTGCTTCTCAGATTCAAGAACGCCGTGGTAGCCCAGACATTCAACACCGGTGAGCGTAATACGATCTGCCGTAGCGTAACGCTCCATCGCGTCCGCCGAAAAAGTACCGCGCATGCACTTTCTACCTTTCTGCATCGCCTGTTGGTAGCTACTCGTAATTATCACCCAAATTCGCCACCGAACACCCGCGTCAGCGCGGGCGAGTTACACCACAGGTTTAATGAAACACCTACTAATTGCCGCTTTTGCTAGGAAAAATAGGGCATCGCAGGCAGACCGTTTCTATATGGGTATCCACAGCCGAGCTTAAGGTCACACTGACTTTACGTCTATGTGAAGTTACGACGCCAACTGTTTGTCAGGCACTTTACGGACGCACCGCCCCAGCCTATGAGGAGTTGCGCGAGAAATACTGGGCAACAGTCACAGCATCCACGCTCGAAGGAACATCATGCACTCGCACCGCCCAGGCACCAGCAGCAGCCACCAGAGCAGTAATAGCCGCCGTTGCACCGTCGCGGGTACGCGCGTCCTTCTGCTGATCTTCTGCGCGGACGCCAGGACGCGCTTGCGCGGCTTCAGCAAGGGCAGTGCCGATAAAGCGCTTGCGTGAGCCTGCCACCAGTAGGGGGTTGCCGAGCTGAGCAAGTTCAGCGGTGGCAGCGACCAGCTGCCAGTCTTGTTGCCCGCCCTTGGCAAAACCCAAGCCGGGGTCAAGAATCAGGTTCTCGGGCTTCACCCCAGCAGCATAGAGACGCTCGCGCAGCTGTATCAGCTCGTCCTTTACCTCGGCAACGGTGTCGGTGTAGGCTGCCAGGGAATCCATAGTCTGCGAGTTACCGCGAGAATGCATGAGAATGTAAGGCACCTGCAGGTCGGCGACAGTGGCAATCATGCCGTCCGTGATTTCCATACCTGACACGTCATTGATAATATGCGCGCCAGCTTCAATAGCCGCCCGAGCGGTCTGCCAGTTCTTCGTATCAATGCTGATGACAGCGTCCGTCTTAGCTAGGGCTTCAATTACGGGCAGGACGCGCGCCTGCTCATCTTCTAGCCCTACCGAGGTCGCGCCGGGGCGGGTTGATTCACCGCCTACGTCGATGATGTCAGCGCCCTGAGCCATCATGGTCTTGGCATGTGTTACCGCGTCCTCAACTGCCAAATGCAACCCACCGTCGCTAAAAGAATCGGGGGTGACATTGAGAATACCCATCACGAGGGTGCGGTCAGTGGGCAGAGACAACTGATGAAGGGAAGAGAGGGTGCTCATGGTTTTTAGCCTAACGATAGATCATCAAGGTGACCACGAAAAGTAATGCTGACCGCGAGATGTACGGTCAGCATTACTTTTCGTGGTCACTTCTTAGTTTTCGTGGTCACCTCTGGGGTGGGTTTAGTTCTGACTCATAATAAGGCTCATTGCCTCAGCGCGGGTCGCAGGGTCACGCAAAGCACCGCGCACCGCGCTAGTGACCGTCTTCGCGCCGGGCTTTTTCACCCCGCGCATCGACATACACATGTGCTCCGCCTGCACCACAACAATGGCACCCAGGGGCTTCAGGTTCTCTTCCAGTGCCTCCACGACCTGAGTGGTGAGACGCTCCTGCACCTGAGGACGGCGGGCAAACACGTCCACCGTGCGCGCCAGCTTGCTCAAGCCCGTCACCTTGCCACCGGATCCCGGAATGTAACCGATATGGGCTACTCCGTGAAAGGGCACCAGATGATGCTCGCAGGTCGAGTAAAAAGGAATATCCTTGACCAACACCAGCTCTGAATGCTCAATATCGAAGGTCGTACCCAGAATCTCAGCCGGATCCTGATGCAACCCCACAAACATTTCAGCGTAGGCACGCGCTACACGAGCGGGAGTATCTACCAGACCATCGCGGTCAGGATCCTCACCAATGGCAGCCAAGATTTCACGTACCGCAGCTTCAATGCGGGGCTGGTCAATCTCGGGAGCGTAAGTGTCTTTAACACCAGCCACTAGCGAGCACCACCGAAGGGATTATCAGCCGGACCGCCGGGGTTCTGTACACCACCGTTATCACCCAAACCGGGGGTCGGGTTCACATCGGTAGCGGGTTTCTCAACCCCCATGTCGGGGTCAACCACGGGCTGTTGAACGATGCCCTCGGCAGGTTCCTCAGAGGTCTTCTCACCGGCAAGCTCGCTGGGAGCCTTCACCGGAGGAATCTCGGTCTTCTCACGAGTCTGCTTGGAGTACCAGTGTTCGCGCTCAGGACGCTTGCGGACGTCCTTGAAGATCTCAGCGATCTCGTTTTCTAGCAGGGTCTCGCGCTCCAAAAGGGCAAAGGCAAGACGGTCAAGAACGTCGCGGTTCTCAGTCAGAATCTCAAATGCCTCGTCGTGGGCGTTCTCCAGCAGAGCCTGAACTTCCTGATCCACAGTAAAAGCCAAAGCGTCTGAGTGCTGGTTACCACCGCCGGAGCCACCTCCCAAGAAGGGATCAGATTCCTGCGATACCAAACGCACAGAACCGACCTTGGCGCTCATACCGTACTCGGTCACCATCTTGCGGGCAGTATCAGTTGCCTTCTGAATATCGTTGGACGCACCAGTCGAGGGGTCATGGAACACGACCTCTTCAGCCGCGCGTCCGCCCATGGCGTATGCCATCTGATCCAGCAGCTCGTGACGGGTAGTTGAATACTTATCGTCCTGCGGCATAACCATGGTGTAGCCCAGGGCGCGTCCGCGTGGCAGAATCGTAATCTTAGTAACCGGGGATGAATTACGCAGGGCAGCAGCCACCAGAGCGTGACCGCCCTCGTGGTAAGCAGTCACCTTACGCTCGTGCTCGTTCATAATGCGTGAAGAACGCTGCGGGCCCGCCATGACGCGATCAATAGCCTCATCGATAGCGCGCTCGTCAATCACGTTGCCACCGTCACGGGCGGTGAGTAGAGCTGCCTCGTTCATCACGTTCGCCAAATCAGCACCGGTGAAACCGGGGGTGCGCTTAGCCACCGATGAAAGTTCAACACTGCGATCAATGGGCTTACCCGTTGCATGAACCTCAAGAATACGCTGACGACCCTTAAAATCGGGGGCGTCCACACCCACCTGGCGGTCAAAACGACCGGGACGCAGCAGCGCAGGGTCAAGCACGTCAGGACGGTTGGTCGCGGCAATCACGATAATGTTGGAGGTTCCGTCGAAGCCATCCATCTCAACCAGCAACTGGTTCAGGGTCTGCTCACGTTCGTCGTTACCGCCGCCCATGCCGACGCCACGCTGACGGCCAACAGCGTCGATTTCGTCCACAAAGATAATAGCTGCGGGGTTCTGTTTAGCTTCCTTGAACAAATCGCGCACGCGAGAAGCACCCACGCCCACAAACATCTCAACAAAGTCAGAACCAGAAATGGAATAGAAAGGCACGCCAGCTTCACCGGCAACAGCCTTCGCCAGCAAAGTCTTACCGGTACCCGGAGGGCCGTACAGCAAAACGCCCTTGGGAATCTTCGCGCCCAAACGGGTGAACTTCTCAGGCTCAGCCAAGAACTCGCGAACTTCTTCAAGCTCAGCTAACGCCTCATCGACACCGGCAACATCAGCAAAACGAACGGTCGGGTTGTCCTTATTGAACTTCTTAGCCTTCGACTTCGAGAAGTTCATAATCTGTGAGCTACCGCCACCCATACGGCTCAACAAGAACCAAAAAATAGCGATCACAACAATTAGCGGGAACATATACGAGAACATGGTGGTAAACCAGTTAGTCTGCACCGGCTGGTCAGTGTAGCTCTCAAGGTCAGCGCCGTTCATCGCCTCAACAACCTCAGTAGCGCGCGGCTTTACATAGTAGAAAGTCAGCGCCTTACCCAAATTGTCACCGGCAGCGTTGGTGTAATCATCTCTCAGCTCAAGATCAACACGCTGATCGCCATCGTGGATCTTCGCGCTCACCACCTTCTGCTCATTCAGAAGGTTCATACCGACGTTGGTATCAACGCGGTTGGTCGCCGAAAACAGCGGGCCTGCGAACATGCCACCAAAAATTACCAGCGCAATGATGACAAAGAACCAAGGACCAGAAAAGAGCTTCGAGAAAAAGCCCTTCTTCTCACCCTGGGGCTTGTTATCAGAATTCTGAGCCAAAGCTACCCTCCGTGTGCGGCGGCGTCCCGCCAACTGTTGAACACGCGCGTCCACACCCGCCAAGGTGTTGAGCTGAGGTGGCAACGCGCGCAGATAAAAAGCTGCAATTATCCAATGTACCCAATAAAGCTGATATTTTGCTCGGTGGGGGGCGTTCTTCACCTCAAAGCAAAACACTATTTGTCTCTGCCCTCACCGAAAGTTGCTCTATTCCAGTGGGGTTGAAGGCAAAGACAACAAGGACGCGCCCACCCACTCTTCTGTAAAAGAGCCGATGGGCGCGTCCTAGACACTACAAAAAGTAAAAACCCTTAGGAGTAAACGTGCGGTGCCAAAGTCACGATGCAATCGAGGTTGCGATAACGCTCAGCGAAGTCCAGACCGTAGCCAACTACGAACTCGGGTTCGATGTCCCAACCCACATACTTGACCTCAACGTCGGTCTTGACGCTCTTGGGCTTGCGCAGCAAGGTGCAGATTTCAACGGAGTTAGCGCCGCGTGACTTCAGGTTGCCCTGCAACCACTGCAAGGTCAGACCAGAATCGATAATGTCTTCAACGATTAGCACATCGCGACCGGTCAAATCGGTGTCGAGGTCTTTGAGAATACGAACAACACCCGATGACTTGGTGCCCGATCCGTAGGATGACACAGCCATCCAGTCCATGGTGTAGTGACTCTTGAGCGCACGGGAGAGGTCTGCCATGACCATGATGGCGCCCTTGAGAACACCTACCAGCAGAACGTCTTTGCCCTTGTAGTCTTCGTCAATGCGAGCTGCAAGCTCTGCTATCTTCGCGTCGATCTCTTCTTTGCTGAAGAGTACGTGCTTGATGTCGTCCTTTACGTCGTTTGCGTCCACGAGAATAATCCTTGGATATGAGTGCTTGGTGCTTAGGGTACAAGTCTAACGGTTATCGGTTCGTAGGAATACCAGAACGCCGCTTTTACTCAAAGATTTGCCGTGTTTACCTGCCACTGGTGGCCGGGTTTTGTAGACGGAAATGTGCCCTGCCATTTGCAAGGGACCACCTTTAGCGGTGGTGAGCGCGAAGTCGTCGAGTGCCTCTAGGCGCTCGAAGCCCGGGGTTTCTCCGCCTGCCTGTACAACCGCGTGGGCAAGAACCCGTCGGCGCACAGCAGGGTGCAGCTGGCTTACAGCATCACGATCCATCGCCAGTACGAGCTCTGCCCCCTCCAGAGCCTCGGCAGGCACCTGCAGTTTTTTTGCCGCACTGTGCTGGGCTGCACCCGGTACAGTGCTGGTTAGTTCGCTCAGATTCAGGGTTACTGTGGAGTGTTCTTGCTCCGCGGTAACCGCCAAATAATCAGCGTCTGCGGCAACAATGTGCGCGGTGCGCGCAAGAGCATCTGCCACTCCCCCGCCCAAATTCTCTTCAAGGTAGGGCATGATGCGGTGACGCACGCGAGCGCGCATCATGCTTTCATCTGAGTTGGTGGGGTCGTGCCAAGGAGTGAGGTTTTCTGCGGCGCAGATGTCTTCAACTTTGGCGCGGGTGGTGTTGAGAATGGGGCGTAGGTAGGTGACGCCGTTTTCAGTGCGGACGCGCGGAATGCCTGCCAGCGACCGGGTGCCGGAGCCTCGGGCGAGGCCGAGGAGGACGGTTTCTGCTTGGTCGTTGCGGGTGTGGGCAAGGGCTACGGCGCGGGCGCCGGTGGCGTACACGGCTTTTTTGTAGGCACCGTAGCGGGCTTGGCGGGCTGCCATTTCGGGACCTTCAGTGCCGGTGGCGACGGTGACGGTTTCGATCAGCACGGGGTCTAGACCGAGTTTAGTTGCCTGGGCTGCGGCGGTGCGAGCTACCCGAGCTGAGCCTTCTTGGAGCTGGTGGTCCACGATGATTGCGCCCACGCGCAACTCGCCGCGGCGGGCGAAGTGGGAGAGGGTTGCAGCCAGGGCTAAGGAGTCGGCTCCGCCTGAGAGACCGACAAGAATCAGCGGTGCTGTACCATCCGTGTGTGCCCGCGTTTTACCCGATGCGGCAACAGTGTCAGTGCCAAGGGCATCGTTGAGGGCACGGGCAGCCTCAACACGGGCGGCGCCCACCGCCGGGTGCAAGCGTCCGGAACGCGCGTCCTGAACCACTTACGCCTCCGCGCTGTTGCTAGAGGTTTCTTTGGGTTGCCCCAGCACGCGGTCAATCCATGCTTGAGGGTCGTGAATTTCATCTTCGGTGGGCAGAGTATTGGGGCTGGTCCAGATGCGGTTGAAAGCGTCCATACCGCGCTCATCAACGATGTACTGCACAAACTTCTGGCCGTCGCGGTACTGACGTTTCTTGGCATCCATACCGAGCAGGGAGTAGATGAACTTGGTGAGGAACTTCTGCGCGGCACTGCGGCGCTCAAAACGCTGGCGGATGGTTTTGACAGTGGGCACAATCGAACGATCCACAGAATCCATGACCACGTTGGCATGCCCCTCCATCAAGCTCATAATGGCGGTCAGGTGACTGATGCGAGCGCGACCTTCCTCAGTGAACCCTTGGTCAAAAACTCGAGACGGTGGCGCGGTATCTGCCAGCTTTTTGCCTTTAAGCTCAGCACGTGCCTTCCTAGATGAGCTAACTAACTGCTCCATGAACTTCTGTGAATCGCCCATTTCGTTGGTCAGGGCGCGCACCTGATCGAGCATATAGTCTTTCAGCCAGGGTGCAGCGGCGAACTGTACGCGGTGGGTCTGCTCATGCAAGCAGACCCAGAGGCGGAAGTCCTCGGGCTCAAGGTTGAGCTCTTTCTCAAGAGCAACCAGGTTGGGGGCGACAATCATGAGGCGACCAACCTTATCGCTCACCCCGGCGTCCTGGGCGTAAGGGTCATACTGCCCCAGTACCTTGCCCGAGAGGAAAGCGAGAATAGCGCCCAGCTCAGCTGACGCGGCAGAGGTAGCCAACTTGTACTCGGTAGCGCTCATGCTCTCAAGCTTTTTGCCCATGGGTGAGGACGCCAGCGGTGCAAGGAGCACGCTGAAGGACTGCACGTTCGCCTTCGCCCAACTGGCGCGGTCAACAATAAGAACTTCAGAGTCACGCAGATTGTGGGCAGCTTCAAGACGGGTGATAGCGTACACATGCTCAACAGCGGCATCGGCAGCGGCACGCATCGACTCCACGGCTTTTGTCGCGTCTTCACCTTTGAGTTTCGGGCCGGCAGGGGCTAAGAACCCTGCGATTTTGCTTGCGGTACTCCGGCTAATGGGCGAACGTCTAAGTGTCATAGCATCTATGCAAGCACACTTTATAGAACCTGTGCATCCTGAGCCTGCGGTTTTGAGCCAATAGCTCAACGGGGCAACAGTGTACCTGCTGCACGGGGCAATGTACTTGGGCAGGGATAGCCGGTAGGCTCTTAGCAGTAATTGAGAAAGGTCAAAGCGTGGTATCACAAAAAGCTATAGGTTCCCTCGCCGGTGTTGCAACTCTTGCCTGTGTAGGCGCTGGAGTATGGGCTGTTCCACAGATGGTTGCAGCGAACAACCTTGAAGAGCAGGCACAGCCGCGCTACGCCACCCACTCCCCCATTTCACCGCAACCCCCGCAGGTTTCAAGTACCACCAACGCGCAGGTTCTCGCCCAAGCGCTCGACGATATTTTTAAAGACTTCAAGGGAACGGTAAGCGCCCGCGTTGAAGACCCCGCCACCGGTGAAGTGCTCTACAGCCGCAATGACGCAGAGCCGCGTACCCCAGCGTCCAACCTCAAATTCTTGATAGATTACACCGTGCTACGCACCTTTTCACTCACTGACACTTTCACCACATCAACCGTGCTCGAAGGTGAAACCATCACCCTGGTAGCAGGCGGTGACACCCTGCTTTCTACCGGTGTTTCTGATCCGCAGTCGATAGTGGGGCGTGCCGGTCTGCAGACCCTAGCGCAAGACACCATCGACGCGCTGACAGCCCAGGGCGGCTCTGGAACCTACGAAGTGAACCTCGATACCTCTGCCTTCAGTGGCCCCTCCGCCAACCCCAAGTGGAGTCAAGAAGACACTGCATCGGGCTTTGTCTCAGACGTTCACCCTATCGCCCTCTACTCCCACTCGATTCCCGTAAACGGTGCCCCCACCGAAAACCGCTACGACAACGCCGCTGACAGTGCTCACCGAGCTTTCATAGACGCTCTCAACGCCCTGGCACCGCAAGATACCAGCTTCACCACCGGTGACAATACACCCGCCTCACCGGATGCCCAGCAGCTCAGCACTGTAGAATCAGCGCCCGTCTATGAGCAGAGCGCCTACATGATGCAAGTCTCAGATAACCTGCTCGCAGAAACCTTAGGACGCGCGTCCGCCCTCAAAAGCGGCAAAGAGGGATCCATTGACGGTGCCATTAGCCACGTTGAAGAAGTACTCACCCACGACGGATTCACGACCCAGGGGCTAACCCTTAAAGACCTCTGCGGTCTGCTGCCCACCAACAAGGTCACCAACCAGCTCATCACCGAAATCATCACCAGCATGATGCAGAACGAGCACGGCACCGCTCACGGTCTTGACTCTTTACCGATCGCAGGTGGCACCGGCACTCTTACCAGCCGGTTCGATGACCCCGACGAAAGCGGCGCTCAAGGGTACGTGCGCGCTAAAACCGGCACGCTCAACGACGTTCTCTCACTCAGCGGTTACACTGTCACCCCCGGTGAGCAGGTGCTGGTGTTCTCTATCATTACCAACGATGTCGATAACACCAGCCAAGCAAAAAATACCCTCGACCGCGCCGCGGCACTTATTGCCGGACGCCGGTAGGGTATGAAACTCCTCGGTAAGTGTCTTCGCCACGCTAGGGATACGCCCTAAAAAAATATGAGAGGTGAAGATACTTACCGAGGTGTCAAGGGAATGGATATTGAGTAAAACTACCGAACAGCTACCGAACCGTCGATGGAGCTCCACGCGATGGTTGCACCGCTGGAGAAGTGCTGCTTGACCTCGTGACGGTCCCAGTACTCAGTGGTGGTGGGGTAGCCCAGGTTACGCTCGGCACCGGTAACGCGCCAATGGTTGCCAATTGCGCCGTTCTCATACACGTGGGAGGTTCCGGTGAAGGGGCTCCAAATGACACGGTTACGCAAACCATCTGCACGACGGAACACCAGGTGAGTGCCTCCGTTAAGCAGACCGCCTCGCTCCTCCATAACCGGGAATCCCAGAACACTTTCGGCACCGTTGTTGAGCCAGTACGAACCGATACCACTGGCTTCGCGAATAAAGTGAGCGCCAGTATCAGCTGACCAGATGAAACGGGTAATATCACCGTTCTTCTCAAAACGCTGGTAGTAACCACCGTTGCTGGTGAGTGTTTCGTTCATAATGGGGTGACCGAAGCGGGCGTGACCACCGTAGGAGTGGTAAGCCGCACCAATGCCACCGCGAAGGGCAAAGGCGGGAGCAGGGGTAGGAGCGACTTCACCGCGTGATACGGCACCGCGCAAGTCTGCAGGGCCGCGTCCGTTCTCATAGCGGTAGATGCTGACGTTACCCAGGACGCGCCAGGGCAAGCCTCTGCCATGACCGTACGCCAAACCAATGCCAGCTGCGTTAGCTTCGGGGGCAAGGATTGCTGCGCGGTGAGCAGGTGAGTTCTTCCAGAAATACATCAGCTGACCGAGATCATTGTTGTACGACAGAGCGATGACTTCACGAGCGAAGGAGTAGCCCGATGCGCGACCATCGTTCAAAAAGGCAGTGCCGTGTGAGATGTACCCCTGGGTGAACTGACGGCTAGCCTCGGGCTCCTGAATAGCTGCCAGTGTAGCTGAGTGACGCAGGGGACCGCGTCCGTGAGCTGCACGGTAGTCGTTGATCAGTTTCAGTAAAGCCTGAGTATCAGCTTCACGCTGGGCTGCTGAGACGGAGCGTAGATCTGAGGGCGCAGCAGAAGCAGCGGTTGCGCCAGCAACGGTGGTTGCCACTGATGCCAAAGCAAGAGCGCCAAATTGACGGCGGGTGGGGGACAAGCGGGTGATGGGGTTACTCATTGATAGGTAAAGCACTTTCATCTCGCGATAGCCGATAACGAGGGGCTCTGACTATCAGGGATACGTTCTGTTTGTGACAGTTTATAGAATCGTGACCTTTTGCGCTACCTCTTAAAAATTTTTATTTATTCGATATTTTTGCGTATTCGCTCTCTACGGCTCTACCTCAACAAGAATAAAAGAAATACTGCTTATCAAAACCATAAAACCTTTTATCTACAAGGGTTTTGGTGGTTTCGGCGCGCTAGACGCGCTGATTTTGAATCACCCTTTGGCGGCATTTACACCCCACCAAATATATAGATTTGATAAAAATTGCCCCCTTAATAGACCTCAAAAAATCTCGGCAATCTTCACCAAACATTAACATCTTTCACCCTATTATCGAATAAAGATTCGATTTTATCGAATATAGGATTACTTTTTTATTTTGTATGTAAATATACGAACGCCTACCGTCACCCCTCATATAGCTACCCACGCTGCCTGTGGCAGACCCACCTGCAAGCGACAAAACACCCTGCATAAAACACCTACCAGATGCACCGCCTGCGAAGCAGGTCGATGATACTCAGTACCCCAGTTGCACCCGGCACATTCAACCCTAAAATGTCAGCCACCCTTGCTAGGCTGAAAGTAAACCCCGCGCCGGGGTGTAGCGTCCGCCCCCTAGCAAGAGATCTTTCACACCCATGTTCTTTGTTGATACCCCCATACCCCGCATTTCTTTTGAGGGCAGGGAATCTCAAGACCTCGTTTTTTCGGCAACTGACTTAGTGGCAGCTACTAGCTGTGAGTTCGCTATTGTTCAGGCACTCGATGAAAAATTAGGTCGATCAGCCCCCTCCCCCGCCCTTGAAAACTCCATGCTGGAGCGCGCTATAGCTCTCGGCGAAAACCACGAAGCTGCGGTGCTCGCTGGTTATCGCGAGCAGTTCGGGGAGTTTACGCCGGGGCACATCGGTGGCGTCTATGAGGTTGATACCCGCCACGGGTACAGCTTTGAGGAACTCACCGCCAAGAACGCCGAAACGATTGCCACGCTAAAAGGTGGAGCGGACGTTGTTTTTCAGGGTTCTTTTTTTGACGGCGAGTTTTTCGGACGCGCGGACTTCTTAGTTAAGCAAGAAGATGACTCGTACGCGGTCTACGACACCAAACTTGCTCGCACCGCCAAGGCTACCGCACTGTTACAGCTGGCGGCTTACGCTGATCAGCTACACAAAAACGGCATCTCCGTTGCCCCACATGCCGGGCTTATTCTGGGCACCGGAGAGCGTGCCCTCTTTGATATTGACAGTGTGCTCTATGTGGTAGCTGACCGCCGTAGACGGCTGAGGCAGCTGGTAGCAGCCCACGGCGCTAGCGGTACTAGCCCGGTTCATTGGTGGGAGGGCTCGCAGGCAGTAAGTACACTGAGCCAGTGTGGAAGGTGCGAGCGCTGTCTTGCTGAAGCTCAGCGTCACCGGGATGTGCTGCTCACCGCCGGGCTGACCGTGCGCCAGCGTACCGCGCTGGTGCAGAACTTTGGGGTACGTACCATTGATGAGTTGGCGGTGTTGGAGGCACCTGCCGGTCGGCAGCTTTCGAGTACTGTAGCGAAGCTAAAGGTGCAGGCTGCTTTGCAAACCGGCGTCCTTGAACCTGACGGTGCGGTGACCTACCGCGAGGGTGATGAACTCAAGAGTATGGGCTATACCCTGATGAACCGGTCGGTGCTAGATGGGTTGCCGCTGGCTAATGCAGGTGATCTTTTTATTGAGACCCTGGGTGATTCTCTGTGGCAGGGCAGTGAAGGCAGCTGGGGGCTGGAATACCTATTAGGTGCCCTTGAGACTAACCCGAATAACCCCATGCAGGGGCGTTTTACTTCTTTTTGGGCTCATACGCGCGCTCAAGAGCGCACCGCTTTAGTGAACTTTGTGGAGTACCTTGCTCAGCGTCGAGCGCAGTTTCCGGGAATGCGTATCTACCACTACACCAGCGCCCCTAAGCAAGCCTTGCGGAACCTGGCAGCTTCGCACGGTGTCGGTGAAGACATTATTGATCAGCTTTTGCGTGAGAATGTGCTGGTTGATCTCTTTGATACTGTGCGGGAGTCTTTGCATATTACTGAAGGTTCCTACGGTCTGGAGAAGCTAGAACCTTTGTACAAAGGTGAGAATTTTCAGGTTCGCGAAGCCAAGGACGCGGGTGCTTTGGCTATCACCTACGCTGAGTTTTGTCAGGCGCGAGAGGTGGGTGAGGAAGAATCAGCCCAGCAGTTTTTGACATCCTTATCTGAAGGCGCTCACCGGCATTGCGCGTCTTTGGTGGAATTGCGTCAGTGGTTGCTGGGGCTGGCAGAACGCGACGTGAGCCGCGAGTATGAGCGTGAACCTGAGGTGCTGGCTGCCGTTGAGCTTCTAGAAGCCAACCAGGTGGATGCAGAAGAAACAGCGTCAGCTGCCGAGCTCACCCTGCATAACTATTTGGATCAGTTGGGGCCAGATGCTGATTTGAGCGCTGATGAGCAGGCGGTTGCCATGGTCGCTTCTGCTACCGGTTACCACCGCCGTGAACGTAAGCAGTTCTGGTGGGATCATTTCGACCGGCTGGCGGCACCCGTTGAAGACTGGGCAGAAACCCGCAATACCCTTATTTTTGATCGCATCGCGGTGCGGGAGAACTGGCATGTTCCCCCGCGTAAAAGATCGATGGTGCGTATTATTGAGGCACGCGCGCGCATGGCTGAGGGTTCCTCACTAAAGGTGGGCGAGCGTAATCTCTACCTGATGTACGGGGCACCGCTGCCGTCTTACTTTGAAGAGATGCTCATGGCTCAAGCTACCCACTTTGCCGCCACTAATGGCACGGGGGCACTACCGCGCGTCATGGATAGAGCGGGGCACTTTACCGGTGAGATTCTAGATTTTGAGAAGCAGGGAATTTCCGCAGGGTTTGTCACAGTGCGGGTGGTCTTGCAGGAAACCCTGCCGCAGGTAGCACAGCCCTTCCACGAGTTGCCCATAGCCCTCACCCCGGCAGCCCCGTTGCACACAGCGGCGCAAGAGGGCTCACTGGTAGAGCTCGCCCTGCGCGTGGGTTCAGCCCTGCCCACTCTGCCGCGTCATGCCGGGGTAGATATCTTGCGCAAGCGTCCGCCCAAGCTCACCACCGGGTTTTCACTACCGCGCCCAGAGGAGTTCGTTGAGGCTCAGGGCAGCATGGCAACCGCAGAGGCTATCTACCGGTCGGTCAAAGAACTCGACAACTCTTATGTGGCGGTGCAGGGTCCACCAGGGTCAGGGAAAACTTTCGTGGGATCACACGTCATTAGCCGTCTCGTACGCGATGGCTGGCGAGTAGGCGTCGTTGCCCAATCCCACGCGGTGGTTGATAACATGCTCGCCGGGTGCATCAGCAACGGTAAGATTCCACCCGCACGCATTGCCAAGGCCCAAAAACGCGGCAAAGACCCCAACCCCCACGGCTGGTGGGAGCTTTCGACCTTCGACATTGGCAAATTCATGCAACAACCGGGGGTACTCTTTGGTGGCACCGCCTGGGACTTTGCCAACCGCAGCAAGTTCAGTGAAGCAGAACTAGACCTGCTTGTCATTGACGAGGCAGGGCAGTATTCACTGGCGAACACCCTTGCTGTCTCGCGGGCAGCTCGCAACCTGCTGCTTCTTGGCGACCCCCAGCAGCTCCCCCAGGTCACCCAGGGCTCACACCCCTACCCCGTAGATGAATCAGCACTCGGCTGGCTCTCTGCCGGGCACACCACTCTGCCCAATACCTTGGGATACTTTCTCGATGTCACCTGGCGCATGCACCCGCAGCTTACCAGCCCCGTCTCGCAACTTTCCTACAGCGATAAACTGCGCTCAGCACCGGCTGGTGAACAGCGGTCCTTGCAGGGGCGTCTGCCCGGAGTTTATGCCCTGGCGGTACCTCACACCGGTAACACCACCGCGTCGAGTGAAGAAGCCCAAGAAATCGTGAAACTAGCACTCAGCTTTCTCGGTTTAGAGTGGGTGGGCGATACTACTAATCCCCAGCCCAGACCTCTCGAACCTGCCGATATTCTGGTGGTTGCCGCCTACAACGCTCAGGTTGATCTCATCACGGAACATCTGATTCATGCAGGTTTGCAGGACGTACGTGTGGGTACCGTCGATAAGTTCCAGGGGCAAGAAGCCCCGGTAGTGCTGGTCTCTATGGCAGCCTCCAACGCCGGGGATTCCGCCCGCGGCGCGGAGTTCCTTCTCTCACCCAACCGCCTCAATGTTGCTATTTCACGCGGTAAATGGTGTGCCGTTATCGTTCACGCGCCCACCCTCACCCAGTACCTACCCGCCACCCCGGACGCGCTTTTGCTCCTGGGCAGATTTACCCGCCTGCTCGCGCGGGCGCGCAAGCTCAAACAGTTGGGGTAAGCCTACAGAAATAACCGCACTACAAACCGCTACGATAGAAAGAAGCAGCGCAGGGCTACCTGTGAGCTAAGGAGAAAACCATGAACCACACCCCTGATCGCGACCGTTTAAAGGAGGAACGCAGATGAAACTTGTTCCTACCCACGCCTCGCGTTCCCCCTATATCTTTCATTTTGGTGAGCGCAGCGTTGCCCTGGGCGAGCCGCGGTTTCTGAATATTATTGCCCACAACCTGAAAGAACAGGGTTACCACCCGCAGATTACCTACTGGGACCAGGTGTATTTAGCCCAGCTCGATGATGATATTGAGGGCAACAAACCGCAGCTGATTGAAGAAAGCTCGCGCATGCAGGAAATGATGAACAGTGTGGGTGTTGAGCTCACCGAGGACGAGTTCTGGAGCGCCCTTGAGTCGCCGCTGTTTGACCAGATGAGCTGGCCCGCGCAGGGTGAGGAACTGCTGATGCCGGAGGTTCCTGGGTGGATGTCTCACGCTCGTAGCTGGTTTTTTGACCCTGTGGCACCGGCTCAAGGCACGGGCAATATAGGCGGCTGGGTACGCACCCGCGGACGCGAGAGGGCAGGCCAACCGGTCGGGTTGTTTCAGCTGACTGACCCTGATTCTTTCTGGGTGTTGGGCTCTGCCGATGACCTAGAGCGAGTCCACCAGCTGTGCCTGGATCTAGCCCACTATCGCGATGGTTTTGAGAAAACCACTGCCTATTTGGGGTACGACCTGCGCATGAGTTCCATTGCCTTACCCATGATCTGCCGGGGGGCTCTGGAAGAAGAGTTCTACCTTGCCGGGGTAGACACAGAATCGCTTTTCTGGGAATAGTACACCCGCACTTCGCACCTTCAGGAACCTATGTATACTCTCACGCTCATAACACGCACAACCAACAACGTGACGCCGCTGCTCAAGCGGCTCAATGACCTTGACCCCGCCGTGCCTTTTGCTGCCCTGCACAACGATGAAATTCAGGGAGTTTTCGCACACCCCGAAGAGGTGTATTCAACGTTCGCGCTTGCTGCCCGCGACCAAAATTTCTGGATTGGTATTGGGGTGGGCGAGGTGAAGGTGCCCCGTTTGGCGGGTGCTCTGGGCGCTGTCTCCACCGCCGAATGTAGTGGGGAGGGCTTACAGCTCTCACGCCGCGCTGTTGAGTTAGCCCGCACCGGCATGCCCGTGCGTTCGGTGGCGGTCTGTGCTGACGATCAGGGGTTAGCAGAGAACCTCACCGGCATGATGCGCCTGCTTTATCGCGTCATTGCCAAACGCAGCGTTGCAGAAAACCGCGTCATTGACTTACTGATACCCGGTGTACGCGGTCAGACCGCAGCGGTCGCCCAAGCATTGGGTATTACGTCGCAGGCAGTCAGTCGCGCGCTGAACCGCGCGTCCTGGCACGAAGAGATCGCCTCACGTGCGGTGGTCTACCGTCTTCTCAAGCAACTGAACTCAGGTCTTATTGAGCCCTAAACGCTGTGCAGCAGCCAGGAAATCACCAGCATTGCCGGTAGAGATATGCAGGCTGAGACCAGGACGATATCGCGCACCAGAATCACAGATTGTTGATAGCGCGAGGCGTAGTTGTAGGCGTTCTGTGCGGTGGGTAGGGCTGCTAGCATGACGGCGGCAATAAGATCATCGGGTTGCAGGTCAAAAGCGAACCGGCCTAAGAGGTAGGCGACCAGGGGCATGAGCACTACCTTGAACAGCGCCGCAGTAATAGTTTCAAGGCGCTGGTCAGCCACCGTCAGCGGAGTGCTACCGCGCAAAGACATACCGAATGAAACGAGCACCAGGGGTATACCTGCTCCACCCAAAATTTCCATGGGTTCCATGACAACGCTGGGGGTTTGAAAACCCACCAGGTTGGTAGTAACTCCCAGCATGGAGGCAATCACTAGGGGGTTACGCACAGGCTGGGTGAGGACGTCTTTGAGCCTGAGCCTGCCGTTGGCGATAACGTCCATGATTGCCAGCAAAATGGGTGTCACCACAATAATTTGGAAGAGTAGAATCGGGGCAATCTGCGCGGCATCACCAAAGATATAGACCGCCACGGGCACACCCATATTATTGGCATTCAGCATGGCAGAAGAGACTGCTCCCATGGTCACGCGCCCTACCCCTCGCCGCAGTAACACACCGAAAATCAGCGTGTAAAGCCCTGCAACAAGAGTGAAGCTCAAGGCAGCCACCGGTAATCTGGAGGAAAAAACGATACTGACATCGGCGGTTGCGAGGGTAGTATACATGAGGGCGGGCATCGCCACGAAGAAGGCAAAGCGGTTGAGGGTGAAACCTGCGTCCTTGGGTAAAATCTTCAGGCGCGCTACACAGTAACCCACCAGAATCACGATGCCGATAATGGCAAAGCCCTCTAAAATACCGCCCACGTTAGCACCCCTGTTCACCTCAGTTACCCATTATTCTAGAGTTTACCGGTGAGTACCGAATCTTTATGAAGCAAGCAGACTAGAAAGACGGCGGTGGGGCGCACGCCCCGGAAGCACCGGGTAAGCGGTAACGGTTGGTAGCAATGAGCGCATAGACTCTTTCAGCGATAGGACGCACGGGCCAGCTCACCATAAGCGCCCCCGCCCAGCGTACCCAGGCGGTGCCGCTAATACGTAGGGCAAGCCCGATACCCAGTGCCCCGTATGCTAGCTGCCGTTCGGCGGTTACAAAAGGGATCGTTCTCGGCAGCTGGAAGATTACTCTTACATGCTACTAGAGATATTGTAAAATAAATATTATTACGCATATCCATAGTTATTTAAATTTGACTGAGACTACAGTTTATCTGGTGATGGTTTTCCATGGAGTAATTTCACAAGTGCTTGATGAATTATTAAACTCTAAATATGTTTTCAATATTCCTTCTGAATGTCTTCGGGTAGATCGTCTGAAAATATTAAAATCATCTGAGCAAAAGAAATCAGGCCAAATTTCCTTAAATGAAATAATCTTTTGATAGATTAATGGATTTTCAAGCATAGTAAAAGCAAAAGGGAGAATGCGTTTGACTTTATATAAAGTAGCAGCAGCTTTACCAAAATCACCAAATAACCTTAAAGAACTCTCAGCAACAATGCCGCACCCCTCCATGAGCTCATAGTCAAGAAACATCCCATCAGTGTTATCAATAACCTGTAGACGATGCTGCAGAGCATGCCCTATTCATGAGCAAAAATTAATGACATCTTCATTCTAAACATCTTATCCTTGCTAAAGTTTTTAATAATACCAGGGTTTAACAAAATAACTGGCTGATGACTGTCAGGCATTGGCACAAAACAAGCTAAATCAACACTATTATTTAGCTCAGGCGGTGAAAATAAAAAATTTGTTTCATCGATAATTCTTGCTTGATTTTCAGGGAGGTTATATTTATAAATTTTTTTCAATGAATCAATAACTTCCAGAGGGGTATCGCCAAGGAATTCCCATCTATCTAAATATCTATTATAGTTGTTAGCTACAATTTCTCGAGATTCCAAGAATTCATCTTCAAGTAAATTCAACAAATTAATTATAAATGAGTAACTAAGTTCTAACTTACTATTATTAAGCGGTTTACTTTTACCAAAATGATAGAGTTCTGGGTTCGATAAATTTTCAGCAAGTAGGCTTTTGTAGAAAATTATTTTATCTCTATTCAGGCCATGAAGGACACCTTCGTAGTCATATTTCCACCACTCACCAAAAACTAGATGATCTATAGGGTTCGTATATGCAATATTTTTCAATTTTCTAGATCACACGCCTTATAAAACCTAGTTCTAACCTGCTTCCTACTCCAGAATGCTCTAAAAATCCAGTACCCAAGGAGTCCAGTAAAAGGCCAGATACCAGAAAACATGTTTAACAAAAGAAGCGCAACAGGAATTTGAACTCCCCAGACTGCCAAAGAGTTGGATTTGAAGTCATCTAAAGTAATTCCATAAAAGCGCTGCAGCGTAATATTTGAGTACGCAATACAGGCAAAAGGAATGATAAGTACTAAGAATATAGCTAGTTTGTAAAATGCATGAACAACCTCCTCGTTTGGAGATACAAAGCGCCCAAAAATTACACAGAAAGAAATAAATAGAATAAGAGTAAAGACAAAAACTTTAGCAAATACCTTATCTATATAATTTTTTATAGATATAAAATCTTCATTTCGCATTTCTTCTTTATGCTTACTGCCCAGCACAAATAAAATTCCACCAGAGAAGCTCGATATTATTATAAAAATAACTATATGGAATTGAATAGCAAATCTCATTCCCGCCAGTTCAATAATTCCAGCAGCAGAAATCAATGCTGTAAAAACTATATTACCTCCGTAATCCACGAAAGCAGAACCAAGTGAAGGTAAAGAAATTTTTTCCCAACCTTTATAGTTACTAACGATGATCTCTGATTTTTTATTGTATTTTTTCTTTTCCTTCCTGAATACCATGAAAAGGTATGCAAGAGGGATGAATGAAGCGATGGCGCTTCCTAAACCTGCCCCAAAAACTCCTAACTCAGGAAAGAAAAATAATCCGTAGATAAGAAAAAGATCAATAATTAAATTAAATGGAGCAGTTATACAGAATATGATAATTGGAACTTTTGTTTTACCCCAAGAAACCAATTGTATTGCCACAAGTGTTGAGATAGTTTCGGCAACGAGACTAGGTACTCTAGCAGCAAAGTATAAAAGTGCAGCGGTCCAAACAGGATCAGAATTATTTCGATAAATCAGTATTGAAAATACTATACCCACAAAAGAAATAAACAGCGAAATAGGAACAAATATTTTAAAAAATAGTTTTATTCCAATAGTTTCGTGACTCGAATCAGAGTTTACTCGTGGTGCGAGAATTCTATAGGCCATTAAGGCACCGAGAATACAATTTACTGGAAGCTCATAGAATGAAGCTCCTAAGGATACACCCGCAAGAGCATAAGTTGAGTAATAAGAAATTAATGCTGAATCTGTTAAACCAACAACTATACTTCCTAAAGTTGCAAGAAGAGAAGGCCAGACATATTTAAGTAAATTATTTTTAGTTTTATTCTTGCTATTCATGGTTTTTCTCTGACCCCTTGAATGATACAGCATATACAGGTAGATAACTAAGATCAGCAGGTAGTCCCAATAATCCAAGGATTCTAGAATCCCTGAATGCAGGTGTTATATGCGGAGTTATTGCCAGTGATGCCAACTTCCAAAGCAACTCATTTGTAACTTTTGCAGTATCAATCCACAAGCCACGTAGTGCACGTTCATGACGGTACCTCCACTGATGTCTTTTTATGTCAGATACATAAATAACAGATACGCTAGATGTTAAGGGTGCAGGCTGGCCGACTAAGGCTTCTTGAAATTCTTTACGATCTGCTTTGTTATCAATCTGCAATAAATTTTTATTGACCAAATCATATCTATAGATTCCTTCATCCATCCCTTCAACAGAGTAAACAACAACATATACATCCAAAGACGGCCCAAAATTTACTAATGCATTTAAGGGATTCTTTTGGTTGTCTATCGTTCTAAATTTACTTAATTTATCGAACCCGTCTAGTAAAATATGAGAAATATCAGAGTACTTTAAACGCGAACCTTGAGGGATGTAAGTAGTTCTTCTGTTAACAAGAATATCTTTTCTGGAAAAATTCTGATCTATATCATTTTTTAATTCATATACAGTTTCTGAATTTGGGATTAATTCAGACGGAAATTCATCTTTATCTGCATAGCCAGCCAATACTTTTTTATGCACATCATTAAAGTTGAAACCAGCATCCTCATATTTGCCGTCAAGTGTTGACAAGTAAAATGGGACACTTTCACCCCAGCCATTTTCGTACCATTTTTTATAACTAATAATGTCCTTATCTAATCCTCGAAAATCGAAATGTTTTTCTGAAATTGAAATTGCAAGTTTTTTAGCATCAATTGTATATTTTTTTGATGAACCAAGTGGGTTTAGGAAAACTTTACCATTATTAAATTTATACTGAGAAATAATTGTTAGTTTCATTTTGATATAAACGACTTTCCTACTTGTACTTCTTTGGAATTAGCTATTCTGTATCCGGCAGAAATGATGTATATGGGGCTTTCCGATGCAAGACTCTCAGAAGATATAATTCTTTGCAAATAACTATCATTAAATCCTTGGTGCCCATGAGAAATTGTATTCCCGGTATCCATCAGAGATTCCACTAGGCCTCCTAGATGCCCTGCATCATAAAATAAAGTCCTAAAAGTGCGAGGCTCCCTGTACCTATACATATTCCTCTCGAAGTCTGATGCAACTATAAAAATTAATTTAGGAGTAACAGGTAATCTAAAAGCTCCAGGAATATTTTTCTTAAGTTTCTCTACTGTAGGAGCTTCAGAAATTTTTCTAAGGTCTTCGGTGCCAATACTAACTTGATAAACTCCAGAAAATTCGCTTTCTACTACAATTAAATAAAGCTCTGAAGGATGCCGCGCTCCCCCCTGAAGGACTGGTTCTGCTTAGGTGATCAGTTCCATTTGTTTTAGACGGATATTTACCTCTTGGAAATGCTACTAATACCGACACAACTTTTGCCTTTTCCAATATATCTAAATCGTCAAAAGATGGTTCACTTACTATTGAAGAGATTCATCGAAATTAGGTAAATCTATATAGTTATCGCTTTTAGGTTCAATGTATCTTTTCGTATCATTTTGAATTTTTTCATAATCCATCATTTGTCTTTTATCTAATGATTGACCATTAGATGAGTAGTCATTGAATGGGTAGTTCCAAGATATTCTTGTGTATCTATAAGCCTGACGCCATCCCAGTTTTTCCCATCTCTCTTTTTCGTATTGTTTTTCATTTCTTCCTTAATGGGAAATTGTGTCGCATTTTAGAGATATCCAAAATGCGACACACTATAAATTATTGCGTTCTAACGAATAACGTTTCCCTGCTAAATCAGCGCCGGAGTTTTCTCAGTAACTTCTTCAAGAATCATTTCAACGTTGTCGAGATTTAGTTCTTGGTTCATTTTTTCACCTCCTTTCCATGAGGACTACACATCAAATGTAATAGACAGGTATCAGCTAAATATTTACTTAATTTTCCTGGAATTAACTATTGTATTTATGCCTCATTGGAAAAAATTTACCATAGCAATCTACATCACACAAGGGTTTATTTGGATTGTGTGAGGGTTATTCATAAGGGATGGCGCTCTCAAAGCGCGCCCGGTCTACACGGTAGGCAACCAGCTCGTCGGGGTAGGCAGGCTTCACCTCTGCCGCAAGATTCAGGTATTTTTGGGTAAAAGAGGCGCTTTTTTCGCAGAACCCGCAATCGAGGTCATAGAGCAGAGCCCCGATAAATGCCTGTTTCATCGAGCGTCCTTTCGTGTGAGAATCTGCTGCACCAGTTGATGGGCAATGCGCTCTATACGCTGGTTAAGACCTACCTAGTCTGCGCCGGTCGCCCTCCTCCCCACCCTAGAAAGAAAATTTCAGGTATATCTGAAACATCAGCCCTCTCAGTAGCACGGACGCCTCCTACAGCAGGCTTGCCAGGGTGTGGGCGACCCCGTCCTCATAAACACTCAGGGTCACTTCTTTCGCCACGGCGATAACCTCATCGGGTGCCTCGCCCATGGCGACGCCTCGCGCTGCCCAGTGAATCATCTCTTTATCGTTATACCCATCGCCAATAGCGATAGTGTAAGCGGGATCCACCCCCAGTTGGCGGCGCAACTGCTCCAGGGCTGATGCTTTAGAAACACCATGGGCGGCAATATCGAGCCATGCGCTCCACCCCACCGCGTAGTTCACACCGTGCAGACCAGCCTGATAGATAGCCTGCTTGAACTCGTCCTGATCGACGTCTTCAGCGAAAATAACGACGCGCGTGGCGGCGTCCATCTGCAGCAGCTGATCCTTGGTGACAGGCACTGAAGTTGCACCGAAGGAGCCGTCCTGAAAATTAGCGGTGGCATAGATAGTGCCGTCTTCTGATTCCAGCGCCATCTGGGCGTAGGGCACTTTCTCGGCAAGAAGGTGCAGAGCTCGGCTGGGGTTGAAAACAACGCTGTCTGCTACCCGGCAACCGTCAATAAGGCGGGGGTTGAGTTCTAGGGTGACCGCACCGTTTGAGGTGACCATGTACCCGTCGGTCAGACCCAGCTTTTGGGCAATGGGGAAAGCAGCTTGGCGCGAGCGTCCGGTGGAAACAATGACGTGGTGCCCCGCCGCCATCACCTCTTGTACCACCTTTTTGACGGTCTCGCTCATGGTGCCGTCGTGATGCACCAGGGTACCGTCGATATCAATTGCCACCAGATAGGTGGCGTCCTCTTTCGCCCAGTCGCTGGTGACGGGCGGGTGTACGCGCATCTTTTCAATCATTGTGTTCACCATTTCTTCAGTGTCTACTATCTTCTAAGCCTATCGCTTACCTGCACGTAACGCGGTGGTAAACGGTACATGAAGAAAAGGGGGTGTTGAGACTGGCGGTAGGGGGACGCGCGTTGCCCCTTTCACCGGTTGCTTCACCTTATGACGCCCGAAAGTGCCATACACGGGTACTTTTATCTCTCCCCCCAGCACGGCATTTTGAGGCGAAGTAAACTTCTCCGGCGCTCTCCTAGAGGTATTCCTCGCAACCTCTAGAAGCGACCGTAGGTGCCCTTAGATCTCAGGTACGAGCTGATGACCCCGTAGGTGGGGCTGAAAAGATAGACGATGAAGAAAAGACCGCCAAGGAGTAAGACCACGGCACCGCCGGGGGAAACATCCAGATAGTAGCTGGCGTAGAGCCCGGTGACAGACCCCACCACAGAAACCGCGCACGAAACCAGCAGCATCCGCGGAAAACGGTTGGTCAGCATCCGAGCCGTTGCACCGGGAATAATGAGCATGGCAACCACTAACACCACGCCCACCACCTGCAGGGCAATCACATTGGTTAGCGCAAGCACCACCAGCAGCAGAGCCCCCAAAAGGTGCGGACGCATGCCAATAGCGTGTGCGTACCCCGGATCAAAAGCGTACAGAGTGAGGTCTTTGCGCTTGATAAGCAGTACCAGGGCAACCAGCGCACCCAAACCGCCCACCTGTAGCAGATCACCCGCAGAAACGCCCAGCACGTTACCGAAAAGAATATGGTGTAAATCAGTGTTCGAGGGCGTCACTGATATCAGCACCAGCCCCAAGGCAAACAGGGTGGTAAAAACAATACCGATTGCTGCGTCCTCACGGATGCGCGGGCTACCGCGGCGCACCAGCCCAATCAAGCCCACCGCAACCAAGGCAGCCACAAGCGCACCTGCTGAAAAGGGCGCACCAAAAATGTAGGCGAGCACTACGCCGGGCAACACCGCATGAGAAATCGCGTCCCCCATCAGCGACCAGCCCATTAGTACCAACCAGCATGAGAGCAGGGCGCAGGTCAGCGCGGCAAGAACGGTCACCGCTAGGGCACGCACCATAAAATCGTAGGCAAGGGGATCAATCAAAAATTCCATTACTACTGCCCTTCCCCACCTAGAACGTTCATGCCGAAAGCCGTCACCAGATTTTCGGGAGCCAGCACCTGCTGCGGTTCCCCGTGCATCACAATAGTCTTTCGGAGCAAAGCCACCTCATCAGCCATCTGACTCAGCGACTGCAGATCGTGGGTAGAGACAAGCACCGTGGCACCGGCAGCAGCCAGGTCTTTAAGAACCTCCACCAGCATTGCCTCACTGCGCTTATCAACACCTGCAAAAGGCTCGTCCAGCAGAAATAGCTGCGCCTGCTGGGCAATAGCGCGCGCCACGAAAGCACGCTTGCGCTGACCGCCCGAAAGCTCACCAATCTGACGGTCGGCGAAATCAGTCAGCTCAATCTGCGCCAAAGCCCGATCAACCCGAGCGTGCGCTTGCGCGTTCATACGCCGGGTAAACCCCAGGTTTTGATAAACACCCATCGACACCACATCGCGCACAGATACGGGGAAAGTCCAGTCGATATCTTCACTCTGCGGTACGTACGAGACGATCCCCTGCGCCCGCGCTTTCGCAGGGTGCATACCGGCAATCTGAACAGTGCCCGCCACGGACGGCACCACGCCCATAATCGCTTTAAAAAGAGTTGATTTGCCCGAGCCGTTCATACCCACCAGCCCGCAGATTGTGCCACGGTTCAAGCTCAACGTTGCCCGCTCTAACGCCTGAACCTCACGGTAACGCACGCTCACCGCCTGCACCTCTAAGACAGGACGCGTTGCCAAGGCCCGATCAGCAACAGAATCCGCCATCAACGCGTTAGCCCCTGACGAATCAGCTCAGCGTCATGTTTCAACAGATCCAAATAGGTAGGCACCTGCCCGCCCTCATCAGATAAAGAATCCACGTACAGGGTGCCGCCGAACTCTGCCCCGGTAGCCTCAGCGACCTGCCGCATCGCGTCCTGATTCACTGTGGACTCACAGAACACCGCGGCAATCTTGCCCTCACGAACGGTCTCAATAACCTCAGCGACCTGCGCCGGAGTAGCCTGCTCCTCAGAGTTCACCGGCCACAGGTACGCCTCATTCAAACTCGCATCCTGTGCCAGGTAGCTAAACGCGCCCTCGCAGGTCACCAAGGTACGCTGGTTCGGCTCTAACCTCTCAAGACCCTGCACCAGATCATCGCGCACCTGCTGTAACTGCTGTTTGTAGGTATCTGCATTCGCGCGGAACTCATCGGCGTGCTCGGGGTCAAGTTCCGCAAAAGTTTCAGCGATATTATCAACGTAAACCTGCACGTTGCTGGGGCTCATCCACGCGTGCGGATTAGGGGTGCCCGGCTCACCGGCGATATCAATAACCTCAACGCCCTCGCTCACCGTGACATGCTGAACATCGGCCTCGCGGGTGAACCGCTCAAACCATGCCTCAAGGTTCAACCCGTTATTAAGCACCACATCGGCATCATGCACCCGGCGAATGTCGCTGGGCGTCGGGTCATACTCATGCACCTCGACACCGGGCTTAATCAAAGACTCCACCACCAGGTGCTCACCGGCAACGTTCTGAGCGATATCCTCAACCACTGTAAAGGTTGTCAGGACGCGCGGGGCGTCCTCACTGCCCGCCGCCGAACCTGCGCCGGGCGTATCCGTCGAAGAGCACCCCGCAAGTAGCAGAGCAGATGCTGTCAAAATCCCAGTGACACCGCGTGAGTGTGCCTGTACGCAAGAGAAAAACGTCATTGTTATAGCTTTCTGCCGATCTGAAACCCAGGGCTTAAGCCTACATCTTTGGAGGTGCCAAAAGAATGGTAATGTTCCCTAGTTCACCTGCGCCAGCTAGGTAGAAACTAAGGGTAATCTACTTTTAGATAGCCCTTAGCCCCTCACCGACGGTGAGCGGCACTTGCGAGAAAGACCTGATACTCATGACTACACACTTGCCCAAGATTCTACGCAGTGTTGCGGTGGCAACCGGCGCCGCTGTCACCGCGGTGGCAGCCCACGACTTGACGCAGAAAAAGCACTCTCTGCTGCGCAGTTTTCCCGTGCTCGGTCACGGCCGCTACTTCATGGAGCACATGCGAGCGCCCATGCACCAATACTTCATCGAAAATAACTACGACGGTCGTCCCTTTGACCGCGACACCCGCTCCATGATTTACGAGTATTCCAAGGGTTTGGGCGGTGAGAAAGCCTTCGGCACCGAACGCAAACCCCAGACCGAGGGTTATGAGACGCTGCGGCATACAATGGCACCGGTGGAGCAGATGAAGGACGCGCCCAAAGTACGTTTGGGCGGACCCGACTGCACCCAGCCCTATGACATTTCTATTTTCAATATCTCGTCGATGAGCTTCGGTTCGCTTTCATCGAATGCAGTATTGGCGATGAACAAGGGAGCGGCTATGGGTGGTTTCGCGCAAGAAACCGGTGAGGGCGGCATTACCGACTACCACCTGAAATACGATGCTGATCTTATGTGGGAGTTCGGCTCTGGTTACTTTGGTTGCCGCGATGAAGAAGGCAACTTCAGCCCTGAAATCTTTGCCGAAAAGGCAGCGTACCCGCAGGTTAAGGGCATCATGGTCAAGCTCTCTCAGGGCGCCAAACCGGGCATGGGCGGTCTGTTGCCGGCAGCTAAGGTGACAGCAGAAATTGCTGCTGCCCGAGGCGTCCCCGAAGGCGAAGACTGCCTAAGCCCCTCGGCGCACTCAGCGTTCTCCACCCCGCTAGAACTCATGCACTTCGTCAAGCAGCTGCGCGAACTTTCCGGGGGTAAGCCCATCGGTTTGAAGTTCTGCGTTGGCTCAACCATTGAGGTGCTCTCGCTCTGCAAAGCAATGCTCGAAACCGGCATCACCCCCGACTGGATCACCGTGGACGGCGCCGAAGGTGGAACCGGCGCGGCACCCATCGAATTTGAAGACACCGTGGGCACCACCCTCACCGATGGTCTCTATATTCTGCAAAACAGCCTCGTTGCCGCAGGTCTGCGCGACAAAATCGTTATCGGCGCGGCAGGCAAGATCGCCGGCGGCGCGGACATCATCAAACGCATCGCGCTCGGTGCTGACTTCACCAATTCAGCACGCGGCATGATGATGGCAGCCGGATGCCTGCAAACCCAGCAATGCCACGAAAACACCTGCCCCACCGGCGTCGCCACCCAAAACCCCTGGCTCGTGCGCAGCCTCGACGTTGATGACAAAGGCACCCGTATTCGCAACTACCACGCGGGCGTCATTCATTCAGCAACCCGCCTGCTCGCGTCCATGGGTCTGCGCTCCTTCGACGATCTCAGCCCCGAGCACGTCATGCACCGCACCAGCGTCACCCACAGCCAGTCCCTCGCCCAAATCTACAACTGGCTAGAACCCGAATCATTCCTCACCGGCACCGCCCACGAAGACTGGCAAAGCTGGTGGGACAGGGCGGACGCGCGCTCCTTCGCCGTATCGCACAAACAGCACCAGCGTTCAGTCAGCAAACACACCGCCACAAGCGAATAAAGAAAAGCGCGGGATGAGAAACTCACAACGTTTCTCACCCCGCGCCATACCGCGCCCATCTGAGCCAACAGCACGCGTCCGTGCTCGACCTTGCAGAGCTAGGAAACTACCGGGATAACATCCGCCTGCTCCGCTAACGCTTCGCCCCTGAGCACAAATTTCTGCTTCCTCGCACACTCGGAAAATTCGCGTTCAGCCCATCTACGGACGCAGCACCTCAGCTTTATAGAGCTAGGAAACTACCGGAATAACCTCAGCGCCGCCCATGTAGGGACGCAAGGCTTCGGGAATGCGGATTGAGCCGTCTGCCTGCTGGTGGGTTTCCATAATGGCAACCAGCCAGCGGGTCGTCGCCAAGGTGCCGTTGAGGGTAGCCACTGTGCGGGTTGCGCCCTTCTTGGTCTTGCCGTTGACGTCTACGGTGTCAGGCATGCGCTCACGAATATTCAGGCGACGTGCCTGGTAGGTGGTGCAGTTAGAAGTAGAGGTCAGCTCGCGGAAAGTGTCCTGAGTCGGAACCCACGCCTCGCAGTCAAACTTACGGGCAGCTGAAGTGCCCAAGTCACCGGCAGCAGTGTCAATCACGCGGTAGGAAAGCTCGCACTTAGCCAGCATCTCTTCTTCCCACGCCAGCATCTTAGCGTGCATCTCTTCAGCCTCTTCAACGGGGCAGTAGACGAACATCTCTGCCTTATTGAACTGGTGTACACGAATGATGCCGCGGGTATCTTTACCCGCCGAACCTGCCTCGCGGCGGTAACAGGATGACCAGCCCAAGTACTTCTTAGCACCCTTTTCAAAGTCAATAATCTCATCGGCATGGTAGCCAGCCAACGCCACCTCAGAAGTACCTACTAGGTAAAGGTCATCGCGCTCAAGACGGTAAATCTCGTCATCGTGTTCAACGTTGAACCCGGTGCCGTTCATGACTTCAGGACGCACGAGAGTGGGGGTGGTCATCATGGTGAAGCCGTTAGCGCTTGCCTGATCCAGCGCCATCCACATCAGTGCCTGCTCCAAGCGGGCAATCTGACCCTTCAAGAAGTAAAAGCGAGCGCCCGATACTTTAGCGCCGCGCTGCATATCAATACCATCAACCAGCTCACCGATTTCGAGGTGGTCGCGGGGTTCAAAACCCTCAGCGGCGAAATCGCGGGGAGTGCCCACGGTCTTTACAACAGTGAAATCGTCTTCGCCACCGGCAGGAACACCCTCAATAATGAGATTCTTGACCTGACCGAGCAGCTCATCCGTGGTCGCTTGAGCCTCTTCATTAGCGCTTTTAGCAGCGTTTACACGGGTAGCGAGCTCTTTGACCTCAGCCAACAGAGCCTTCTTCTCGTCGCCCTGCGCCTTAGCAACCTTCTTGCCAAAAGCGTTCTGTTGGGCGCGCAGAGTCTCGTATTCGCCGATAGCTGATCGACGGGCAGCATCAGCCTCAAGAATTTGGTCGATAATTCCCTCATCAGCGCCGCGGGCACGCTGAGAATTACGGAACAGGTCAGGGTTTTCGCGCAGGAGGTTAATGTCAATCACGCCTCTAAATTTACCGTATGCGCCTAATCCTTGCCCAATAATGAGGCGTTGTCACGGGGAAAACCTGCTGGACGATTCCACAGCGACCACGTGCGTCCGCATAGTGGGTACTGATAAGACGCCCCACTGTGGTGTCTTTTATCCTGCGGAAAGGCGTTACGCCCGCGCACGTAATAAAGAGAGGTAGCAATTATGCTTAGGAGTATGTCTTTATCTACTCTTGCCGAGAAGCTGCTGGCTAAGCGCACCCTCATTACCGGTGCCGGTCTTGCATTTTTGGGCTTCACAGCGCTGAGTGCGATTAGTTTGCGGACGGTGCTCTACCACCGACCAGACCTGCTGCCGGTACATTCTTTCACCTACCGGCCGCTTACCCCCACCGCCGCTCAGCGTGTAGGTATTGTCTACAACCCCTCAAAAGCTCGCGCGCAGCCTGCATTGCAGGTCATTTACCGGGCGCTATCTGAGGCAGGGTGGCAACCCGCCAAAATGTACGAAACCACCGTTGAGGACGGCGGCATTTCAATAGCACGTCAAGCCGTGGACGAGGGCGCAGAGATTGTTCTGGTCGTCGGAGGTGACGGTACGGTAGGTGCGGTCGCAGCTGCCCTGCGCGATACCGATATTCCGATGGGCATTGTTCCTATGGGCACCGGCAACCTGCTGGCACGCAACCTCGGGTTAGACGTGCATGACATTCCCGCCTGCGTCAATATTGCCCTTTTCGGCAGTGAACGCCCGGTCGATATGGTGCGGCTCAATACGGTGTTCTCTGACGGTAGCCGCGGCCGGCGCGACTTTCTGGTGATGGGTGGTGCTGGTTTTGATGCGCTGGTTATGACCGACACAGACCCCGACCTTAAATCTAAGTTCGGTTCTATTGCCTACTTTGTGGCTGCTGGTAAGCACCTGTTGGCTCGGCGTAAGCGCGTGCGTATCACCATTGATGGGCAGAAATCTTTTGGGCGCAAGATGCGCGGAGTTCTAATCGCCAACTGCGGTGAGATTCAGGGCGGTATTAATCTGGCGTCTACCACCACCGCGTCCGACGGCAAACTTGAGGTTATTGTGCTGTCACCGCGTACCCTGCTGGGTTGGCTGAACCTCGTTATTCGTATCGCTACCCGCCAGTTTGGCGGGCGCACCCCGGTACTTGAGCATATTGTGGGCGAGGAGGTTCACCTGGACTTCCTGAAAGATCCGCAGCCCGTTGAGGTAGATGGCGACATTGTGGGTGAAGCAGCTAGCCTGCACGCCACGGTACACCCGAAGGTGCTGAACGTAAAGGTTTACAAAGCACCCACCGAATAGCGGTCACTATTCGCGGGTGTGGGTGGGCGCGTCCTACAATGAAAACCATGCGTTACACCTTTCTCGGTCCCGCCGGAACTTTCACTGAACAAGCCCTGCTCTCGTATACGGGGGCGGACGTGCCGCGCGTGCCTGCGGTGTCGGTTCCGGCGGCTTTGGAGATGGTGGCAAACGGTGAAGTAGACGCCGCGATGGTGCCCATTGAGAACTCTGTGGAGGGTGGTGTCACTGCTACTCTCGACGCTATTGCTCAGGCTCAGGACGCACGGATTATCGCTGAAGTGCTCGTACCCGTCTCCTTCGTTTTGGTGGCGGGAGAGGGCGTGACTCTGACTGATGTCACTACCGTTTCAACCCACACCCATGCTTGGGCGCAGGTGCGCCAGTGGGCAGCTGATACCCTGCCGCAGGTTGAGTACCTGCCCGGTTCTTCTACTGCAGCGGCTGCGCTGGGGCTGATTCATAACGAGTCGCCGGGTTATAACGCTGCTATCTGTTCCCCCATCGTTGCCCAGCAAAACCCCGAGTTACAGGTGCTCGCCGAGGATATTGGCGATAATAAGCAGGCAGTAACCCGCTTTGTGCTGGTGGCACGCAACGGGCAGATCCCTGAGCCGACCGGGGCTGATAAAACGACCCTCGTGATTCCCCTACCGGTTGATAGACCGGGTGCTCTGCTTGATCTGCTGGAGCAATTTTCAACCCGCGGCATCAACCTTTCGCGCATTGAGTCACGACCGACCGGCGAGTTCTTGGGTTCTTACTTTTTCTCTATTGACGTAGACGGTCACATCTACGACGCACGTGTGCGCGATGCCCTGCGCGGGCTTCACCGCGTATCGCCGGGCATCCAGTTCTTGGGTTCTTACCCCCGCGCTGATTTGCGGCATGTAGAAACCCCTGAGTTCCATCGCGATGATGCCTTCGATGCGGCGCGCAACTGGGTTGAATCGCTCTTTCCCCACGGACGTCCGGAACACCTGCGCCACGGTATTTAACGCTATATGATGGACGCACTGTGCAGGCTTACTCCGCACGAAAGTGCCACAAGGGAGCGTATTTAACCCCTGGTGTGGCGCTTAGATTTTTTCTTGGTGCGACCTTCTGAGTTATCCATAGGTTACAGACCTACCGGGTGCGAGCACGGCACCTTTCATACACACTGGTGAGCATAGAAGCACGTCACGATGTCAAGACCTCAACCCAGCTCGTCGCCGAGGGAATGAGCCGCTCAGCCACCGTCCGCAAGGCGTGCCAAGGGCAGCTTGTTAAACTGCGCCACGGTATCTATATATCTGCCGACAGGTGCCGGCAGCTCACACCCTTTGAACGATACCGTGCCCACCACACTGCGGTGATAAAATCCGGCAAAAACTATTCTGGCACGTTCATCGGCAGTAGTGTTCTTTAGTGCGATGACTGGGTTTCTGACGGGCTCCATCAAGACTCGGAGGGCCGGCAGGGGTGCCGGTTGGGTGGTGCTGCCACCTAGCATCCTGACGGGTTGATGTTACAGGGAGTTTTTGGTGTGGGTGTGACTAGGTGTTTTGCTGGGTTTGTTATTGAATTGTTATCTACTAAGTTGACTCAGCGTGAGGGGGTTTGATTGGATTAAAGTAATCTCCATCACCAGAGTGAAGATGCTCTGGAACGAGAGGAAGGACAATGACCCTTGTAAAAAAATTCCAGCTGGCACAGTTGCTCCTATAGCCTTTCTGACTATTGGTTCTTTATTGGCAACTACGTTACCTACTCAAGCCGGGAGGTCTCTGTCCCGGTTACAAATAGCGTCTCCTCTTATCAGGATTATCAACACCTAACGCTTGGAGAGCAAGCATATTTTATTTTTCCCAATGAGGGACAAGCTCAAGAGCGCGAAGAATTTATCGATTTAATTACTAAATGGACTAACGCTAAAGAAGATTATTCAGAAACATCTTTTCGAGCACTACCTGCTGTTTTAGCTCCATTTGCAGCTGTGCTGGGCACATGTGTAGTAGGAGCATTGGTCGGTACTACCTATTCAGAAGTTAAGACACTCATCTTTGAGGGGCGTTATACTGAAGCGAACGAGCGTATGGAAGGGGTGATTGATGGATGCATTACATCAGTTATACAGGTAGCTTTGCGCCCAGTCACCAAAAAAGCAAGTGACTCAGTGAAGACTTGGATCCGTGACTTCATCAGAAAAGACAAGCGAGGTGGAGAACCTGATGCTAAGTAGTAGAACATCCGGGGCACTTATTCTGGGAGCAATCTCAGGTTTTCTTTTTCGATTACCTATCTTCGGGGAGGGATGATTCCGACTGGGGTGTAGTGCCCTCAGTGAGTTCAATACTATTCTTCTCCCTATCTTTTGCGCTAATTAATAAAATCACTTTGATTATAAAAAATAAGGAATGAATCCTAGACTCTTTCTGCTGGTGGAAAAGTTACCCGCTATGGCGGATAGATATTTAATAAATAATATTATGAACATTGGTTAGTGCGTTAAATTTTTCACTGCATGAATAATGAGTGGAGGCAATTTTTTCAAATACTTCCACTCATTATTTAAATTTTCGAGGGTTATTCAAAGCCCATTCCAGCCACCAAAACACCACCCTGCACACTCCACGCGCCCTTTGAAACCCCGAATGCAACATTCGTCAGGTTTTGATTTGAGCAACGACCCTCTAAGAGGAGAAAGTTATTTACTTAGGGAACCCTAATGCTTGTTTCGGTAGGTTCTAGTTTCGATAGGCTATAGCCCAGCTAGCACACCAACAAATCAACGCTAGGACACCTTTTTGCCTGATGCTGGTGATGCTGAGTTTTTGGGCGTTTGCAGGGATTGAGGATGCTCTTATTCGTAGGTTTTTGGGGAGTAGTACCCCCCCCTTACGCTGCCCATCCGCCAAATCGCCCCACACGGGCACAGAACGGGCGTACGGCTACTTTTATTAGCCTGGAAGCTGCTAGAAAGACCCTGAGAGAGCTTTGAGGACATACAGCGAGCAACCACAGCAGGGAAAACAGCATCCGCGCCCTCAAACAGCGAATTACGGCCCTTAGACGGACTCAGCGCATTCACCGCAGAATCACCAGCACAGGCACGACGTAACAGCTCGGCAATATCTTGGGCGAAGCGGATAGGGGGGGGCACGATGGCTGCACCTCCGTTTTTCAAATAGTAAGTAGGGATATGGCTCCCCGGGTCACCGAGTGCAAGAAACGAGAGCAAAAAAATGGGCAACCGCAGGAAGAACCACCCGGAGTAAAAACGAAACCATGTGCAAAATGAGGCCTCCTCAAAAGTTGCTAACCAACCTCTAGCGAAATGAACGCCCAGCCCTATCTGTCACCTCAACAACCACACCCATAGCCGCTCACTCACCAAGCCCCTAAAATTACCATTTAAGAATTCTATTAAGTCCTTAAAGCACCGCGGGCGGCATGCGTCCGTACAGTTAAAGAGCAGATGAGTGAGCGTGCTGAGTCAGTCGCCGAGACTCTGGTGCAGTTGCTGCTTCATGAGTGGGGTGTAGACATGCCGGTGGAGCAGGCAGAGCTGGTGACACTCAGTGGTGCCCACTACCGCCCCGATTTTTTGTGGCAGAAACAAAAGCTGATTCTGGAGGTTGATGCTGAGGTCAAGTACTCGGGTGCCTATGGGGATCCGACGGAGGTTATTCAGGCTGAGCATCGACGTCAGCGCGAGCTAGAACACGCCGGGTAGAAGGTCATTCGCGTGCTGTGGGCTGAAATTGTGATTAGCCCCTAGACCCTACGCCAGGTATTAGCGGAGGCTAGGGGTGGTGTAGCCGGGCGGATGCGTCCGAAGACTTACTCTGCCTACCCTTGACACCCCCTAAGTGTGTAAAATGGGTCACACGGAGCTAAGGAGGTTTCTCATGCCTAACACTTTTGCAGAGTTGGACGCGCGTGCCACCAGACAAGACAAAGAGCGGGCGGGCACGCGTAAAAGTTACACGGTGGTGGCTGCCGGGGTTGCCCTGTGTCTGGGGCTTTTACCCCTGTGGCGGTATCTTTTTCCTGATGCCATTATCTGGTTCTCTGTGGGCACCGTTGTTCTCGCGATTGCTATAGCTGTCGGGGCGGCGCTTGCCTTCAGACCAAGCTACGACCCGATGCGAGCGGTAAACGGCAAAGCCTCCGCGCTGCGCATTGGTTTTCTTCTTGTCGCATTTTCTGTTTTGCAGCTCTTCCACCCGGATGTGCTGCCCTTGGTGCTTCTTCAATCGGCGGTGGTTGTCCTGTTCTTTTTCGCCGCCAGTTGGATGTTGCGCCCGCCACGCAACTAGGCGCGTCCGCCCCCAGCGATGGTGGTGACCAGCTCAACACCCCGTGTGTTTGCGAGGTTGCCCCAGTAACCGGCATAAAGTCCTACTATGGGTGGAGTTCTTTTTCACACCCACCGGTTTGGAGACTTTATTGAGCGCTACCGCCCCACACAGCCAGCCCCATGATAAGGGCTTGGCATCTGACCGCCTCGGTTTGGCTTCTTCGACAGTTGTTGGCTTAGCATCGACAGCCCCTCTTTACTCTTTAGCGGCGACCATTGGATTTGTGGTCATGGCGGTGGGTGTGCAGGCTCCTATTGCGCTGATTATTGCGTTTGTGATTATGCTGCTGACCGCTTTTGCCTATAAAGAGTTCAACACCGCAGTACCTGATGCGGGCACCTCTTTCACGTGGGTGACGAAGGCTTTTGGCCCGGTGTGGGGTTGGCTATCGGGCTGGGGAGTGCTGGTGGCAGGCGTCATTATTATGGCAAATCAGATTGAGATTGCCGCCCGTTACCTGTGGTTGATGCTCGGGGATGGTTCTCTTGCGGATAACAAGCACCTGGTCACGGGTACTGGGGTGCTACTGATTGCTTTTACAACCTGGATTTCGCACCGCCATGTTGAGGCAGGTGCGTACACCCAATGGGGTCTGATTATTATTCAGTACCTGGCAATCGGTATTTTGCTGGTAGGTATTGTGAGCGCCTTTATAAGTGGCTCGCTTACCCCCGCCTTGGATTTTTCGTGGAGCTGGTTTAATCCTTTTGCCGCTGATTTCAACGGACTTTTGCAGGCTGTTTTGATTGCCATTTTTATTTATTGGGGCTGGGATACTTCACTCTCCCTCAGCGAAGAAACTAAGAATCCCCACAAAACTCCCGGTCAGGCGGCTATTCTTTCAAGCTCTCTTCTGGTGCTTACCTATGTTGCTGTCACCGTCATCATCATGATGTACGCAGGTGTTGGCGATACCGGCATCGGCCTTGCCAACGAAGAAATCGTTGATGACGTGTTTTTTGCTTTCAAGGACGCGACCCTAGGGTCTCTGGGATGGGTACTGGTTCTCGCGGTGGCAGTTTCAGCGCTTGCCACCTGCCAGACCACGATTTTGCCGACCGCCCGTAGCGTCTTTGCGATGGGCGTGTACAAGGCTCTGCCGCCAAACTTTGCGAAAACCCACCCGGTCTTTCGAACCCCGGAGCCTGCCACAATGATAATGGGTATCGTCTCTGCTGTCTTTTACGCTGGCATGAGCTACATCAGCACTAACATGCTGGCTGACACCGTTGAAGCGACCTCCCTGGCAGTGGGCTTCTACTACTGCGTAACCTGCTTTGCTTGCGTCCGCTACTTTAAGGGCGATATTTTCACTTCGACCCGAAACATTATTAACCGCCTGGTGCTGCCGCTGGTGGGCGGCGTTCTCATGCTCTTTGTGCTGGTCTTCTCGATGATTAATATGGTGAACCCAGAGTACGGTATGACCCAAGCCTTCGGAGTCTCGGGTGTCTTTTTGACGGCGGTGGTTGCTTTCGGCATCGGTGGAATCGTCATGGTTTTCTGCTCGCGCCAAGAGTCGATGCGACCCTTCTTCCGCGGAGAATCGCTGAATATGAGTACCGGTGTGAAGGTTCCAGAGACTGAGGATCTGCCGCTGGACCCTAAGATCTAACTTCTAAGTACCGGTAGGATGCCGAGATACCAGATTAAACCCGGGATCTCGGCGCCTTACTTGTATGTCAGCGTTTTGCCGGTGCTTCAGTACTTCAAGCGCAAGCTCTAACCCGCCAAGTCCAGGGAAAGCCTCCTTCACGCCCGGGTATACCAGCGCACCGGCGTCCGTGTTGAGACCTACCAGTGACGCAGAAACTGCAGGACGCGCGGCTCAGTCTTTGTGAGCAGGTATACAGGCGCAGCTTTCCCCTTTTCGCGGGTAGGTTTTTATCTCGTTGAGGATTAGACTAAAAGGACACCCATCAATGGTGATAGGAAAGGAACGCACCACCATGCGTATTAGTATTCCCCGCGAGATTAAGCCCCGCGAACAACGAGTAGGCGCGACCCCCGACGGCGTAAAAGCACTGGTCGATGCCGGTCACGAAGTTTTTGTTGAACATTCAGCCGGCATGGGCGCTGGCTTCTCCGACGAGCAGTACACCCAGGCAGGCGCGCAACTGGTCAGCGCCGAGGACGCCTGGGGCAAGGCAGAGCTACTAATCAAGGTCAAAGAACCTATTGAGTCTGAGTACAAGTACTTCCGCGAAGACCTCACCCTGTTCACCTACCTGCATCTAGCGGCTGAACCTGAACTCACCAAGGCTCTGTTAGAGGCCGGCACTCGCGCTATCGCCTACGAAACCGTAGCAAACGGACGCGCTCTACCTCTGCTACTGCCCATGAGTGAAGTTGCCGGGCGTTTGGCTGCCCAGGCTGCCGCGCAGTACCTGCTCAACACCGAGGACGGGCCAGGCATTCTGTTGGGCGGTGTTCCCGGTGTAGCTCCAGCCCGTGTTGTGGTGCTGGGTGGCGGTAACGTGGGCACTCAGGCAGCGCAACTGGTGGTTGGTCTCGGTGCTGAGGTCACTATTTTGGAGGGCTACGGCCCGCGCGTACGCGAACTTGCCACGCAGTTTGGCTCAACGGCGCGCGTCCTCACCAGCACCCCAGCAAATATTGAGCGTGAAATCGCTGATGCCGATGTCATTATTGGCTCAGTACTGGTACCCGGCGCTAAGACTCCCAAGCTAGTGCGTCAAGAGCACCTGGCAAACCTCAAGCCCACCGCACTGCTGATTGATGTTGCTATTGATCAGGGCGGTTGCTTTGAGACCTCCAAACCCACCACCTACGATGACCCCATCTACAAGGTAGAGGGTATTCGCCACTACTGCGTTGCCAACATGCCCGGCGCGGTTGCGCGCACTTCAACCATTGCGCTGACCGATGCAACCCTGGGGTACGCGCTGAAGCTGGCTGAGGGTGTGGAACAGGCACTTACCTCCAACGATGATCTAGCGAAGGGTCTGAACACAGACGCCGGTAAAATCACCCACCCCGGCGTGGCAGCAGCCTACCCCAAGCTACCTGCAACATAAGATCACCGCGCAGATGACGACATAAAAATTGCGGGCACCACCCCATGGGGATGCCCGCAATTTTTCGTTTAAGACTGACTGCTTAGTTCAGCTGCGCTGCCGCCTCAGGGTCAGAGTCATTGAGGAACTTTTCAATACGCTGCGCCTCATCAGTTTCACCGATTTCAGCCGCTGCCTTGCCCAGCAGATTCAGTGCTTTAAGAAAACCGCGGTTGGGTTCGTGGCTGAAGGGAATCGCACCGTGACCTTTCCAGCCGTTGCCGCGTAGCACGTCCAGCCCGCGGTGGTAGCCCACTCGCGCAAAGGCGTAGCCCTCAATGAGCTTGCCCTCAGCCAGGGTTTCTTCGGCGAGGTTTGCCCACGCCAGCGATGATTTGGGGAACTTCTGCGCGGTTTCAGCGGCGGACGCGCCATCGGCTACCGCAGCCAGTAGCTCGGTTTCTTCGGGTAGGTAGGTGGGCGCGGGACCGTCCAGCAGATTCTTACCGGCAAGTGACATGGGGGGTGCTCCTTCAAATCGATCGTGTAGAACTATGTTCAGCTTACAGGGGCGAGAGGATGTGCGTCATCTTCTACGCCCCCGTCAGGGGTGACCGCGAAAAGTCATGCTGACCGTGATATGTACGGTCACCTCTTATTTTTGGTGGTCACCTCGGCAGGTGGGGACACGCATCCCTCCCCCGCCCTTACTCGTAACTCGTAACGTAGGGCGTCAATCGGGTTGAGCTTGGCTACCTTTTGTTCGCCGCAACACTCACAAGACTCAGAAGAACCCTGTGGTTCTCACCTTCTTGTTCTCTATTGTGAGGGGCTGCCCACACTACAAAGGGCATCGAAAACACGAGCGACATGAATATAGTTCACAAAAATGAACCACTGAGCTTCCTACACCCTACCCACTTACTCCTTGGAGAGTAGGTAGACAACAAGGGGCTAGGCGGACGCGTCCGCACGGTCAAGTTTTACCCCTCGCACCAGCACGCGGTCACCCCAAAGTGACGGTGTTGAACATTGCCCATCACACGCTCATCAGTAATGATCAGACCACAAGTTTCAGCACCAGCAGAACACAAAAACCCACCCACTCACCGTAGAGAGCAGGTGGGTCTTCTCAGCTTTATCAGCAGGTTAGGCTAACGCACTTACCCTTTCTGAGACAGAAAATTTACCCCTCACTAACTCGGAATTTTCTGTCTCAGCCAGGCAAGTAAAGCGCTCTTGCGAGCCTCACCGGGGCTCACGCACTTTACTTGCCGAGTGAAGTGCCGGTTGAACCGAGCTGAGCTGCAGCTTCAACAACGCGAGCAGCCATACCTTTTTCAGCAGCAGCACCCCATACTCGGGGATCATAAGTCTTCTTGTTACCAACTTCGCCATCAACCTTAAGCACACCGTCATAGTTGCTGAACATGTGAGCAACAACGGGGCGGGTGTAAGCGTACTGGGTGTCAGTATCGATGTTCATCTTGATAACACCGTACTTAACAGCGTCAGCGATTTCCTGCTCAGTTGAACCTGAACCACCGTGGAATACGAGGTCGAAAGGCTTGTCCTTGCCATACTTCTTACCGATAGCGTCCTGAATTTCCTTCAGCAACTCGGGGCGCAAGTGAACGTTACCGGGCTTGTATACACCGTGAACGTTACCGAAGGTCAGTGCTGCCATGTAGCGACCGTTCTCACCCAAACCAAGAGCGTCAACAGTCTTCTGCGCGTCCTCGATGGTGGTGTAGAGAGTGTCATCGATAGCGCCTTCAACGCCGTCTTCCTCGCCACCCACAGCACCAATCTCAACCTCAAGAACGATCTTCGCCTTGTTGGTACGAGCCAGAATATCTTGAGCGATCTTCAGGTTCTCGTCCAGCGCGATTGCTGAGCCGTCCCACATGTGTGAGTTGAAGATGGGGTCTTTGCCGCGAGCAACAGCCTTCTCTGACTCTGCGAGCAGGGGCAGCAGGTACTCATCTAGCTTGTCCTGAGGGCAGTGGTCGGTGTGTAGCGCAATGTTCACATCGTACTGTTCAGCAATAACACGAGCGTAAGCAGCCATAGCCAACGCACCGGTAACCATGTGCTTCTTTGAAGCGCCTGACCAGTACGCAGCACCACCGGTTGATGCCTGAATGATGCCGTCTGAGCCAGCTTCTGCGAAGCCCTGGATAGCAGCGTTCAGGGTCTGTGATGAAGTGACGTTAACTGCGGGGTACGCGAAGCCCTTGTTCTTCGCGTTGTCGAGCATTTCTGCGTAGACTTCCGGGGTTGCAATAGGCATGCTGACTCCTTGAATTGGATTATGACTCGCCTGGTTGATGAGTCTGTGTAGTTACTCGGGTCGCGTACTTACCGTGCGGTGAGGGCGCGCCCCTGCCTTCTTCAAGTCTACCAAGTTAAGCGCAAAAGCCCTCAGTCCACGGGCAAAAAATCGCACATAAACCCACTTAATAACAGGTTTTAAGGCTGCATTTACCCCACCTACCTAGGGGTCAAAAAACCTCATCTCAATATTCCTCACCTAGCCGCGTCCGCACGCTTAACCACCGCCCACCAGCACTGAAAAACAGGCGGACGCGCACACCCCTGTCATTACCGAAAGTTTTGTTACGCGCAACACGCCCAGATGAAGAAACCTGCACCTTATTTTCATCACCGACTCATCTTTCTCGGTTAAGGTATGAAAGCATCCACTGATGCCCACACACACTTAGCAAAGGAGCCCTCACGTGCACCACGACGAAAAACACGCTGAGCACCCCCACATGGTGGGTGACCACCTCAAGAACTACGAACCCATTCCCACCCAAGCAATCGGGCAAGTTCAGCTTTCACGCGGTGCCCAGTCAGAAGAAATCGACAGCAGTGAACGCACCAAACGCTTCATCGGCTTGATCGGCGCTCCCCTGCTCGCACTGGCAATCTACTTCATTATGCCCGCCGACGTTCCCCACGGCGCCAAGCTCACCGCAGCCACCGCAATCCTCATGGGTGGCTGGTGGATGACCGAAGCACTGCCCATCCCGGCAACAGCATTGTTGCCACTGGCGATCTTTCCCACCCTCAACTCAGAAGTCAAGATCAACGACATCGGCGCATCCTACGGCAACAGCATCATCTTCCTCTTCATGGGTGGCTTCTTGCTGGCGCTCTCTATGCAGCGCTGGAACCTGCACCGCCGCATCGCCCTACTGACACTGAAAATGATGGGAACCAAGCCCTCCTCCATGGTTGCGGGCTTCATGGTTGCTACCGGTTTTCTCTCCATGTGGGTTTCAAACACCGCAACCGCAGTCATGATGCTGCCCATCGGCATTTCAGTGCTCACCCTCATCGGTCAGATTCAGCACCCGCGCACTACAGCAGGCGGCGGCGCTGAAGACATCGTCAAATCCAACTTCGGCACCGCGCTCATGCTCGGCATCGCCTACGCAGCATCCATCGGCTCACTCGGCACCCTCATCGGCACACCCCCAAACACCCTGCTGGCTGGTTACATGGCAGACACCCACGGCGTCGAAATCGGCTTCGGTCAGTGGATGATCGTGGGCGTTCCCCTGGCGGTCGTCATGATGTTCATCTGCTGGTTCATGCTCACCAAAGTCGTCTTCAAACCTGAAATCGATGACATCCCCGGCGGTAAAGAACTCATCGCCAACGAATACACCAAACTCGGCAAGATGAGCTCCGGAGAAATTCGCGTCCTTATCATCTTCGTACTGGCAGCACTGGCATGGATCTTCGTACCGATTCTCTTCGACAAGCCCATGATTTCAGACGCCGGCATCGCTATTATTGTAGGTATTCTGCTCTTCCTGCTGCCCGCTGGCTCAGCCGGCAAAAAGGGCGTCCGTCTGCTCGACTGGGATACCGCGCTACAGCTACCCTGGGGCGTCCTGTTGCTCTTCGGCGGCGGTCTGGCACTGTCATCACAGTTCTCGTCATCAGGTTTGACCGATTGGATCGGTTCATCGGTTGCCGGTCTTGAAGGCATTTCAGTTCTACTGCTGGTTATTCTCTTCACCGCAGGCATCATCTTCTTGACCGAGCTGACCTCAAACACTGCAACTGCGGCAACTTTCTTGCCCGTTGCCGGTGGTGTAGCCATCGGTATGGGCTTCGACCCCATGCTGCTAGCTATTCCCGTAGCGCTGGCTGCAACCTGCGCCTTCATGCTGCCGGTAGCCACCCCGCCGAACGCTATCGCCTACGGTTCGGGTTACGTTTCCATCGGGCAGATGGTTAAGGGCGGCCTTTGGCTCAATCTCATCGGTATTGTGCTCATTACCCTGGTCACCATGACCCTGGCAGTCTGGATCTTCGGGCTGCAAGCCTAAAGTACCCCTCCGGTTCTCCCCGGGGTTATTTACTTTTCCCGTGTATAAAGTAGAGGGAAATGTAAATAACCCCGGGGAGAACTTTTTAAGCGGCGGCTTACTCGCGCAGCTCGCGTTTGCGATCCTTCACCGCAAAGTAAAGACCGCCCAGCACCAGCACAGAAATCGCAGCGAAGGACGCGGTGAGGGAACGCGCCATAGGCGTCATCGCCACATTGACCGCTGAGACGGCAGCCAGCACCATGAAAAGCGGCACCATCAGCACGAACAAAATCTTGCCGGGGCTAATAGCCGGTATTTGTTGCGAACTCGTGATGCTCTCTTTCTTCTTTTTTGCCTCTATTTCTTTCAGAAGACACCCGAGAATGCTTTACTGTGCAAGTAACTCGCTAAAAAACTTGACGGCAAATTTTCCAATGCACGAAAGGTACACAGATCTTTAGAGCCCCAATGACACGCTTCAGCCACACCAGCCCAGACGCCGCGCTCAAGACACTCATGCCCTACTGTCTTACCATTACGGCGATTACGCTCACCATGCACACGGCAATATTTTTCGCCCCCCCCCGATTTCACCCTCATCATTCTGGCAGGAGGCACAGGCCTTGTTGCTCTCCTCATGGGACTGTACGCACTTCTTTATGGCAAGGGGCTTGACCGCCTACGCTTCGGCGGGCTCATTGTTAACGCTTTCACCTACACCCTGTTAGTCTCTACCAACCTCACACATTTCGCAATCGCCGCTGGCTCAAGGGAAATTGAGATGCCTATAACTCCTTGCTCGCTGGGGTGGGTCAGCAGTAGGCATGGGAGCGTTCTGGGGTATCGGTTTACTCATTCACGTGTTCGCTGTCATCGGCGCACGTGGCTTTGAGGCATCAAGCGTGCTTGGCTCAGAGAAAATCTCGTGAGCGCGCTTGGCTCGGCAGAGCGTGAATGGGTAGAAGAACTCGCCGCCTCGTGGGCAGAAGTCTATAAAAAGTCAGTAACCACCCTGGTTTTGCTACGCATCGTCAAAACACACGGCCCCATTTCAGCAAGTGATATTCAGCTGAAATTCGAACAGCACACCGGTTGGACCATCACCGAACGCGGACTCTACCGCACCCTCAAACGCCTCTCGTCCTCAGATTTACTTGCCGTCACCCCTGCAAGCGTGCCCGGCACCGGCGCCAAACGCAAAGATTTCACGCTTACCCCAGCCGGGCAACTCTACCTAGAGCGGATTACAGAGCACCTGATCCAGAGGGAAAACCTCCCCTGACAAGGTTTTTGCAGGTGCATACCGGTAAAAACAGCAGACTTGCAGAATCTAAACTGCTGATGTTATCTATAGTTCTTTAAGTAGCGGGAATAAAGTAACCCAAGTTGGAATATAAGAAGAATTATCACTTGGGTAACAGGGTTATATGCAGTACCTAGAACAACGTCAACCCCAGATAAACAGCCGCAGAATCCATTCGACGCCAATAAAAAATGTCCTCCAGCAACACACTAGAGGACATCCCTTATTCACAGACCCTTATACAACCCTAAAATTAGGTCGGCCCGCGCCATAAGACAACGAATTATCAACACCAACAAGCTGCTCAAAATCACTTCTACGCACAAGAACCTCAGACAACACAGAAGCCATATTCCAGTGATACTTATTGAGATAATCCGTAATTTTCCCAAGAGCATTAAAGCGCACAGGATAAGCAGGAAACTCATTCTCAATACGACTCTTAGTAATCCCACCCAAATTCTTATACCAAGACGAAGCCTGATCCTTACTAATATCCCCATGAATCGATGCTCTGGTCACAAAACTCTTAGGATGCAACCCCCAATAACGAGCAAGATTGATAAGACCGTCCACATCCCCAGTGTTCAAAGAAAAGAACTGCCCCCGAACAACCTCATAAGGTGCTAAAAGCTCACCCGCAAACAAATCAGCACGAGCCTCAACCGCCTTAGGAGAATCAAGCCTAGACGAATACTTATCAAGCACCAGATGCGCGAACTCATGAGCCATCGTGAAACGTTTAGTATTATCAATAGTTTTTCTAGTGAGCATCATCAGAGGCGGAGTCTGTTCATCATGCCAATAAGTAACCCCGTTGACCTTCTCAACATCTAAGGGAAGGAAGGTAAGGAAAATACCGTCTCGCTCAAGATACCCAGTTAAATTGCCAACAGGGGCATCGGGAGGTATACCCCATCGGGCACGGGTTTGACGTGCAGCTTCTACCACCTGATGGTTGTTATTAGCCGCAATCTGCTCAAAAAGCGGAGCCGAGGGCTGATTAGAGATTTCGAGCAACCGATTAACCACATGTAACCGCAGAGAAGCTTCCGCTTCAAGCATATTTACCGTTTTCTTGGGCGTCCGGTATTTGCGGAACATCATCCCCTCAGCATCAACCATTGGAAGCTCAATCGTTAGGAGTTTTACATGCACATCGAGGATCTCAGCGTAACTCTCAAGATCTTCGCCTTTCAGCTCTAAATTTCCGCGTTCAATCTTAGAAGCCCACCCCTTTTGTTTACCTATCTGAGCTGAGGCAGCTTCAAGAGTGAAACCTCTGCGCAAACGCAACAGTTTAACGGTTTCGGGAACAGCTACAAGTTCTTTTTCTCTAGGGATAAGAGACAGAGGTTGAGGGATTGTATCAGGGTGTTCCACCGGATGAACTGAGGGGCTCATGTCAGTACCTACCCTTCCTTGATGGAGTACATGGTGCGTTGTTAAAAGAAAGTCTGAAAAACCTTGTATACCGGTTTTTGCAAACGCTCTATATTACACATATTAATCTATCAAGGAAACAAAAAGATAGGTTTTTCGGGTTTCAGAAAAGGTAATTACGAGCTCTTACGACCCCTATGCTGATCTTCTTCTCGCGTTGGAGCAAGCGCAGGAGCGCTGTGGGTATCGAGTTCACGCCCCACTTCCTCAGCCTCGACTGGGGACAGTTGATGGGTCTGTGCAGCTGGCGAAGGAATGGTGTTCTGTCGCAGCAACGTGGCCGGTGCGAAAATCTCAGGATCACTCGAAAGGAGTTCTTTTAGTAATTCTTGCACTTGTCCTAGATCGAGGGTGTAGGCAAAGATTGGGTGATCTAAGGAGATGGTTTGAGCTGAGAATACAGCTTTTGTCAGCATCCCGTTTCTGCCCACGGTGTATTTCAGCTGACAATAGAGGGGTTCATTATCAACAGATAAGAGCTTATCTGAAATACGTGAGCGGTAAATATCTGCTGACCTGTCGCCGGATTCATCAAAAAGATTGGCTTTGTCATTTTTGATGGTGTTGATAATGGGCAGCTCTTTTTTGCGGTCGGATCTAGTGGAGGTGCTACGCAGAAGATAGATTTGAACCTCTTTATGTCGAAACTCGAACCAGTCGTTGTGCCAAAGGTTTAGTGGGTTTAGCTCCTTCGCATGGCGGATTCTAGCAAGACGCTTGATGAGAATAAGAGTGAGCGAGCTGGCGGAGAGTGATCTAGTTTGATTAAGGTAGGCCTTTTTGTCCTCAGGGTCCCATCCTGCGGTTCTCTGCTCGAATTCAGCATAGTTTTGAGCGTGGGCATACATGAGGCAGGCAGTCATCTCTTCAATAACGGTAAGCGTGCCATCGTTTGCTAGTAGTTCCGCAACATCGTCTTGCTCAATCTGCATTGCTTTCGCCTTCCTCGGGCGGTACGATTTTTATGTAAAAAAGTTTCTCAGAAAGTTTCCTGGGATTAAAGCTAACAGGTGAAAAAGCATCGCGCAAGAGAAGATATAAGCACATGTATAAAACCCAAAAAAATACAACACCCCAACGGTGCAAAAACCCTCACCATCATCGGCCCTGATTACCTACCCTTCCCTCCCGCACACAAATACCTCACCTTCCTGCCCTACCAAGAAACCTCACCAAACACCATCACCACCTACGCCACCGCCCTCACCCAATGGCTCAACTTCCTCGAAACCACCGACACCCACTGGGAAGAACCCAATAACCTCACCATCGCCAGCTTCGCCCACTGGCTCAAAACCGGGCTAACACCAGGCACACCCCACATCGGTAAAGAACCAGAACCCCTACGCTCACCAGCTACTATCGGACTAAAAATTGCTGCCGTGACCGCCTTCTACAAATTTCACGCCCAACACACCGGCAACGACACTGCTTATCTATCCGTCACTTCCCACCACGGAAACCGCTACGGATCATCCTACAAAGGATTCCTTACGGGTGTAGCCGATAAAAAGCCATCCCGTTCCCCAGTGTTCAAAATTCGCACAGGGAACAAAACCCGCACCCCCGTACTAACTCCCGCCGAGATCAAAACCCTCCTGGATGCTTGCGCTGTGCAAGATGAATACGGATATTGGAAAGCCTCAATGCAAGGAGTCCGAAACCGATTCCTCTTCGCCACTCTGGCGGAAACCGGCATACGCCTCGGCGAAGCTCTCTCCCTACGACACAATGACATAAACATCACCTCCGGAGTGCAGCCCTATATTGACGTAATACCTCGCCAAGACCACCCCGGAGGCTCCCGTGTCAAAGCACGCTACGAACGCCGCATCTACATAGGCGATGACCTAGCCTCCCTCTACTCTGCCTACGTCTGGGAACTCATGGAAAACAACATTGACCTAGTGATAGATGAACTCAGCCAGCACTTCATCCTGGTCAATGGGTATAACGCGAAAGAACCCTTCTCCGCACTAACCCAAACCAACGTCTACGACCTAGTACGCCGATTGAAGAAAAAACTAGGGGATAAGGTGAACCCGGCATGGACACCACACTGGTTCAGACACACCCACGCCACCGCCCTCCTCTTATCTGGGGCACCACCGCATATTGTCATGCGCCGGCTTGGGCACCAAGACATCCAAACCACTCTGAACACCTACGGGTGGGTAACAGAAGATGCAGAACTCAAATCAATCAGTAGCTGGAAAGAGTACGCAACCGGCTGGGAAAACCATACCGCAGAGTAGAAGAGAGTAACTAGAATCATGGCACAGCACAATGTACTAGCCTTCCCCGCACCGGAGGAACCTGTCTCGAACCGTTCCTGGGGAGCAGCCTGGGAAAAAGTACCTGCAGACTGGCAGCAACCGGTCTACAGACTCGATCAAGAACCTAACAATCGGGTCTTCGTCCGCAACTCCAACTACCTCTATTCCAACAAAACCTACGACTACCGCACCGGGTACAGCCTCGCCGATAGAGAACTAGCCTGGTACATCTACACCATTTGGGTAGAGGGCACTCTTAAAGTAGATCCGGCCATGTTACGTTGGTACGTTTCCAGCACCCAATCCCTCATTGAGCGCCAACCCGCCAAGGAACGCGACTGAAGTGTCCCAGGTTTTGTTCCGTTTGAGTAGATGGGAAAATCTGGAACATGCCGAAGAAATTTGATCAGGATGCCAAGGATCGGGTGCTCCGCCTTGTTGAGGACCGCATCCTGGCGGAGGGGATCTCCATGCAGGAAGCGTGCAAGATCGTGGCCCCGAAACTGGGTGTCTCGTGGCATACTGCCCGGCAGTGGGCTCAGGCGGCCCGTCGCGAAGGCAGGGCAATTGATCCTTTACCTGAAGATCTCGTTGCAGAGGTGGCCAAGCTGCGTCGTGAGAATCAGGAGCTTCGCGACACTAACGAGTTGTTGAAGGCCGCGTCAGCTTTTTTCGCCTCAGAACTCGACCCCAAACGTCGGAAATGATCCAGTTCATCGATGAACACCGGGATCGTTTCACAGTCGAGTTCATCTGTCAGAGGTTGAAGAGCAATCGGCAAGGTGGCTTCATTTCCTCACGCGGATACCGTCAGTCAAAAGCCCGGGGATTAAGTGCCCGCAGCCTTCGCGAGGCCGCATTGACAAGGCGTATTGCCGAGGTTCATGAAGAAAACTACGCAGTCTATGGTATCCGCAAGATGTGGCATGCTCTACGCCGTGAAGGAATCGACATCGGCCGTGAGCAAACCGCTCGCCTGATGCGCCTTGCTGGAGTCAGTGGGAAAGGTAAAGGCCGGTTGCCTGTGACAACTCGCAGGTCCAAGGACTCGGATAATCGCCCTGACTTGGTAGGCCGTGATTTTCGTGCCCCTGGGCCGAATCGGTTATGGGTGGCTGACATTACCTACGTCCGTACCGGTAATGGGTTCGTCTACACCGCTTTTGTCACCGATGTGTACTCCCGCAAAATTGTCGGATGGGCATTATCAGATACGATGCGCACGGAAGCGTTGCCACTACAAGCACTCAACCAGGCGATTGTATGCGCAAAGGAAACAACGGGACTGATTCACCATTCAGACCACGGCTCGCAGTATGTGAGCATTGTCTATAATGAGCGCCTTGCTGAGCATGGAATCACTGCCTCTACTGGGACAGTCGGTGACTCCTACGACAATGCTTTGGCTGAGAACGTCAACGGTTCTTACAAAAATGAGCTTATTCATAGGCGGTCGTGGACTGACGTGGTTGATGTTGAGATTGCGACGTTTGAGTGGGTCTCGTGGTGGAACGAATCACGGCTTCACCAAAGTCTCGGTTACCGTACGCCGATAGAGGTAGAAGCAGGGTTTTGGACTGGCAATCCAAATCACGAGAGAATAGAAATCAAGGCAAATGCCTAGGAACAAAACCCGGGGCACTTCACGCGACACCTATAGTCTTGCAAATATCGAACCTTACAGGCTGATAAGTGAAGCAGCCCGCGCCTTCTACCGACGCAACAACCGCTACCCCTCACCCAATAACCTGCGCAATGTGGAATCCATCGCTAAAAACCTCTACCAGCACCTGACAGTGCGCTGCTCAGATAAGCCCTGGTATGAGCACGACGTCTGGAATATGCACCTGGATAACCGTATCCCTCGACGCGAGAATGAACCTCACGCAGAGAGAGTCATTAGCCTAGAGCACATTACCCAACCCTGGTTGAAAGAAGCGACCCGATTCTGGTTCTCCCAAGCCCTCACCTACGAGTATTACACCTGGACGTCCATCGCCTCACGAGTAACCCACCTCAACTACTTCTCTCGCTTCCTGACCACCTATCAGCATTCCCCAGTGACTCTGGGTGAGAGCCTGGGAGTCATAAGGAAGCTCACCACCGCTTTCACTGACTACCTTAAAACACCGGTGGAGGGCTGCCACGCCAAAGCCCTCTCAGAGACCACCATCGGTTCAGTGACCTCCACTTTGCAACGTTTCTACGAGTTCGCCTATGAGAATAAAGACCTCGTAGCTGAAAACACCGACGATAAGGCTTGGCTTGGGATTACCGCAGACCATACCCGGCTCTTCCCCGCCTATAAACGTAAAAAGAAGGGAAAAGCTCACCCGGTTACTTTCTTCACCCCTGATGAGTTAGCCGTAATGCTCTCTCACCTTGAGGTTCTAAAAACACCGATGAACCAGCGCATCACTCTTGAAATTCCTGGTAGAGAACCAGCTACCTATGGCGGTGTAGGGGATGAACAAGCAGCCCGTGTATGGATGATTCAAGCTCTCACAGGCCGCCGCGCCTCAGAAATCCTCATGATGGACTTCCAACCTCTCACCATGTTGGATGTAGACCCCGAAAAGATACAAGAGGACTCCTTCATCGCGCGTATGAATTACCAGCAAACCAAAGTAGACGGGGTGGAACCTACTATCTTGGTTGATGTTGCGGTAGTGAACATTATCCAGGAGCAACAAGCTTGGGTGGAAGAAAAATATCCTGGTCTAGAACATCCCTATCTTTTCCCTAATCCCAGGGCCAACTTCACTGGCGCACGCCCTCGCTCTTATCGTTCCTACGCTGACACTCTCAAACGCCTAGACCAGACCGTAAAACTCACTAATAAAGCCGGTGAACCGCTACGCTTCTCACAGACCCACCGGCTGCGCCACACCCGCGCAACTGAGTTGCTGAATAATGGTGTGCCCGTGCATGTGGTTCAACGCTATTTGGGGCACCGTTCACCGGAGATGACCATGCGCTACGCGGAGACTCTAGCGGCTACCGCAGAGGCCGAGTTTTTGCGGTATAAGAAGGTTGGTTCTGATGATCGTGATCTTGGGCTTTCGGCTAAAGACCTTTTGGAGATTAGTCAGTTAGATCATCGGGCAGATCGTATTCTGCCCAACGGGTATTGTATGCTGCCGCCGACTCAGAGTTGCGATAAGGGTAATGCTTGTTTGCCGTGTGGTGCTTTTGCTACTGATGCTTCTTATATCCAGGAGCATCGGGAACAGCTCACTCGATTAGAAGCGTTGATTGATGAGCGTAAAAACCAGTACAAGGCGCGGCGTGGTGAGGATATGCCAGAGACGAATGTGTGGCTTACCGGCAGACTTCGCGAAAAGACCTCACTCGAAGCAATCATCACCAAGTTAGAAGACGAAGCTGCCCAAAACAAAGCAGTCTCTGGGGCAGGAACATCAGGGCGTGTGGCGCTTACTCTTATCACCAACCCTGCCAAAGACGGCACCTCACCTATCATTCAACCCAACTTGCGAACCCATCGCTAAGCCACCAAAAAAGCGAGAACCCCATGCCCAATATCATCACCGATTCCAGTCCACAAACGAAACGAGCCGACGCCCTTCGGAAAGCCGGTAAAAACCGCACCCAACAAGCAACGCAAAGGGCTGAAAAAGCTATCCGCCAACTTATTAAAGATGGCGGAAACATCAACTTCTCATCCGTAGCACGCACCGCAGGGGTATCCACCAAGTTCCTGCACCAAAACGATGAACTATCAGATAGGATCCGAACCTTAGCTGACCAGCAAAAAGGCAAATCCCCGCGACCTGTAACCCCAACCAAAACCGCGGGGGAGTCTGCCATTATCTCCATCCTGAAAAAAGAGCTAGAGAATGAAAAAGCCAGAAACAAAAAGCTTCGCGAAGAATTACACCAGCTGGAAACCGCCCGCGAACATCTGCTAGGTCGTCTCCTACAGTATGAGGACTTCCTGCAGTAGCACAAAGCTGGGTTCTGGGCTAATTTTTATCTATTCTGACTTTCTAAATAGTCTAAATATTTTTTATATTTTTCGCACATTTTATTCTTAACATACTGCTCAATGTAGGCATAATCTGGTTGCTGAGAATCATCAATGGGCAATAGTATCTGTTTACGTTTTATGCTATTGCTGTTCCCCATGCGCCCATACATATATTGGGAACATGCTTTTTGTACGGCACCAGCAATAAAGATGCCATTGTATTTATTAAGGCGTCTGTTTCTGAGAATGATCATTGAGGAACCACCGCCGCCACGACCAAGAAAATCGACAGGCTGGTAGAACGAGCTACCATCCACAGGGCTTACAGTGATGCAGTTTCCGGAGTCAAGTTTTTCATCTTTCTTGGGGTCGCAATATCTGACCACCCCATTATTCCTTGCCCCAGATGCTATAAAAGGTATTTCTCCGTCTTGATATGAGTGGTGGGTCCTGTATCTGGGCCTGTTGACTATAAAAAGGCTGTCAATGAGGAAATGACCCCATTTCTTTTCTTCAAGTGGGGGTATGTCGCTGAAGATAGTTTCTTCTAAGTTTTTGAGGGCGAAGGATTTATAACGGTCTAATAAGGTTTTTTCCTGTGTGGAGGTGTATTCCTCCATGTGGTCGTATGCTGGGTTTCCCGAGGCATCAGTAGGAAGAACTATTTTGAGACGTTCAATCCGCTTATCGTTTATTTCTCTGTTGAAATTGAAATTAGATTTTTGCTTTTCAAGTGACGTAGTTAGGTAGAGGTAACCATATTTTGACATGCCAGATTTTTTGAGGTGGGTGATGTGGTCACTTGCCACAAAAGTAAAAGGCTCATAGAAGGCTTTACCTACACTACCGCTGTTAGCTAGGCTGATGCAGTCTTTGAATACACGATTTTTGTGTATCTGTGTGACAAACGAATCAACGCCATTATTCAGGGCTGTTGATGAAATATAAGGTACTTTGCCGGCTACATGATCAGATTTTTTAAATCTTTTTCCACGCTGAATTTCATCAAAAATATCAGGGATTGAAAAAGTGTCCCAAGAAAGATTATTTTTGATCATTGTCTGTCTCCTGGAAAAGATGCTGACGGTTTTGCATAATCATCGAAAATTCAAATGTTAGGTAATCTCCGACTGTCTTTTCAAAATCTTCATCTATCGGCGGGGCATCATTAAAGTAGTAGAAACTATGTAGCCATTCATCATCATGCTCAACTCTTGACTCCACGCAAAATTCTACGGGGGCCTCGGTCTTTCCCTGCCAAATATCAATTAAATGTTTTTGTTTATCCTTAGCAGATTCACTCTCAACGAGCCCGAGATGGGCTTTTGTCTCATATCCATCATCTCTAAAGTCAATGAACTTACTTATATGGTCTTCTGGGTGTGGTTCATGCGCTGTGAAGACAGCGATAACAGGATTGGTCCCCACACCGTAAAAGGTGCTGGTGTTGCAGGTGATTACACCTTCTAGGGTGTGGTTTTCTAGGATGGACTTTTTGAAGTCTTTTTCAGAAGATGTCTTACCTGTAAGTGAAGATTGCGGGATAATCGCTGCAACTCTGGCACCTTTTACTACTGACTTCAAAAGATGTTCCACAAACGAAAGTTCATACTGAGTCGGATCAGACTTGGATCCTTGTGAGTAGGGAGGATTGATTAGTCCTACCGTAGCACCTTTCAACTGGATCTGAGCAGGGTCTTTGGCTAGGAAGTCGCTACATTCAAGATTGCTGTTACCGTCTTTCCTTAAAATCATGTTGGTAGCCGCAACGGCAAACATGTTGCTTTGAATCTCAAAGCCATGTAGTTGTACTTTTTTGATATTTTTCCGTTGTTGAGAGGTTTCTGACTGTTCAAGCATCTTGTGCATGGCAGAGATAAGAAACCCACCAGTGCCACATGTAGGGTCTAGTACCTTATCGTCAGGTTTTATGTCTACAAGATCGCACATGAGGTCGGTAATATGCTTTGGAGTCAGGATGATGCCCAGCGACTGTCCATCTCCACCTGAATAACTCATAAACTCACCATAGAAACGCCCGATAAAGTCTTCGGAGGTTTCTTGATACTTTATGCTCTTAAAAATTCTCTCGTATAAAAATTCAGTAAAGAATTTAAGTGGAGTCTTTTTGAGGGATGTGTTTACTTCATTCAATCTGAAACTGGTGGTCAGTATTGAAAATTCAGAGAGTAGTTTGTCTCTTTTTATATCTGGTCCGACATTAGAGCGGGTCAAGCGACTTTTTACTGCATTGAAGATCTTATCTCCATCCCGTGCAGTATCTACTTGGTCGCCCCTGAGACTTTTAATGCTGAACATATCTTTTTCGATTTCGTCCAAGGCAAGCAGTATCGCAGACACAACTAAGGGCTTATCCTGGTCCTTTAGAGTCCCATAGGTTCGCAGATAGTCGTGGAGTTCAGCGGCATCCTTAAGTATCTGTTCAGTCGTTTTTTCAAACGATGTAGGTTCTTCTAGGACATTTCTTGTGTAATATTCCTTGATATTTTCCGGGGAGAAAGAAATGAACGACTCTATATCAGGTAGGGTCTTGTAACCCTCTCTATCATCTACCCAGAGAGGGGTAATGGAATGATATTTTTCATTGCCGGATACGCCGACTGCAAAAACTTTTCTAAAATTGCTGTTTTGGGCTATGTGTTTACCATAGAAGTATGCACCGTTGACGGCATAATTTACAGTATCCTTTGTGTTAGTTGAAATTATGCCATTTTCGTTTAGTTTGATGTGTTTGTTTTGGTTTGATTTATCTTCAATTACCAGCACAAAATCGTCTATGACTGCAACGAATTCGGGAAACCCAGCGTTCCCTGTCTGCTTTTTCGATGCTGATTTTAGGGCTTCGTTTATCTCTAAGACGTTACTTCCTTGAATATCGAAGTCAATCCCTGCGTCTTTAAGCTGAGTAGCTACCCAGAAATCAATTTCAGCTTCTTTTTTCGCCATTATCCAACCTGCTCTTCCGTGCCTGACCTGTTTTGCCTTGGTATTCATCTTTAGGGGTGGCTAGGAAGATTCTACCGTCTAGAATGAAGTGCCCCGGGTTTTGTTCCTAGGCATTTGCCTTGATTTCTATTCTCTCGTGATTTGGATTGCCAGTCCAAAACCCTGCTTCTACCTCTATCGGCGTACGGTAACCGAGACTTTGGTGAAGCCGTGATTCGTTCCACCACGAGACCCACTCAAACGTCGCAATCTCAACATCAACCACGTCAGTCCACGACCGCCTATGAATAAGCTCATTTTTGTAAGAACCGTTGACGTTCTCAGCCAAAGCATTGTCGTAGGAGTCACCGACTGTCCCAGTAGAGGCAGTGATTCCATGCTCAGCAAGGCGCTCATTATAGACAATGCTCACATACTGCGAGCCGTGGTCTGAATGGTGAATCAGTCCCGTTGTTTCCTTTGCGCATACAATCGCCTGGTTGAGTGCTTGTAGTGGCAACGCTTCCGTGCGCATCGTATCTGATAATGCCCATCCGACAATTTTGCGGGAGTACACATCGGTGACAAAAGCGGTGTAGACGAACCCATTACCGGTACGGACGTAGGTAATGTCAGCCACCCATAACCGATTCGGCCCAGGGGCACGAAAATCACGGCCTACCAAGTCAGGGCGATTATCCGAGTCCTTGGACCTGCGAGTTGTCACAGGCAACCGGCCTTTACCTTTCCCACTGACTCCAGCAAGGCGCATCAGGCGAGCGGTTTGCTCACGGCCGATGTCGATTCCTTCACGGCGTAGAGCATGCCACATCTTGCGGATACCATAGACTGCGTAGTTTTCTTCATGAACCTCGGCAATACGCCTTGTCAATGCGGCCTCGCGAAGGCTGCGGGCACTTAATCCCCGGGCTTTTGACTGACGGTATCCGCGTGAGGAAATGAAGCCACCTTGCCGATTGCTCTTCAACCTCTGACAGATGAACTCGACTGTGAAACGATCCCGGTGTTCATCGATGAACTGGATCATTTCCGACGTTTGGGGTCGAGTTCTGAGGCGAAAAAAGCTGACGCGGCCTTCAACAACTCGTTAGTGTCGCGAAGCTCCTGATTCTCACGACGCAGCTTGGCCACCTCTGCAACGAGATCTTCAGGTAAAGGATCAATTGCCCTGCCTTCGCGACGGGCCGCCTGAGCCCACTGCCGGGCAGTATGCCACGAGACACCCAGTTTCGGGGCCACGATCTTGCACGCTTCCTGCATGGAGATCCCCTCCGCCAGGATGCGGTCCTCAACAAGGCGGAGCACCCGATCCTTGGCATCCTGATCAAATTTCTTCGGCATGTTCCAGATTTTCCCATCTACTCAAACGGAACAAAACCTGGGACACTTCAGAAAGATAACTCATGTGAGCGAGAAGGTGCATGGTCCTACGGAATACTTGAGTAATAGTATTACCTAAGAGAAATAATCGTTTGGCTAGATGAAACAGAAAATAGTTGGTTAGGAACTATATATAACCCGATGGCAGGAATTGCCCCCATGCTCACAGCCCAAAGACCTAGCCCCACTTGTGTCGAGGGAACAGAGAGAGGCAGGCGCGCGTCCGCCACTCTCATTTATTCGCCCAAAGATCAGCGAGCGTCTAGTTCACCCTTTGCCCGAATACGTGCCTACGCACCCAGGCGTGCATTGCCACGGCGGCGGCAGATGCAGCATTCATGGAACGGGTCGAGCCGAACTGCTCAATGGAAAGCGTCGCCTGCGCAGCCTCGTGAATCTCCGGCGAAAGACCGGGGCCTTCCTGCCCAAAAACCAGGACGCATTTTTCGGGTAAGTCGTAGGTTTCAAGTTGCTGGGAATCCGGGAAAATATCAATACCAATCACAGCAATGCCCTCAGACTCAGCCCACGCTAAAAAGTCCTCAATGGTGGGGTGGTGACGCACGTGCTGGTAGCGGTCAGTAACCATGGCACCGCGACGGTTCCAGCGGCGCTTACCAATAATGTGTACTTCTTTCGCCAAAAACGCGTTGGCGGTACGTACCACCGTGCCGATGTTGAGGTCGTGCTGCCAGTTCTCGATCGCCACGTGGAACTCGTGCCGCTTAGTATCAAGGTCAGCGATAATCGCGTCCATCTTCCAGTAGCGGTAGTGATCCACCACGTTGCGACGGTCACCCTCGCGCAAGAGTTCTTCATCCCAGTGGTCGCCTTCAGGCAACTCGCCTTCCCAGGGGCCAACACCAATCACGTGGTTGGCTTCAGCAGAGGTCGGCTCAACCTGCTCTACTTCAGAAGACTGCACCGGTGCATCGTTCTCTTTACTCATACCCTCACCCTTTACACATCAAAACGCCACCGATAAGTCTACCGGTGGCGCTTGAAAAAGAAACGAAACTTTTTAGCTCAGACCCAGGTCGTCCTTGGAGTAGGCGTAGAAACAGGGCACGCCCGCTATCTCTTCGATGTGCTCCTTAGCGCCGGTTGCGCGGTCAACGATGACGGCAACAGCAACAACCTCAGCACCAGCTTTTTTTAGAGCTTCGACAGCGGTCAAGGCTGAACCGCCGGTGGTGGAGGTATCTTCAACAGCAACCACGCGGCGTCCTTCGACAGAGGGGCCTTCAACCTGACGGCCCATGCCATAGGACTTCTGCGCCTTGCGCACTACAAAAGTGTCAATGGCGCGTCCAGCATCGCCCGCAGCGCGCATGATGGCGTGACCTACCGGGTCTGCGCCCATAGTCAAGCCGCCGGCAGCCTCAAATTCGATGGCGTTCTGATCGAGCAAATCAAGCATGACCTGCCCCACCAGACGCGACGCCTCATGGTGCAGGGTAATGCGGCGCAAATCAACGTAGTAGTCAGCTTCTTTACCCGAAGCCAGGGTCACCTTGCCACGAACAACAGCAAGTTCAGAAATTAGTTCGCGCAGACGCTCGCGTGCTTGGTCAATAGGGAGGGTGTTAGAAAAATTAGCCATAATGCCCAGTCTAGTGGGTGGTCGCAGCCTCACAGCGTCGAGAGTGCAGTTTAAGACCGGTTTCTCATGAAAGCCGGTCTTAAACTGCACTCTCGGCGATGGCAAGGCGGACGCGCGCAGACAGCGCCCCCTCACTCTCGGCGCCAGGTACACCGAAAGCCCTTGCCGTACACGCAATAGGGTGTACGAAAATAAACTACACAGAGATCAATGCGGGCGTAGGGTTGAACCATGACTATTTTCGAAAAAGACCCCACCGAAACCACCGGTCAGAAGCTCACCCGCCTGGGGCTAGGAGCCGGGCTTACTTTCATGGGTGTCCTGCATTTTAAAAAGGATTCCGTGCCGTCTTTCGCCTCGATTGTTCCGCCTTGGGTGCCAGGTAGCCCCGAAACTGTCGTGTACGCATCAGGCGCTGCAGAACTTGCCCTCGGTCTGAGCTTACTCACCGCACCCAGGGCACGACGCGCGTCCGGCTTGGGCACAGCAGCCCTCTTTGCCGCGGTCTTCCCAGCAAATGTTTACCAGTGGCGAGAGGGTATCGACATTCCGGGGCTGATTGATACCGATGCTAAGCGAGCGCGGCGCCTACCCCTGCAGATCCCGATGATCGTGGGCGCCCTATACGTAGCTAAGAAATAGCTCTCCCTTCAAAAAATTACAAAATTTCAATTGTTCCATCAAAACATGCAGGAGGGGCGGATACCTGCAACATATGAAACCTATATAGGCTTACAAATCCAGAAATATTCACAAAAATTGAATTTATATTCATTTGTGATCTTTATTGCATTTATAGAGAGGGGGTAGAATCAAATTACGATTTATCAAAATCGTAAAAGGAACTACTTACGGAGGCCATAATGTCTCTATCGTTTGCAAAGAAATCACTAGTCACACTCACCCTTGGAGTTAGCTTGCTCGGCGGGGTGGCGGCAGCCAATGCGGCCACCATTTCAGGAGGTGGTGGAACTTGGGATTACGGAACCACCTACCTAACAATGAAGACTTGGTCAAAATACCACCATCCTTCTCGCGCACATGGAAGTACCGCATGTAACGCAAAGCTCATGCAGTGTAAGCCCGACTGTTCCTGGGGGTGTTTGGTCAGATGCATCCATCCGAGCAACTTGGGGTGGGAACATTGCATACTGGCGTTAAAGAGTTGATGTCTATTACCTACTGCTAATTGTTGTAGCCCCAGTAGCTATTGGGGCTACAACAATAATTTATTAAAGGCGTTCTCGTCATGAATAATATAAAAAGAGCTTCTACCTTAGTTTGGGTTATTTCTTGCCTATTGAGCACCGTACTAACAGGAGCAATCTTTTTGTTTCTAGTAGACCAAGACCGTTGGGGACCAGAAGATTTCAGCTCAGGTTTTACAGTTTCTGAGATTTCGCCAAACATTGAAACTGAGCACTTTATAAAAACGCTACAGGATGTAGCTAATTACAATGGCTTGAATGTTTATAAATTAACACCATCATCTAATAATGATGTTAGAAGTACTGATTACTACCTTTTCGAGGGGAATCCGAGTAAGACTTTAGGTGACCTCAATTCACAATTTTTTCCCACCTTTACTGGAGTATACTCTGCTGCTTTGTATGACACCTCTGCGCTCAAACGAGCACAGTTGACAGGCACTTATCTGGTGCAGGGCACCTCAGCAGAAACCCGCAGTATTACGAGTTCTTTAAAAGAGGCGGGGGTCGAGACACGAGAGGTTTCTGCGCACCCTGGATACTTACTGTGGGTATTCTTCGTGATTGGAAGTGGCTGGGGTGTAGCTATCGCTAGCTTGGTTTTAGCGTTGTTGCTTGCCCTCTGTCAGTTGCAAAGCATCCGCCTCTCAGTGGTTGCTATAAGAGTTTCCACAGGTGAGTCAAAAACACGAGTGCAATTATTTGAGTTGCTAATACTTGCTGTTCCCGTATTTGTACCCTTCATAGCATCAACAAGATTTATTTTGAGCTATAGCCTATTAGTATCTGCTGGTTACCGTCTACTCAGCATTGGCGCTATTGCGTTCCAACAGTTCATAGTTCTCGCGGTGTTATTACTTATTAGTCGTGTTGCAGTGATTTTGTTTGAGACTCGACAGTCTCTGGGAGAGCTCATCAAAGGAAAATGCCCAGAAACAATCCTTAGTTTTCTCTCTGCTTTACTCGTAGTCGTAGCCGCCTTGGGGGCTTCTGCCACAGCTTCTTACACCTTAAAACAGATTCAGAACTACAAGGCGGAACGCCAGTCAGATGAGGTACGTCTGAACCAGCCTGACCTTGTTCAGCCTGACTGGGTTATGCTCTGCAGGGTAGCCAAGCAGACAGTGTCAAAAAGTCTATGGCAATGTGTTCACAGAGCTTCAAAGAACTGGGGACAGCTTTCTAGCTGAGCCAAATGTTCTTTTTGACACCGAACAAAGCGACAGCGTGCTTACTCATAATATGGCCGTCAGCCCTAATTATCTTTCTGCCTTTACAGAGATTGATAAACAGACGGTGGAAGAAATATCAGATATGGCATCTGCCGATTCCACCGTAGTGGCACTTATTCCCTCAGAGCATGCCTCCGCAGAAGATCAAATACGGTCAAGCGTTCAATCATGGGCATCTTTTCAGAACACCCCGGAGGAGCCTGAGAATAGTGATATTTCAGTAAAAGTTGCATCGGATATTAATACGGGAATCATACCGCTACTCTACTTCAGCACTGACACTCAAATGTACATAAAGAACCCCATCCTCGTGGTGGTCGATTCCACTAATAATGTTTTACCTCCAAGCAGTGTTGAGACTTTAAAAACGGTCTATCGCGCCCCAGCTTATCAAGCAGCAGTATCAGAGAATAATCTTGACTTAGCGGTTATTGGATTTGAGAGTCTTTCGCAATACACCTAATTAGCCCAAACAGACCGAAAAGCTGCTCTTGCCGTTGTCGTTATCGGTACATCTGTAGCTTCAGGCGCATTGATTATCGGTGCTATTTTATTAGTGTATATCTATGTAAGCCGTAATAGAGCAGTAATCTTTTTGCAAACTATGTCGGGAGCTAATTTTACTGAGATACACGGGGTTTCCTGAATAAAATACTTTTACTTATTGCCCTACCAGTAGCAGTTTCAGTCGCTATGTCTGCGCTGGAGCCTCTCCCCGCCGTTCTGATCGCATTGGGCGTGTTGTGTGTTTTCTTCCTAGTAGTCACTACAACCTTACGTAGATATAACTACACCATTTCGCGCTTCGCCCTTGAAATTTCATGAGCTTAGGAAGGAAAATATGACTATAAGCAACTCTTTATCAGTCGTAGAACTCGGTTTCAGTTACCCCGCTATAACTTTATGGGAAAACATCAGTTTTGAAGCACCCTCCGGTTCCTTTATCGCCTTACGTGGGCACAGCGGTTCTGGAAAAACTACTTTATTACAGTGTTTGGGAGGGCTCGAAAAACCAACAGCTGGTGACATTAAATTCGACAATATAAACCCCGCTCATCTAAAGGGAAAGTCGCGACGAGATTTTCTGCGTACCAAAGTTAGTTTTGCTTTCCAGAACTCTGGTCTAGTTGCTTCATGGACTGTACGGCAAAATCTAGATATTGCTGGTTACAAAGTCGCGGAGCACAAAGCGGAAGCCCAGGAAGCGTTTGAGCGGTTCAACTTAGATTACGATTATCTTGATAGACCTGTTTTTCAGCTAAGTGGTGGTGAACAGCAAAGGGTCGGTCTCATACGTTTGGCTCTACGTCATACCCCCTTAGTTCTCTTGGACGAACCAACAGCCGCTTTGGATGACGATAATGCGGGGCGCGTCGGGGATTTCGTCAACCAACACTGCGCCAAGGGAGGCATAGCAGTGGTTGCCACTCACGATGCGCGTCTGGTGGAACACGCAGATGTAAGCATTATTTTGAATTAACACCCAAGTGGGAGAACTCCGCCCGCTACCCCAGCCCGCCCACGCTCGGCGGCAGGGCTGCGCGCAGCTTGGTCAGCATCTCTTCGTATTCGGCGTCGGGGTCTGAGTCCGCAACGATTGCACCCCCAGCGCTCAGGCTGACTTCACCGGAGGCAGAGACCACCAGGGTGCGAATAACAATCGAAAGGTTCGCCGCCCCAGAAGCAGAGAAAAACCCCAGCGCCCCAGAATAAATCCCGCGAGCGCGTCCCTCAAGCCGGTCGATAATGTCCATGGTCGAAGGCTTGGGCGCACCAGTCATCGACCCACCGGGAAAACAGGCTTGCACCGCCCCCACCGAACTCACATCTGCCCGCAGACGAGAGCGCACGGTCGAGACTAACTGGTGTACGGTTGAATAAGATTCCACGCCCATAAGTACCGGCACCTGCACCGTTTCGGGGTAGCTGACCCTCGAAAGATCGTTGCGCAGCAAGTCCACAATCATGAGGTTTTCAGCGCGGGTTTTGGCGTCGGTGGTGAGCCAGTGGGCGCGGGCGGCGTCCTCCACCGAATCAGTTGCACGAGCGATGGTTCCTTTGATGGGTTTAGTTTCAGAGACCCTATCGGTGCTGATACTCAAAAAACGCTCAGGCGATGAACTCAAAATGAAGAAGTCTTTGCAGTGCATAAAGGCAGCGTAGGGGGCTGCGTTGTGGTCGCGTTGCGCCAGGTAGGTGGCAAGCGCACTCTCTTTGCTCACTGGCGCGGATGCGCGTGCCCGAGTTTGCGCGGTCAGGCAAACTTCGTAGCTATTGCCTTCAAAGATTTCACGCTGGCATTCTTGCACGGCTGCGGTGTAGCGAGCGCGGGTGGGCGGGGTGAAGGTGAGGCCGGTCAGGAGGCTTGCTGCCGAGTCACGGTTTTCGGTACTTGCCAGGTGCGGCTCCATCTCGTCACACCACTGTTCATCACCAATCAGCCAGTTTTCTTCGGTGGCATGCACATGGATGATATATCGTATGGCAGGAATCCAGAGGGCATCAGGGGTGGACGCGCGGTGGCGAACAGAAGACGCCGGTTCAGTCAGGGCACGGTATTCGTACCCGAAGTACCCCACGTAACCGCCCAAAAGTGCTTCGGTCAGTTCTGATGGGACGTCGTGAGGTTGGGGTGCGTTGGCAAGAGCCGCTTCTAGGTCAGTGGCAAAAGAATCGGTGGTGCGCACGTCCGTGCAGATGAGAGGTTCGGTGCCCTGCGGTACGACCCCCAGGTAAGAAAAACGCGACATGGGTGATTCTTCTCGGGCAGAGTCTAACCAGAAAGAATAATCAGAGTTAGCAGAGATAGTCCGGTAGATCTCAGCTACAGAAAGACTCGTAATAAGGGGGCGAACGGTCAGCGATTCGGGGCAGGTGTGGGGCGCAGTAGTCACCCAAGAATTCTAGCGGTAGAGAGGCAAGCGGGTATAAAAATCCCCGCTGCTCCAACAACTGAAAACCAGATGAAAGAGCAACGGGGTAAGGCTTTCAAGCCTAGAAAATTTTTAGCGCACCTGCGGGGTTTCGCCGTTTTCTGAGACCATAGGCAGTTCGGCGTCCTGCCATGCACCCATACCGCCGATAACGTTAATGGCGTCGAAACCGTACTGGTTGAGGTAGGCGGCGGCACGCAGGGAGCGTCCACCGGCGCGGCAGATGACGTACACGTCTTCGTCCAGCGGCACTTCTCCGTAGCGTTCGGGCACTTCACCCAGGGGAATGTGCTGGGCGTTTTCAATGTGACCTTCTTGCCATTCGTAGTCCTCGCGCACGTCCAGAATCTTTGCGCCTTCAGGAATCTGGTCTACGGTGACCTGGGGAATATCATCGTTCACGGTTTTCACCTTTCGCAAGAAAAAATCTTTGTCTTACCTTTCAGCTTAGAACCAGCGACCGGGTGCTACAAGATTGGCAGAATTTTTCAGCCTACAGCCAAGTGCTCGGGAAAACTCCCGCGTAACTATTCGCGAAAATCCTTAACCGAGCCGATTACTGGAGTGTTGCGGGTTACTCTTGAAGTATGTCTAATCGTGCCGGCACTGTTGCCATCCCTGAAGATCTTGTTGATATCGACGCGCTGATCAGCGCCTACTATGACCTCATCCCTGATCTGAGTGATCCCGCCCAGCGTGTAGCGTTTGGTACGTCGGGTCACCGCGGTAGCTCTTTCAAGAGCTCCTTTAATGACGCGCATATTGCCGCTATTTCGCAGGCGATCGCTGAGTACCGTAAGGGGCAGGGTATTACAGGCCCACTCTTTATGGGTAAGGATACCCACGCGCTGTCAGGCCCCGCGCAAGATACCGCCTTGGAGGTGCTGGCAGCTAACGGTGTGACCGTGCTACTTGATGCTGATGGTGGCTTTGTACCCACCCCTGCGCTGTCTCGCGCAATTATTGTACACAACGCTGACCCGGCAAACACCGCACAGGCCGACGGCATTGTGATTACCCCCAGCCACAACCCGCCCGCTGACGGCGGTTTCAAGTACAACCCCCCTCACGGTGGCCCGGCTAACTCCGATGCAACCGGCTGGATCGCTAACCGCGCCAACGAGCTTCTTGAAGGCGACAACAAGGACGTCGCCCGCCTCTCCCTAGAGAACGCGAAGGCTGCTGAGACCACCGGCACCTACGACTACCTGGGTGCTTATGTTGATGAGCTGGGTGACGTCATTGATATGGACGCCATCGCAGCCTCAGGTCTGAAAATTGGCGCTGACCCCATGGGTAGCGCATCCGTTGCCTACTGGCAGCGCATCGCGCAGCAGTACAAGCTCAATATGACCGTGGTGAACCCGCAGGTTGATCCGCAGTGGGCATTTATGACCCTGGACTGGGACGAAAAAATCCGCATGGATTGCTCCTCACCCAGCGCTATGGCGTCCTTGATTGAGAACAAAGAAAAGTACGATATCGCTACCGGTAATGACGCCGACTCAGACCGTCACGGCATCGTCACCCCCGACGCCGGACTAATGAATCCCAACCACTACCTGGCTGTTGCTATCGACTATCTCTACCGCAACCGCACCGGCTGGGCGGCAGATGCTGGCATTGGCAAGACCCTGGTTTCTTCTTCGATTATTGACCGCGTTGCCGAGTCGCTGGGACGCACGCTCGTTGAGGTTCCCGTGGGCTTCAAGTACTTCGTCGATGGCTTGAGCACCGGAGCCATCGGTTTCGGCGGTGAAGAGTCAGCGGGCGCGTCCTTCCTCATGCGTAACGGCAAGGTCTGGACAACCGATAAGGACGGCATCATTCTGGCTCTGCTGGCGGCAGAAATTACCGCTGTTACCGGCAAGACCCCCTCACAGCGCTACGCTGAACTCACTCGTTCCTTCGGCGAGCCCGCTTACGCGCGGGTGGACGCCGCCGCCACCCGCGAGCAGAAAGCAAAGCTCGGTGCGCTCTCCCCCGCTGATGTGACCGCGTCTGAACTTGCCGGTGAAGCAATCACCGCAAAGCTGACCGAGGCACCGGGCAACGGCGCGTCCATCGGCGGTCTCAAGGTAACCACCGAGAACGCCTGGTTTGCGGCGCGTCCATCAGGTACTGAGGACGTCTACAAGATTTATGCCGAATCCTTCAAAGGCGCTGACCATCTGGCGCAGGTGCAGGCTGAAGCGAAGAAACTGGTAGATAGCGTCATCGCTTAAATCTCTCTAACCTCTCGCGGTTCGCTCTCCTCAGAGCGCAGAGTTAACAGGTTTTCGTCTGGAACATGGGTAACTTTGCGCTCTGAGTGCTTAACAAAGCTCCGTTTTTCTTAGCATTGGGGTTATTTGAATCACACATACATGTTTTATTCGCAGCCATGCCCTGAGCCTCACCCTTTTGACGCAGGTTTTTAGAAAAACCGTGTACCTTGCCGTTTAACACCCTGTAACCAAATGTCACCCACCTACCCAAAGAAGAGTAGACTCAACCACGAAAAATAAACTACTCGTCCTGAGTTTTACAGCGTTTTCAGGACGCGTCACCATTTTGTGGGAGATACACATGGCATCACTCTCTGAAGGTGTGCAGGCAACCCCGCCTAACACACCCCAGACGACGCAGAGCACGGGGTTCTTCGGTCACCCCCGTAGCCTGGCTAACCTTTTCTCGGTAGAGCTGTGGGAACGTTTCTCGTTCTACGGCATGCAAGTCATCATGCTCTACTACCTCTACTGGGAGGCAGAGCGCGGCGGTCTAGCACTGCTCAGCGAAACCTCAGCAGCGGGCGTTATGGGTGCCTACGGCGGCATGGTTTACCTCATGGCTGTGGTCGGCGGTATCTTGGGCGACCGTGTCCTCGGCCCCGAACGCACTCTCTTCTACTCAGCAATCGCCATCATGGCAGGTCACATTGCACTTGCCATTCTGCCCGGCGCTGCTGGCGTTATCGCAGGTCTGGTGCTGGTAGCTATTGGCTCAGGCGGTCTGAAAACCAACGCATCCGTACTCGTCGGTTCGCTCTACGACAAGACCGACCCCCGCCGAGACGGTGGCTTCACCATCTTCTACATCGGCGTGAACATCGGTGCGCTCTTTGGCCCCATGCTCACAGGTATTCTGCGTGAAAACTACGGCTTCCACATCGCTTTCGGTATGGCAGCTGTAGGTATGGCAGTCGGTCTGATTCAGTACGCACTAACCCGCAAAAACCTGCCCGCCAGCGTCCACCAGCTCTCACAGCCGCTCAACGCACGAGAGAAGAAGGTCTACGGCATCGGTACTGTTGTCATACTGGCGGTCATTCTGCTCTTGGTCTTCACCGGCATCATCAACCCGCTGAACCTAGCGACCTGGGTCATGAGCATCATTGCTATCTGCGCAGCGATTCTCTTCTACACCCTGCTCACCTCTAAACTCACCACCGCTGAAGAACACTCCCGCGTGGTCTCTTTCATTCCCATGTTCATCGGTAACGTGGCTTTCTGGGCGCTCTTTCAGCAGCAGTTCACCGTATTGGCGATCTACTCAGAATCACGCATTAACTGGAACATCTTCGGTCTGCAGCTGACCCCCGAGTTCATGAACTCCATCAACCCGGTCTTCATCATCATCTTCGGTGCTATCTTCACCGCAATGTGGACGAAGATGGGCGACAAGCAGCCTGCGACGCCGGTTAAGTTCGCCATCGCGCTGATTCTTATTGGCATTGCTTTCTTGATTTTCTTGACCCAGGCGGGCAACACCAACGTGAACTTTATGTGGATTGTGCTGATTCTATTCATTTGCACCATGGGTGAGCTTTCTATCTCACCGGTGGGTACCTCACTGGCGACCAAGCTGGCACCCGAGAATCACCGTGTAGCAATGGTGGCACTTTACTTCACCTCTGTTGCACTGGGTACCGTCCTTGCCGGTTGGTTGGCTCGTTTCTACTCCCTCGAAACTGAAGTACCTTACTTCACCACCTTGGGCATCATCACTGTCGCTATTGGTCTTGCCCTGTGGGCAATGAACAAGTGGATTGTGAAGAGGATGGCAGGAATCCGCTAACACCCCAGCGCTCCACCGCAAGAGGACACTGGTGCGTCATTTTTGGTCTAAAAATGACGCACCAGTGTCCTCTCGACGTTAGGGGGTTTTACTCCTCTGCCTCCACGCGGGCGCGAAGATCATCCCGCAGCAGGTCTTCCTTGTGGAAGTGCTTGTTGCGGTAGCCTGAGCGCGCCATCATGTGCGTTGAAATGGGGATAGTCAGCAGCTGCAACATGAAAATTACAATGAGCAGCGGCAACAGTTTCAAATCTCGAGCGTACAGCCCGATACCCACCACCATCATGAGCAAACCAAACACCTGCGGCTTAGAACCAGAATGCAAACGGGTCAGCAAATCGGGGAACCTCACCAGACCGGCAGCAGCTGCCAGCGACATCAGCGAGCCAGTAATCAGGCAGAGCGAAACAAGAATATCAATCAGCATTTAAGCGTCCTCCCGTGTACCCGTAGCCAGGTCATCGCTGAGTTCTTCGGCTGAGTAGGTATCAAGTTCAGAACTCACCGGCGCATTCGATGCGAAGCGAGCCACCGTCACCGAACCAATAAAACCAATGGTTGAAACAACCGCCAGCATGGGCAACAGATCGTACCTTTTGTCGTAGACCATGTTGATGCACACGGTCGCACCAATAATGGTAAGAATGACGTCTGACGCCACTACGCGGTCAAGCAGGGTCGGCCCTTTCCACAAGCGGTAGAGAGCGCCCACGGTGGCAAAGGTTAGAATAATGCCGCAGATCCAGACAACTATAGTCATATTCATGAGCGGGGACCTTTCTGTGCGACCTTCATGCTCTGAGGAGTTTTTTCGCGTTCACCAACGATTGCGTTCTCGCGGGTAAAGCTGGCAACGATTTCTATTGCCTGAGTGTCATCGCTGGGTTCCTCATGCAAAAGCGCCCGATACTCGTCACTGTGACCTGCCGCTTTGAGGATTCTCGCCTCAACATCGCGTGCCATCAGGCAGTAGTCAATGGCTTCTTGAGGGGTGGAGATATCAATGACGTGGAAGTAAAGAATAGAGTTCGCTCGATCCACTTCTACCACCAGAGATCCAGGAATCAGTGAGAGCGTATGGGAGGTTGCAGTAATAAACAGGTCAGATTTAGTACGCAGCTGCACGCCCACTACCGCGCTATTGACGGGTTTGCCGAAGGAGAGAGCAAGAAAGAGTAGCTTGAAACTTGCCAGCGCCACCTGCCAGAGAAAGAACACCATAAACTGAAAGGCGTACCAGGGGTTAAATCTGTCTGAGAGGTAGAGGCTGGGCATGGGAAAAAGCACGGTCACGAGGACGGCGAGCACCAGACCGAAAGCTACGTTAGATACTGAGAAATCCTGCCAGAGGGCGCACCAGACCAGCAGAATCCACAGCAGGGGCGGTAGCCCGTGCAAGAAAAAATCTTTGATGCGTTTCATTGTGCTCCTCCTGCGTGATCTGCCAGGTACTCTTCGATGGTCGGCGCTGTCTGACCGAAGACCGCCTGTACATAGCGGTCAGGTTCAAAGAGGTTATCCGAGGCGAAGTCTGCAAGTTCAAAGAGGGGGGGTGCCAAGAAAGTTATGGCAACGCTAACCGAAATCAACCCGAGAGTTGAATAGAACATTGAGGTGGGAATGGGCTTGTGCTTGTAGCGTGAGGGATTATCTGATTCCTCGGCGCTCAGTAGCTCAACCATGGGGTCTTCGGCTTGGGCGACCGGACGCCAAAATGCCTTGTTCCAGATACGCATGAGGGCAATCAGGGTCAGCAGAGAAACTAACACGCCGACCCCTGCCATGGCGTATGCCTGCCAGGTGCCCGCGTCTGCACTTGCCTGCAGCAAACCGATCTTGCCGATAAAGCCTGAGAAGGGAGGAATACCGCCCAGGTTCAGGGCTGGAACCATGTAGAGAACACCCAAGACCGGTGAGATAGCGAGCATGCCACCCAGGCGGTCGGTGTTGGTGCTGCCGGTGCGACGTTCGATGAGACCAACCACCATAAACAGTGCCGTCTGGATGACGATGTGGTGGGCGATGTAGAAGACCACTGTGGTTAGTGCCAGCTCGCTGCTCAGGGCAATACCCCAGATCATGTAGCCGATATGGCTGATGAGAGTGAAGGAGAGCAGACGTTTGATGTCTTTCTGCGCCAAAGCACCCAGAATACCCACGAAGAGGGTCAAAATCGCCACGATAGCAAGCAGAGTGTTGAGATGTCCGCCGGGGAACAGCAGGGTCTCGGTACGAATAATCGAGTACACGCCCACCTTGGTCAGCAAGCCCGCGAAAACCGCGGTCACCGGTGCCGGTGCCGTCGGGTAGGAGTCTGGCAGCCAGAGCGAAAGCGGAAAGACCGCCGCTTTAATGCCGAAAGCAATCAGCAGCATGAGGTGCAGCTGCATACGGGTGCCTTCGGGCAGGGTACCCAGTTTCAGTGCAAGATCCGCCATGTTCACGGTACCCACCGAAGCGTAGATGAATCCGATGGCGATTAAGAACAGCATGGACGAAATCACTGACACCACCACGTAGGTAACGCCCGCGCGAATGCGCTCGGTTGAAGCGTTCATGGTGGTCAGTACGTAGGAGGCAAAGAGCAGAATCTCAAAGCCCACGTAGAGGTTGAAGAGGTCACCCGCCAAGAAGGCATTAGACACACCGGCAATCAGCAGCAGGTAGGTGGGGTAGTAGACCGAAATCGGCACTTCGTCGTCTTCATCAGCCAGGTTCTGACCGGTGGCGAAGACCAAGACTGCAAGCGAGATTGTCGATGAGACTACCAGCATCAAGGCTGAGAGCTGGTCCACCACCATCACGATGCCGAAGGGAGCCTCCCAACCACCCAAATGAACCGCCTGGGGTTCTTTGTTCCACACCGCCAGCAGCAGGGTGATTTCAAGACCCAACGCCACCAAAATAGCGCCGAATGAAATCAGTGCCTGGGCACGCGGATACTTAAGCAGAATAAAAGTCAGTGCCGCCGCAAAGAAAAGCAGAGCAACAGAGAGCGGAGCAAGAGCAAAGATATTCATTGGTTAGCTCTCCTTCGGGATAGTAGCGGAAGCATCGGGCGAGATTCGGTCAGAGAGGTCAGGAGCACCGGGGGCAGTCAAGGCGACTTCTTCATCATCGTCTACACCCGCCGCACTTGAACCTGCCTTTGAGCGTCGCAGGTTCTCTTCTTCTTGCTGCTGCAAGCGGGTTTGCTCGTCGGCGTCGAATTCTGACTCTTCAACGTCTGCGAGCGCGTCCTCTTCAGCATCAAAGCGGTCGGCTGATGCCACGCGGATATCTTCATCATCGTCCTGAATCTCATCAGCGCGGGAGAGCACCCAGCCGCGGTAGATCATGCCGAGGATGAAGGCAACCATGGCGAAGCCGATGACGATTGCGGTGAGTACCAGTGCCTGCGGTAGCGGGTCTGAGTACTCACTGGGGTCTATGTCTTTTTCGTAGAAGACGGGTAGACCTGCCGGGCCTGCTGCGTGGAAGATGAGCAGGTTAGTGGCATTGGAGATGAGCATGAGCCCTAGCAGCACTCGGGTGAGTGAGCGGGCGAGTACCAGGTAGACGCCTACGGCGTAGAAGACGCCCATGACGAGGATGAGGCTGAGGTCGATGATCATTTGCGGCCTCCTGTAGTTGCGTCGGATCTCTCTTCGACTTGTTCGCTGACGTTGACGGTGTTATCGGCGATGGCGTCGTCAATGCCTTCACCGAGGCTGCGGAGGATATCGAGGACGAGGCCGATGACTAGTAGGTAGACGCCGATGTCGAAGATGACGGCGCTGGCGAAGTGGACGTCGCCGAAGACCGGCAGCCAGAAGTCCCAGACGTAGGAGGTGAAGACGGGGTCTCCTGCAAAGAGGGGCGCTACGGCGTAGAGGGTTGCAATTGCAAGGCCGGTGCCGAGGAAGGTACCGGCTGAGAAGGGTACGGAGCTGCTGAGTTCAGCGCCGCCGCCTGCCAGGTAGCGAATGGTGAATGCCAGACCTGCGAGTAGCCCGCCGGCGAAGCCACCGCCGGGCAGGTTGTGCCCTGCGACCAGCATATAGAGCGAGATTATCAGCAGGGTGTGAAAGAGCAGTCGGGTCATCACTTCAAGCAGTAGCGAACGCGCCTCGGGGGGCAGTGTGCGTCCTGCGATCAAGAAGGGGTCTCGGCTGCTGCCTTCAACCTGCCCGAAGATGTTTGACATCTTGCGCTGCTGGCTGACTTTGCCCTTGTTGAAGGACGCTTCGATGGTGCGCATCTTGGCGGTGCTGGGGTTGGCGCCCAGGGTGTCGTTGCGTCCGCCGATAAAGATGAGGGACGCAACGCCCGTTGCTGCCAGTGCTAGCACGGAGATTTCGCCGAAGGTGTCCCAGGCTCGCATGTCGACGAGGGTGACGTTGACGGTGTTGTAACCGTAACCGTATTCGTAGGCGAGGTGGGGCATTTCTACCGAGATGGGGGTCAGTTCACGCGAGGAGAAGGTGAACATAGCGAGTGCCATCATGAGCACCGCGAAGCCGATGGCGATGACCATGCGGGTTGCTTTGGTCATGCGGTGTTTGCGGTTGGCGACAATATCGCGGGGCATGTTGCGCGGGAGAACGCGCAGGGCGAGTACGAAGGCGATGAGTGAGAGGGTTTCAACCAGCAGCTGAGTAAGGGCAAGGTCGGGTGCTGAACGTAGGGCGAAGAGCAGAACCATACCGTAGCCGGTGACCGAGACCATCAGAATCGCGAGGAATCGTTTGCGCACTGCAGCAGCAACGATGGCTGCAACAATCATGGTGATAGCAACAATCCACTGCACCGGCGATTCGCTGGCGCGGACGTTGGCAAGCGGCGGGGTGGTTTCTACGAAGAGCGCGATGGTGGGCAGGGTCACTGCGGTGACTAGGATAACCGAGAGGTAGAAACTCAGTGAACCACGCTGGGTTTTACCGGTGACCCACACCGCCAGCACGTCGAGCGCGTCCATGATGTCGCGGTGAATAATGTAGGCACCGCGCATAGCCGGGAGCGCTTTCTGAAAGCGTTCAACTGGGCTGCGGAAGATGTAGAGAATGATGCCTGTGACTAGGATACCCACAGAGGTCATCAGAGCCGGGGTGATACCGTGCCACAGGGCAAGGTGCAGCTCGTACTCCCCCACCGTTTTCATGTGCGCTGAGATTAGCTGGTGAACGGGTTCGGGGTACAGACCGTAGATGATAGTCAGAACAGTCAATACCGCTGGAGCCACCAAAAAGCCGTTGGTGACCGCGTGAAAGCGGGTGTCAGGGCTGGGCTGGTTGCGTCCGTGCTTGACCTTGGCGAGATCAACATCTTCGCAGTATTTGATTTGGTCGGTGACAATGTAGCCCTGGGGTTTGACGGCAAAAGCGCCCCAGACAAAACGTGCCGAATAGGCGAAAGTGAGTGCTGAGCCCAGCACTACACCGGCAACAGCCAACAGCCCGTGCGGTGTATGTACGCCGTGCAGGGCGGTTTCAAGCACAGCTTCTTTTGCTACAAACCCGGCAAGCGGGGGCACACCCGCCATGGACGCGGCAGCAATCAGAGCCGCGATAAAGAGTTTGGGGGCACGGCGGTAGAGACCGGAGAGCTTACGGATATCTCGGGTACCAGTCTGGTGGTCAATAATGCCTACCGAGAGAAAGAGGGTTGCTTTGAAGAGCGAATGCGCCAGCATCATGGCAATAGCCGCGTAGATCGCATCCGGCGTGCCAATTGAAATCACGAGCGCCAAGAAACCCAGCTGAGAAACGGTACCGTAGGCAAGAACAAGTTTGAGATCGTACTGTTTGAGGGCAACGTAGCCACCAAAAAGCATGGTTGCAACGCCCAAGAAGAGCAGGGTGTAATGCCACACCTGAACCTCGCCGAAAGCAGGTGCCAGACGCAGCAGAAGATAGATACCGGCTTTCACCATCGCCGCAGCGTGCAGGTAGGCGCTGACGGGGGTCGGTGCAGCCATTGCACCGGGCAGCCAGTAGTGCATGGGCAGCAGAGCAGATTTAGAAATAGCGCCCAAAAGAATTAAGAACAGCGCCCACGATAAGACTGTAGATGAAATTGAACCCTCACCAGCAAGCACCTGACCGGCGAACTCAGCGCCATTTTGCGTCCACTCGCGCATACTGTAAGTACCCATTGCCTGACCTACTATCACCAAGCCGATGAACATGGCGAGACCACCGAAGGTGGTAATAGTCAGTGCCTGCAAGGCAGAACGACGCGCAGACAGACGCTCACAAGAATAGCCAATGAGCAGGTAGGAAAGAATGGTGGTGATTTCCCAGAAAACGAACATCACAATGACGTCGTCCGCAGTAATCAAACCGAACATCGCGCCCGCAAAACCGAAGAGGTAAGCGGCAAAAGTTCCTACCGAGCCTTTGGAGTGCTCAAAGTAAGAGGCGCAATAGAAGAGCACCAAAGAACCCACTCCAAGCACCAGCAGGCTCATGATGTATGAGAGCACATCGAGGCGGAAGGTCAGTTCAAGGTTCAGCTGTGGAACCCACTGCAGCTGCTGTACTAAAGCGTCGCCGCCAAGAATGCGCTGAGTATGCACCAGCACGTACACCAGCGCTAGGGCAGGAATAGCCGCTAAGACATAGAAGGTCTTGATGCCGAGCTTTTTGTACAGTGCAGGGGCAACCACAGAACACAAGAAGAAAGCAAAAAGAATGAAGGTCACAAGAAGGCCTTACGTGTTTGTGTTTGGGCGTAGTTACCTCTAGTTTAGTCGATAATCTCTGCTTACTGTTATGGGCGGTTCCACAAAAATTGGCGGTCATCGTGGGAATATACGCGCCTGGCTATGTTCAGAAGAGCACCGCGACCTCAAGGCAGTGCGAGAGTTTTCCCCGCTACCGACTATCAACCGGTTACCGGTAGAGGTAGTAAACTTGAGGGCGTTTGAGTCTTCTTACTCGCAAGGATTTTTCTCGTGTCTCGTTCTCCTTTTTCTTGGCAGCTTCACGGCGACGGTAAAACCGTTGCCCCCGGCGCTGTTGTTGCCCCTCATGAGCGCCTAGCGTGGGGTCGCACTATCGGTATTGGCGCCCAGCACGTGGTGGCAATGTTTGGTGCTACCTTCTTGGTGCCGCTCCTGACCGGTTTTCCCCCGGCAACTACCCTCTTCTTCTCAGGTTTAGGCACAATTTTGTTCTTGCTGATTACAGCAGGACGAGTGCCCTCCTACCTGGGTTCCTCATTCGCCTTTATCGCGCCCCTGGCTGCGGCAACCAACCAGCACGGTCCCGCCGGTGCCTTGGGCGGCATCGTCATGGCTGGCGTTTCGCTCTTTATCGTGGGTCTAATTATTCAGTTCGCGGGTACCGGTTGGCTCACCAAGCTCATGCCGCCGTTGGTCACCGGCGCTATCGTAGCGCTGATTGGCTTCAACCTCGCTCCCAGCGCGAAGAAGAACTTTATGGAAGCACCCGTTACCGCTTTCATCACCCTGGTTTCTATCGTGCTGATTTCAGTACTCTTTAAGGGCATGATTGGGCGTCTTTCAATTCTGCTGGGAGTCGTCATCGGCTACATCACCGCTGTACTGCGCGGCGAAGTCAATTTTTCAGCCATCCGCCAGACTTGGGAAACCGAGGGCTTGATTGGTCTGCCGCATTTTCAGACCCCTGAATTCCACTGGAACCTCGCCGGTCTCTTCATTCCCGTAATTCTAGTTTTGGTTGCTGAAAACATCGGTCACGTTAAATCAGTGGCACTGATGACTAACCAAAACCTCGACGCTTACTCAGGACGCGCGATCATGGCTGACGGTCTTGCCACCACTGTTGCCGGTTTCGGCGGCGGTTCGGGTACTACCACCTACGCTGAAAATATTGGCGTTATGGCAGCAACCAAGGTCTACTCCACCGCCGCCTACTGGGTAGCTGCTATCTTCGCGTTGCTACTCTCCATCTTCCCGGTCTTCGGCGCCGCCGTTGCATCCGTTCCCGCCGGCGTCCTGGGTGGTGCGGCAACCGTTCTCTACGGCATGATCGGCATGCTCGGTGTACGCATCTGGGTACAGAATCGTGTAGATTTCTCCAACCAAGTCAATCTGAGCACCGCGTCCATTGCCATGATTATCGGCATCGCCGACTACACCTGGGATTTCGGTGGTCTACAGTTTGCCGGTATCGCTCTGGGCACCACGGCAACCCTGATCGTCTACCACGTGATGGCAGCTATCAATAAGGCAACCGGGGCAGCAGGTACCCACCCGCTCACCCCTGACGCCACAGACCCCTCAGACCCGGCAGCTAGCGCCCACTAGGCTATAGCGCGCCCACCGAGCAAACAAAAACTGAGTGTATAAGTGCCCCTTCCGGTATTCGAAAGGGGCACTTATGCACTCAGGATGTGAAGTTATCTACCCAGCTCTTTGAGAACCCGGCTAAGAATATCGGTGCGGTTTGTAATGATTCCATCGACACCCAGCTCGATGAGTTCGCGCATACGTTCTGCCTCATCAATGGTCCAAATATGCACCTGGTAACCAGCAGTTTGAGCTGTTTCGAGCAGACGCGGGGTCAGCACCTGCCAGGTTTTGCCCAGCCAATTATGGGTTAGGGGAATCTGCACCGCGTCGATGGGCGCCACCCAGTTATTAGTTTTAGCACTGATGACACTCCACATCTTGGGGTGAATCAGCGATGAAAGGTAGAGAAAAGTCATCGACAGTTCCGAAGCGCCCAGAGTTACCTGATCTTGTAGCCCATAAAAAGCCAGGCTTCGGTAGGCAGCTTTTCGGGTGCGTTCGGTAAAAGAGGTGATGCGCACGCGCGGTAGTTTCTTCACCTGCGAGAGAACGCGCGGCACCGTAATAGCAGAGGCGGCATCTTTCATGTCGATATTGAAGGACGCCTCGGGGAACGCTTCGAGCGCCTCGGCGAGCGAGGGGATGCGGTGCCCGCCCTCAAGCTCTAGCTCTTTGATCTCTTTCCAAGGGGTGTTGCGTACCAGACCAAAGTGACCGGTAAGCCTGTTCAAGAAGGGGTCGTGAAAAACAATAGGCACCCCGTCTACAGTGGTATTTACGTCAATTTCTAGCCACTGGGTACCGGCGTCCAGGGCATCTTTGAAAGACGCGAGAGTATTTTCTGGCGCGTTGAGACTAAAACCGCGGTGGGCGAAGCGCTCAATAGTCTGACGCTGCTCAGCTGAAGTGGAGGGTGCAACCATAACTACAAATTTTATACTACAACTTAATGGTTACTGCGAGGAGCACCACCGCTCACCCCCACAGATAAGGTGAAAGAAGGCGGTTATCAACTACCGGTTCTCGTCCAAGAGCTGCTCAATCACCTGAGCTACACCGTCCTCGTCAAAAGGCGGGCAGGTGCGTCCCACCGCCGCTTGAACAGCGGGCGCACCTGATTCTAGGGCGTAGCCGTGCCCAGCCCACAACAGCATCTCCGTATCGTTAGGCATATCGCCGAAAGCTGCGACTTCGCTGGCATCAATACCGCGAGCTGCGGCGAAATCCTCCAGTACGCACCCTTTGTTCAGCCCCAGCTGAGCCATCTCAATCAGGGGGCTACCCGGTACTGCGTGGGTTACAGACACATACTGCCCCACTAAAGACCGCACTTTTTCTAGAAGCTCAGCCGGGTCAGCCTCATCAAGACGCACCAGGTATTTGATGATTTCGCTCTTTGGGGTGATGGCATCTTCCAGGGCACCGTACTCACATCTAATACCGTCGAAAGGTCCACCGGGCACCACCTGAAAATCACCGTCAATGTAGGCGGCATCAATAGTCTCAGCAGTAAAGTGTGCCCCCGGTAACGCTTCTTTCAATAATGAGTGTACCTGCAACATCTGCTCGCCGGTAAGGGTACGGGTTTCTATAATTTCTTGACGCCCCAGGTGATAGGTCACCGCCCCATTGGAGCAGATAGCATAAGAATCGTAACCACCCATTTGCTCCACGATGGCAGATAACCAGCGGTAGGGACGCCCGGTGACCAGCACCAGATGAACCCCGGCGGTACGAGCAGCCGCCAGCGCATCCAAGGTGCGCGGTCTAAAGGCAAAATCGTGTCCGATAAGGGTTCCGTCGATATCGCTGGCTATCAGTTTGATCATGGGTGATTTTTAGTGTTCCTCGTGGGTGATGGTGAGGAAAGCACGCGCGATGCCGTGGGAGAAGAGGTTAAAGTTTACGACGGCGGGGCTGGTCTCTGCATCGATGTCGAGTTCTTCAACGTCTACAGCGGTCACGCAGAAAATGTAGCGGTGGGCACCGTGACCGGCAGGAGGAGCCGCGCCCAAGAAAGCGTCTGTACCACCGTCATTGCGGTGACGCAACGTACCTTCGGGCATATTTTCGGCTGCGCCGGTAGCCAGTTCAGTAATGCTTGCGGGGATGTTTGAGGCGCACCAGTGCCAGAAACCGCTGGGGGTGGGTGCGTCCGGGTCAAAACAGGTCACCACAAACGATTTGGTTTCAGCAGGAAAACCGCTCCACGAAAGCTGCGGCGAAATATCTTTGCCGCCCTCGATGCCGAAGATGCCCGAAAGCTGGGCAGGCTGAGCCTTCTCGCCTTCAGCGATGTCAGTGGAGGTCAGCGTAAATTCAGGCAGGTCAGGCAGATCGGCGTAGGGTTCACGGTTCAACATGGATGTAGCTCCTTTGAGTTACGGGATTAGCAATTAGATTTCAGTGTAGTAGATGGCGCGAAACGAGTAACTAGTTGCCCAAGACCTGCATCAGTTCAGAGCGGGTGGGCGGGTTAGCGCCTGCACGTGAGACGGTAATTCCAGCGGCAGTAGCTGAGAAGGTCAGGATCTCGGTGAGGTCTTCGGCGGTCAGCGCGTCGAGCTTGGCGCTGGCTTCTGCCCCCTCAATTCCCCGGTCGAGTAGGTTGGCGATGAGCGCTGCCATGAGAGAATCGCCCGCACCTACGGTGTCTGCAACCTCAACCCGGTGAGCGGGAACAGCAACACCGACGTCACGGGTTTGGCTGTTAACAGCCCAAGGCCCCATCTCGCCACGGGTAACCACCACAAGGTTCACGCCGGCTTCTAACCAGGCAACGGCGCTCTCTTCGAGGGTGCGGTGCGGGTAGAGCCACAGAATATCTTCATCACTTGCCTTGATAACATCGGCGTGAGCAACTACTCGATCAACCCAGGCGCGGGCAACCGATGAATCAGGAATAATCGTCGGGCGGCAGTTGGGGTCATAGGTAATTAGTGCGTGATTATCGGCAGCTTTGATGGTTTCTACGACGGTTGAAGCGCCGGGCTCAAGCATTGCCCCGATAGAGCCAACGTGGATGGCGGACGCGGCACGGGCGACCTCGGCAAGGGCATCGGCTGCGGCGTCCAGCGACCAGTCGATGTCGAACTCGTAGTCAGCGGCACCGGTCTCGCTGATGTTTGCTTGGGCTGTTGAGGTTTTCTTCTGGTCGGCACCCACCGGCAGAATGACGCCGGAGTCTTTGAGGTGTTTGTCAATCATCTCGCCGTTATCATCGGCGCCGTAACGACCAATGAACTGAGCATGGTGACCCAAGCGGCTGACCCCCACGGCAACGTTCATGGGACTACCACCGGGGTGGGCGTGCTCCGGCTCTCCGGGGCGCTTAACAATATCTACGAGGGCTTCACCAATCACAGTCAACATGAACTCATTTTATCAGCGACTGTGAAGTGGATCCTACAGTTAGGTAAGACGCATCTTCTTTACCCCACTTATGTCTATAGACGGTGGGTAACGCCTAGCTTCGGGGTAGTTTTTTGTAGCATTTAAATTATGGAAAAAATTCTGTCTGTGCCCTTAGATGACTCCCTCGTTGAACGGCTGGAGAACATTAGCGTGCGCGCAGGCGTAGCCGTCTCCGAACTTGTCAGTGACGCGATCGCGCGTCACCTTGCTGATCTCGAAAACTATTACCTCAGCATCCACGAATTGCGTTCGGTGCGTCTCGATCACCCGCAGAACCCACTCGCGGCACCTGAGGTGCGTGAGTACCTCGACCTCAATGGTGAGCGTCCGGCATAACTCTTTGCTTCACCTGTTTTTCTAAAACACCCTCCGTTTTAATGATTTCTGTTGTAAGCAACCGATAAGCTAGAAGTAGCGCTCGTTTCAACGACGATTCGGTCGCCTAATCGTTGAATGATGCGAGTTGGATCCGCTCATCACACCGCACCCTAGTGTGCTCTACCGGTTCTGCAATGAGGCAGAACCGAGGAAGTAGGTCTGAGACCAGTGACTATTTCTCCCGCACAAGCCCGTGACCAGTGGGTAGCACGCGAAGCAGAAGCAGAGGCAATGATTCCTCTGATTGGTAAGCTCAACCGCGAAAACCATGTGGTTGTGAGCATCTACGGACGAAGCCTGATTAATAAGTCTGTTATTCAGATTCTCAAGGCTCACCGTTTTGCCCGCCAGATTGACACTGTGGAGCTGAACCCCAGTGATTCCCTGAAAGTTCTTAACTCTCTGCAGGGCCTGAATTTGGGGGCGTGTTCTATTGATATTGCTGCGCTGTGGCACGCTTTTGAAAAGTCTGACTCCGCTGATCTTGAGGCGTGGTTGCGCGAAGAGTTGGCTGAAGTGATTGACGGCAAGGGCAAGAATGAGCAGGCTCCGCAGGACGTAGTGCTCTACGGTTTTGGACGCATCGGTCGTCTGCTGGCACGTATTCTACTTGAACGTTCTTCAGGGTCTGAGCTGAATTTGCGCGCTGTGGTGGTACGTAAGAATTCAGACGTTGATTTGTTCAAGCGTGCCTCTTTGCTGCGCCGTGACTCAGTGCATGGGGCGTTCAAGGGCACTATTCGCGTTGATGAAGAGAACAACATTATTATTGCCAACGGCACCCCGATTCAGTTCATTTACGCTTCTGATCCTGCTGATATTGACTACACTGCCTACGGTATTAATGACGCGATTATTGTTGATAACACCGGTCGTTGGCGTGATGCAGAGAGCCTGGGTCAGCACCTAAAGTCTAAGGGCGTCAAGCGTGCGCTGCTCACCGCACCCGGTAAGGGCATGAAGAACATCGTCTGCGGCGTCAACGATGACACCATCGAAGATTCTGACCTCGTTGTTTCGGCAGCCTCGTGTACCACCAACGCTATTACCCCGGTGTTAAAGGTTCTTGACGATGCATACACCGTTGAGCATGGTCACGTTGAGACCGTTCACTCATTCACGAACGATCAGAACCTGATTGATAACTTCCACAAGGGTGACCGCCGCGGACGCTCGGCTGCACTGAATATGGTGATTACCGAAACCGGTGCGGCTAAAGCTGTCTCGAAGGCACTGCCACAGCTGGAGGGTAAGCTCACCGGCAACGCTATTCGCGTGCCCACCCCCGATGTGTCAATGGCGATTCTGAACCTGCAGCTTGAGAAGCTCCCCGCTGATAAGGACGAGCTGAACACCTTGCTGCGTGAGGCGTCCTTGACCTCTAAGCTGCGTCGCCAGATTGACTACACCGATTCTAACGAGGTTGTTTCCACCGACTTTGTAGGTTCGCGTGCCGCCGGTGTTGTCGATGGGCTAGCAACTATTGTGACTCCCAAGAATGTATTGCTGTACGTCTGGTACGACAACGAGTTCGGTTACTCCTGCCAGGTAATTCGCGTGCTTGAGTCAATGGCAGGACGCACCACCCCCACCTTCCCGCGCGCCGAGAGCTAGAAGCGTCAGCGGGGCGGCAGCACCACCCGCGACACTAACGCTCTCGGAGTGAAAGGGGCTACCTTATCTTTCTACCTCCCGGCGAGATGCCGGCATGAGAGTAGTGGAGAGGGTAGCCCCTTTTTAATTACTTTCAGCATTCACCCCGTCCGCTAAAAACCCCGACCCTCTCTTGAATACAGGATTCAGGAAAGAACCGGGGTTTTTAGGTGCCGTTTTGGGGCTAACTCACACGGTACTTAGCAGTGAGAATGACCTTGCTTTTAGGCGTCCGCAGCGTTCTTGCCCAGGGGTTCCAAGCGAACCAGAACTGACTTATAGACGGGGGTATTTGACTCGTCCGCAGTGGAATCAAGAGGAACCAGAACGTTGGCTTCGGGCAGGTAGGTGCTGACGCAACCGCGGGCGTGATCGTACTCCACCACGCGGAAGTTAGGCGCACGACGCTCGCCGTCCTCCCAGACCGAAACGATGTCTACCAAATCACCGTTACGCATACCCTGCGCCGCGATATCGTCCTTGTGCATAAAGACAACGCGACGACCGTTATGAATACCACGGTAGCGGTCGTTCAAACCGTACATGGTTGAGTTGAACTGGTCGTGCGAGCGAACGGTTGACATCAAGAAGTGGTTTTCGGGAACCTCAAGAACAGCAGGCTGGTTCACGGTCAGGTGAGCCTTACCGTCAGAGGTATTGAAAACGCGCTGACGCGGGCCGTTGGGCAGGTAGAAACCACCAGGCTTCTTCATTCGCTCGTTGTAGCGCTCAAAACCGGGAATGGTGCCCTCAATCGCGTCACGGATTACGCTGTAATCGTCGATCATGGGCTGCCAGAAATCGTCCCCGAAGGTCTCGCGACCGATAGAGCAAATGATATCGACCTCAGACTTGAGGTTCAGATCCTTATTAGCAGTGCGCTTACCGATAGACGCTGACACCACGCCAGCTGAGTTCTCAACGGTAATCTGCTGCGGGCCTGACTTCTGCATATCAACATCGGTACGAGCCAGCACGGGCAGAATCAAGGACTTCTCACCGGGCCAAGCGTGTGAACCGTTGGGCTTGGTGGAGAGGTGAACGGTCATTTCCTGTTGGGTCATTGCACGTTCACAGGCGCTGGTATCTGATGCAACACGCACCAGGTTACCGCCCAAAGACATGAAGAACTGGTTTTCACCATCGCGCATCTGACGCAGTGAATCAACGGTATCCAAACCGAACTCACGGGGAACATCGAAACCGAAGTAGTCCTGCAGAGCGTCCATAAAACGCTTAGGCATCTTTTCCCAGATGCCCACGGTGCGGTTGCCCTGAACGTTGGAGTGACCGCGGAAGGGGGCGGTGCCCGCACCGGGCTTACCGATGTTGCCGGTCAGTAGCAAGAAGTTAACGATTTCGCGCAAAGTTGCAACGGCACTCTTGTGCTGGGTCGCACCGAGGGTCCAACCAACAATCACAGAGCCAGCCTTCTCAACCATGTCAGCAATCTGTGAAACCTTGGCAGCTGAGATGTTTGAGCCGCGCTCCAGCTCAGCATCATCGAGGCTCATCAGGTGCTCAACGGTCTCTTCAAAACCAGAGGTGAACTTCTCAATGAATACGTGATCAATAGCGTCACGGCGAATCAGTTCGCGGTTAAGCTGCTGGAAGAAAGCGCGGTCGCCATCAAGACGAACCTGCAGGTACTCGTCCGCCAACTTCTCAGCAATACCCAAGCCACCCTTAATGGACTGGGGTTCCTTGAACGCCATCAGACCGGTCTCGGGCATAGGGTTCAGCACTACCATCTTGCCGCCGTTCTCTTTCATCTTGGTGAAAGAGGTCAGCGAACGCGGGTGGTTGGTGCCGGGGTTCTGACCCACCGAGAAGTACAGGTCTGTGGTTTCAAGATCATTCATGGTGATAGAGCCCTTGCCCAGCCCCAGGGTCTGTGACAGTGCGCTACCGGTTGATTCGTGGCAGAGGTTACCGCAGTCGGGCAGGTTGTTTGAACCCAGGCGGCGGGCAAGCAGCTGGTAGGTGTAAGCAGCTTCGTTGGACGCGCGTCCTGAAGTGTAGAAAACAGCCTTCTTAGGGTCGGTCTTCTTCAGCTGCTCTGAGATCAGTGAAATCGCTTTTTCCCAGCTGATGGGGCGGTAGTGCTCATCGCCTGATGCGCGATCATAGTACATGGGCTCGGTGATACGACCCTGCTTGCCCAGCCAGTGATCGGTCTGGTTCTGCAAATCGCTGATAGTGTGAGCAGCCCAGAAATCGGCGGTAGCGCGATCAGGGGTGGTCTCTTCAGCAACAGCCTTAGCACCATTTTCGCAGAACTCAACAATGTTGAGGTCTTTCTGGTTAGGCTCAGGCCATGCACAACCGGGGCAGTCAACGCCACCGTGCTTGTTCATGTTAATCAGGGGTAGCAGACCGCGCGCAGGAATAGCGTGCTGCATCGCGTGCAAAACGCCAGGAATACCGGCAGCAGCCTTTTCGCGATGGGTTACTTTGGGGTTGTCAAAAGCATTAGCTTCTTCGCTAACCCGGCTGACAGTAGGAAGATTTGATTCTAAAGGTGCATTCATAGCTCTATACCTAACAGTTTGTGGGGCGTGGGATGTATCTTTCGAGCTTCTTTTAAAGATTACTAGACAGGCTTAGTTTTTGGACATTTATGACGCCTCGGCAAGTTCACCGGAGTAGAGGTTGAAGCGGTCTTCACGGGCAAAAGCGACGAGGGTGAGACCGGCTTCGCGCGCCAAATCAACGGCAAGTGAGGAGGCTGCGCTGACGGTAACCAGTGCCGAGAAACCTGCCATAATCGCCTTTTGCACGAGTTCAAAGGATGCGCGCGAGCTCATGACCAAAATGCGTCCGGGGGTGTCGAGAGAGTCCTCAAGCATGAGGTGACCGATGACCTTGTCAGCGGCGTTATGGCGTCCGATATCTTCGCGGGCGACAATCAGGGTGCCGTCCGGCTCAAAAACGCCCGCCGCGTGAATGCCACCGGTGCGCCGAAATTGTTTCTGTTCTTTGCGCAGAATCTCGGGTAGTTGAAGAATCGTCTCGGGGTCTAGTTTCACCGGTGCAATCGGGCGGTGGGCCTTGTGCATAATCTGGTCGATAGACGTTGAACCGCACACGCCGCAGGCTGAGTTGGTGACCGTCAGGCGCAGGTTCTCAAGACCCGGCGCGCGTACTGTGCTGATGGGAGTGATATCAAGAACGTTATAGGTGTTTTGTCCGTCGGGGCCGGTAGCTCCGGCGCAGTAGCGGGCGTTGGTGACGTCCTGCGCCGAATGAATCATGCCCTCTGAGTGCAAGAAGCCGTGCGCCAGCTCAATATCGTGACCGGGGGTGCGCATGGTGGTGGTAATGGTGGTGCCGCTGAGCCTGATTTCTAGGGGTTCCTCGGCTGTCACTGCATCGCCGCGCTTGTTGTAGCTAAACGAGCCATCAGCGTTACGAGTGACCTTGGTGGTAGCCACCGAGATATTAATTCTGCCCACGGTTACTTTTCACCCTCCCTAGGTTCAACCCACTGTTCCAGTGCTTTCTCGACGCTACCGATTTTGGAGCGCACCGTTTCAAGGGTGCTACCGTCAGTATCTTGTGCGGCGAGGGCGGATGCGTACCCCACCAAAAACGCTGCCAAAGGTGCCGCCGGTCGAACCGCCCGATGCGCCACGTGCTTGGTCATACCCAGCAAGTAGGGCATCGCGTCCTCAATCATCTGCGCATCAAGATCGAGGTCACCCGCAACCTCGGCAAGAAATAAACGCGCATTAGCCAGGTCATCTGGCTGCTTAGTAGTCATGCACTTTACTTTACCGAGAAAACGAGAGCAGACGAAAATATTGCGTAATAGGCGGGGTACATCAATTTAGCGGTGTTTGAAGTCAGCCTCACGTTTTTCAACGAAAGCAGCCATGCCCTCTTTCTGATCCTCACTGGCGAACAGGGCATGGAAGGCACGGCGCTCAAAGAGCAGCCCCTGAGCCAGTGTGGTTTCAAAAGCGGTGTTTACCGCTTCTTTAGCAACCTGGGAGGCATGCTTTGACTTACCCGCAATGGTCTCAGCAACCTCTAGAGCAGTGGAAAGCACCTGCTCATCCTCTACCAAACGGGAAACCAAACCAATACGTTCTGCCTCTGACCCGCCGATCATTCGACCGGTCAAAATCATGTCCATCGCCTTAGCCTTACCGACAGCGCGGGTCAGACGCTGCGAACCACCCATGCCGGGCATGATACCTAGATTAATCTCGGGCTGACCGAACGTAGTATCCTCACTAGCCACCAGCACATCAGCCATCATCGCCAGCTCACACCCACCGCCCAAGGCATAACCGCGTACGGCAGCGACCACGGGCGTCCGCACGCTCGTCAAACCCTCCCAGTGCGCGAACCAGTCAGCGGCAAACATTTGGGTAGCACTCTGCGGAGCCATCTCCTTAATATCAGCACCGGCAGCAAAAGCCTTCTCGCTACCTGCCAACACTATTGCGCCAATCTCGGTAGAAGAATCAAACTCCCGAGCAGCAGCGACAACCTCACGCATACTTGCCTCATTCAAAGCGTTCAGCGACTTGGGGCGATTGAGGGTAATAACTCCTACGCGCCCGCGGGTTTCAACCAAAATATTCTCGTACATAACCTCCCTTTCTTTCCCACAACAAAAAGGGGCAAAAATTGTTGCCTGTTAGATACAAACCAACAATTTTTGCCCACACCCATAGTTACAACTTCAAATCTTCATCTTCATTCAGCGGTGCAAAGAAGCTCTCCACCAGCTCGTCACTCACCTCATCAAAAGAAGCGGGCTCCCACACCGGGTTGCGGTCTTTATCAACCACCTGAGCGCGAATTCCCTCGCGCATATCGTGAGCACGCAAAGCATTGCAGGAGGTCAAATAATCCTGCTCTAGCGTTTGCGCCAAACTCTGACCCTCGGCACGACGAATGGCTTTCAGGGCAGTCTTCACGCCCGTGGGGCTGTTACGCAAAATGGACGCATATAACTCCTCAGCAAGACTGCTTGATTCCCCCTGCGCCGCCTTCTTCAACGTATCCGCAATCTGCTGGGGGTTCTCCTTGCTAAAGGCAGCCTCGATCCACTCCTTATTTTCTTCAAAAGCTGAAGCACCGGCGTCCTGCGTGAACTGCTCAATGGTTCGGGTAACCTGCTCGGCACCACTTACCTGTGTGAGAGCTTCTTGCAGTTCATCCAGCCTCTCAACAGGAATAAAGTAGTCAGCCAAGCCCACTGCCAGGGCGTCCGCCGCACCCACATGAATACCGGTGAGCGCCATCGCCGTGCCAAAGTGGTGAGGAGCGCGCGCCAAAATATTCAAACCACCAATATCGGGGCTAAAACCAATCACCGTTTCGGGCATACCAGCTTTAGTGTTCTCGGTGACAATGCGGTGCGAACCGTGCGCTGATGCACCAATACCGCCGCCGAGCACCAACCCGTCCATCAAAGCGATGTAGGGCTTGGGGTAATGAGCTATACGGTGGTTGAGGGTGTACTCCACGCGGAAGTAATCCTCAGCAAAAGCAAAGTTCTCTTCTTCGATAGCGCGGTACAAAGAGACAACATCGCCACCGGCGCACAACCCACGCTCCCCCGCACCGCGAATCAGCACAGCGTGTACGCCCTCATTACTCTCGAAATCAGTCAGAGCACCATCAACACTTTTCAGCATCTCATAGTTCAAGGCGTTGACCGCGCGTGGACGGTTGAGGGTGATAACCCCAAGACCTCCACGCACCTCGACCAGTACTAGCGATTCTTCAGACATAGCAACCTCTCCTACAATGACTTCTTAACCCAGACTATCGGTTTTCGCGGTTCGGGTAGGGTTAAAACCATGAAAATTGCTACCTGGAATGTGAACTCTCTGCGTGCCCGCGCCGAACGCGTTGAAGAATGGTTAGAGCGCAGTGACGTCGATGTGCTCGCCATTCAAGAAACCAAATGTACGGACGTCAATTTTCCGTCAGAGATTTTTGAGTTCATGGGCTACGAGGTAGCGCATTTTGGGCTCAGCCAGTGGAACGGTGTTGCCATTGCCTCGCGCGTAGGTCTTGAGGACGTTCAGCGCGGCTTCGAGAATCAGCCGGTGTTCGGTAAGCCCGGTGAGGACGAGGTTTTGGAGGCCCGCGCTATAGGTGCAACCTGCGGTGGGGTGCGGGTGTGGAGTCTTTATGTGCCCAATGGGCGCGGACTCACCGACCCGCATATGGATTACAAGCTGCGTTGGCTGGATGCTCTGCGCGGTAATGTTGAAACCTGGCTTAATGCTGATTCTGCCGCAGAATTTGCCCTAGTGGGTGACTGGAACGTGGCACCACGCGATGAAGATGTGTGGGACGTCCAGTACTTTTTAGACAACGAACTCACACATATCTCTGCCCCTGAGCGCGATGCCTTTAACGGGTTTTTAGACACCGGGCTGGTTGATCCGGTGCGCGAACGCGCCCCCGGCTTCACCTACTGGGACTACCAGGCGGGGCGCTTCGCTAAAGATGAAGGCATGCGCATCGATTTTCAGTTACTCTCTCCCGCATTAGCTGCGCGCGTGAGCGGTGCGTTCATTGATAAGGACGAACGTGCCGGTTCGGGTGCGTCCGATCATACTCCCGTAGTAGTGGAGCTGAGCTAGGCTCTCCCCGCAACCGGCTCAGCGATAAATCAGGATCTCGGCGCCAGTGGGCGCGCAGCGGGAAGCAGGAAGCTAGATGGTGGCGTCCACGTCCTCCTGTAGCGTCAGCCCACGGTGCAGCGCACCCTCGATAAAGAAGAGCGCTACCAAGAAAAGAAAAGTCAGCAAACCCTGGTCTGAAAGGAAAGTGGGTATCTGCGTAAATTCAGCTAACCCGCTTGCCTGCTGTACTGCGCGTCCCACAAAATGCACCAGTATTGAATAAACGATCATGCCAATGAGTAAAGTCAGCTGAGCTGCTTTCAGGGTCTTGAAGACGCGAGAAGTAAAGTCAGCCTTGGTGTAAAAGGTACGTGCCAACCGGTACATGAGCGCTGTAAGCGTGATGTAGATAAAGAACTTCCAGGCGAAAGCAACCCATGCCAGAACCTTCGCATAAGCAGGTAGGTCTTTATCAGCAACCCAGTAAGTACCGCCTTCAAGTTGCAGGTTGTACTGTTGCAAGGCTGAGGGAATACCAGACGCAGGCCATTGCAGAAGCGCCAGATAAGCAAAAAACACTAGAAGCGCACCGCTATATACAAGCGGCAGAGAGAAGTGGTTTTCAGCGGGCTGAGCCTCTTGGGCATTGCACCCAAAATAATCTTTAACCTTTAACATGAGCCTCTCCTTCCAGAGAAAATAGGTCACCCGGTGCGCAACCCAGCACCTCACACAAAGCGGTAAGAGTTGAAAATCGAACTGCTTTGGCACGGTTATTTTTAAGGATCGAAAGGTTAGCGACGGAGATGCCCACCCTGTCTGAAAGCTCCACCAAGCTCATAGAGCGCTGCTCTAGCAGCTCGTCCAGGTGACACCTGATGCGGTGCTCTTCAAGCGGTGGCACGCGTCCTCACGTCCTTTCTTAGCCCTTAACATATTGATATTCGATATGGTTAAGCATATCGAAAAACGATACGCTTTCAAGTGGCAGCAAACCCGTAAGTCACCTTTAGATGCACGATTCGCCCATACACACGGGGTGAATCATGCAATTAAAGGAGAATCGCAAGAACAGAAGAGGTAAAACTTAAAAAGAAAAAGCCCTCGCGCTTCACCTCATACAAGGTAACCGCTAGGGCTTGAAAAATTTTCCCGTTAATTGGGAAGAACCTATTCCCACTGTAGAAGCCTGGGGAATAGGTTCGTGGCTCCGACCGGCGTCGATCCGGTGACCTTACGATTTTCAGTCGCACGCTCTACCAACTGAGCTACAGAGCCAGGCACATCGCTTAGATATGCCACAACCGCGATTCTCGAAAGAATACGCGGTCGGAGCGACCCCGACGGGACTTGAACCCGCGACCTCCGGCGTGACAGGCCGGCGCGCTAACCAACTGCGCTACGGGGCCTAACATTCAAAACCGAGGTTTTGAATAAGGCCGTGAATCTTTCGCAAGATTCACTGTACCCCCAACGGGATTTGAACCCGTGTTACCGCCGTGAAAGGGCGGCGTCCTAGGCCGCTAGACGATGGGGGCCTATTCGCTAACTTCGAACTTTATTTTCTTCGGTTCGTCGCTCGAACAAGTAATACTCTACGGGAGATTAAAAGACCGCGCAAATCGAAAAATAGCCAAAACCCACCCCAAACGGTGCTTTTTGGTTACCCAGAGCACAAAAAATTGCAAATATACTTTACACAGAAAACTATTTACCCTAACCAAAGCCAACATTTAGAGCAGATAAATTTCTTCCAAAAATTTCTCAAATTTTTAAAAGACAGCAGGATAGCCCGCCGATGCACTCACCATAAGAACATCGCCGACGCTACCCTGCTGTTTTCAGCTTTAGAAAACTTTGTCTATATGCGTTCCCTAGCCCCAGGTGATATCTGCGGAGGGAGCATTCTCAATGCGGGAATCTTCCAGCTCAGGGACGACCATGAGAGGAGTATGCGCGTGGTGCAGTACGCCCTGAGAGGTCGAGCCCAGCACCATACCCGCCAAGCCGCCGCGTCCGCGTGTGCCCACCACCATGAGTGAAGCGTTCTTACCCTCTTCAACCAAAACCTGTGCTGGTGAGCCGTCGATAAGTTTGAACTCAATCTCAAGAGAGGGAAAGTAACTGCGGATCCATTCGGCAGCTTTGCGCTGCAGAGCAGCAATCTCGCGGTATACAGCTTCGAAATCAACCGCCGCAGGAACCCAGTTAAGAGCGCCCGTGTACGGTGCCAAAGCATTAACCAACACCAACTTCACACCGCGGCGTTCAGCTTCTTCTGCCGCTTTGAGCATCGCTATACGCGCCTGATCAGAACCGTCAGAACCCACAACCACCGGCTGCTTTTCATTGAGAACCGCGGGGTTGTCAGCGATTTTCTCAGCGTAAGACTGCGGAACTGCAACAGTCGGGCAGTGCGAGTGAGCAGGTAGAGAGGTAGAAACCGTACCTAGCAGACGACCCAAGAAAGAACCGTGCGAGCGAGAACCGACAACCATCAGCTCAGCTCTCTTAGAGAGTTCCAGCAAAATCACTGAAGCATCGCCGGTTTGGACGCTGGTGCGCAGCTCAACCTCATCGGCGAGAGCGACAAGGCGCTTCTGGGCTTCATCGAGAATCTGCGCGACGCCCTCTTCAAGTACTTCTTCATCAACAACGGTGTAGCCTGAGTCGAAGCCGCTACCGGTAAATACTGGCAGGGAGTAAGCAGTCACAATACGCAGGGGCACCTGGCGTAGCTTCGCCTCGTGGGCTGCCCATAGAAGTCCGCCGTAGCTCTGCTCTGAACCGTCAAGACCAACGATGATTTCACCGGAGATATTGGCTAAGTCAGCCTCGTTAGTGCGGTTTCTTACGGCTTGTACGCCAAAGGATTCGTGAGATTCAGCGGTCATGGCTAGGGCTCCTTCTATAAGAGGACTTCTGCCCGGTGCGAGCGCCTTTACCCGTGAGCACCGGGGGCTTTCTACTTTCAAGTGTAGTCCTGTTTGTTGACTTAGAACACACCTGCGCCCCGGTGTGACTGAATATTTCGGTGGAGTTGAACAGCGTTTGAGCACCGGGTGATGACGTGCTTAGTTACCCGCCGGGTTGGGTATGAACTGGGCGATCGCTGCACCGTCTTTGAAGGTGGCGGTGAAAGCGCCGTACTGTGTGGGTAGGACGCTCACACCATCAACGGTGACAACCTCGCCGGTGGGGAAGCCCAGTTCTTGGGGGCCGCCGTTTTTGATGTAAAACTGACCGGCTGCGGTATCGAGATCAACGAAGTGGGCGCCGGTTGCCTCGCTCCAGAAGTAGTAGCCGCGGCCCTGATTGGCTAGACCAAAGGCTTGCTGGAAACCTCCAGCAATAGGGGTTTCGTTGGTGGTAGGCATGAGGTCAGAGACTTGGCTGGCACCGCGGGCGGTGAGGGAGTGGTTGGTGTGCCATGCCGCGAAAATTCCGCCCCGAACGGTGTGGGTTCCCAGAAAATCATGCCTTACATGCACCCCACCGTCGAAAGGCTGGTAGTAAGCGTTACCGGTTGGCTGGGCTGCAGCAGGCGAGCTGACTGCCGGGTTCTCGACCGGCTCTACCGCGTGAGCGGGGGCAATGAGTCCAGCAGTCAGAGCGGACGCGACACCCACCGCTGCTGCAGCAGTCTTCAAGACCTTGGTTCGAGTTAAAATAGTCATCGGGGATTCCCCTTTCATTGCAGCGCTGCAAATAACACTTCCAGCACCGCGCTTTACGGTTAATCGAAAACTTTTCTCTTTAAACCCATTTCAGCACAACAGCGCCCCCGTCAAAACCCTTTTTATCGGATTGTGATTGTATACCCCGCATACTCCCAGCAACCCTTATGGAACCGCGATTGCCCTGTTTTTGCCCTGCCAACAGTTCATCTGGCGCTAAGAATGTCACAATAGAAACAAGAAAAGGTTCACCTGCTACAGGCACCTCAAACGCAGTTTCAAGGAGTTATTGTGAGCGAAAAACATACCTGGTCGACCTGGGGACACCAGCACACTTTCACCACCGATCAGGTGCTCACTCCCCGATCAATTGCCGATGTGCAAGCTGCGGTGACGGCCGCGTCCACTGCTGGTAAGAAGCTGAAAGTGGTGGGGTACTCAAAATCATCGTCAGCTATTGCCCAGCCCACCGATCAGCTCATGCGCCTTGATTTTCTGACGGGTCTCACTGACATTGATAAACACCAACTGACCGCAACTTTTTTGGCGGGCACCAGCGTCCTCGATGCTAATAAAACACTCGCCCACTACGGTTTAGCTTTTGAGAATCTCGGACGCTTGGGCGAGCAATCCCTGGCAGGCGCGGTCACCACCGGCACCCACGGCACCGGGCTGAGGTATGGCATTATCGCCACGCAGGTAGAGTCTTTCGTGATGGTTAGCAGTGAGGGCGATCTGGTGGAGTGCTCACACGATCTCAACCCCGAGATTTTCAGGGCAGCTCTAGTGGGTCTGGGCGCTTTGGGTGTGCTAGTCAGCATTACTTTTAGGGTGGTGCCAATGTTCCGCCTGCACACCGCTGAACGCCGCCACGCCTACAACACCATCATGTCCAGCTTCGTTGAACGCTCCGAAGGCGCTGACCACTACGAAGTGAGCTGGATGCCCGGCTCTGACAAAGTACGCACCCGCCGTCTCACGCACCTGCAACTGCTGCCCGAAGGCTTTGAACCCCACTACGCCCAGCTGAGCCGCCTGCGCCGCCACGGCAGAGACACCCTTGTGAACAACGGAATTTTTGAACCGCTACTGATGCTCGGCACTAAAGTTCCCGCCGCGCAGAAAGTCAGTCATGTAGCAACCGCTATGGGCCGAGGCAACCGCCGCTACGCCGATCTAGCGCCTGAGGTTTTCACCATCAACCGCCGAGTGCGCCAGAATAACATGGAATACGCCTTTGATATTACGCAGATTCAGGGTGTGCTCGACGAACTGCGGGGGGTTCTGCCCCAGGCTCCCTTCACGCTCTCTTACCCTCTCGTGGTGCGATCAGCGGCGGCAGACAATATTCCGCTCTCGCCTGCCTACGGACGCCCGACCGGCTTCATCTCAGTACGCGAATACTGGCGCTTCCCCTACACTGAGACTTTCAAATTCATCGAAGACATCTTCAAAGCCCACGGCGGACGCCCCCACTGGGGTCAGCTGCACACTCAGGGTGCCGCGTCCCTCAGCACGCTCTACCCAGAGTTTGAGTTTTTCACCCAACTACGCGAAGAACTCGACCCACACGGCACCTTCTTAAACCCCTACCTCGAAAAAGTTCTGCTGGGCTAAGCAGGTACATAAAAGGGAGCTTTGGGCAGTTTCTGTACAGAAGCTGCCCAAAGCTCCCTTCGCGTGAGTGGTTAGAGGTAACTAACCTAGCTAAATCTAAGAATCTAGCCGCGTGAGATTTTCTTCATCTCTTCACGGTCTACTACCTTAACGCGGGCTCTCGGCTCCCCCGCGGCGTCCTTGGCTGCTGCGCCGAGGGCTTTTTCGTGGTCGTCGAGTTTGTGCCAGCCTTCCCAGGTGGTGTATTCGATGCCCTTGGAATCGAGGTAGTCGGTGAGGGCGTCGGCGTTGGGTTCGGTGGCGGTGTAGAGGTTTTCGCGGTCCTCTAGCAGGTGGGTAATGGTTTCGAGCGCATCACCCTTGGTGTGACCGATGAGACCTACAGGGCCGCGCTTAATCCAACCTGATGCGTAGAGACCGGGAATGTGCTCACCATTTTCATCGGTGACGCGACCTTCGTTGTTGCTGATGATGCCGCGACGCTCGTCGAAGGGAACCTCGGGCAGCTCTGAACCGAAGTAGCCCACCGCACGGTAGATAGCCTGCATGGGGTACTCGGTGTAGTCGCCGGTGCCACGGACTCCGCCTTTGCCATCAAGTTCGTTGCGTTCCATCTTGATGCCAACGACCTTGCCGTCTTCACCCAAGACCTCAACGGGTGACTGCAAGAAGTGCAGGTGCAAGCGACGCGAAGCGGTCTGCTCTGACTCTTCCTGGTCGGTGAGCCAGGTGGTGAGGGTCTTCATCATAGTCTTGACCTGGTTGTTTTCTTGAACCAGTGCGTCCGACGCCTCATCAAATTCGAAGTCCTCTTCGTAGAGAACAATATCAACGTCGCGTGAGTGCGAAAGTTCGCGCAGCTCAAGCGGGGTGAACTTAATCTGCGCCGGGCCGCGACGTCCGAAAACGTGAACGTCAGTGACCGGGGAGCTCTTCAAACCCTCGTAGACGTTATCGGGAATCTCAGTCACCAGCATGTCATCGGCGTGCTTAGAGAGCACACGCGCAACGTCCAGCGCCACGTTACCGTTACCGATAACCGCGATTTCCTTGGCGTTCAGGGGCCACTCGCGGGGGTAATCGGGGTGACCGTCATACCATGAGACGAAGTCAGACGCACCGAAAGAACCCTCAAGGCCAATGCCGGGAATATCCAGCGACGCATCCTTAATAGCACCGGTAGCGAAGATAATTGCGTCGTAGTGTTCGCGCAACTCAGCCAGGTTCAGATCAGTACCGTAATCAACATTGCCGAAGAAGCGAATATCGCCGCGATCAAGCACCTTGTGCAGAGCGGTAATGATGCCCTTAATGCGGGGATGGTCAGGGGCAACACCGTAACGAATCAAACCAAAAGGCGCAGGGTAACGGTCAAAGATATCAATGGAAACCTCCACCTCACCCGAGCGAACCTCTTCAGACTTGGTGAGAATATCGGCGGTGTAAATACCAGCCGGACCGCCACCAATAACCGCAACGCGCAAGGGGCGCAAAGCTTCAGACACAGTAAATCCTTTCAAGCCCCCTGACAAGGGCGCGAATTATTTATGTAATTACGTATTCCCACCAGTCTACTTGTGCCCACGCCACCGGGAGCAAGCATACCCCGCGATTCCAAGGCATAAGTGAGACAAAACCCAAAAAACGGGCGGACGTGCCCACTCAGCACCCTACGACAGCGGGCAATTACCCACGCAAACAGGCAGCTGAACTACCCACCGCGACAGTAACTGCCCACATCAGTGTCTAAGCCGTGAAGCCTAGAAATCCCAGTACACTTCAATGCTGTCTTTTTCACCAAAGCGCTCTAGGTGCCTGCCCACCACGCCGGCAAGATTTTCACGCTTAGCAGCATCAGGTGCGTAAATTACAAGCTTGAGATGATTAACACCGTCAATTGGCTCAACAACGATATCGGCATATCCACCAAATATGCCCTCACGGTTAAAAATCAGGCGGTGCCCATGCTCAATCTCATTGCACGGAATCTTATGACCAAAATGCGACGCCAACTGCTTGGCGTAACGCTCAGGACGGTCAGTATCAACAATGGTTTCACTCACGAAATCCATCTCATCAACACCGGGGTACCTAGCCGAGTCAAGACCAACCACATCAGCGGAGCCAGAAATATGCTCGGAGCTTTCGCTCATATCACAGAGCCTCTCTACTTTTTTATCTTTCAATGATTGCTTATCAACCCACCAGTGAGCCTACCGCTACGCCTGCCCAAAATATAGCGATGTTCACCTACTGAAATGAAAAGTTAGGTAAACCTTAGAGAACCGGGCGCGCATCAACACCGAACCCGCGCGTCCGTAAGAACAAACACACCCCGCACCCCCGCCCAAACGGTGGGGTGCAGTGCTCACGCCCCGTAATATTGATACGTCATTTCTGAGCGTCAACTGTGTGCCGCCGGGCCCTCAATCACTGGGGTAAAGATGCACGCAGCGGGACGCTCTTTTCATTTTGGGGCGCACACACCCCACGAGTATCTACGGATTTTCACGAATGTCTTCTGAGAACACCGCGGCTCATGCTTCCGCTTCAGCGCCACAGCCGAAGAACGGCTTGGATCGCTACTTTAAGATCACCGAACGTGGTTCAACCCTCGCCACCGAATTCCGTGGCGGTCTCGCCACCTTCTTCGCGATGGCTTACATTGTGGTACTTAACCCGCTGATTCTGGGTCTTGGCCCCGACACGGCAGGCAACACCCTCGGCGTAGAACGCGTTGCAGCAGCAACCGCCCTGATTGCCGGCATCCTCACCATCATCATGGGTCTGTGGGCAAAGCAGCCCTTCGCCATGGCAGCAGGTCTGGGAGTTAACGCCCTGCTTGCCTCCACCATTGCAACCACCCCCAACCTCACCTGGCCGCAAATTATGGGTCTGGTAGTCTGGGCAGGTATCGTCATGGCGATTCTGGTACTCACCGGCTTCCGCCGCGCAGTATTTCAGGCTGTTCCCGAGTCGCTGAAAACCGCGATTGTGGTGGGCATCGGCTTGTTCATCGCTCTGATTGGTCTGGTTAATGCGGGCATCGTACGCCGCATGCCGGACGCAGCGGGCACCACCGTCCCCGTTTCTTTCGGCGCCGGTGGTCACCTGCAAGGCTGGCCGATCTTCGTCTTCCTTTTCGGCCTGTTTTTGACCATTGCACTCTTTATTCGCAACGTGCGCGGTGCAATCCTCATTGGCGTGGTTACCTCAACGGTTCTGGCGATCATTCTTGAAAAGGTTTCACCCTCAGGTTCTTCCCTAGACTCAGCTACCGGCTGGTCACTGATGATCCCCGCTATTCCCACCCAGTGGGTAGGCACCCCCGACCTGTCACTGATTGGTGCAGTTGATATGACCGGTGCCTTCGCGGGCAGCGCACTCGGCGCTCTGGGCGCAACCATGCTCATGTTCGCTATTCTGCTGGCAGTCTTCTTCGACGTCATGGGCACCTCTGTGGGTCTGGCAAGCGAGGCCGGCACCATCGACACCGACGGCAAAATCGAGAACATCGACCGCGTCCTACTGATTGACGCAGCAGGCTCTATCGCAGGTGGTGGCTCATCAAGCTCAGCCCACCAGATCTTCGTAGAATCAGCAACCGGCATCGGTGAAGGTGCCCGCACTGGCTTCGCCAACATCGTCACCGGTGTGCTTTTTCTGCTAGCTGTTTTTATCTCACCGCTGGTAAACATTGTGCCCTTCGAGGCGGTTGCACCGGCGCTGGTAGTAGTTGGTTTCTTGATGGTTCGCCAGGCAATCCACATTGATTGGGCTGACTGGGGCTTGGGCATTCCTGCCTTCTTGACCATCATTATGATGCCCTTCACCTACTCCATTGCAGACGGCATTGGTGCGGGCTTCGTTGCTTACACCTTCATCCGCGTAATTCAGGGTCGAGGCAAAGACGTACACCCCATCATGTACGTTGTATCGCTCGCCTTCCTAATCTTCTTCGGCATGGGCGTCATTGAAGGCTGGATGCACGGCTAGGGTTTTCTAAACCTCACCCCCACCATTGGGCAATTTCTGTTCTTTCGCTGACTGTCAAAGAACAGAAATCGCCCAATTTTGTTCTTCTTTCCCTGAACAACCACCGCTTATAACTAAAGCTCTCGAACAGGAAAGCGGTGCTTGCCCGCCTCAACTGCAATTTGCAGTCGGCTATTTACCCCCAGTTTTTCCATCACACGCACCAATGTGTTCTTCACTGTTGACTCCGCATAACCGGTATATCGGGCAATTTCACGGTTACTCATTCCGTTACAGAGCGCAGCAGTAATTCTCTGCTCAGTACTACTGAGCGAACTCCACACTTGCCCAGGCGCTGCCTGAGGCTGCGGCAGAGAAGACACAAGGTTATGCATTGCCCTAGCATCAACAGTTGAACGACCACGTCCGGCAGAAATAATAGCGTTATAGACCTCATCAGGCAGAGAGTCTTTAAGGAGATAGCCGTGTACTCCTGCCTGCAAAGCTGGCACCACATAATCATCTGAATGGAAAGTGCTCACAGCAATAATTTTTGTCGATGGAATCTCACAAAGGATTATTTTGCTCGCCTGGATCCCATCCATCACGGGCATCTGAAGATCCATAAGCACAACATCAGGACGCAGCTCACGAATGAGCTCTACCGCCTCCATACCATTAGTAGCTTGACCCACAAGTTCTAGAGTCTCAGAGTAACAAGTGATATAGAAAGCAAGAGCATCTAGCGCTTCGGGTACATCATCAACAACAACTACTGTGATTTTCTTTTTCACTGGACGTCCTAAAGTGGGAGAGAAATCTGAACTCTCCACATAGAATGGTTACGGCTCGCGTCGATAGTACCGCCAAGAACCTCTATTCTCTCAGCAATTCCAGCCAGACCATACTGTGTACCCGGAACACCCAGAACACTACGAGTTCGATTACTGGTACTAATACTTAAAATTTTCCCCTCAACTATTGCTGAAAAGGTAATAGTTTCTAACTGATCAGCGTGTTTTTTAATATTAAAAAATAGTTCATTAATAATGCGTTGCACTGTGGGAATAAGACTGGTCGGCACTGAATCAAGGTCATTTATTTGCACCTGCATAGTAAACCCCTCTTCGTGGAGGTCTTCCACCCTCTGATTCAGGAAGTGGTTGAGGTTCATGCTAGTACCCGTCAGATTAGACCGTGGCACCAAATCTTGCTCTTTACGCAACACACGCATAATCCGCCGTAAATCGTCTAAGGCATCGCGTGACTGTTTGCTCATCATTATCAAGAGCTCATTCTTACCATCAATATCTTGGGTGGCAAGAGCTTTATTTGCTTGCAAGGTAAGGGAACTAATATGTCGCGCGAGCCCATCATGAAGTTCTCTAGCTAATTCCTTATTACTCTCTTCAGTCAGAGACTGAAACACTTCACGCTCTTTAGTTTCGTGCAGTCTGCGTTCCCAATGAATCCTGAGAGCAAGCGGGAAGAAGAAAAAGACGGAAAGACTAACCAATACGAAAGCAACGGCGTTGAAAATGCTGGCGCCTTGGACGTCGTCCACAAGTGCAACACAAAAAATACAGAAATTCACAAGGTTGCTACGAGCAGAGCTGAAAGCTACCGCCGCAGGAAAGACCGCAAGCGAGAAAAGAAAATAATAGTCAGAGTAGGTAGCAAAAACAAGTGAGCCAAAAAGAAGAGCTGACCAGTACACCAGTATAGAAAGTCTACTGCCCCTGTAGAAAAGAAGCCCCCAAACTGCAAAATGACTAACCAGAACCAAAGCCTGCATGCCGTAAGGGGTCAAGAGGTAATCGATATGAAACGCGATTTCTAGGAAGCACAGAGCAAACGCACCGCAGAGCGCAACAACCCTGATGCTGCGTGGTGCCGGAATGAAAGCTAGTTGCTTGAAGGTTAGGCTGATGCTCTGCACACGTATCTTCTTATGGACAGGACGAAGTGAATCTGTTGCTATTGAGAATAGCAGACTCCCCCTCTGCCAGGCTGATCATCAAGGCAAAAGTACTTAAGTACCCTCTTCCAAGCAAAATCTTCAGAACAAGCACCAGAAGGTTTAGATTGAAAGCACACGGAAAATTTAATTTTCCGGTAATTCCCATGACTAAATAGAGGATTATTCAAAATTCTGACGGCGGAGGAACACAGCAAAGGCAAAATGACTAGGTCTGACATAAATTGCCTAGTTATTTCTAGCGAACCCTACGAGAAAGTTAGTTCGCCGTTACCTCACCCAGAACTATCTAAGAGTTTTTTGATCGGCCTCATACTTAAAGTTAGGAAAAATATGAAGTTCCTGAAATTAACCACTACTGCAGTTGCAACAATTTTTCTTACTTTTGGCGCTGTTTCACCAGTATTTGCTCAAAGTGATTACGAGCAGAATATTAATTACCTTGTAACATCAGTTGGTGCAAAAACTAATGATTACACAGTACGCACCGAAGTAATAGATGACCTAAAGAATCTGTCTCAACAAGAAGGCATCTCAGTTGAGCAGGCTGCTGCCCAAGCAGTTCAAGATTACCAATTCTATGCTTCCAGCATGGAACATGAATCGCGCACCACTGCAAATCAAAACGCTGAGGTTGCAAGCAGGGGAGGGCGCACAACTTCTTTGGAAAAGCACGTTACATTGGAGACATTTTCTACTCTTCCAATAGCAGTTTTGGCATCAGACACGGACACAATGGAATTTATTATACTCTAAGCCACTATGTTGAGGCTGCTGGATTCTCGAAAGGAGTTGTAAGAACCTATGCAGGAGATCGAGTTGTGCCTGCCCCAGCTCATAAATACTATGTGGGTTGGGATAAGCAGAGCCCCAATAAAATCAAAGCAGCTAATTTTGCCCTGCAACAAGTAGGAAAACCTTACAATGGCGTATTTTTTAACAATAAGAAAATTAATGCGTCTAAATACAATTGTTCCCAGCTTGTATGGGCTGCTTATAAATCAAATGATCCAAACGTTGACCTTGACGCCAATGGAGGTCCAGGCGTGTATCCAAGCGATATTGCAAACTCATCATGGACAACATGGTATGAAATCCGCCTGTAACTGAACCAGCGTGAGCAGGGATTTTCCCACTTATGCAACAATCACGAAGAGATAACCTCATGAAAAACCCCCGTGCCTTTTACACCGCCATAGTCCTAGTTTCAGCACTCACTGCATGTGCCCCTGGGAATATACAGATCAGCAATGAAAAACCTGAGGAACAACTAAAAAATAGTGCTTTTGCCCTATCAATGGCAACCGACTATCACGGTGCTGGCGGAGTTAATAACAACCCTGGTGGCAGCATCCTTTTTTACAACCCACAGTCAAAATCATGGAGTGATATTGCTACCGGCGGCCTCGAAAAAGCAAGTTTTAATTTTGACGGAGTTAACCTGCACTATTACGACTACGAAAATGACTACGTTTTAACCCCAGAAGGAACTACTGTCGCTGCCCACCCAGACCATGAAACCCCAAGAATCCCCTTGAGCTTCCCCCTACGTCACGATATGCCTGGCTCTATTGCGCTAAGTAATGTCGGAGTGACTCAAGAAAACGGAGAACTGCTTGATAACGAAGAACCACTATCTGAAAGTAGCACCCATGGCTACCGCTGGGACGTCATCATTAATCACAATGGCCAAAGAACCTCACACACTATCGGACACCATATTGTTGGGGCGACTCAGTGTGAAGATGGGAGCGTTTGGGGCAGGACAAGCCCCTATGACACCTCCTTCAACAGCGGCTACGGCCCTGCCAATTCACCCGCCCAGTTTCTCTCGCTCTACCCAGACTTTTCACCAGATCCCCAAGGCTCTTTCAACTATCAGAAATTCAACTCCCAGTCAGTTCCAACAATTTGCGAAGGAAATACTCTCTACTACTTTGTTGATAATTTCAAACCAGAAATAACAGATACCATAGGTGGAGGGCCAAAAGACTTCAGCGGGTCATCACTGATTTCTTATAATACTAAAACTGGGGAATTTACAGAAAAAGAGGTGAGCGGCGACTGGTCAACTCGCATTAACGATGAGATGTGGCACTCACAACTCAGTAGTGCATACTCCTACAATAATTCATTGTGGTGGATTTCCGGCAGTGGTGATGTTATTAAAACAGACCTTAAAACCGCCCATAGCACCACGGTGTTCCATCTAGCTGATTACGACACCAAAACAAGCCCAGGGTTCCTTGAGTTTCATGATAAATACTTATTTCAGATAAAATTTCACAAAGGACAAGACGCTGATATTTACCGATTCAACCTTGATACAGAAAAAATGGAAAAACACTCCACTATTCCTGACATCATAGAAGTAGAAAAAAGATACCAGTTTCCTTATGATATTGAGATTACCAACCTTGAAAAAATGCTAAATCTTTAAAACCTCTCCGGGATCTTTCGTGACCCATCACCTTCCCAGGCAACTTGCGCAAAAGGATGGGCAGAGGCTCAGTGTCGCAGTAGGCACCCCTAGCCCGCGTCCCACGTCTTGTCGGATTTTATGACGTTTTATTCTCAAAACGCCATAAAATCCGACAAGACGTTTTTAAAATAGAGCATCATGAACACAGACACTCGCTGCCCCTGCGGAACGGGCGAAACCTACGGCAACTGCTGCGCGTGCTTTCACAGTACATTCGCTGAAACCGGCGCCCTCACTGCCCCCACGCCTGAGGCTCTCATGCGTTCACGCTTCACTGCCTTCGCCGTGGGCGCTACAGACTACCTGCTTGCAACCTGGCACCCCAGCACTCGTCCGGCGTCCTTAGAACTCGATGAAACCTTACGCTGGTACCGCCTAGATATTCAGGACGCGCGCGGTGGGGTCTTCGACTCCACCGGAACAGTACGTTTCGCCGCGTTTTATCGCTCACTGCCCGCTGTGCCAGATAAGCAAAAAGTAAAAGGGGTGCAGAGTGAGAGTTCCCGCTTTGTACGCGAGGGCGGGGCATGGTTCTACATAGATGGGAACGTGGAGTAAGGCAACCCTACCCGTCGAGAATGCAAAAAGTACAGGTTTTAGGCGAAACCCTGTCTTAAATTGCACTCTGGACGGTGGGGACGGCTGCTTCAACCACTGCTGGGTCGCGGCGGGGCTTGCCGGAGCGGGCGAAGTCGCGCGTCCACGCATCGTCCTTGTATTGGGCAGGGACGCCACCACCCAGCAACCGCTTAGAAATCGCGACTGTCGCCACCTCACCTTCCAGTGGTAGCGGTGAGAAAGAACCCGCAAGAATAATGTTGCCGCGGCGGCGGCCTTTGAGCATGGCAGGGTCAGCAACCGCGCATGTGTAGGGGAACACCTCAGCGATAGCTGCCGCCTCAGCGCGAGCGCCTATTAAGTCGCGGGTATCGCCGCAGTTAATGATGTAGAGTCCATTTTCTGCCAGCGAGTGCGCGGCAATCTGGGTGAATTCCAGGGTGGTCAGTGGTTCGGGGGTGATGTAGCCCGAAAAGACGTCGCGAATGATGATGTCGCGGGAGGCTGGGGTGAAACTTTCGGTGACGGCGCGTGCCTCGCCCACACGAATCTTCACCAGAGGTGCTTTGGGTAGTTCGAACCATTCGCGCACGTATTCGGCGAGTTTTCCGTCAAGTTCAACTACGGTGTTGCGGGATTTGGGGTAAGCATCGGCAAGGTAGCGTGCCATCGAGCAGGCACCGCCGCCGAGGTGGGTGATGCGTAGTTTCTCGGCATCGAGGTGGGCTTGGATGTAGGGTTCGATGACGGCGGCAAGCCAGCGCATGTACTCAAAGTCGAGTTCGCGTGGGCGTCCTATAACGATGTGGGAGGATTCCATGCCGTTGATTTCAAGCACCCACCCGTTGGGGGTGTAGTCATCTTCGATGAGTTCGGCGATGCCGGTATCAATCTTGTATTTGCCTTCAACGAGCCCGGCGGGTTCGGTCATGAGGGGTTCTTGTTTTTTACGTCGTTTAGCCACGGAATAAGCCTACGCTATAGGCTGTTGAGCTAGGTAAAAGTTCAAGGAACGCTCATGGGTTTTGTTGTTGATGGCAGGTATGTGTTGGCTCCGGTTGAGGTCGGGGACGCCAATAAATATGTTGATCTGCAGCTCAGGTGCTTGGCTGAAACCTATCCGCAGCTTCTTCATCCAGATTTTGCGGAACGGCAAGAAGCCCAGCGTGATAGCTGGCTCAAAGAATTCGCCACGAATATCGCAGACCCGGCTGCGCGAGCTTTCTTTGCTTATGAGACTCCGGGGTGGACGCCCTCCGGCGGGCTTTCTTGCGTGATTGGTGCTCAGATTGATTGGGGTGCCCCGGTTGGTTTTGCTCTCTCTGGGGTGGGCGCGCATGCTTGGGAGGAGCATACCGGCGTTACTCCGGTGTCCCCGGACGCCCGGCAGCTCACCCATCTGTACACGCTGGCGCGCACCCACGGCACCGGGTTGGGAGCGGCCCTTTTTAATGCTGTTATTTACCCTGAAGATTCCGATGTCTACTTGTGGGTCATCGCCAATAACGAACGTGCCAAGGGCTTCTATACTGCCCGAGGCTTTATCTCAGATGGTGAAGTCATCGCGACTTCCGGTGCCTGGGAGGGCGGGCAGATACACCGAATGTTCCGCGGAGCCTAGAACAGTGCGCAACCGTTGGGGTTGTTACACTCCCGGGGAGGTACTGAAGCTTACCAGTACCTCTCCGTAGAAACCTAAAAGGCTAATATTCTACTCTCTAAGATTCCATCTTTGCTTCATCTCGTTGTTGCTTATAAAAGATACAAGCGTACAAAGCGCTCATAAGCACAACTATTAGCTGAGCCAACGAACTATGCCAAACCACCTGAATAAATACCACAGCTAACATAAACAATACGGATTTTATGAAGGATGCCGCAGGGTTTACGTAGTTCTTATTTGCACGATATGCAGAGTAGACAACACTTCCACAAAGAATTAAAATACTGGCAACATTATAAACCGCTGAATCATGCGAAGATGAAAAATAAAAGCAAGAATAAAGTGCGAAAAATAATTCAGATACCGGTATATATCTAGTGTCGACCATTTTAATCACCTCAGATATTTATTCAATTTTTGCTTTCAGCGGTGGTATACCCCAATCTGCGTAAAACGCGATTCCACGCCCTTCTACACCGGCTCCGACAATTTTTACGGCAAGGTCGGCGAAGAACGCTGACCCCAGAATTGCGGCACCCGCTGCAATCGGTCCACTGCTTCTGAGAATATGCATAGGCAGAGTCATTAGCGAAACCAGATGCACCCAGAATCAGAGCTACTGATACGCGACCTGCAATCGACTTACCGAGGTTTTTAATTTTATTCTCCTTCAAGCTACTTAGAGCAGATAAAACATCTATCTCGCTGTAGTTTAGAACACCTTAAGGCTATCAATTGGTTTGAGGGAAATCGACCTTACTTAGGTAACGATTTCTAACAAAATCGACTGTCCTCGAATGCTGAGTTCAATCTCCTTTATGTTCTTCTGCCTTACATGCATCAGGATTCTTATCGCAGATACACCGGTAGACGGTCTGCACCTCACCTGCTGCCTTAACCCACCGCTCCTCCTCTTTCTTACGAGCATAAGCCTTTCTTCTCTTACGCGCAGGAGATAACTCTGGTCTCGCCCTCACAACTCCCTCACTTAAGTTCTATGATCTAAGAACTTTTTATCTTAAGTCTGCTTAAGCGGGCTTCGCTATCGCTCAGACTCTTTTTATCTTTGCTTCTCTCCTTCTGCTCCAAGACTCAGCCTCACAGCTCAGGCTGGGAGAGAGATGAGGGAGGGAGAGAAACGGATGCCCTTGTACTTTCCAAACAAAATACACAAAGGTATTTGAATGAAAAGCACAAGGGGCATCAGCAATTGACACAGGCCGGTCGGTCGGCTCGGTCGGTCGATTGGCGAAGCATAAGAAACACAAACGGCTCGCTCTTCGCAGAGATGGCGAGAGGCTCTAATCTCTCGAACGGACGGCATACGCCTTGTGATCTGGCGGTGTTGTTGATGTGTAGGTCATAGACACGCCGGTTAGACATATCTCTTACACAAAGAATGTGAAGTGAACACGCGCTGTAGGAGTCGGTCGCCCTGTCTATTCCGGTGATTGCTCAATCCGGCGAAGCTCCCTGCCACAAGGCACGACAGCCTATCTGAATCTAATCCAGGCTACATCCGCGTATCAGGCAGTCGGCGGTTTCTTGCTTTAGGGCATCTCAACCCACAGAATCAGCGATAGCCTGCTCTAGACGCTGAACCTTGCCGGTGATTTCGCCGGAGTCGTGACCGGGACGAATATCAGCTTTAATCACCAATGACACGCGGTTACCGTAAGCGCTGACTGCTTCGGTGGCGCGTTTGATGACGTCCATACACTGATCCCAGTCGCCTTCAATGGTGGTGAACATTGAAGTGGTCTCGTGTGCCAAGCCCGATTCGCGCACAATCTTTACCGCGGCAGCCACCGCATCGTGTACTGAGCCGTCTTCACCGGTAGTCATAGGTGCTACTGAAAAAGCGAACAACATGGTTTTCTCCAAGGGGTGTAGAACTAGTGAGAGTGTGAGGCTTCGTGGGTGACACCGTTGCCAATCACGGCATCGGGTTCTTGCCCGGGTTCGACCACCATGAACTGCCCCATCATGCCCTGATCTTCGTGGAAGAGCAGGTGGCAGTGGTACATGTAGGGCCAGGCGGTAGAGGTGTAATCAGTGAAACGTACCGCCAGTTTCACCTCGACGCCCGGCGGTAGTAGCACGGTGTCTTTCCAGCCGTCGGTGAGTAGCGCGTCCTGGTTGTAGTCGCGGTAGAAAGTGTCTTCATAGGAGAGCACCCGAAACTGGGTGTTGTGAATGTGGAAGTTGTGAATCCAGCTGTCGTTGTTGGTGATGGTCCAGATTTCCCATTCGTTGGGGTGGGCGGTGAAGTCGATGCGTTCTGCGTCCATGAGCTCACCGTTGATTTGAAAGCCGGTGAGGCTAAAGCTGCGTTCGGTGGTGTGCTCGCTGGTCTCGGGTAAGGTCGCTACCTTCTGGTTGAGGGTGGACGCGACCTGCCCCGCGTCGCTGGCGCTGGCAGGGCCGCTAAGGGTCAGTAGCTCAAAGGAATCGAAGATGCCGAACTCAGGCTGGCTACCCTCGCTCAAACCCAACCGGTCGGTGAAGGGCACAGCTTTCAGAGTGATCTCGTCGCCGGGTGCGAATTCTACGAGAATTTCCGCTCGCTCGCCGGGGCTAATGTATAGGTTCTTGACGGTTTTTGCCGTATGCAGCAGACCGCCATCAGACCCGATCAGACTGAACTCGCGATCATCTGAAAACGCGAGATTGTACAGGCGCATGACAGAGCCGTTGAGCACACGAAAACGCACCCGTGAGGTGGTTGCCTCAAAATGAGGGTTGGTGATGCCGTTGAGCATAGTGGTATCACCCAGCAGACCGAGGTCAGGCAGGTCAGTTTCATCGAGAGTTCCATCATCGTTGAAACGGCGGTCTTGAATGACTAGGGGAATATCATCCACCCCGTACTCCTCGGGTAGCCCCAAAGTACCGGTGGATTCATCATCAATAATGAAAAGACCCGCTAACCCGCGGTAGGCATGGCGGGAAGTTTCCCCGTGGGGGTGAGGGTGGTACCAGAGAGTCGAGGCGTTCTGTCGTACCTGCCAGGACGCGCTCCACGATGTACCCGGTTCGATGGGCTGGTGGGGGCCGCCGTCCGCGATGCCCGGTACGTGCATACCGTGCCAGTGAACGGTTGTTGTTTCAGGCAAAGAATTCTTCACATCAATACGCACGTTATCACCGTTAGCCATGCGAAGAGTGGGGCCCAGCAACGCCCCGTTATAACCCCAGGTGGGGGTCTGCACACCCGGCTTCATCTCGCTTTCGCCGGTACGCGCGTCCAGGGCAAAAACCTTCGTGGTGCCCTCAAGTGTAGGTTCGAGAATCGGCGGTACTGGCAATGGTCTACGATTAGCGGACGCAGTCGCCGAGATCGTCGCAGAACCCTGGCTAGGTTGGGCTGAGGAGCTGCCCGAACCACCACAAGCTGACAGCGTTGCCGCAGTGGCAAAAGCACCCACACTAGAAATGAACACACGACGGGAAACCAGGTCATACGTAATCATACTCCCTACCCTACGCCTGCAAGCGTGCCCAACGCCATATTCAACTCAGCCCTTTCGATTTACACCCACTCACCAGACTCAGTAGCATTAAGAGAAGAACACAGGGCTTTCGCGCCCCCACGGTTAAAACAATCTTCATGAGGTGCGAGAGCAACACACGCTATACCGCACAGAGCGGTATAGCACAACCGCTAGAGGATGTTTTAGATACATGGCCACCGGCATTTACCTTTCAGCTATGACCCCGCTCTCAGGCAAGTCCCTGATTGCACTGGGTCTTTCCACCTCACTGCTCAAGCGAGCTAACAAAATCGGTTTCTTCCGCCCCGTCTTCAACGGCGTCACCGAAGCCGATGATCCCATGGTCAAGTTGCTCACCTCACGCAGCGAATCAACTATTTCTGTAGCACGCGGCGGCATCTCACTCGAACGCTGCCGTGAACTGCTGGCTGAAGGTAACTACGAAGAAATTTCCTCCACCGCGGTTTCTATCTACTCCGAGATGGCTGAAGAGTGCGACGCAATCATCGTTGATGGTACCGACCTGATGGCGCACAACGCCGCAACGTCAGAGTTCGACCTCAACGCGCAGCTCTCCCGCGACCTCGGTGTACCCGTCATCGCTGTCATCGGCGCTCAAAGCTCAAACACTGCCGACGCTATCAATGCCGTAGACGTTGCCCGCACCGAACTGAACGAAGCCAAAGTTGATGTTCTGGCAATCATCGTCAACCGCTGCGATCCCGAACTCGTAGATGACATCAAAACCAATGCCCACCGTGGCGTTCACAACCGCCCGGTCTATGCGATCCCCGAACTGCCCGAGCTGGCGCTTCCCTCCGTCCGCGAAGTCGTCAAGGCGCTCGAACTTGATGCCTCTGACATGGACGAAACCATGCTCAACCGCGACATCCACGACATCAAGATCGCGGCGATGACCGTCTCGAACTTCCTGTCACAAATGAACGACGGCGACTTCGTCATCGTTCCCGGCGACCGCTCAGACGTCATGGTAGCAACCCTAGCCTCAGCACTCGCCCCCAGCTTCCCCGCCCCCTCAGGCATGCTGCTCACCGGCGGCTTCGACGAAACCCTAGCCCCCGGTTCAGCACTGAGCTCACTGGTTGAACGCTCACCCTTCCCCGTCTTCAACACCGACCTAGACACCTTCAAAGCAGGACGCGCGGTCGCAAGCGTACACGGCGCGCTCTCCAACGGTCAGCCCCGCAAGGTAGCAGCCGCACTCGGTGCATGGTCAAACAACGTTGATGACCAGGAACTACTCGAACGCCTCGACCTAGACCGCCCCGTCACCATGACCCCGCTGCGCTTCTTGCACGGGCTCATCGAAAAGGCACGCTCCAACCGCCGCTCCGTTGTACTGCCCGAAGGCTACGACCCCCGCATCCTGCGCGCGTCCGAAATAATCATCGCACGCGACTTCTGCGACCTCGTACTCATCGGCAACCCCGAGAAAATCGCTGAAATCACCCAGAAAGAAGGCATCAACCTTCCCGTTGCAAAGAACGAAGGCGACAAGGGTGTTTGCATCATCGATATCGACAACAACGAATACTCCGAAGACTTCGCAGCCACCTACGCTGAGCTGCGCGCCAAGAAGGGCGTCACCCTCGAACAGGCACGCGAGAAGATGACCGACCCCTCATACTTCGGCACCATGATGGTGAAAAAGGGCATCGTTGACGGCATGGTCTCAGGTGCGGTCAACACCACCGCCAACACTATTCGCCCCTCACTGGAATTCGTCAAGACCCGCGAAGGCGTCAACATCGTCTCCTCCGTCTTCTTGATGCTCATGAAAGACCGCGTGCTAGTCTTCGGTGACTGCGCCGTGAACCCCAACCCCAGCGGTGAACAGCTCGCCGACATCGCCAAAGCCTCCGCCGAAACTGCCCGCCAGTTCGGCGTAGACCCCAAGGTCGCCATGCTCTCCTACTCCACCGGAACCTCAGGTTCAGGTGCAGACGTTGAACTCGTCATCGAAGGCGTCGAAGCCCTCAAGGCATCAAACCCCGACTTCCCCTTCGAAGGACCCATCCAGTTCGACGCCGCATCCAACGCATCAATCGCAGCCTCCAAACTGCCGGATTCAGAAGTTGCGGGCAAGGCAACCGTCTTCATCTTCCCCGACCTCAACACCGGCAACAACACCTACAAGGCCGTTCAGCAAACCTCAGGTGCCGTTGCGGTGGGCCCGGTTCTGCAGGGTCTCAACAAGCCCGTCAACGACCTCTCACGCGGTTGCACCGTAGAAGACATCATCAACACCGTCGCGATTACTGCTATACAAGCGCAGACTTTGTAAGATGGTCGCCCCTGGGTGCAATGTTTTACAAGGAGTGCTTCGCATCGGAACTACTGAGCACAGCTCTTACGTCTTGCGCTAACTCAGACCCGCTGCGCCCAGCAAGCACAGCGTCGGCAAGCTAACCTTTTCGCTTTGCCTGCACGCCAGAGGTCTCACGAACAAGCGTCCTTACAGCCAACAACTTTTCTATTTTTCATACCAATACAAGGAGTTATTTTTATGCTCGTACTCGTTATTAACTGCGGTTCTTCATCTGTGAAGTACCAGGTGCGCGACACTGAAGGCGCTACCGAAGATGCTCAGGTGATTGCCAAGGGTCTAATTGAGAACATCGGTACTAAGATTCCTAACCACACTGCGGCTCTTGAGCTGATGGCTAAGGATCTTGAAGAGCCCCTACACGGCAAGACCATCGACGCTATCGGCCATCGTATTGTACACGGCGGCGACGTCTTCTCACAGCCGGTTATCATCGACGAATCAGTCATCGAAAAGATTGACGAGCTGTCACCGCTGGCACCGCTGCACAATCCCGCACACGTACAGGGTCTGAAGGCTGCGACCGCAACCTACCCCGGTGTTCCGCAGGTTGCAGTGTTCGATACCGCCTTCCACGCGACTATGCCCGAGCACGTTTTCCGTTACGCTGTGCCCGAGAACTTCTACACTGACTACGGTGTACGTCGCTACGGCTTCCACGGCACCTCCCACGATTACGTGACCGGTATTGCCGCTGATTTCTTGGGTATTGAGCGTAGCGAATTTAACGCTGTGGTTGCTCACCTGGGCAATGGCGCGTCTATCACCGCGATTGAGGACGGCAAGTGCCTGGATACCTCTATGGGCTACACCCCCCTGGCTGGCTTGGTTATGGGCACCCGCTCAGGCGACATCGACCCCTCAGTTTTGACCTCTGTGCTGATGCAGGATTCAACCATGACTACTGAGCGCCTTGACACCATTCTCAACAAGGAGTCAGGTCTGCTCGCTATTGCTGGCAACAATGACATGCGTACTGTTGTTGATGCGATGGAGGCGGGCGACGAGCGTGCCAAGCTCGCGCTGGATATGACTTCATACCGTGTTGCTAAGTACATCGGTGGCTACAACGTTGCTGTTGGTGGCGCGCAGGCGCTGATTTTCACCGCAGGTATCGGTGAGAACTCCCACCAGTTCCGTACCCTGGTTACCGACCGCCTGGGTGCCCTGGGCATCAAGATTGATGAAGAGGCAAACAAGGTTCGTGGCGACCACGCCCGCATCATCTCCACCGAGGACTCAGCAATCCCCGTTCTGGTTGTACCGACTAATGAGGAAAAGGCTATTGCAGAGGCAACCGTAGAACTTGTTGCCGCCTAAGTAACAGCTTTTCTGGGGTAACCACGTAATTACCCCTGTAACTGCAAAGTGCCCTTGTGCCCGGAATTTACCCGGTTACAAGGGTATTTTTGTGGTTGCTAGCTGTAAGGTGGGCGGACGCGTGTCCTTACCAGAAACAGGTTCCTACCAGGTTGCCTTCAATAATCAAGATCTGAAAAACTATTGATTTCCACCACCCATACTGATATTGTGCAGGTCACGATAGGTAAATCTTGATCTCCAAGTTTCAGTCAAAAGCGACTGACTAAGCACTCAAGGAGTTTATGATGCGAATCGACCGAAACACCAAGAACACTGTAGTAACTGTGTTTATTGCACTTCCCTCCTAGTGGGAACTAATCCCTAGCTACGCTAACGTCAACAAGCAGGTTACACCATGAGGAAAATCGGCTACGCCTATTAATAAATTTGCGGCAGGGAATGCACCAACCCCACAAAATAAGGCGGGAATAGGGTCTCTATCCCATAAGCAAAAGCTCGCAATCGATAAATATGTAGCACTTGAAGGCAACGAATTTAGGCTAACCAAAGGAGCAAAGGATGCTCTATCAGATGCAGATCATAAAATAGCAGTTAGCTACCTCAGTAGTGTAAATTCAACCCTCGAAGGCATTCCCTATTATTATGTAGATTAACGGGCAAACATTAATTTCCGCGATTATTGGAATAATTTCTGAGAATATTTCGCTCTGGCAATTTTTACTTCTTTTAGAAAAATATTCAGCAATTATTGATTAGTTCTATATTCTCAGAAACAATTTTATGTTTCACAGATTCCCCTTGCATGCAGGTTGGCGTGTTCCACTGAAAAGCTGAGCGCATCAGCACGGTAGCGTCAGGCGATACACCAGCAGGCAGCGGGTGTAAGAAATGCGTGGTCACTTAGCAAAGGGTGAGGTGGATGCGTGCACACCGGTCAGCAAGCAACAGGTAAGCGACCCAAGTTGCTGAACTGATACCGAGGCATACAAAAACCCGTCCCTCCGCAAGGAGAAGACAGGCTTATTGAAGTTTCTTACATCTCTATTTTCACAGTTGCAGTAGCAAATATGGCTTAGGAACTAGCACCATACGTTGAGGGCAGACGACCGCAACGGGTTGTCCCAGCTATTGCGGTCCAACCAATTTGCAAAGAATTAGGAACGAATTCAACGGTTTCAGGGGCAGATGAGAGAAACTCAGCCTCTTCAAAATTATTGCCCATGATAAAAGTGAAGGTAGTGTCGACTTCTTTTGCGGGACCGATGTATCGCAGTGACTGGGTAGCATCCAAATCTAGTTCAAACAGGTTACGGTCGTAATCGATGTATTCCACCATGGCAGGCTGGTTTGGCTCTTGAACATCGTTGTAGCGGGTCACACCACCGATGTACATGCCCTCTGCGGTGCCCTTGTAGATGACGGTTACTACGTAGGTGCCTGCGACATTACCGGCAGTCTGAGCAATGGTAACGGTGGGGCAAGAGCGGGCAGATGCCGCATAGGCTGGGATGGCGGTAGTTGCTGCAACGACGGGGGCTGCCCATGCGGCGCCCTTTACCAGCGAGCGGCGGTTAATGGATGATGTCATGGTTCTCCTTCGGGGATACTCACACTCAAGCAACATTACTTAACACAATAAACGTTATTGATTGACACTGCAAGTAATTGTTTAGGTGAGAAATAATCATAAACTATAAAAATCTGGAATATATTCGCTTTTTTCAGGAGCAATAAAAAGTGGCGGAAAGGCTTGCCACGCACCGACTCCTTTTAAATACCTGATCTTTTAAAGTACAATTCGGCACGAACAATCCCATGCCACACCAAATGCCGCTTGACTTGGGGAAATGCAGGGTTCAGCATACTCATTCCCACGCATACCCTGCACTCCAGTACCTGAAGTTTTCGCGCACCATCACACACCATAAGGCTACTTGTGAAGTTAAGCACCAGCGGCGCGGACGCGCGTCGGCAGGCACTCACCCACACCCACCACCCGCGTCCGCAAGCAAAATCTGACTACACCCCAACGGTATAATCATGTTCCCGCCACCTGTGAGAAATGTGTAGTCACCCAGTAGGGGGCATGGACGCGGCATGGCACCTCTCAGCCCACAGCAGATAAGACGCACCCACCCCACCTGCAACCCCACCACCTGAATCAAGAAAGCAGATAGAACGCACCCACCCCACCTCATATCCCCGCCAGCCTCTTTGGATATTTACCGCGAACTCTATAGATTGGTTTTATATTCAGTGTCACAGCCACAAACTGTTTGAAGGGTACTCATGAACAACCAACCAGGAGACCACCACGCACCAGAGGGCGCATCCGCACCCAGCGAAGGGCTCACACGCCCGCTACCCAACGACGTCTCACAAGGCTGGATGCCAGAAGACACCCGCCAAAGACCGCTCACCCCACTACCGGGTCCTAAGCTCTTCCGTTTTCAATCACTACTGCCCTTCAAATTCGCTAACGCCATACGCCACCCCGGCGAGCTACCCTGGCTGATTTCTGCCTACGGTGTGACACTCTTCACCTATATTGGTGTGGGCATCTACTTTCTAACCTCGTTCATTCCAGACCTCATGGCGATTGAGGTTGATGAAACCACAGGAACCGCCAGCAATATCGGCCTCATGGTGCAGCTCACCCTGCTCGCCGTCTACCTGCCACTACTCCTCTTTTTAGTGCGTGCGTTCATGTACGCACAGATTCGCGTCAACGCCGTACGCATTAGCCCCACACAGTTTCCCGAAGCCTACCAAATGATAGTAGAAGCAGCCCGTGCCGCCGGTCTACGCCGCGTCCCCGACGCCTACGTAATGCTCGGCAACGGCCAGATCAATGCTTTCGCCTCAGGCCACGGGCACCGCCGCTTCATTGTGATTTACTCAGACCTCTTCGAAATCGGCGGCGCACCGCGCAACCCCAACGCTCTGCGCTTCATTATCGGGCACGAAGTCGGGCACATCGCAGCCGGTCACGTCAGCTACTTCCGCCTAATATTCACCTCGCTCTTTATGCAACTACCCCTGGTCGGCTCCATTCTCTCCCGCACCCAAGAATACACCGCCGATAACTACGGCTACCGCTTCTGCCCCCAGGGCGCACCCGAAGTCACCGGCGTCCTAGCCGCCGGCAAATACCTCATGAACGAGGTGAACTTCGACGAATACGCCAACCGCGCTGTCTACGAAGGCGGCTTCTTCACCTGGATCGCCAACCTCAACGCATCCCACCCCGTTGGCACCTGGCGCGCCCACGCCCTGCGCGACCGCTCAGAACCCGGACGCCTCATTTGGCGCCCCAAGAATAACCCGCCCTACCCGCTCTCTATGATTCCTGCCGCCGAACCCGCAGAGACCTGGGCAGACCCGCTGCAGGCAACCGACTACATGGCAACCTACCCCGAAAACCCAAACAACCAGCACTTCGGTATTGTTCAGGTCGAACAGAAAGTACCTGCCCGTCACCGCGACCGCCGCGTAGCAGACATGCTCGAAACCCAGTGGGCGCCCCCACATATACGCGAAGAGCGGATGCGCGCAGCACAGAACGCACCGCAGAGCCAGGGGCAAGGTCAGGCCCAGCCGCAAAGCCAACCCGAAGACTAAAACCAGCGCCCTGCCGAGAGTGCAACTTCGCACAGGTTTTCACGCAAAACATGTTCAAAATTGCGCTCTCGGCAGGTCAGCTCACAGCTCAGATGCCCGCGATACACTAGAAACCCGCGTCCGCACGCAGGCATACCTTGCAGCTACCGAAAGAAATCATGGCCACCATCACCTTTGAGAACGTCACCTGCACGTACCCCGGCGCTCTACGCCCAGCAGTAGACAACTTAAATCTAAAGGTCGCCGACGGCGAGTTTCTGGTACTTGTAGGTCCCTCGGGGTGCGGAAAATCAACAACCCTGCGCATGCTAGCGGGGTTAGAAAACATCACGAGCGGACGCATACTCATTAACGGTGCAGACATCACCCACGTGGCACCGAAAAACCGCGATGTTGCCATGGTTTTTCAAAACTACGCCCTCTACCCACATCTAACAGTGCGCGGAAACATGGCTTTCCCACTGGTGGTCGCCAAGCAGCCCCGCGATCTTATCCAGCGCGCAGTTGAAGAGACAGCGGCAAAGCTGGATCTCACCGATTACCTCGACCGCAAGCCCGAAGAGCTTTCAGGTGGACAACGGCAGCGGGTGGCAATGGGGCGCGCAATCGTACGCCAACCCCAAGCCTTCCTCATGGATGAACCCCTCTCACATCTGGATGCCCAACTGCGTCAGCACACCCGCGCCCACATTTCAGAGGTGACCGGGCAACTGGGTATCACCACGCTCTACGTCACCCACGACCAAATAGAAGCAATGACAATGGGCGACCGCGTAGCAGTGCTCCACCAGGGGGTACTGCAACAGCTCGACACCCCCACCCGCATCTACGACCACCCCGCCAATACTTTTGTTGCCAGTTTCATAGGCTCACCCTCGATAAATTTCTTTCGGTGCCCCGTGACTGGCGAGGGCGCTTCTCTAGGTAGCTTCGTCCTGCCCTTACCTCAAACCAATACCGAGCAGGGGAACGCAGGGTGCGTCCTGCTGGGCATACGACCGGAACATCTAGAACTCACCGACGAGGGCAAAGGTATTGCGGGGCGTGTTGAGACCATCGAGGAATTAGGCGCGGACGCCTACGCTTACATTCGCACCGACGAGGTAGAACTCGCCGGGTACGGAGCTGATCTGCAACAGTGCGTGGCGGTGCGAGTACCGGCGCGTACTCTCACCCGCGACAGCAACATCTGGATTAAGCCCAGCGGCGCAGTACACTTTTTTGACGCTGACACCGGGAAAAACCTGCAAGTCTAAGAGCAACTCAGGGGCGGGTATACCGTGCGGACGCGCACCGGGCTAGCTGGGCACGCACGTTTCGCCCTTTCCACCCACCCCCCCAACGCCTTCCCCCCCCGGTGTGACCAGGTTCTACTCACCTGTGACCACGTTGTGCTCAAATGACCGCAATCAACGCGGTCACCTTGGGTATAACGTGGTCACACCCGAGGCGGGCGTAGGAGAACGAGCAGTTATAAACTAAAAACTATGCCTTCTCGTGCATCAACACCCGGCACCGCCACTCCAGACCACACCAGCAGGCACCGCCCCTATCAGGCTTTGCGTATTCGCTCAGAGGTCAGGACGCAACGTTACTGCCCGCGGGCTACTTTTTTCACCAGCCTGGTGAGCGCTCACCTTCCCCGTAGGAGTGCGCTCCTTGGGTGCCTACAACATGGGCTGACATGCCCTTTCAGCGATGTTGCTGGTAGTTTTTCTAGTTCACTGGTTTCTTGCTACCACCGGAACGCTCAGCTCTATTCTTCGTGTACGCATCCGCCCAGCCGTAGACTAGAACAGTGCCACTACCAACTTTTCTTCGCAAACCAGACCCACTGATTCTCATGATTCTTGCGGCGGTGGTTCTCGCTATTGCGCTGCCCGCACGCGGGGATTTCGCCGACTCTTTCTCGCTCGCCACCAAAGCGGCAATTGCGTTGCTGTTCTTTCTCTACGGCGCACGCCTGTCACCGCAAGAAGCCCTGGCAGGTCTCAAACACTGGCGGCTGCACAGCACCATTCTCGCTTTCACCTACCTGGTCTTCCCGCTGATTGGGCTGGCGCTCTTTCCGCTTAAATACGTTATTGGCAATGAACTGTATTTGGGACTGCTCTTTATGAGTCTCGTGCCTTCTACCGTTCAATCGTCGGTGGCTTTTACATCAGTAGCACGCGGTAATGTTGCCGGTGCCATCGTGGCAGCAAGTGCCTCCAACCTAGTGGGCGTGGTGGCTACCCCAGTGCTAGTCATGCTGCTCGTGCGCTCAGACTCCCTGACTATCTCAGGGCAAGTCTTTGTGAATGTCGCCCTACAACTGTTGGCACCCTTCGTACTGGGCCAGCTGTTGCGGCGCTGGGTAGGTAACCTAGCCAAAAAGAAAATCACCAAACACGTTGATCGCACCTCAATTGGTATGGTGGTCTACTCCGCTTTTTCTGCGGGAGTGGTCGATGGGGTATGGACGCACGTTTCACCCCCGCAGCTACTGGTACTGGTAGGTCTTTCAATACTGCTGGTATTGGGCATGCTGGCACTAACCAACAGTGTTGGGCAACGCCTGGGATTCAGCCGTGCCGACAGGGTAGCCATTCAATTCTGCGGCACCAAAAAATCCCTCGCCACCGGGTTGCCCATGGCAGCTATTATCTTCGGCGGCGCGTCCTTAGGGCTGCTTATTTTGCCGCTGATGATCTTTCACCAAGTGCAGCTCATGATTTGTGCCGGGCGGGCAGCAGCCTACGCAAAAGCCAGCAATATTGAGCAGTAACACAGCTTCACAGGGTGTTGCGAAGATCGTGGTAAGAGGTTTAGAGTACAAAGAACAGACTACTGACTATCTTTACCCTTGGAGGCAACGATGCCCGCAGCACGCACCCCACTTTTAGCTCTCAGCACCCTCGTTCTCACCTTCGGGTTAGTAGCGTGTGGAGCCTCAAAACCCGCCGAAACCGAAACCACCCAGGCACCCACCTCAACCGTTGAGCCCAGCGCTATCAACACCGGAGACACTGACGACATGAACGAGTCAGACGCACCCGACACCGCAGATAAGGATGCCGACGACGCTAACGGCGAGCGCGACGACAAGAATGACATGGACAATAAGGGTGATAAGGACGCCGACGTCGATGATACCGACAATGATTCAGATAATGATGATGACCGGTAAAAGAATAAGTTAAACACTTGTGGTGCGCCCCGCCGCCTTCACTGTTGAAGGTCGTGGGGCGCATTTTTGTGGTGAAGTTTCATTCACGGCAGGCAGGTTCAGGACGCGCGACCGCCCGACTGCCCGCCCCTGCGTCCACCCCGCCCCTGCTTCCGCTCTGCTCTGCTCCTCATGCGACTAGGCTCTACTCAGAGGTGACCAGGCTCCCGTCACTAGTGACCACGTTCTGCTCAGGTGACCACGATAAACGCGGTCACCTGAGCAGAGTACGGTCACAGTGAGCAGAACGCAATCACCCCTCTCATAGAAAAGTTTTAAAGTTTTTCTTAAAAAACTTAAACCGCTCGCGCACCCGGCTACGAACTCTTTATGTCAACGCCCCAACAAGGGCTGGTAAAAATCATTCTCAAGGAGAAAATCGTGGCAACTTTTGCACAGCGTTCATTCATGGTAGTTTCAACCGCAGCCCTCGCTCTGGGTCTGGCAGCCTGCGGCGCTAACGCCGAAAAAACCGGTGACATGATGAAAGAAACCTCAGCACCGGCGTCCTCATCAGCCATGATGGAAGAGTCCATGACGCCCTCACCCATGATGAGTGAGTCTCCCATGATGGACGACAAGATGGACAACATGGATAAAGAAAAGATGATGGATGAATCCATGATGCCTTCGCCCATGATGAGCGAATCAATGATGATGAAGGACGATATGGGCGGCATGTCTAATGACATGGATAAGAAGATGATGGACGAGTCGATGATGCCCTCACCTATGATGGACGAGTCAATGATGATGAAGGACGATATGGGCGGCATGTCTGATGGCATGGACGATATGAAGAAGTAACACGACATCACACTGGGATTATTCATGCTCGCGTAGAGCTAACGAGTAGCATAAGAGGCATGACAGACCGTACCCTGTACCCGGCATCTCAGGCGGTGGGCGCAACTGATGAGGATCAGTTGAAAGAGCTCATCGCCTGTACTGCTACGGGTAGTGAAGAGTGTTTTGAGCGGATGTACGATCAGCTTGCGCCTTATATTTATTCGCTGGTGTGGCGGGTCACGCGCGATCAGAGTCACGCTGAAGAGGTAACCCAAGAGGTATTTTTGGAGGTGTGGCAGAAGGCTCCGCTGTTTGACCCTGCGAAGGGTTCAGCGAGGTCGTGGGTGATGGTGATTGCCCATCGGCGCGCAGTTGACCGGGTGCGGTCGGTGCAGGCTTCTTACAACCGTGATATGTCTCAGGGCACTGCGGAATTTCAAGAGGTGTATGAGCACGTCCACGAGACGGTGAACTCCCATCTTGAAGCTGAGCATGTGGCTCAAGCACTGGCGTCCTTGCCGGTGGAGTACACAGAAGTTATTACCCTTGCCTATTTTGGTGGTCTGACGCAACGCGATATTGCCGGGGCACTGAATGTTCCCTTGGGTACTGTTAAATCTAGAACGCGGGCGGGTTTGTTGGCGTTACGCACTGCTTTGGAGGGGGTTTACGGTGAGCAATAAGTTCTTGAGTGAGGACGCGGCTGGTTACGCCCTGAATTCCCTGGGCGGGCAGGAGCGGGCGACTTTTGAGGCTGCCCTTGATAAGCCAACGCGGGAACAGGTGCGGGATGCCCAGGAGGTCGCGGCAACTATAGGTTTGGGGGTTATGCCCCTTGCTCCGCCCGCCTACCTCAAGGCGCAGCTCATGCAGCAGGTACGCAGCACACCGCAGGTTAAGCCCCCGGCTAGAGAGGACGGCGCGTCCCTACCCGGTGCAGAAGACCCCTCACTTTCATCAGCACATCTCATTTCGCCCCTTGATGCACCTGTTTCTCGCGCGCAGCGCCGAGCCCAGGAGCGCTGGAGTGGCACTTGGCGGGCGCTCACCCTCGTTGCGGCGGCAGCTGCCCTGGTTGCAGGTAGCTGGGGCTTCACCCAGTACCAGCAGTTGCAGGACACGCGCACCCAGCTAACTGCCCTGAAACAGCAGAGCGCAGGCACCGCATTAGTCGATCAAATCAGCATGGCTGAGGATGTTTCTCTCGCGAAAGGCAACATGGACGGCTCCAACGTTTCTGTGGTCTATTCCCCCTCGCACAATATGGCTGCCATCGCTACCGCTGACCTTCCCCCGCTACCGGAGGGAAAGGCTTACATGATCTGGCTCTACGATGCAGAGGGGCAGATTGTAGGCTCAGGCACGCTCAACGATGGGTCGGTGGGTCAGGTCTTCACCGAAATGACCGGGCAGGATCTCAGTCAGGTAACGGACTTCGGCATTACTGTTGAGGACGCAACTGCCACAGCCCCCAGCGACAAACCCCTGATGCTCGACGTCATGGCGCAGAACAACTAGCTCTGCCGCTTGCACTGCCCTGCACAAAACTTAAAAATAAAAACGCCGGTAAGTACGGCTCAAGATTTTTCTGAGCCGCACCCACCGGCGTTTAAAGCATTCTTTAGAGTGCCTCCACCGCGCGAATCAGCGCGATGTGTGGAATGACGTGCGGGAAGTTGCCACTCATGCGTCCCAAGTCAAAATCATACTCAGAACTCATCAAACCCAAGTCGTTGGAAAGATCCAAAACAGTACGCAGCAGACGGCGACCGTCCTCGGTGCGACCAGAACGCAGGTACTGCTCGGCAAGCCACAGCGAAGCACCAAAGTGTGGGTTGTCCTGCCCCTCGAAACCATCGATATTATCACGGTTAATGTAACGGTAAATCATGCCCGATGAATGCATCAGTTCAGCTTCAATACGCTCCACTGTGCCCAGCATGCGCGGATCATCCCACGCCACAAACCCAATGTGAGCGAGCTGCAAAAGGGAGGCATCAACGTGTATACCGTCATAGGTCTGCACAAAAGAGTTCATCTCTTCGTTATAGCCGTGCTCCAAAATCTCAGCCGCCACGCGGTCGCGAGCCTCAGCCCATACCTCGGCGTCCCCCGTCATACCGTGCTCAGTTACCGCAGTAACACCGGCATCAAAAGCAGCCCACAGCATCGCCTGAGAGTGAGTAAATACATGGGGTTCACCCAGCATCTCCCAAATTGAGCGGTCAGGTTCACCAATACGCTCCACCGCAGAGTTCAAAAGAGCCTGCTGCAGCGGCCACGAGAGGTGGTCTTCTCCCACGCCGTGACGGCGCAGATTCGCGAAAGTAGCCAGCACCTGACCCAGCGCGTCCCCCTGAAAATAGGAATGCGAACCGTTACCCGAACGCACCGGCTGAGACCCCTCATAACCGGTCAGAGCCAGGCGGCGGTCAAGATCATCTTTCTCGCCAGCAACACCGTACACCGAGTGCAACTTGTAGGGGTTGTTAGCAAGCGCGCGCAGCATCCAGTTACGCAGCTGGGCGGTTTCACGTTCGTGACCGTGAGCTAGGGTAACGTCCATTGCCATAGCAACGTCACGTAGCCAAGCGAAGCGGTGATCCCAGTTGCGCTTACCGCCGATAACCTCGGGGAGGGAAGTAGTCACAGAAGCAACCAAACCACCGGTTTCACGCGAAATCAGCGCGCGCAACACAAGCAGCGAGCGCAGGCGAGCCTCACGCAATTCAGCGTCAAAAGCAGCGTTTTCATCGTCTTCTTCAACGACGGGGTTAGCGCTGGTCTGAGCGAACTCTTCGTAGGTTGCCGCGTCCACCTCAAAAGAGATGGTCTGGGTTGAGGGTTCAATAACTTCACTGTCAACCTCGCGGGTAACCTCGATGCTTTGGGCATCGACACTTACATCGGTTGCAGGTGGTGCCACCTGAGGCACAGGATTCGTGGATGCCTCCGGCTCGCTTGCAACAACCGGCTGGGACTGCGTGGGTGTGGGTTCAGGAACCTCATCAACGTACAGCGAGGACCACTCGCTCCACTGCTCTTCGGCGTAGGTCAGTGCCTTGGGGTAGTCGATGGGCGCAGGCGGGTTCTGGTTAGATGCAAAGTAAGAGAGGGTGAACACGTAGTTCTGACCGGCAGTCACGGTAAAAGTGCCAGCGTGCTGGTCAGGCTGACCGTCGGGCATCGGCGAGCCGCGGAACACCAGGGCGTGCGGACCAGCCATGCCCACCAGCATCGACTCATCAGGATCAGGCACACCGTTAGCGTCAATAACGCCCTCATAACGAGTTACCCACGGCTGGGTTTTGCCATTATCAAAACGCAGTGCGAACTCGTTGTACATGGTGACCTCACCGGTGAGACCCTCCACGTTACGCACAATCGAGGTGCCCGCAGCCAGCGGCATAAAGTCGGTGACTCGCACCGATGCGTCCCCCACAGACCACACCGTCTGCAGGACGAAAGTGTTTTCGCGGTAGCTACGCTCAATCTTGATTTCTTCAACTGGGTTCGGATTGACGCTCTCTAGCGGAGCAAGCAGCCAGCGTCCGCTATCGCGCTCCCCCAGCAGGGCAGCGAATACTGCGCCGGAGTCGAAACGCGGGGCGCAAAACCAGTCAATTGAACCCGCACGCGAAACCAAAGCGCCGGTGTTCATATCTGAGAGCAGAGCGTAGTCCTCGATATAAGAAGCCATGCTCCTAAGCCTACCAAAGACACGGTAGGCGGCAGGGGTAAAAAGTTCCCGTTCCTGTAACCGGTTGCCTGTTGCTCTCTGCTGACGGTGGAAAGGTCTTGAAAATATACCCCCTGGGGGTATAGCGTGGAGGATATGAGCAAGAGAAGCACCTGCGACCACCAGGTTCACGGTTATCACAGTTCTAAGGACGCGCACCTTACGCGCCTGCGCCGGGTTGAAGGGCAGGTGCGCGGTATTCAGCGCATGATCGAAAACGACACGTACTGCATCGATATCCTCACCCAGGTTGCGGCTATTAATAAGGCGTTGCACGCGGTTTCTACCAACTTGCTGGAAGAGCACATTCGCCACTGCGTTGTTGATGCCGCTATCACCTCGGAGAAAACCGGCGATCAAAGTCTGATTGACGAGAAAATCAAAGAAGCCACCGACGCTATTACCCGCATGATGCGTAGCTAACACGCGCCCCCTAGTTTTCTTGCCCCCGCGGCAAGAGCCCCTAAGAAATATAGAGAAGAAAAAAGGAGCACACCATGGCTACTACTACCGTTCGAGCAACCGGTCTGACCTGCAACCACTGCGCGCTGAGCGTTACCGAAGAGGTTTCTGAGGTTGAGGGTGTTGATGAGGTAACTGTTGACGTTGTCAAAGACGGCGAATCAACCATCACCATTGAGCACACTGACCCCATCAGCGAGACCGCAGTGAACGCTGCTATTGCTGAAGCTGGCTTTGAGGTTGTTACCAACTAGTTTTACTCGCTGAGAGTGCAATTTAAGACCGTTTTTTCGCGAAAACATGTCTTAAATTGCACTCTCGATTTTTAGAGATAAAGGATTCACCGTGCCTCCCCTTGAGAGTTTCTCTACCACGCCCGCTACTACCCGCATCGTGAATGTGAGCGTTGGCGGCATGACCTGCGCTTCATGTGTTGGTCGTGTTGAGCGTAAGTTGCGAAAACTTGAGGGGGTGGACGCATCCGTCAACCTGCCCTTGGAATCAGCGCGGGTAATTGCCCCGCAAGGCATCAGCGACGAGGTGCTGATTGAAACCATTGAAAAGGCAGGTTATACGGCGCAGCTGAAAACTGACCAGCAGCCCGCTGAGGTTGATACAACATCTTTGCATTCGCCCGAGATGTTGAAAAAACGCATCTGGGTGGCTGCGCTTTTCGCACTGCCGGTTTTTGCGATTACCATGTTCGCTCCCCTGCAATTTGCTCATTGGGGGTGGGTAGTTGCGCTCTTGGCGCTGCCGGTGGTGACCTGGGCGTCGTGGCCTTTTCACCGTTCGGCAGCTATTAACGCCCGGCATTTTTCGGGCACTATGGACACCCTCGTTTCTTTGGGCGTCATTTCTGCTTACCTTTTCTCTGCTGCCAATCTTTTCTTAGACCCTATGGTGACCGCTCATGCGGGGCACGCGGGTATGACGGATATGAGCGCGCACGACCACAATCTTTACTTTGATTCATCGACCATGGTGGCGTTGTTTTTGCTGCTGGGCCGCTACATTGAGGCGCGGACGCAGCGACGTTCTTCGCAGGCGCTTCGCAACCTGCTAGATCTGGGAGCAAAAGAAGCAACCCTTATACAGGATGATAAAGAGATTCGGATTCCCGTGAAAGATCTTCTGCCGGGGGATGTTTTCTCGGTGCGTCCGGGTGAGAAAATCGCAACGGACGGTGTGGTGAAAACAGGCACCTCTGCGGTTGATGAGTCTTTACTGACGGGTGAGTCTGTTCCCATTGAGGTTGCTCCGGGTAGTCAGGTCACGGGTGCCACCGTAAACACTTCGGGCGCGCTAACCGTTGAGGCAACTCGTGTGGGTGCTGAAACTGCCCTGGCGCAGATGGGTCATTTGGTGGCTGAGGCGCAGTCGTCGAAGGCTCCTATTGCGCGTTTGGCTGACAGGATTTCTTCAATTTTTGTTCCGGTAGTTTTGGTGCTTGCTCTACTGACCCTGGTGGGGTGGCTGGTAGTAACCGGTGATGTTTCGCGTGCTTTTGTGGCGGCAGTGTCGGTACTGGTCATTGCTTGCCCGTGTGCTCTGGGCTTGGCAACCCCTACAGCTCTCTTGGCGGGTACAGGGCGGGGTTCGCAGTTGGGCATTCTTATTAAAAGCGCCCAGGTTCTTGAAGATACCCGCAAGGTATCAACGATGGTGCTCGATAAAACGGGTACGGTCACCACCGGCGACCTTGAAGTCATGGCTGTGTACCCCTTTGCTACAGATGCTGATATGCATCTTGATGTTTTAGTACCGGCTGCCGCTGTTGAGCACCACAGCGAACACCCTCTTGCCCGTGCGATTGCGGCGGCGGGGGCTCACACGTCCGCCCTGCCACAGGTCAGCGATTTCAAGTCTTTTGCCGGTGGTGGCATCAGCGGAACGCTGGCAGATGGACGCGCGGTGCTGGTGGGCAAACCCAGTTTTTTGACAGAACAGGGGGTAGCACTCACAAGCACCCAGAAGGAGCTACTGCACAAGCAAGAAACCGGCGGACTGACAACCGTTGCCGTGGCGGTGGCGAATCAGGCGGTGGGTCTAATTTGTCTGCAAGATACCCCCAAGAATGGTGCCGCGGCGGCGATTGCCGAGATTAAGAAGCTGGGTATTACCCCCGTGCTACTGACCGGGGATGCGCGCGCTGTGGCAGAGGCAGTTGCCTCCCAGGTGGGTATCGAACCGGGCAACGTGTATGCGCAGGTGACCCCGCAAGAGAAGGTAGAGCGGGTGCGCGCCCTGCAAGGTGAAGGTGCCAGCGTGGCGATGGTGGGTGATGGTGTTAACGACGCAGCAGCTCTGGCACAGGCTGATCTGGGCATCGCGATGGGTTCAGGCACCGACGTTGCAATGGAAGCTGCCGATATGACCCTGATGCGCTCAGAATTAGAGTCTGTGCCCACCGCTCTCAAGCTCTCCAAAGCCACCCTTAAACTCATCAAATCCAACCTCTTTTGGGCTTTTGCCTACAATACGGTGGCGATTCCGGTGGCGGCGGCAGGTTTGCTCAACCCCATGATTGCGGGGGCTGCTATGGCGTTCAGCTCGGTGTTCGTGGTGCTTAACTCCATGCGCCTGACGGTGTGGAAGCCCTAAACCGTATCATCGGGTAGGTGAGTTCTGCCTGCTAGCGGTGTACTGCTAAGTTGGTAGTAAGAAAAAGTTTTATATTTCGGCGTGACACATCGATTAATCACCCCGTCTTACTATGGCGGCGTCGTTAGGCACCTTCCACTTACCGTTTATCGGCGTCGCCTCCTATCTTTACCGAGGATATTGCAGTGACTGAAGCTCAAACAGTGCAAGGACGCACCATCGTTACCGAGGCAACCGCTGAAAAGATGGTCGGTATTCTTCTGAGCGATTTTCCCGGCGTGAAATCACTGGGCAGCCCCATGGGGCGTGTAATGGGCACGGTTCTTTCTCTCTTTGATAATAAGCACCCCGAAAAACAGGGTGTAACCGCCAAGTACGAGCGTGGGCGTTTTCAGATTCTTGTGCGCATCAACACCAGTGCGGGGCACCTTCCACACGATGTTGCTTACTCTGTCGGCGAGACCATTTTTGAACACATAGAACAGCTCACCGGCACCGGTGTCTCAGCTGTTACCGTCGAAGTTGCCAGCGTTGAGGTGGGGTCTATAGATGATCTTCCCGCCGGTTCGTCTTCGGGCGCAGGCGCGTCCGCACCGACAACCAACAACCCCGATAAAAACCTGACGATTACCTACACCACCGGTGCCTACGAAGACGTCGCCACCTCTCTCATTGCCGCCGCCTACGGGGTTGCCGATGACGAGGTAACTACGCGCGTCAGCGAACGGACGCAGGGGCTTGCGATTTCAGCAAAAACCCCCCTAGCGCAACGCCTACTGGGCAATAACCCCAAGTTTAGCCAGCAAGATTTTGAGAACGGGTCAGAGGCCCTCACCCGCACCATCAACACCCACATTGAAAGCGCATCCCCACACCTCACCGCTCATCTCGAGAGACTTCTCGGGCGCACGGTGGAGTCACTTTCCTGTGAGGTATCTTCGCTACACTCCACTACAGGGGGTGCATAAATTTTCGGGTCTACCTGCCGAGAAAGTAGACAGTAATATAAACTTATTACTTGGTGAGAGAGCGTCTCTTACCCCTATACCCACTACAAAGGGAAACCGATGACGTCTTCTACTTTTGCGGAGTACGCCGGCGAATTAACCGACGCCCTGCTGAGCCAAAGAGCCAGTAACGGGGATCAAGCAGCGTTTCAAGCACTGGTACGTAAGCATGCACCCGCGATGCGCGCCTACGCCATTCGCCTTACCGGCACAACCGCAGATGCTGACGACGTTCTACAAGAAACCTTTATCCAAGCGTGGAAGAAACTCGACACCCTCGAAGACCACAGCAAAGTACGCAGCTGGCTCATGACCCTCACCAGCCGAAAAGCAATAGACCTCATTCGCACCCGCAAATCGAATGTTTCGATTGATTCTGTTGCAGAATCTCACGCAAAAGAGCAAACCCCCGAGCAGAGTGCTATCACCGGTTCCCAGATTAACGCTCTCGCCCACGCTCTTGAGACCCTGCCAGAGCAGTCCCGCGAGATTTGGATTATGCGTGAAATAGGTGGTTCGTCGTACCAGGAAATCGCCGAACTGCTGGGAATCTCACCCGCAAGCGTACGCGGAAAACTCGCCCGCGCACGCGTCAAACTAGTTCAGGAAATGGAGGAATGGAAGTGAACAGCAATCACATCCCCCTTGAAGACCTGAGTATCTGGCTTGACGATGAGCACAGCGGTATCGCCGGTGCCGAGCACCAGCGCCGGGGCAAACACATTGAAAACTGCCCTACCTGCACTCAACGTTTTGAAGCTTTGCAGCGCTTAGAACGCGCCACCCAGGAACTCATCGATGAAGATGAGAACACCCAAACAGCACACGTTGGTTGGGTTGAAACTCTGCTGGAGAATCTTATTCTTGAGACGAAAGCGGGGCGCGCCATTCCGCTGACCGGCGATCACCCCCTCGACACGCTCAGCGTGACGGAGGGCGCTATTCTTTCTGCCACTCGCCGCGCCGGCGAGAGCGTCAGCGGCGTTCTAGTCGGCAAGGTTCGCCTGCACGGTGACATTGAGACCCCCGACGCCGAAATCACACTGGAAATGAATATTTCCGTCCGCCAAAACACCGCGGTGCCCGATGCGGCGCAGCAAGTGCGAGCGCGCGTCCTTGAAGAAATTGACCGTACGAGTGAGCTGAATCTTGTGGCTGTAGATATCACGGTTGAGGACGTCCACTCGCCGGCAACGGAGCTCAATGCTAAGCCCGAGGAGCCGCCTCATGCCTAAAATATTGCATATTGAAGACCCTGCTCACAGTGATGAGAGCGATCATCAGCAGTTGCTGGGCACCTTGTACAAGGCAGTTTGCGAGGTTGAGGGTGTTGAGCGTTTGTATGCGGACGCGCCCCTGGTCGGTGGTGCCTTGCGCATGGTGAGTTCGGCGGTGTTGAACAACGGAAATGATCAGCAGCCGCAAACCGCTCATGACACAACTACAGCGGCTCAGATGTTGGGTGAGGCGGTTGGGACCGCTGGTGCTGCGATTAGTTCTATGGTGGAAGGTGCCACTGATGTGATGAAGCGTGCCAGTTCACCCGTGGGAGACACCGCCGCAGGCGCACCGTCGTTCGGCTCAGAGGAACCCCTGCGCGTAACCGCTCGTTTAGGCGTCAGTCGCCAAGCAAGCGTGCCGGACGTCCTGCGCCGCGCAACAGCTGCTATCAGACAGCATGTTGATGACGATACCGTCATCAATCTTGAGGCTGTGAACGTTTAACACTGGCAATTTGAGGTATGTGCAAGGGGCGCGTCTTGACTTCTATGAAGTCTCAAGATGCGCCCCCTTGTGCATGTAAAAGTCTTTAGTGGGTCTTTCTAGGCGCTCGGTTGCTCAGGGGTGTGAGCTGTTGAGTCACTGTGCTGAGCTGATGAGGTCTTATTCTTAGAGGCTTCTCGGGCTGCTGCTTCGCGCTTAGCGCGGGCTTCAGCATAGAGCTTCGCTGAGGAGCGGTTGATGCCCGAGCCCTTGCCGAGGGATTCGTCGTTGGGTGTCTCAATCATCATGAGGGTTGCACACATAACCAGAGTAACCACAAAAACAGCACCTGATACAGACGCCGCAAGGGGAACCTTAGGCGGGTTATTAGTGCCACCGGTAGCAAAGAGCACCACGCCAAAAAAAGCCACGAGGGCAAGACCCACCGCAATAAGAAGCGGCCCTTTAATTTGTTCCTTCATGCCGCCACGTTTCTGAGTCACCTAGAATTCCTTCCCACAAAAGAGTGTTCAATCTACTCTACCCGCGCCACCACCCAGAAGTACTCAGTATTACGACGGGGCGGGGCGTTACTTACCGCTCAGTAAACGCCGCCCTTAGTGAGTACTACTAACGGTGATTTTTGGATTGACCGCGCAGGGAAATAGCGCCAATCACCATGAAGATACCGGCAATGAGCGCACCACCCGCAGTAACACCCAACATAGCTTTTGCGCCCAAATCTGAGAGCACGGTGAGACCCAAGGCTGACATCACGGTCACAAACCCGGCTATGCGCCAATCCTTATCAGTGGGCAGAACATTCTTAACACGCAAACCCATCAGCAAAAGCGCCACACCGGTAAGACCCAGAATGATGCTACCAATAAGAGTCATCCACAGCTCAGTATGAGGAACCACCAGCAGGAGAACACCACCTGCCAGTTGAATCATCGCCAACGAACGCCACAGCTGACCCACGCTGCCGATATTCACCCCGACGGGCGCGTCCTGCAGGCTCGCATCCGCCCGGCGAGAATCCCCCTCATAGGCAACAGTGCTCGCTGCACGCGAGTTCAAAAAACTCGCACCACCCATACACAAAAAATAAATACTCATCAGCACCGCAGCAAAATCAAGAGTAGGTCGCTGCCAGAAAACGGTAATAAGACCGTACACCACAAAAACCAAGGACAAGGCGAGAGTCGGCGCAACAAAACGGCGCGCAGCAAGAGAAAAATTCACGTTCCCTAGCTTAGTTTCTTTCAGGGTGAGAATGGTAGTACACAGGGGCAACTGTTCAGGAAAGATCTTCAGGCGACACCCATGCTATCGAGCACTTGCGTCATCTTCTGCGCAGCAGCTTGCAAACGATGCGGCGCCTCAACACCGAAACCCAGCACTACGCCAAAAGTTCGCTGGGCATCAGAAGGCACGTCCGTACCAGTTGGCGGCAGGCTGCGAGAGGTGAGGGCAGCGTGCGCCCAGTAGTCCCCCAAAGCCGCTACCTCCACCCCGCTTCGCATAAGAGTTTCGCAGACAAGCGTCTCATAGCCTGCACTAGCGTAGACACCGGTGAACTCAAGAACCAAGTGAAGACCGCCGTCCATAGGGAGCACATTCACCCAGTCAGGCAACCGGCTCTGCGCCAGAGCAGTCACAAGGGTTTCACGGCGTTGCCTGTAGACCCGGCGCATACGCGCAATATGCCGATGCGCCCCACCCCGAGCAAAGAAATGAGTAGCGGCATCCTGCGTCAACGCTGAAACAGGGTTACCCATGACCCGCCGCAACCGCAAAATATCAGTGTGAAGAGACACCGGTGCCAGCATGAACCCCAGACCGAGAGCGGGGGTCAGCGTCTTAGAAAAAGACCCCAGCATAATTGTTCGATCATCAGGATGCTGCCGCGAAAGAGCAGTGAGCGCCGGAAGGGCATCGCCCACGTAACGCAGTTCTGAATCGTAATCATCTTCAACGATGTAGGCATTATTTTCCCGCGCCCAGTCCAGCAGTTCAAGGCGGCGGGTGACCGGCATCGACGCTCCAAGCGGGTACTGGTGACTCGGGGCAACCAGCACAAGATCGGGAGCTTCAGCGGGCAAAGAAGCGGGGTCAAGCCCGTGCTGATCGACCCTCACAGGTATGATCTCGTGCCCAAAAACCGCCGGAATCTGATACAGCGAAGGGTAGCCGGGGTTCTCCACCGCGATACGCAGCGGTCTCTCTCGGCGCTGGGTTCGCAGAGAACTCAACAGCAAACGAAAACCGTCACGCGCACCGGCAGTCACCATAATTTCGTGCGGAGCGCAGACCGTGTGGCGCATCGTACGCAGGTGCTCAGCGAGTTGATATTGCAGGGCGGGCGAACCTGATGCACCGTAATTGGCGGTGGGTTCAGCGGCAGCGACACGCCAGGACGCCCGCCAGGCAGTACTCGCCAAGAGTGAAGTATCGGGACTGCCAGGAGTGAGGTTAATAGTGCGATTTCTAGGCGGTACAGGTGGTCGTGGCGGACGCACTCCCCCACCCGCTACTAAAGGCTCACCGTTTGAGAGCATCACCTGTTGGCTACGAGGAAGGTGCCCCGGTTGAGTCCCACCTGAGCGAGCCCCAAGAACTTCTTGTAATTTCAAGTTTTTGGTAACGCGGGTGCCACCTTTAGATGTTTCAAGGTACCCCTCAGCGGAAAGCTGCTCATAGGCAGCAACCACCGACCCACGGGCAATATCAAGCCGTGCCGCCAGCGCGCGGGTTGAGGGCAGCGCGTCCGCAGGGGCGAGGGTTCCCGCCAGAATGTGAGCGCGCAGCTGTTCAGCGAGCTGGGTAGGAATCGACTCAGGCACATCACGGCTGATGGCAAGCGGTAATTCGGCGGGGCCGGAAGAGCGGGACATGGTGGGGTTTTCTCGGAGAATACATCTGGTCTAAAAATTCTTTGTGATTCTGGTTCTTAGAGTAGACCAGATGCGGGTTCAGAATGAAAGACATGACTGATTACAAGACTTTTAACGAAAACATCACCGGCTCACCCCTGGTAAAGCGCGGTTTGGCTGACATGCTCAAGGGCGGCGTCATTATGGATGTGGTGACTCCCGAGCAGGCGCGCATCGCTGAGGATGCTGGTGCGGTAGCTGTTATGGCGCTGGAGCGGGTACCCGCTGATATTCGCGCGCAGGGTGGCGTGGCACGTATGTCTGACCCCGACATGATTGAGGGCATCATTGATGCTGTCTCTATTCCAGTGATGGCGAAGGCTCGCATTGGGCATTTTGTGGAGGCGCAGATTCTTGAGGCGCTGAAGGTTGATTACATTGATGAATCCGAGGTGCTTTCCCCCGCTGACTACGTGAATCATATCGACAAGCAGGCTTTTACGGTTCCTTTTGTGTGCGGTGCGACGAACTTGGGTGAGGCGTTGCGTCGTATTGCTGAGGGCGCGGCGATGATTCGTTCTAAGGGTGAGGCTGGTACGGGTGATGTTTCTGAGGCGACCAAGCATATTCGTACTATCAAAACCCAGATCGCTGAGTTGCAGGCGTTGCACGCGGTTTCGCCTGATCTTTTGTATGTGAAGGCGAAGGAGTTGGCGGCTCCTTATGACATTGTGCTTGAGGTGGCTCGCACTGGTAAGTTGCCGGTGGTTCTGTTTACGGCTGGTGGCGTGGCGACCCCTGCGGATGCGGCGATGATGATGCAGCTGGGCGCGGACGGTGTGTTTGTGGGTTCGGGTATTTTTAAGTCGGGCAACCCGCAGGCGCGCGCGAGGGCGATTGTGAGGGCGACGGCGCAGTTTGATGATCCGGTGGCTGTTGCGGATGCGTCGCGTGGTTTGGGTGAGGCGATGGTGGGGATTAATGTGTCGGATCTTCCGGCACCGCACCGCCTGGCGGAGAGAGGCTGGTAAATATGATTTTTTCGCCGACAGGCGAACCAAAAAATCATATTTACTGCGAACACAGCGAAGCGGTGAGTAGAGGGCAGTGCGAGCTTGCGAGCACCAATAAGTATTTTCCGAGCGTGCGAGGAAGTAAAAATTGTGGAGTAGAGAAGATTAGTGCTGGCGCTGGTGAACTTTGGGGGTAGATTCCCAGAATGTGCTTTGCACTGCGAGCTTGTGAGCGCCTTGTCTGACTTGTGGGAGGGGTACGCCTCTGGACGCTGCTCTGCGACTGATTCCTTCGCTTTGTGTGCGGGCGTTAGGCGTCCTTCCGCTTCGCTCTGTCCATACGTCGTTGTCGCGTGCGTCCGTCGGTGTACAGGGTCTTTGGCTTTTTGTAATCACATTCTTTGGGGGTTCTTTCGTGGCTGATGCTCTTGTTAGCAACGGTAAAACTGTTGGTGTTTTGGCTTTGCAAGGTGGCGTTGCCGAGCATGCCGCCGTGCTTGAGAGGTTGGGGGCGCGCGTCGTTCTCGTCAAGAAACCTGAGCACTTGGTTGGCTTGGATGCCCTGGTGCTACCCGGTGGGGAGTCGTCTACTATTGACCGGCTGACGCGCATCTTTGGTCTGCGTGAGCCACTCATTGATACGGTTGAAAGCGGGCTACCAACCTTGGGCACCTGTGCGGGGTTGATTATGTTGGCGCGGGAGATTGATGATTCTGCACCGGGTCAGCAGTCGCTGGGGGTGCTGGATGTGTCGGTAGGACGCAATGCCTTTGGTTCGCAGGTTGATTCTGCTGAGGCGGTTCTCGATTGGCAGGCCGTCGCGGGTGAGATCACGCCGGTAAAAACAGTCTTTATTCGTGCGCCCCGTATCTCGCGTGTTGGTGGAAATGTTGTCATTACAGCTAAGTATCGCGGTGAGGTTGTGGGCGTGCGCCAGGGCAACATCATCGGCATTTCGTTCCACCCGGAACTCACCGGCGATACAAGGGTACACGAGGAGTTACTGGCACTAGTGTAAGGATGGACTTCGCAGCACTTGATCCTTTGGACGACTCTCTAAGCCTGTTGGATTCAGACAAGCTGTAAGAGGTATAGCGGCTCATTGCTGCGACCGGTGCGGTTACTCGAACATGACGGTTACCTTCAGAGAGAAAAAGTAAAGCCCCCACCCGTCATTGACAGGTGGAGGCTTCACGTCAGTTCTTAAGGTGAGACACTTTCTTGAGCTGCAACCATGGCGTCAAGGGTGAGCTGAACCAGCTGGGCGATATTCTCTTTCTTAACTTTCGCAGTTTTTACACCCAAATATGAATCGGTGTAACCCTTAGCGTAGTAAGAGATGAGACCAAACTTTTCTGCCAGTTCTTTTTTCTTCATAGCGTTTTTACTGGTGCTTCCTGCGCTGCAAGTGGAAATTGCTGTGCCCCTTTTATTGAGAAGATTCCAGAAAAGACTGTTAACGTTCGTGTTCGCGCTGGCAGACGTGTTGATGAGGCAGAGCGCAACTACATTGGTTGGGACGCGACGTTCAGCGACGAAGAGGCGCACCAAAACCAGTCTCCGAACTCGCCAACAGCGGTTCTAAGGGTACACAGTTCTCGGTTAATATGTGCTGATTTCAGTTTTCAGGACGCGCAGGATTTGGGTTAGCAGCCCCAGGCTGTTGAGTTCGCCAGGCAGTCCTCAGCCACGTTACCCACCTTCACCTTCCACACCCGCACCACGCGAGGATCAGAAACCACCTCATTAGTGCCAGCCACCGGCAACCACGGGCCACCCTCCACAGAATACCTACCACTGTAAACAGTGGTCACCGTAGCGTTATAGTCACCGGTTTCAGTGTAAACATGAGAAGTATCAGTAGGAATATCAGCCCACTCCTGACCAGCAGGCAACCCATAGCCAGGGCTGAAGCTAGTAATGGTGGTTCCATCACCATAATCGAAGATATAACTCACCGGAGTAGCAACAACCCGCACACTGCGCCCACTAATCTGGGTATCAAAAGTCTGCTCCTGAGCATCAGCCCACAAATTTGTGTTGAAGTTCTTCAACGTATGCCCAGAACCCTGACCCATAATGCTGGCAGGTAAAACATTAAGACTGCGAAAATCCTCATTAGTAACGGTAATAATCAGCTGCTGCGCAGGCGCATCACTCTCAGGAGCATCCAAGATAGCCGAGCAAAAAGTACCAGCACGCTGCCACCCAGCCAACCTGTTTTGATTATCCCAATCAATATGAGCACCGACTCCCTCAACGGCGGCGTTAGCGTCAGCATAAAGAAGTGACAGTAAGACGCCCGTGTTCTCACCAGCTTGGCACTTTTTCAAGTTGCAATCAGTAGACTGCACGGTACAGGGTTCAGTGTAGGCGTACTGGTGGGGATCCTTCTCAGGCACATAATTTGAAATGCTTTCTTGCTGTGCATATTCAATGCCAAGAGTTAATTGCTCCTGTACGGACTCGTGCGTATGAAGATTTACAACGCTCTGATCTGCCTCAGCAAACATATCAGCGAATGCACCCGAGGATGAAGCCCCTACGATAAAAATTGCGAGGAAAAAGGATTTCGCAGAGAGGATGAATTTTTTATTCATAATCAACCCCATTTATTCCGCTCGAAGATGCAACAGACCACCTACCTGCCTCATATCCAAGGGTCATCGTGGTTGGCTGTGAACTTTTATTAAATACACCCGTCTCCTCTACTACCGCACCATTTTGATCATAGACAACACCAGTTGAGCGAGTTAGTACAACAACGATATCTACTTGGTTATCCATCTGAGCTTGGTACCCATAGTCGGGCACTTCAACCTGATAGCTTGCTCCAGACAGCCAGCCATTTTTAATAACATAAATCTTATTAACTTCATCTAAAAGTGCTCGATGTTCTTTCCACTCCGTTCCAGTAGCATCCATAGCCATAGAAGTAGCCCCGGTCTGAATGGCATAGTTATTTGCCTCGTTCCAGTACTCGATAAACGCTTTCGCCCCCTCAAAACTCTGCTCCTTCGCAAGCTCAGGCATCACAGGCTTAGGAACATTCAAGGCGGGGTGGGTTTCAGTTGCAGGCACGTACTTCCCCGCCTCATACGCGGTACGTTCCTCATCGCTTAGTTTTACCTCCTCACCGTTAGCAAGAGTGGGTAGGGGCGAGACTTCAGGTTCCGAGCTACTAGCACTAGAGCTGGCAGTCGACTGAGTTTCTGATACTGAAGCAGTTGCACTAGCCGTTGATTCAGCAGTTGCTTCATTTTTTGCCGAGCAACCAACAAGAGCTACCCCGGCAAGGGCCAGGACAGCAAGACTTTTTGAGGGCATAAGGCACATGGGGTGTTGTCTCCTTAGAGGTTCAGTGCGAGTACTCGATATGGTTCGCGTGGTTCTAGTGGTTACCTTGTAAGATAGCCCAGCGGGCAAGCTGGCGCACCTTACTACCAAGTAACTTGTGGATAACTTCCCCAGCAGGTGCGTTCGTCCTAGTCAGGCATACCAGCGCGCCCGTAACAACCTGTCACAAAATCTCATCGAACTTTACGCTAAAATCAGCGAATGAAGTCTAGGCGCAAGTAGGCTTCAACTTTGCTAGGCGAGGGGAGCAGCGGAGAACCGGTGGATCACTGGCTCTACAAGAAGTAAAGCTGACCATATAGAAACCCAAATTCCCCAGCAGGCGGAGCAAAAAGACCAAATATTGAGGTCCGCTTTAAACCTTAGGCTTTGAACTTCCACATTTAAGCTGAAGCTCTCGCAAGATTAAACATTTCAGCAGGCAAATCCCTCTCCAAATCCCAAGTAATGTGCATAGGCTGCGAGCCAGTATGAGCCAGATAACTCACCGAACCAATAAACATAAAGGGGCTTGTTCCCATACCATCTTCACGGACGTACCGAACGAACAGTAAGGGCATTTCACCTTTATTCGAACAGTGTCGATAAATTTTTCCCAGACGGCTTTCTGGGGTCGTTCGGTTCTGAGAGTCCCATGCAAATTTCTTCTCTGTGATGGCATAGTCTCTGTACATTGTTTCTGGTGAGTAATACTTTTCTGACTTTTCAAGAGTAACTGTCAATGCCAACGTATTAGTCTGTTTAGCTTCTAATACCCCGCTTACAGAGCCACCGGGGCTAGTAAACTTGTCACCCTCGTGCGCCCCCAGCGCAGCATATATCTCTTCACGACTATAGGATGCATGAGTTAATAAAGGAATATCTGGACTTAGAGATGCACTCTGTTGAGGAAGATGCCGGTCAATATCAAGCTTGTAAGCCCAGATCTGCAGTAACTCATTGATGAAATATGGGTGCTTCTGCAACTCGATTAGGCCCTCGTCAAGAGTCATTACCGGGTTCTCTTTACCCGCCTCAAATTTTCCGTAGGGCCAAAAAGAAAATACTAGACCCCATGCCATACGCTTTTCAGCTAAGGTCATCTGGGATTCACTTATATCTGTTGTAAGGAATCTGGTATAGGAATCAACCCGTTGCGCATCGTTGACATGGGTTAATGCCCGTATACGATTAGCAATCTGCTGCACCCGTGAACCTTCTTCGTAAAGCAAAGGAATTTGGGGGATTTGCCCGGCTGCATCCAGCAAGAAAGTAAAAGTGAGCCCCTTCTTGTTTTGTCCTTGCTTATAGGCAACGGACCTACCATATATGTTTGCCAGCTCTAAACCGTGCTTTTCGAGGTACGGCTCGAGCAACTCGGTAACCACAACATCGAGGTTCTTTTTCTTTTCCTCCTCAACAAATACTTTTAGCTGGTCAACCATTGCAGGAACCTTGGGGTTAAGTTGTTTCTTAATGCTTCTAAGAATTTGATCTTGGGCTTTGCGGTCTAGCTGTAAATTACACCCAACAGGAAGTTCAGGACTCTCAATGAAGCTTTTTGTGATATGACCATCGCGCGTGAAAGAGCGCATCTTCATATCAAACCTAAAACCACTAGCCTGATTACCCACAAAATCCAAGACAATGAGCACCGCTTTATCGGCCGTACGACGCAACCCTCGCCCCAGCTGTTGCTGGAACAACGTAATAGACTGGGTAGGACGAAGCATGAGTAAGGTATCGACTTCAGGAATATCAACACCTTCGTTAAAAAGATTAACGGTAAAAATTATGCACAGTTTGTCATCAGGATTTTTAAGACGACGGATTGCTTCAGTGCGCTCATCGAGTGTGCTGTTTCCCTCAAGATATGTAGCAGATAGACCAGCTGTATTAAATTGTTCTGCCATATATTTTGCGTGGTCCACATTGACGCAGAAACCGATAGCTCGCATCAGCTGAGGGTAAGCAATTTTGTCTTCCAGCTGTTGCAAGATGATGCGCGTACGTCTTGTGTGACTCATATAGTACTTCGTCAGATCAGACTCATTGTACTTTCCCGAGTGAAATTTAATTTCGCTGAGATCGGTACCATCATCGATGCCATAGTAGTGAAAAGGCACCAGCAAACCTTCTTCAAGCGCATCCCACAAGCGAAGCTGGGTTGCTATACGTCCTTCAAAGAACTCAGCTGCAACGTTTGTCCCATCAGTACGTTCCGGGGTCGCGGTTAGTCCCAACAGTTCCTCAGGCCTAAAGTAATCCAGTATTTTGCGATAACTCGGTGCCGCCGAGTGGTGAAATTCGTCGATAATAATGAGGTCAAAATAGTCCGGTGAATACTCCTCCATAGCACCCTGTGCAAGGGTTTGAATGGTTGCGAAAATATGTTCGTTGTGAATTGGTTTTCTACCATCGAATAAGGATTCGCCGAAACTTTCGTCCCGCATAACCGTTGCAAATGCACTTTGCGCCTGATTTAAGATTTCACTCTGATGTGCAATAAAAAGTAGACGCAATCTACGGCCACCGGCAGCTTCACATAATCTGCGATAATCCAGTGCAGAGAATATAGTTTTGCCAGTACCTGTAGCAGCGACAGCCAAATTCTTATGATGCCCTTTACCTCTTTCAGCGTGAAGCTCATCAAGCATCAACGACTGGTGTGGATAAGGTTGAACATCAACATGCGAAAAGTTGATGGCCATATTTGGACGCCGCTGGGAACCTCTACCTATCGCAGCATTGAGCAGAGATTTCTCAAGTTTGGCACCGTCTTCATCGCTGCCGTCATAGCTCTCGAAACTATCTGACTCCCAATAATTCTGAAAAGCCACTTCAAACTGACGCAAAATACCGGGTGTAACTGAATTCGAAACGCGCACATTCCATTCCAAACCATCCGTTAGAGCTGCATGTGAAAGATTAGAGCTACCTACATATCCGGTGGTGAACCCAGAATTACGGTGGAAAATCCATGCCTTGGCATGCAAGCGGGTTACTCTTTGCTCATAACTTACCTTGACTTGGGCACCATACTCTTTAACCAGTTTGTCAACTGCTGGGCGCTCGGTAGCCCCCATATATACCGTAGTTAAAACACGAAAGGGTATGCCCCTACTCTTCAAAAAGCTCAGCTGTTTCCTCAGAATATTAATGCCTGATAGCTTCACAAAAGAGCACAAAAGGTCCACGCGGTCAGCGCTCTCTAGCTCACGCTGAATTTCGTCCGAAAGGCTCGGTTCTTTAGGATTGTTAGTAAGAAGAGCCACCTCTGACAGGGGAGTAGCAGGACGTGCTGATGGCTGCGTCTGCGTTTTAGGCTTAAGCTCCGTTAGCTGTATGAGCGCACCTTTATCACCGGTAGATTCCAACCTGTCTTCGCCTAGCTCAGACCCTAACTGACTCAGTAGAGAATTAACGATTGCTACACGTTCTTTAGGCGTTGCTTGTTCAAGGTGATGAGTAATTCGCTCAGCAACATAGCGCGATAGTGAGGGGATATGCAGAGCGTCATCTGCGTCGACAAACTGTTTCTGACCACTCCGCGTCTTCTGGAATACTTAGTGCAAGGTTTTGATGTGACTTCGCAAGTTCATAAAGCCCATAAGGTAATTTTTCGTTCGCATTACTCATACAAGCAGCTTAGATTTTTGCTTCTTCTTCGTCGAGTAGGCTGCCCGGTGGGCACTCATTTTTCTTCACACCACCGAGCGTGGAAACCTGTAATTACAAGAACTTCTGTGCCTCCGGTGAGTAGGTGCCTTGATACCCATTCCAGTTGGCTTATGACAAGGCATCCATTGTAGATGAGGGAAGGGGCACCGAAATCACGGTCTACAGACCCCAAGAGGGCGAGCGCAAAACCCAATACCTCGGAAGTTCGCGCTGCGTCTTCTATACCTACGGCGTGTTCACCCACCAAACGTTGTGCGAGCGCGACTTGCCTGAGTAGTCTTGCTCTCTGCATCTCGGTAAAAGACACTGCGTCGCACCATCTACTTACAGGCTGACGGGTGCCTACCTCATCGCAAAAAGCAGTCACTACATCGTCACTCACTGCCGGATGCAGCGTGCCAGCACCGTAGAAAACTACAAGTTGCTGGGTGACCCGGCATGTGCGGATGAAGGGCGTAAAAGTTTCGGGCGTTACCCGCCTGCCCGCAATGAGTAGAGCCTTCCCAAAGTCACTGTCTACTGAAACTACGTGCAATAAATCCATGATGCCCTTCTCTCAACGCTAGGAACATCATGGTCGTTCAGGCTGGATCCAGCCCCCAAGAAGATCGTGAAAAGATCGGGAACCCGCACAGCCGGCCCACGCGTCCGCACGAGACCTCGTGATGCACATAATCTACATAAATATGGCATTTATCCACAGATACATGTAAAGTATGTATTAATCGTTCAGCCCGCACGGAGAAACTCGTTTCTCTGGAGTGGGCTGGATTTCTTTTCTGCTACCTTAAAACTATGGATGCGCAGATTAAGCCTTACACCACTATCAACCAACAAATTGACCTACTGAAGAGCCGCGGGATGTTGATTGACCCAGCTGAAGCGCAGCAGTGGCTAAGCTATGTTGGTTATTATCGGTTAAGTGGATATTGGTACATCTGCCGCACAGAGAATCCAGCATCCACTGGACAAAGAACCCCAATTCGCGATGATACGTTCCAGCCAAACACAGATTTTTCAGACATTGTAAAACTCTACGAATTTGATAGAAAACTTCGAACTTTAGTCCACGACGGCATCGAAAGAGTAGAAATTGCCGGACGAACAGCGCTAGCAGAAACATTAGGGGCGATGGGTCCCCTCGCTTTCTATCAAAGAGATACTTTTAGGATCAACCCTCGCAAAGAGTTTGACCACTACCAGCTCATCAGTACAGTGACTGGTCGTATCAGTAGATCCCTCAATTCAAGAGAACGAACATCAGTTCACCACAACGTGGAAAAATATGGTGTTCTGCTAGCTCCCTGGGTACTCGCCGATGTTCTAGATTTCAGCGATATGTCTAAAACTTATAGTATGTTGAAGACCACGGAACAAGAAAAAATCGCTGACTTATTAGGTTTTGACGTTTCATCAATACGTCGAACAAGTAATCAAAACTCCGCATATAGGGACGCGCATCCTCTCGCTTCAGTTCTACGGCAGTTAACAGTACTACGCAACAAAGCGGCCCATCATGCCCGGATCTGGAACTGTTCGTTACCTCCTGTCGGTACGCCTATACTAAGACAAATCCCTCAGCTAAGCTCCTTGCCGTTACCTCAGAGTGAAAAATTATACGGTGCCTTGACGTGTATAGCGTATACACTTGAGGCTGTCTCACCGGGTTCAAGTTGGTCGAAGAACGTCGCAAATCTAGTGCAGGACAACTTGGCTGACATTCCTTTTCTCACAGAGTCGCAGATGGGTTTCCCCAATAGATGGGAACAAGATCCTTTGTGGAAACTCCACACTCCCTAACCATTTTCCCTCCACCCCTATAAAACGCGCTGCAGGAGACCTGCCAGCCCCTGCAGCGCGTAAAAGATCAATGTAATATATACTCTCTACCTACCCTGTACCTCGTCCGCGCGAATGATGCTGCGGGTGATGTCTTCGGAGGTCATGGGGCGACCGGAGGTCGGGCCCAGGTTGTTGTCCATCATGATGATCTTGGCGTTGTTGCTCGACGCTAAAGCAGTATAGACTGCGATGCCGTCGTTGAACTTCAGCCACTCCACAGCAGCCTCGGCTGATAGGCCCGCGTCTTTGAGCTTATCAATGCGCTCCTTCATGCCTTTAGCGATCTCGTCGCCCTCCTGGGCGATACCCTCACCGCGTAGACGGCGCGCATCACGCTCAGCTTCAGCTTCCAAAATCGCGGCAGCCTTGTTACCTTCGGCGGTCAGAATCTGTGCCTGACGCTTACGTTCGGACGCGTTCACCTGGTTCATCGCGTCCTTCACCTCGGGCGCGGGGTCAACGTCAATGACGTTCGTATCCTTAATAACGTAACCGTACTCGCCAATCTTCTCGGTCAGCTCACCCTGCAGCGCAAGACCAACCTGGTGCAGTGAACCGTACGCCTCATCAAGATCGAGCTTCGACAGTGACCCCACAATATTCTGCTGAATGTAAGAACGCATCTGGTTCTCAGGGTTAGACAGGCGGTACACCGAATTCTTAATATCCTGCTCGTTCTCGTTCACGAAATACTGCACGTTCACAGGAACCTGAACGAACACGTTGTCCTTGGTCTTTGTTGCAACCATCAGGTCAAGCTCTTTCACGCGCAGCGTCTGCTTGTAGGCAACCCGGTCAACAAACGGCATCCGAAAATGCAGACCGGAGAAGAGAGTGCGGTGATACTTACCCAGTTTCTCAATCACGTACACATCTGACTGCGGAACCACCAGAATACTCATGAGCAACATCAAGCCCAAAACACCCAGCAGTACCAGACCCAGAAAAATCAAAACAGTACCTAGCACCATCTCAACCCCTTAAATCTCCCTACGACGAACTGATGCTTTAACCCTACCCGCTATCCGCATCCTTAAACAGCGAGATCCTGATTAATCGCCGAGATCCTGACATAAAACAGGATCTCGACAACACATCAGGATCTCGGCGGTAAGGGTTTATCGCTTCTGGTAGAGGCTCTTACGCTGGAACTTCGGGTCGCTGGTCACCAGCACACCGAGGTTGCGGAAGATTCCCTCATCAACCGAACCCAGAATGGTGGTGGTGTGAACATCAGCGCCGCGCAGGTTCTTCAACTGCTCTAGGGCGGCACGCGCGTCCGCATTTGTAGCTGCTGAAACGGTCAGTGCAATCAGCACCTCGTCTGTGTGCAGACGCGGGTTAGTGCTGCCCAAGTGCTCAGTTTTTAGGCTCTGAATCGGAGCAATCGACTCGGGTGAGAGCAGGTGTGCCTCATCGTCAATACCGGCCAGGTGCTTGAGTGCGTTCAGCAGCATCGCCGATGAACAACCCAGCAAATCGCTGGTACGACCGGTAACGATAGTGCCATCTGGCAGTTCAATTGCAGCGCCGGGCAGTTGGGTCTCTTCCTCACGCTTGCGGGCGGGCTCAACCACCATGCGGTCAGTTGACTTGATGCCAGCCTTCGCCATAACAATAGCGGCACGGTCAGACTGGGTAGAATCCAGACCCTCACGCGCTTCATCAACCAGCGCCTTATAGTAGCGGCGAATGATCTCCTGCTCGGACGCGCGACGGCAAGCGGCATCGTCCGTAATGCAGTTACCCGCCATGTTTACACCCATATCGGTCGGTGACTGGTAGGGGGTGGTGCCGGTCAGCTTCTCCAGCATGGTTTTCAGCAACGGGAATGCTTCAACGTCACGGTTGTAATTAACCGTTGACTCGCCGTAGGCGCTCAGGTGGAAGTGGTCAATCACGTTGGCGTCATTGAGGTCAACGGTTGCCGCCTCGTAAGCCAGGTTGACGGGGTGTTCTAGAGGAAGGTTCCAAATGGGGAAAGTCTCGAACTTCGCGTAACCGGCCTCAACACCGCGTTTGCGTTCGTGATACATCTGCGAAAGCGCGGTAGCCAGTTTACCTGAGCCGGGGCCCGGCGCGGTTACAACCACCAAATCGCGGGTGGTCTCAGAAAATTCGTTTTGCCCCAGTCCCTCTTCAGACACAATCAAATCAGTGTTTGCGGGGTAACCGGGAATCACACGGTGACGGGCAACCTTCAGCCCCAGACGCTCCAAACGCTCCTTGAAAGCAACAGCCTTGCGGTCGTCGTCTTCCATCTGAGTCAGCACAATGTGCTCCACCAAAAAACCGCGCTCACGGAAAACATCTACCAGACGCAAAACGTCGTCTTCGTAGGAAATACCCAAGTCAGCGCGGATTTTGTTACGTTCGAGATCTTTGGCGTTGATGCAAATTAGAATCTCAACTTCGTCGCGAATGTGATCGAGCATCGCGATCTTGTTATCGGGTGTGAACCCCGGCAGCACACGAGAGGCGTGCATGTCGTCAAATAGTTTGCCGCCCATTTCGAGGTAAAGCTTGCCACCGATCTGCTCTCGACGCTCCTTGATATGAGCGGACTGCATTTCGATGTACTTCTCACGGTCAAAACCAATTTTATTCACCATGGAGTTTAACCATAGCACGCGATTTCGGTTCCTCTGCCGCGCACCCTGCCGGCGGTCGGATGCGTCCTTACTTAATCCACACGCCCTGGCGAGCACGGTGCCCCAGGGTGAGAGCGCGTATTCCCATGTAGCCAAGGGCGTAGGAAACCCAGAGCCAGATGAAGCCGGCAACAGATGCGCTGCCCGAGAAAATCAGGTACACAGCTACCAGCATGGGCAGGTAAACCACCGCGTTGAGCAGGGAGGCAAGTGCTAGGTAGCGCACGTCTTGGGCGCCGATGAGAACACCGTCGAGAATGAAGACGTAGGACGCGAGTGGCTGCCCCACCGCAACCACCAGCATGGCGAGCGCAAAGAGGTGTTGCACCTGAGAATCAGAGGTGAAAAGCGGTGCTGCGAAGAACCCAACTAACGGGCATAACAGGGCTGTGACTAGGCCAAATCCGAGTGCCCAGCGCACCAGGCGATCCTTGAGAACGACCACTGCATCGCGCTCTGCGGGCCGGTCAAGATTGCGAGCGCCGAGTTCTTTGCCCAGCAGGGCTTGGGCAGCGATTGCAAGAGAGTCTAGAGCAAAGGCGAGGAAGTTGAAGAAGGTGAGCACCAGTTGGTATGCCGCGAGGTTTTCAGCACCTTGGGCGGTCACCACAAACACGGTGGCAAGTAGGGCGATGCGCATTGAAAGTGTGCGCAACATCAACCAAGACCCCACGCGCAACACCCCCGCCACCCCGGTTATTCCCGGTAATGCTGAGACATGATGGGCGCGCATGCCACGCACCACCATTGCTCCCAAGACTAGCGCCATGAGCCATTGCACCGCCGATGTTCCCAGCGCCGAACCTGCAACCCCCATACCCGCAGGGTAGACCAGTACCCAGTTCAGCCCGGCGTTGAGCACCGCGCCACCAGTGGCAACGTAGAGCGGGGTTTTGGTGTCTTGCATACCGCGCAGGACGCCCACCGCAGCAAGCACCGCGAGCATAGCTGGCAGTCCCGGCAGTGACCAGCGTAAATAGTCCACGCCAAAAGTGTGCATCTCACCGGTGCCACCCAGTGCTGTGATGAGACCCGGCGCAGTTAGCCAGAGGGCACCTGCTACCAAAACTCCCAGCATCAAGGCTGTGACCAACCCATCGCGTCCTGCCGTGTATGCCCTCTTCAAATCACCGGAACCAAACGCGCGCGCAACCGCCGGAGTGGTGGAATAGCTCAAGAAAACAGCCAAGCCAACAATGGTTTGCACCACTGTAGAACCGAGGGTTAGCCCGGCAAGCTGCGGGGTGCCCAAGTGACCGATGATAGCAGAATCAGCCATCACAAAAAGCGGCTCAGCGATGAGGGCACCAAAAGCCGGTACAGCGAGGGCGAGAATCTGGCGATTGAGGGAGGGCGTAGAGGTTTTCACTCCATCAACCCTAGCCGAGAGTGCAATAGTTCCGCTGGTTCCACGAGGGACGCTCACCGGTCAGTTTCGCCTTCGCGATGGACGAGAGCATGGCGAGCTTGCTACCGGGGGGTTCCTCAGAACTGCGCTGATTCACCAACAAAACGGTTCAAACCAAGGCTCGTGGTCTCTTACCGCCCACAAACCAAACGTTCACGCTTGCACCACAGCAGCAAGAGCAGGCGCATCAGTAAGGGTCGCTAAACGGTAGATTATGGTCATTACTGTTTCTCATAACCGCGCAGGTCATTGAGCTTGCGGCGCTCTAACTTGGTCGGTCTGCCGGTACCGCGATCACGCCGGGGAACACCGGCGCTGAAATAAGCAGGTCGAGGTTCTGATAAGTCTTCATAACAGGTCACCGCCACCGGCGCACCCACTCGCTTGGCAAGCATCTTCTCGACCTTAAGCACCTTCTCCCAGCCCGGGTAGCGCACGCGCACCACATCGCCAATACGCAGCTTCTGCGAAGGTTTCACGTGCTCATCGTTGACGCGAACGTGCCCAGCCTTGCACTCGTCCGTGGCTAGCCCGCGCGTCTTGAAAATACGCACCGCCCACAACCAGGCGTCTACCCGAACGGGTTTCGTTTCTTCACTTGCCATGCCCACCAGCTTACCAAGCAGCTCAAACTACCTAACTCTCTTGAACCGCAGATGAAATATACAAAACCCGCTCCCTCCCGAGCGCAGCGGCGGTAAAGTGAGAGGCATGAGTTCACCTCGCACCTCCCCCGCTGACTCCTGTTCACTGCTCAACGCCGAACCCTTACCGGGCACAGCATCTACTGAGACTGTCTGGGTCTGCTTGGAGCACCCCGGTAACTGGGGCAAAGATATTCTCGATGGCACTACCTTTGGTGCCGAGCTTTCTGCTGCGCTCACCCACAAGATGAGGGACGCCGGTGCGCGCCTGCTTTTGATTCGCAAACCCGGACGCGCCGGTCAGATTGATACTCACAACTCTCGTCGAGTCTTTGTAGCAGTCACCCAGCCGGGCGCAGAAAAACTGTACGAACTCACCGTCGATTCGCCGGAGGATTTACTGCACCTGCCCCTTGATGCTCCGCACCTTCTGCCCACTGTCGGGGCGCAAGAAACCGGGCAAACTCTTGCCCTTCTGTGCGCCCATTCCAAACGTGATCGTTGCTGCGCAGTGTTTGGTCGTCCCATTGCGTCGGCACTTGATGCGGCTTTTCCCGATGAGAATATTTGGGAGTGTTCCCACACCGGAGGGCATCGGTTTGCCCCGGTCGCTATTTTTCTGCCCACCGGTTACACCTACGGCAGACTCAGCCCAGCCAGCGCACGGGCGACTTTCGAGGCTCTCCATCGCGGGGATGCCCCTGAACTCGAAGGACTGCGCGGACGCTCCTGCTACACACCTGAGGAACAGGTGGCTGACCTTGCGGTGAGGTCTTTGTTGGTTGAACAGGGTGAGCCTGCTGGCATGAACGATCTTTATGTTTCACGTGAAACACCAGAAAACAACCATAATGAGTTGATGAAGGTGAGCATCAGCCACACAAACGGTAGAAGCTGGGTAGCAACCACGGCCACCCGCACCCTGCCGGAGGTTTATGCATCCTGCGGCAAAGCCCCTAAGCCAGGAAAGAGTGTAGAGCTAGTAAGCCTGGCAGAAACGGTTTGACTTCTCCCCGTGGTTATTTACATTTCCCCGTGGTTAAAGTACGGGGAAATGTAAATAACCACGGAGACAATTTCATACCCTCCGCAAGACTTTCATTCAGTACACAAAAAATCCCCACCCGCCTTTGGAGGGTGGGGATTTTCATAAAAGCTTATTAGCTCAGGACAGTAATGTTAGCTGCCTGCATGCCGCGCTGACCCTGCTCGGGGTCGTATGCAACGGACTGACCTTCTTCGAGTGAACGGAAGCCGTTTGAGTTGATTGCTGAGAAGTGAGCGAACAGATCTTCTGATCCGTCGTCGGGCTGGATGAATCCGTAGCCTTTTTCAGCGTTAAACCATTTGACGATACCTGTAGCCATTTTTGTTATTCCTTACTGGAAATTTCCTGCGTTCAAACCTCGAACGCGAAGGTCGTGCTCTCATGTTTTCCAGTGGATGAAACGCAAAAAAATCAAAAACTACAATGCTTCTAAAATACTTACAACATCAACCGATGAGCACTTCCTTTAGCCTACACTGCTTTTCGCCAAAAAGGGCATTATGAGAGCGAGAACACCTTTAAGGGGCTTGTGCGGGGTATGGAGAAGACCCGGCGACCGCACCCTAACGGAGCGATCACCGGGCCTTTACCGGTGTTGTATGCGCTAGTCATTCCCCAATGATTAGCCAATGAGCTCCACAGCATCGTGGAACTTAAAGGTTGCAGGAGGTTATCTTTCCCCGAGGTATCCACCTGCAGCAGGTTCTGCTCGTACCGACTATCCCCATAGCGGTGCGGGTCAGAGCAACGACATTGCCGGAGCCAACAGGCTACTCCCCAGTAGCATGTGACTTCAGCGTCGCTCCTTGCTTGCGGTAACAGATTCCCCAACCTGTTACCGCATTGCTTGCCCAGTTGCACGAAGTCATCAGCACTTCACTTCGCACGTACGCGCTAGTAGAAAACAAACCAGCAGTTCCCCAGGATGAGCTACTGACACTTTCTACTCACGCATATTCCCTAATCACTGAACACACTGTCTAGCAAGGGGCGGTTTTCACGCCGTCACCCTTAAAGAGGGGTGATGACGGATTTTATGACGCGGTTTTAAAAAACTTTTTAAAAAGTTTTTAAGTTGTGCGAGACTGCGGCGCAATACCCTGGCGCAGGCGTCCGCCCAAGAGGGGAAAATCAGCGTGTGTTTGCTGTCGATGCGGGCACGCAGCCCTGTTACAGCAAACTGCCCACCCGCGTGTAGAAGCTGGGACGGTGGCGGGCACTTTGTAAGGCACGGCTTGTATGATGGAGAACATGAGCACTACTCTCCCCTTGTCTTCGCGCCTTGAGACCATTGCTGCACTGTCGCAGTGGCACGCATCTGCAACGCATGAGCGTATTGAGTTTGTTTTTTCTGTGGACGACGGGGTACTGAATGGCCCCTTTTTCTACGGTAGCGATGGGGTGCGAACTTCTACCTTGGCACCGTCCCTGAAGGCTTTTGCGGCGATGCTTGAAAAGACCTTGGCGCAACTGTTGGGTGAGGGTTATCTGCCGGAGTCTTACTACGTGAAAGTGGTGTCTGAGGCTGGTGCACCGGTGAGGGTCACTGAGGTTGATTCTTCTGCCTTTGTGCAGGGTCATGCCCCGGTTATTGCCGCTGATTTTAAGGCAAAGACCGTTGAGGCGGGGCGTTTGCATCCTCCCACCCCTATTGGCCGTGAGGATGAGGACGCGAATGCTGTCGCTGAGGATTCGGCAGTACGCAATGATGCTTTGTTGATGCGTAAGCTCCTCTTACAGCGTGGGCACGGCACCGGTTATTCGATGGTTGAGTTGGACGCTGAGCAGCAGCGCCGTGGTCTTGAGTTCCCTCCGGAGCTACGCTTTTATTACGCGCTGGTGCGTGAGGGTGAGGTCGCTGAAGTTGAGGGTAAACCTGTGTTTGCCGCTGATTTGCAGGCGGGTACCGGTGAGAGCGACAACGTGGTTGATGATGCTCTGCGCGCCGGTAGATCTGAGATTCCTCCGATGCCCGCACCTGCCGAGACGGACGCTGTTCGCCCGCTGTTTACTGCCCGTGAGTGGATTGTTTTTGCCCGCAATGACGCCGGTAATCAGTTTGCTCTTGATATTGCACCGGGCCCGGCAGGACGCGCCGGTCAGGTAGTGGAGTTCACCCACGGTGAGCTGACTCCTCCGCGCCTGGTTGCCCGTTCGCTGACCGAGTTCATTAACGGTGAGCTGGTTTCTGCCCAGGCGCGCGCTGCGAGCTGGCAGGGTGCAGGAGACGTTTCAGATGTTGATGCTCAGTACGGCAATGTTGCTGTTTTCGCAGACGGTGTGACGCCGAGCGCCCAGCACCTGAAAGAGAGCACGGTCATTGAGATTCAGCAGCTTTCAACACCGTTCGATCTTGAACAGCTCACTCCGCTGACGCATCTGAAAGAGCTGCGCTTCACCCAGCATCATGACTATCAACTGGCGAACACTTCGGCAGCGAAGAATTTGAGCATTACCAGCCTGACCGCACCTCTTGGCGTGTGGACGGTATTGGTCGAGGATGACAATCTGCCTAAGCACCTGAATATAGCGCAGTTCACCACCGCTAATGCACTCACCGCTGAGCAGGGCGAGGTGGTCAATCGCGTCCTCACTCAGTTCGGCACCAAGCCACTAAGCGTCAATGAGTGGGAGACCGAAGCGAGCGCGGCAACGCCTAAAGGTGTTCCCGCTGAGGGGAAGGGCGCAGCAAGTGAGGACGCAGTTGCTGAACCTGCATCTGTTGCCCCGGCTGAGTCAGCTGAGCCGGTTGAAAGCTCGACGCAGAGGGAGCCTGAGGCACTGACCGCTGAGTCAGCTGAATCGGCTGAACCCACAGAGAGCAGCAAGGAGCAGGGCGAGGACATCGTTATTCAGACCTCCGAGCTCTCCCCCGCTACCCAGCCCACCCCGCTGATTGCCGACGATGATACTCCCCGCATTGATGTGGCTGAGGGCACCGAGGAGTGGAAGACTCCCGCTGAGATTGAGACCGATTCGCGCTTCTTGGTGGAGGCTGAGATGCCGCACACCCTGGCACCGTCTAAGGGTGATTTTGAGTCAGCGAGTTCTTTCTTTATCAGCACCGAACCGGGTTCAGTCGGTGGTGCTACCCCAGCTGTTTCTGAGGATGACGCTACCCGCGAGGCGCGCGCCTACCTAGAGCAGATTAGCGGCGTTTACGATGAGGCAGCAGAACGCGCCGAGACGACTGCGCCGCGCGAAGAGTACCGCAGCCAAGTTGAGGCTTTGGCGATGCTGCGTGATGAATCAACCCCACCAGCATCAGAATCCAAGGGTGAAATCATCATTGAAGAGCAAGAGGTCATGGAGGATGAACGCGGCAAGTCGGTCGCTGATTTTAAGCTCGATGAAGTTGCCCAGCGTCAGGAGTCTGAAGAGACCAGGTCAGGTTTTGTTGACCAGCACCGCGGCGAGCGCGGCAGCGACGAGGGCGGTTTCCGTAGTGCCCTCAAGCGCTGGTTTGGGTAGTAGGTGAGGGGTGAGGGTCGGGAAGTTTTTCCTCGGCCTTTTCCGTTACAGGTGGCGTAAGGTTTCAGTGCAGAAAGGTAGTGTGATGGCACGTAAAGATGAGTTGGGCACCAGTGAGCTAGAAATTTTTATCTGGGGTGAGGGTGAGAACCCTGAGGACGCGGGCGATGCCCAGCGCACCGAGTTTTTGGAGCAGGCGCAGGCGCTTCTTGATGAGGGTGCAAATATTGCGGTTTACTCTACGGATTCGTACCCTTCAGCTTTTGAGGATTGTGTGCCGGTTGCCGATTTGATTGAGGTTTCGGGGCGTAATGTTTTGCCGGTGATGTTGGCAGACGGTCTGGTGAAGGTGTCGTACATGTACCCCACCGTTGAACAGATGCGCCGTTTCTCGCGTAGCAACGAGGTGAAGCAGAAGAAGGTTTCTGCGGCGGCAGCTGCCTGTGGCACCGGTGGCGCAGATGACCCCGCTACAGCTCCTGCCCTTGATCCTGCTGGTTTCGCGGCAACGCTGGCGGGTATTGCTGAGAACCCCGTGGGCGGCCCGGAGATCGGTAACCGCGTGAACCTGATGGGTGGCGACTTCGGCGACGGTATTCCCACCCAGGGTTCGGTGGCGGTGAAGGGGGGCGGCGCGTCCTTATCTATCACCCAGGCGATGATGCAGCCTGCCGCGCAGAACACCGGTGGCTGTGGTTGCGGCGGTTGTGGCTGCGGCTCGTAACCCCAACCGTTCTGAACTTCTCTGAAAGTGGGCAATTGTTGTTCATCTGGTGTCTACCAGCGAACAGCAATTGCCCATTCTCTATGTTCACGCCCCGTGCCCTGAAGCGATAAGGCTTTGTGTAGGCTAGTTCAGTTCTGACTGCCCACCATTTTCGACCAGGATGCGCTGGTCTGCGCGACCTTCACCGCTGAGCAACGCCTTTTTCACGACGCCACCATTGACGTGGTATGAAACGACATCTTGACCGCGGGTTCGATATTACCGCGCATCTCAAGAGTGCCGATTTCGCCACCATCTGAGGCAACTCTTGAGCGCTACGGTTACCCCGCGTGTAGCGAACCAGGTAACGAAATTATGAGCAGAGTACAAGCTCGCACCCGCAGATTCACCGCCTGGAACTTTAGCCGGAAAATCAGAATGCCTACGTACCCAAAGAAGAATAACCGGACGCTGCACCCCCGGCACCCACCCGCACTTCCCCCTTTTTTGTGCAGGGAACGCGAACGCGGATGCAGTTCAAAAGGTAGCTCCCGCAGAGCCGGGAAGTTCATCGAAGAATAGAGATGCCTTACACGCGAAATGTGCCCTGCCCGCACGGGGTACACCATCGCAATAGGCACCTCGTGCGCACAGAGTACACGTTCACATAATCTTTTCTGGTTCGAGCGCTAGGCGGCTTTAACCGGCACCCACACCTGCATCTGGTAGTCATCGGCGGTGGGGTCGCCGGGACCGTAGGCTTCAAAAACCGGGCCGTTGGGGGTGAAACCGGAGGTCGGCAGGTACTTTCCCATCAGCAAATCCACGCCTGCCATGATGCTCATCGGAATGGAACCCTCAACATTCGTCACCGCGAACTCACCGGCAGGAACAACAATCGCGTTCAAACCGAGCTTCGCCGCGACGTCCTTATCTTCAACCAAAATACCAGCCATGTAATCGAACTGATTCTTCTGGTTCATACCCAGAATGACACCGAAAAGGCGCACACCCTCCATGGTTACGCCGCGCTCTTCAGCGTGCTTGGTTAGCTTCTGCCACAGGGCACCCATGCCCGCATCAGCGCCCTGGCTCACCAGCTCGCGAAAACCAGCCAGCACAAACTCGTCCTTGTGTTCAACGTGAGCACCAATCATGGGCAGCTCCTTTTATAAAAGTGGGTAGAAGTTTTCTCTTTCCCAGTCTAGTTGATGCCACCCCAACCACCGAGATCCTGATTTGTTGCCGAGATCCTGTTTTAAATCAGGATTTGGGCGATAAATCAGGATCTCGGCGAACCGCTGACTAGCTGGTAACCATCGCGCGCAGGGTACGAATCATCACTGAGAGCACTGCCAGACGGGGGCGCTCACCCTCAGCAATAGCACCGCCACGCAGCTCATCAAACATATCGTCCACACGTCCGGTACGGACGGGGTTGATGCGAACCCAATCGCGCAACAACTCGGCTGTTTCTTGGGGGGTGTCCATGGACGCGTCCAGACCTTGCTCACGTGCCACCTTCAACGCCACGGCGGCAGCGATCTCGTAAAGGTCATCACGCAGCGCCGAGCGAGCCAGGGTCTCCCAGCGGTCGGTACGCGGCAGATGCGAGACGAAGGTGAGCATGTCATTGATGTAGAAGCGGTCGTAAACTGAGAAGTAGAGGTGGGCTACCTGGTCGGCGTCCAGCTCATTTGCTTCTGCAATACGCAGTACATCCATCAGCGCAAAGGACTCAAAGGCGCGGATCCAGTAAACAGTAAGCTCTTCTGACAGCCCCCACTCTTGCGCCTGCTCACGTTTGGCGCGGACGCGCGCACGAGTGTCTTCGGAAAGATAGTCGGGCAGGTTCTCGCGCAGGGTCTTGATGTGCGAGAAGCGCTCAATCATATCTGCAATGGGGTGCCCCACCACCACAGAACGCTCGGCAATAAACCAGCGCACCAGGCGGTCGAGAATACGCTGCCAGTCGCGAATTACTGACTGCCAGGCTTCTAGAGGAGTGTCGGCAGGCAGGGCGCGGTGCAGGGCTGCCTCATCCGCAAGACCGAATGTTTCACGTGAAACCATGAAGGCGCGGGCAACTACATCCACCGGCGCACCGGTTTCTTCGATGACGCGGTAAACGTGCGTAATGCCGCCAATATTCACAATCTCGTTTGCCACCTGAGTGCAGATAATCTCACGGCGCAGCGGATGCGTTTCAAGTGCGTCCCCGAAACGCTCCACCAGAGCGGGCGGGAAGTAGCTACGTAGCACGCCGCCCAACCAGGGGTCATCAGCAAAGTTGGTCTGCTGCAACTGGTGAGTCAGGTGAATCTTCACGTAAGCAGCCAGCACCGACAGCTCTGGGGCAGTGAGGGTAATACCGGTTGCTTCGTAGCGCTCGCGGATCTTCTGGTCACCGGGAATGAACTCCACCTCACGGTTGAGACCGGCTTCTTGCTCCAGATAACCGATGAGACGAATGTAGGCTTCAACACCGGGAATCACGCCGTGACGCTCAGCTTGCAAGAGTACGTTCTGCTCGACGTTGGTTTGCAGCACCTGCGCACCGACATCTTCACGGTGGGATTCAATGAAGGACGCGCGCTCGTTAGCCGAGAGGCGACCGGCGGTCACCAGGCGGTCCACCAGAATCTTGATATTCACCTCGCGGTCAGAGGTTTCCACACCCGCGGAATTATCGATGGCGTCGGTATTGATAAGCACGCCAGCCTCAGAGGCTTCAATGCGACCCAGCTGGGTGAAACCGAGGTTACCACCCTCACCGACAATCTTGGCGCGAATTTCACCGCCGTTAATACGCAGAGCATCGTTGGCTTTATCGCCCACCTCAGCATGGGTTTCCGATGCAGCTTTCACATAGGTGCCAATTCCGCCGTTGTAGACCAGATCAACCGGCGCTCGCAGGATCGCTGAGACTAGCTCTGCAGGAGCCAGTTTTTCCACGCTTGAGGAAATACCCAACGCCTCGCGCACCTCGGGGGTGATATCGATCGACTTAGCGCCACGCGAGTAGACGCCACCACCTGCCGAAATCAGCTCACGATTGTAGTCTTGCCAGGACGAACGGGGGGTCTCATACAGACGCACGCGCTCCTCAAAGGAGGTCGCCGCGTCAGGGTTGGGGTCGAGGAAAATATCGCGGTGGTCAAAGGCGGCAACCAGGCGGGTGGTGCGTGAGCGCATCATGCCGTTACCGAAGACATCACCACTCATATCACCAATTCCCACTGCAGTGAATTCTTCCTCTTGGCAGTTAATTCCCAGCTCGGAGAAATGACGCTTGACCGACTCCCAGGCACCACGGGCAGTAATGCCCATCGCCTTGTGGTCATAGCCCACCGACCCGCCGGAAGCAAAGGCGTCCCCCAGCCAGAAACCGTATTCCTCGCTAATGGAATTAGCTGTATCAGAGAATGCCGCAGTGCCCTTGTCGGCTGCAACAACCAGGTAGTAGTCATCACCATCGCGGGCAATGACGCGCGGGTTGTGTACAACGGTTTCGGTGCCGTCAGCTGCAACCTCTAGGTTGTCGGTGACATCCAGTAATGAACGGATGAAAATCTTGTAGGACTCTCGCCCCTCAGTGATCCAAGCATCACGATCGACAGCAGGATTAGGTAGCTGCTTGGGGTAGAAACCACCCTTCGCGCCGGTAGGAATAATGACGGAGTTCTTCACCATCTGAGCTTTAACCAGACCCAGAACCTCGGTGCGGAAGTCCTCTCGGCGGTCAGACCAGCGCAAGCCACCGCGGGCTACCGAACCAAAACGAAGATGCACACCCTCCACGCGCGGGGAATAAACGAAAATTTCGAACTTGGGGCGGGGCAGAGGTGCGAAATCAATCGCCTCAGGATCAACCTTAATAGCCCGTGAGTAGCTGCCCACATACGCATTGGTACGCAAGGTCGCTGCCATGACCGTACCCAAGGAGCGCAAGAAACGGTCAGCATCAAGAGTGGGCACCTCACCCAACGTTGCCTCAAAATCAGCCCAGAGGGCAGCGCGTCCGTCTTCTCGCTCCTGCTCAGACAGACCCAAATCGGGGTCAAAGCTGACCGCAAAGTAACGCACCAAGACACCGGTGACCTGCGGGAAAGCAAGCAGAGTATCAGCCATAAACTGGGGAGTGAAACCGCGTCCCAGCTGAATCAGGTAGTGAGTGTAGGCGCGCAAAATCGCTACCTGCTGCCACGACAGCTGCTCGGCAAGCAACAGGCGATCCAGTGAATCAGACTCACGCAGCCCCTTCAAAAAGGCATTCAGGGAGTCCTCGTAAAGATCCTGCACTGCCTGCGCTTCAACGCCCTCAGGCAGCTGCACACCAAAGTCATAGAGCAAGAAGTTACGACCATCAGCCGGAGTAATCTCATAGGGCTTCTGATCCAGCACCGTCAGACCCATATTCTGCATGACCGGCAGCAACTCGGTTAGAGTGTGCGCCTTCGAAAGATAAGTCTTCAAACGAGTCACACCGTTATGTTCCACCAAACGCACAGCGGCAGGACGCCCGGCATCAGCATCCAGCGACTCGAAAATTGCGACGTCCTCTACCGCATCCGCAACCTCATAGTCAGCACGGTAGGTCATCGGCACAGCCTCAGCCCACGCAGCCGCCAAAGCGCGTCCGCCCTCTTCAAGCGCCGCACCCGCAGCCTCACCCCACGAACGAACCGTCTGCTGTAGACGCTTCTCGATTGCCTGAACATCCAATTGCGGCACCGTATTGGGGTCAGTCAAACGCAAACGGAAATACAAGCGCGCCAGCGACGAGGTCGAGAGGCGAACCTCAAAATCAATATTGAGCAGGTCAAACTCGCTGCGGAACACCTCTTCGATACGCTGACGCACCGCGGTGTTATAACGGTCGCGAGGCAAGAACACCACAGCAGACACAAAACGACCAAAAGCATCAGGACGCAGGAACAAGCGGGTAGTGCGACGCTCCTCAAGACCCATGATGCCGCGGAACATCTCCGTCAAAGACTCCACGTTCGAGTGCAAAAGCTCCAAACGCGGGAAATCCTCAATAATACCCGAAAGAGTCTTATCAGAATGCGAACCGGGGTGGAAGCCCAAGCGACGACGCACAATCGCCACACGCTCACGCACCAGCGGAGTCTCAGCAGCCGGCAGCGCATACGCCTGCATCGAGAACAAACCAAGAATCACATACTCGCCAACAACCTTGCCCGAAGAATCAAAATCGCGCACGCCAATATAATCAAGGTAATCATGACGATGCACCGTTGAACGCGAATTAGCTTTCGTAATATACAGCGGATGCGGGGTCTTCACGTTATTCAGCGCCGTACCCGTCAGCTCAATACGGCGAGCAGGGGCGTCCGCGTCATACCGCAAAATACCCAAAGCAGAACCGGGGCGATCCTCCAACACCACAGCAGAGGAATCACCCGAAAGATCACGCGCCTTCACGCCCAGTAACAAGAAGTTACCGCGCGTCAGCCACCGCAAGAATTCCTGCACCGGGGCAACACGAGACGCCGGGTCATCCTCAGAATTCACAAAACCCGAATAATGTTCAGGACCACCCAGGGTAATATCTTGCAGCTCCCCCATCGAATCAGCGATAGCAAGGACGCGCTCCACCATCTGCGCGCGGTCAGCAGCAGCGACCTTCACATCATCAAGAATCTCAGCAATCTCAGCAATCAGGCGGGCACGGTCTTCACCCTCAACCAAAGAAGTAAGACGAACAGCAATCCACGACTCAACAAACGTGCGTCCTGACTCGTCAGATACCTTCAAACTCGGCAGCGAGACCGTATCACCGGACGCCACCGGCTGAGCCAAACCCGTGCCCTTAAGATCAACCAAATTACCCGCATCATCACGCTGAACAATGAAGGTCGGGTGAATCAGGGTAGCAATACCCCCATACTTCGCCGCAATTTGCGCCGTCACGGAGCTCACCAAAAAGCTCATGTCATCCGTTGCCAGCAACACCGTAGAAGCACCAGCAACATCAATAACATCAACTACCGCCTGGCCGCGCTCACGCCTACCCGCCAGCTTGCGGTGCGCCACCGCCATCTGCTCAATATCAGCTGCCGAAAACATCGACAACTCATCCTCAGTGGAATGGAGAATATACTGATTCACCCACTCCAACTCGTCTGACCACTTGTTCTCAACGCCATTGTGTTCGACCAACGTCATGCCTTTCATAGTGCAAGCCACATCTTTGTGTACCCGCCATAGATTCAATTGCAAATCCTTTTAAGTCTAGCCCGCGGCTATCTAATCAGCCACTCATTCACCTGAGCGAAAACACCCACCGTCTTACACCGTAAAAACAGTTACTAACCACCCGGCAAAGACCACTAAGATAAAGCCCTATGAGCCTGAGAAACGAGTCGTACCTAGTGGGTCTCATCGGCGATGGCATCACAGCCTCACTCACCCCACCCATGCACGAAGCAGAAGCCACCCACCACGGACTGCACTACCTCTACCGCCCCATAGATCTACACGCCCTAGAACTTCACGGCGACTCCCTCCCAGCGCTGCTTGATGCCGCCCACCTCCTAGGCTTCAACGCCTTCAACATCACCCACCCCTGCAAACAGAGCGTGCTCGATTACCTCGACACCATCTCCCCCGAAGCCGTAGCCCTCGGCGCGGTCAACACTGTTCTGATAAATACAGACGGCACCCGCCACGGCGAAAACACCGACTACTCCGGCTTTCTCACCGGCATGAAATGGGGGCTACCCAAAGTCACCGCAGCCTCAGGACGCCTACACACCGTTGTGCAGCTAGGCTCCGGTGGTGCCGGCTCAGCAACCGCCTACGCCCTTCTGAAAGCAGGGGTGCGCGTCCTACATCTGGTAGACCCCGACGCCGCTAAAGCCACCGAAAAAGCCCTCGACCTTCAGGCACTTTTTCCGCAGGCGCAGGTCATCGCCACCGCCCCACAACAACTCGCCAACGTCCTACCCCAAGCGCAGGGCCTCGTTAATGCCTCACCCATTGGCATGCACGTACACCCCGGTGCGCCCCTCGACCTTTCTCTCCTGCACGCAAATCTGTGGGTTGCCGACGTCATCTACCTCCCCCAAGAAACCCCGCTCATTGTTGCCGCCCGCCAGCTAGGGTGCCACGTTCTACCCGGCGGCTACATGGCGGTAGGTCAAGCAGTGGACGCGCTCGCCCTGATCGCCGACATCACCCCCAACGCACACCGCATGAGGGAACACTTCGCAACCCTGGTTGGATCTCCCATCGAGAATGCAATTTAAGGCATATTTTCACCCAAAACATGTCTTAAATTGCATTCTGGGCAGGGTAGTAAAATATAACAATCCATTTTTCTTTCTCAGGAGGCTCCTTCGTGGCACAAGATACCGGCATTAAAGAGGTCAGTTACGCGCTGGCGCGCGAGTTCGGGTGGGAGCTTGAATACAACGGCGGGTTAGAACTCGACGGTGAGTTTCTTGATGATGCTGACCTTTCGCGCACCTTTAGAGTGGGCGGACGAGCGCACCGCTACGTGCTGAACCTCAGCTTCGATGACACCACCGCCTACGGCTACACCCTATTAGAAGAGCCAGAGAGCCCAAACCCTGTTCCGGCTGCATTTGGCGGGGAGCTGTTCGTGCCCGCGTCCGGTACAACTATCACCGAAAAATACTATTTCACCTCACCCGAAGACATGGTGGCAGAAGCCAGAACTGCGCTAACAGCCCTGCTCAAAAAGGTCAGCTAACCTACGCTCCAAGAATCTTTAAACAAAAATCCCGCGGAACTCAGACGAGCCCCACGGGATTCATGTATCTAGGAATAAAATTCCTTAGACGTTCTGAACCTTGTTGCCAAAGCGTGAACCAGCAACGCCAGCGCCGGTGGTTACGATAGCAGCAATCACAAGACCAGCGAAGAGGTACAGGGAGTACTTCGCGGTGTTGTTCATTGCGTCGTTAGCAACAACTACGCCGCGGTCGAATGCTTCCTGAGCACCTGACTGCAGGTTGTTGAGCTGCTTTTCAGCGTTCTTCTGAGCATCTTCGTAGGCTGAAACAATGTTGTCAGCTGCCTGGCTCACTTCGCGCTGTGACATGTCAGTGTTAGCAGCGATTTCGCGTTCCAGGGTGGGGCGGTCAATGTTTTTGGTCACCGATGCTACGCGCTCTTCGATGTTGCCCTTAACATCTTCAGCTACAGCGCCTGCGTCTTCACCGTCAACAACGATGCGCTTGCCTGCATCCTGGACGTCCTTGATGGTTGCGTCAAGCTGTGACTGCAGGTAGTCGGGGTGCAGCTGCTCAATTTTGCTGTTTTCCAGAGCGGTGATGACTTCACGGTCAATGCCGGTGGTGTCGAGTTCAACCTGCTCAGCGACGAGGTTGAATACGTCGCCGGTTGCGTTGGTGGCGGTTGAAACAACGTCGCCTGCTGCGCGACCTGCGGTGCCGAGCATGTTACCGACAGCACCGAAAGCTGATGATACAGCTGAGGTAGCTAGGATAACAATTGCGATAACGCCGGTTGCCCAGGTCAAGAAGCCGTGGATGAAACCCGCGCGGTTAGCGGTCAAACCAGCGATGAAGCCAGCGAGGCCCAGTGAAAGAATCAGTGAGAAGATAGTCCACACTGCGAGACCGGTACCTACGCCAGCAGTGGGGTCTGCTGCGGTTAGGTCAGTACCGCCCAAACCAATTGCTGCACCTACGAGGGTGAACAGCAATGAGAGTGAGATGAAGGTGACGAGGCCAGCAAAAACGCTGCGCCATGAAATGTTGTTGCCCGCTTCGGTAGCAAGACCCTCGGTGAGGGTTGCACGCAAGGAGCGGCCAGCTGCCGGCTGGGCAGTCTTCTGAACTTTGCTCATCGTTTTTCTTTCTTGAGAGTGACGAAAGGTCATATGGTGACCTTTCTATTTTTTAGTCTTGTTGCTCTCAACGCTTTATATCCCGTGTCAAAAGTTTCATTTTTAACAAGGGGAGTTCACCAAAAAGCCCTAGAACCTGTGAATAAATTACTGAATCTAGGGCAGATGATGCGTCTAAAACATAAGATTTATAGGCTTTCGCCAGGTACGCACGGTTGTTACCGTTGCGTAACGTCAGGAGCTATTTTAGTCTATTTAGCTCCTTAAACGAAGACTTGACCGGGTACTGAGCAAGTGTTGTACACGACTCTGTGGGGATAATCGGACGTTTTAGCGGTCGATGTCTTCGAGCGGCAGGTGGGCGGTTTCACGCTGCATGCTAGCAACGATAGCCACCAGAACTGCCACGGCAACAGTGAAGATGGAAGGCCCCACCCAGCCGGTCAGATCGGCACCGGCGAGCGCGGTAGCGGCAACGGGTGCTAGCCCACCTGAAAGGGCAAAACCGATTTGGGTGCCCAGTGCCAGACCAGTGACGCGGACGCGGGTGGGGAACATTTCTGCGTAGAAGCTGGGCCAGATGCCGTTTGCCATGGAGTAGAAGCCGCCGTGCATGAGCACACCGATCACGAAGATACCGAGGATATTGGTTTCGTGAATCATGTAGAGGTAGGGGAACATGAGCGCCCCGGCAACTAGTGCGCCGCCAATGAAGACGGGCTTGCGTCCAACCTTATCTGAGAGGCGAGCGAGGAGCGGAATGGCGAGCAGACCCAGCGCATTGGACGCAACGGGAACCCACAGCATGGTGCCGCGTTCAATGCCGATGCCTTTGGTGGCGTAGGAGAGGGCGAAGGTTGTGAAGATCATATTGACGGTGTTAACTAGGGCGCACATTGCAACGGCGAGTACTGCGCGTTTGTGGTTGCGGAAGACTTCGCCCAAGGGAGCTGAGTGCGGACGCACGGTGATTGTCTGGGTGAAGGCGGGTGGCTCCTCGAGGGTGCGGCGAATCAGCCAGGCGGCGAGAACCACGAAGGCGGAGAGCCAGAAGGGTACGCGCCAGCCCCATGAAATCAGCTGTTCTTCGGGTAGCGCGGCGAAGGGAATGAAGACGGCAGTTGCCAGTAGTGAGCCGAATTGGGTGCCCTGCAGCGTCCAGCTGGTGGTGAAGGCGCGGGATTTGTCATGGGCGTGTTCCAGCGACATGGAAATGGCAGATGCCTGTTCTCCCGATGCTGAGAGACCCTGCAGGACGCGGCAGAGCACCAGAAGAACTGAGCCGAGCATACCAGCCTGTTCGTAGGTGGGCAGGCATCCGATGGCGAAGGTGGCTCCACCCATCAGGAAGAGGGTTAGCATCAGTACAAATTTGCGCCCGAATTTATCGCCCAGCGGGCCCATGAGCATCGCGCCAAAGGGGCGCACCACGTAGGCAACACCCAGAGTCATCATCGCTTTGAGAGTGCCCAAAGCCGCCGAATCGTCGGGGAAGAAAATCTGGTTGAGAACCAGCGCAGCCGCTGTACCAAAAACCGCGAAATCGTAATATTCAAGGGCAGAACCGATCCATGAGGCGAATGCTGCCTTACGCGGATTTTTGGCGATTGTGCCTGCTGTAGGTGCCACAGTTTTTCCTTCACCCATAAGCCCCGCACCCCCTTGTTCTCAGGTGTGCGCGCGAGGTTAGATCTGTTCAACCATCTTTGGTCAATGAGTAGAGTCTAAGAACCCTTAGCGCTTGCCACAAAATCAGAAAGGAACATGACCGCCATATGACACACCTCTGCTTATGACACCGCCGGCAGGTAGTAGCTGACTAAAACGCGACACTGACGCACGGTCTAGTATTGAAAGGGTTTTAACGGTGCGATATATAGGTATCAAACCGGGCACAGAAAATAACACCAGAACAGAGAAGTGGCATGGAAGAACAGTTACCTCAAGATTCCGTGATTACCCGCGGTCAGTCTATTTTTATTGCCTCCGCATCAATCATCAGCGCGGCGACCACCTTCGCCGTGACCTGGCTCAGCTCGCGCGTACTCAGCGTCGATGACAATAAAGAGTTTCTGGTCTTTTGGTCTTTGATGTCACTGGTGTTCGCAACCTTACTCGGTGTGCAGCAAGAAGCGGCACGTCTTATTGGCTCCCAGCAGGACGCAGTCAGCAACAACAAACCCGGTGGGGCGCGTCCGCTAGTCGTGGCTTTGGGCGTGGGCGTTTTGTGCGCGGTGGTGCTGGCGCTAGCGTCACCCTATCTTATGAACTATGTGCTGTCGGTCAACACCGGCAGGTCGATGCTCCTGGTGCTGATTGGCACCGTCGCCTACGCCCTGCACGTGTACTTTATCGGTGCGATGGCTGGCTTGAAAGCCTGGACCCTCTACGGTCTGCTCATTTCTACCGGCGGTATTTTCACCCTGGCGGCATCAGGCATAGCTTCACTGTTCAGCAAAGATGTGTTCTTCTTTCAGCTCGCCTTCACTGCCACTGCCTTCCTCTGGTTAGTTTTCTTGGCCTTCTCACCCACCGCACGGTCGGCGGCGCGCATCCGCGTTGCAGAACCCGTGTCCGTTGTTTTTAAAGCGATGCTGTGGACGTTGCTCACCGCACTGGCGATGGCGGCGGTTTCAACCGGTTTCCCCGTCTTTTTGGAGGCAACTTCAAGCACTTCTGCCACAGAAAAAGCGGCTCTGCTCTCGGCAATTATTTTGGGTATCTCGATTACGCGCGCGCCCATTATGATTCCCCTACAGGCTTTTCAGGGCGTTGCAATTTCCCACTTCTTGGCGCACCAGAATCAGCCGGTGAAAGCACTACTCAAGCCGGTTGCGGTGTTTATTGGTATAGGCGTTGTAGGTGCTGGGGCAGCTTTTCTACTGGGTCCTTGGCTCTTTGACCTGATCTATCCTAAGTACGCCGGGCAGCTATCGGGTGCAGTGCTTGCTGTGCTGACCTTCGCAGGTGCCCTGCTAGCGCTAACTACCCTCTCAGGCACGGTGGCGTTAGCACTCAATAAGCACCGCCTCTATCTTGCGGGCTGGGTTGTTGCCCTCCTTGTTTCGCTGGTCTGTTTGGTAGTGGGCACTGACCTCGTAGCAAAAGCTAACATCGCCCTTATTGCTGGGCCACTGGCTGGATTCGCCGTCCACCTAGCAGGAATAGCGAAGCGTCGAGGTTAACAATCTATTCACAATAAAAATTGGGGTTTACCAGAATTGACTCAGGTGCACAATATTGTGCCGGCAATGATGAATCAAACTCATATTTTCGATCCTCAGGGATTTCCAAGCGCCACGCAATTGCCTCTTCAAAACCCCATCGGTTTTTCATATCAGTTCCATCGCTAGTCAACAATGATGGAACGTCACGAACCGAAATAGGCGCATTTTCCGAAAAGTTGAGCTGTTGTGCAACTTCACTCTGGCGCTGTTCAAGTAAGTCACTACGTTTAGTGAGCGCCTCTAAGGTGACACTGCCATAGAAACCCAACCCCATAAGAACAATGAACGTTCCTACCAATGTTACTAGTGCTGCAACTGCACCCCAGGTAGTAGCATATTTCTGATAAATTCCACTAAAAGCATATGTGATGACCGCGTAACCTGAAGCGCTCATGGCAAAAACCGGAACAGAATATGCACGCCAAGGAATATCACTGGTAATATGCACAGTGAGCAGGCTATAGACCAAGCAAATAAAAGCAAAAAGTAGGACTGCATAGGCTAAATTCCTGAGCTGGTAGAAACTGTTACTACTTTCCGGTTTCACGATAAACACAGTAAAGAACCCAGTAAGCACAATGATGAGCCAAGGCCACACATAAGAGTGATCCAAGAATTCAGGGAATTCACTAGTCAGCATATTCTTCAGTGACTCTTGCACCCCTGTGGTTGTACTGATATTTGACTGCCTATTCTGCGACCCTAGCAGAAAGAACAGTAGCAAAAATCCTATACCGGTACCGAGGCCAGCGGCTACGGTTAGTTTAAGATTCAACATCCTACCCCTGATGAAGTCATCAAGTAGTACCATAAACCAGAGGATGCACATACAGACCGTTAGAGGTTCAACAAAGCCAGCTGCGTAAACAGACACTGCGAATACTGCACCTAGCCCAATTTTTAGCTGAATGACCTGGTTCAATGTCAGCAGGCACAATAAAAAAAACTAAAAGGAAAAATATTACTCCACCGAAGTATACCGTACTTGAAGTCAGCCAAAGGTACGAGTCAACGATACTTGGAGCTAGCAGTAAAGCAGCGCCGGTGAGATTTACCCCGATAACCAGTGATGCAATATATTTAAATTTCCTAAAATCCAGCAATTGGTTGGTAATAGCGGCAATAGTTAGTGAGATCCCGATAAAAAAGCAAAAAGGGACCAGGCTGATCGTTCTCTCCCCCATTACTAAAAAAAGGAACGCAAAGAGGGACGCCTGCCCAAACCTTCCATTGTGAGTATTTATATGCTTCCAAAAGTATTCGAAAGCACCGCCTGAAAGATTGAACTTCATGAAGTATGGGTAGTCATCAGCGATAATACCTGCCGCCCATGAGAACCGAGCGAAATAAATTATCAGGAACACTGGAATCAGAGAAAAAAGCACTCCCGCGACAACTGTCAGTTTGTTGTTCTGCGTAAAATCCTTAAACTTCTTGTAGCTAGTGACGGTCACTTCCATTACTTGACCTTCTTAAACACGAAGTACTTGTAGACAAAAAAGTTCCACCCCGTTGTAATCATCAGCGCCACCATGCGGGCAATATAAATGCCTAGCATCTCAGCGAAGAGGGCGATAAACCCGAGAGTAAACAGGTAGTTCACCAGTAACAGCAGGGAGTAGGAAAGCACCTGGGCGCCCACCACTTTGGTAGCCGTTTCTTTATTCTCAAAAGCAAAGAACTTTTGCAGCAGAAAAGAGAAGATAATACCCAGCCAGTAGCTGGCGGTGACTGCTATCTTATTGTCGCCGTCCAGCACGTTCTTGACGATGTAAAGAATGAGAAGTTCAAAAATAACACCGGTGACGCCTACACCCACATAGCGCATCAGGGTCTTATTTTTCGCTAGGAATTCCACGGGTCACCCGCTCTGGCGCTTCCACCGAGGTTGCGTGAGGTAGAACGGTCAATAACGAAGAGCGGACGCCCCTGTGCCTGCATGTAGATGTGCGACATATACACAGCCACAATGCCCTGGGAAATCAGCATGACGCCCACCAAGAACGACACCAGAATACCCAGCATGGCTGAACCGGTGATGTTCCACCTCAGCGGATCACCAAGGAGGAACTGTTGCACTATCACCGCGTATCCGGCAATAAATGCCGCCAGAGTAATAAAAAGCCCGATGTACCCGAAAGCGAAGAGGGGCTTAATGCTCATCGTGATAAAACTGTTCAGCGCCAAGCCCACCAGCTTTTGCATGTCGTAGGTAGCTTCACCGGCAAGACGATCAGGTGCTTCAAACTCCACGTAGTCACGCGTGAACCCGAGCCAGTCAATCAGACCGCGAGCGATACGCTTGCGTTCGCTGAATCGCAAAAACTCATCGGCGACCACTCGGTCAATCAGCCTGAAATCCGTGGAGTAGGGCACGGTGGGGTTGTCAGTGATCGAGTTCAGAATCTTGTAGAAAGCCTGTGCGACCCTAGGGTTTTGAGCTTACCGCCACCGTGGTTTGAGCGTACACCCACGACAACCTGGGCACCCCCCCCCCGCCAGCGTTCAATGAACTGGGGTAGGTAGTGGGGCGGATGCTGCCCATCGGCATCCAGAATCACCACAGCGTCACCGGTGGCAGCAGAAACACCTGCGGTAGTAGCAACCTCTTTGCCAAAGTTACGCGATAGGTTCACAACCTTTACCCGCGCGTCCGCATCGGCTAAAGACTGCAGAGTTGCCAAAGTTTTATCGCTACCACCATCGTTAACGTATATAACCTCAAAAGCATTTTTATCCTTACCAGAGAGCAGCGGCTCGCAATCAACGAGGGCAGGCAACAGGTAGTCCGTGTGGAAAAGAGCAATGCCCTCTTATTCGTTATAAGCGGGCACAACCACAGACAAAACACTCGCAGAGCTCGTCATAGCAATAACCTTTCAATCTGCCAATAGTCGTGGAAAGACTACACGCAATAAGCTAGGAGGACTTTCTGATTCTGTACTCATGCAAAGGCCTGATAAGCCCGCGTGTGCGAATATACTGTATTGCCACCCAGAGTAGATGTTGAGGGCATGCAACCACCGAAGGGGTGCCGGTTGCATGGGCCAGGGCGCGACGTCCTTCACTCACACATTTCATGTGCGGCCCAGAAGCAGTAGCACCCTTACTCAAATTAGACTGATGCACCCGGTAGTACACATACTTCTGCGCCAACTGCGCGACCTTACCGTGGCAGGCAATGCGCAAGGTGAAGTCGTAATCCTCGCACTGTGACAAGCCAGGAGTATGCCCGCCAACCTTCTCAAAAGCTGAACGGCGGTAAAGCACAGACGAATGCGGCAACGGGTTGAACAAGTACAGTTTTGAGCGCACGTCATCGCGGTGGGTGCCCCCCAGCTCACCTGTAACAGCACCTTCCCCATCGATCATGTAAGCACCAGTACCCACCAGTACGCAATCAGGATGAGCCTGAAGATAACTAATCTGAGCAGAGAATTTCTCCGGGGCGACATAATCATCACCATCGACATTCGCCATAAACTCAACATCGCCCGAAATTTTAGAGGTTGCCTCAATCATAGAGCCGCTCATCCCCAGGTAGCGGTCATAGCGGTAGGTACTAACGCGCGCGTCCTGCATCCAGGGGTGTGCTGCTTCTTGCGCCGCAACAGCATCAACACTCACACCGATACTCGGGCCGTTGAGTAGAACAATAACCTCCAATAGGGCGTAATCACTTGCCAGGACAGACTCAACAGCCCGGTCGAGCCAGCAATTAAGCTCACCACTGCGCACAAAAACAGCAAGTTTTCCTGTAGATTTTTCAGCAGACATCAACTATGTACCCCGGTTCACAATATGTTGAGCGTATTCTTCATAGAGCTTTGCTTGGTGCTCCCAGCCCCAGTTTTTAATTTCGTCATCGCTGTAGGGGGCGGGCGGTGTGATTATTTCCTGCCGAACAGCTTCAGCCAGCTGCTGCGGGCCACGCTCGGTCACAATACGAACCGGTACTCCGCGCTGTTCAAGGACGCGCGCGCTTGAAACATCGTAGGTGACGATGCCCGCGTGCGAAACGAAGGCGTCAATGATGGTGGTCTGAAAACCCTCAGCTGCCACGGTGGGGTTAACTAAAGTAGCGCCCCGCAAAATGCGAGCCACCTCAGCGTGGTCAACGAACCCGCGGAAGTCTACTGCCTCTGCGATGCCCAGCTCACGAGCATAAGATTCCGCTTTGGCGCGGTCTGCACCGTCGCCCAAGACCACCGCGTGAACCTCAGGATCCTGAGCACGCACCAGGGCAACCGCGTCCAAGAAGTCACGCCACCCCTTGACCTCGACCACGCGCGCCAAAAAGACCAGACGCTTACGATCCAGCACTATGTCACCGGAGGAACGCATGGGCAGGGGGGAAACATTGTAGAACAATGCCGGGCTAACCTGCGCCAGCTTTTCAACAAAACGCTGTGAAGGCTCAGACACGCATACCACTCCGCTGGCTGCCCGCAAGGACGCGCGTCCGAGGGTGTAATCAACCAGGCGGCTAGCGGCACCAATGACGGGGCTACCCGAGACAACAAAGCCAGAACCGTGTTCAGTGTGCAGCACGGGTATTTTCAGCAGCTTACTCCAAAGCACACCGAGCCAAGTGAGTGTGAAAAAACGAGTATGCACCGAAATAATATCCGGATTGATTTTTTTAAGAGCTGAAAAGAGCCCTGCAGTAGCACCTAAGGTTGGGAAACCCAATACTCCATCTACCTGTACTAGTTCTTTAAAACGATAAACGGTGATACCGTCCTCGATGTTTACCTCAGTACGTTCACCCAGAGTTAGTACACTAATCGAATGCCCCAAGCCCACCAGACGGGTTGCCAGAGAGTACACGTGCTGCTCAAGCCCACCAATACGCGGTGGGTAGTTATTAATCAGAAAAACAATCTTCACTGGTTAGTCTTCTTTCTGCCGCTGAGGGGAATACCTGGTGTGCGAGAGGTCTCCGAACGCGAAAGGGTTTCAGCCTTCAAAATCGCGATCTCCTCGGCAAGGGTGCGCACCTCATCAGAAACCTTTGATAGTTCCAGGGTAAGGTGCATACAAACCCCCATAAGCATGATAATTGCCAGTAAAAATAGCAGATTCACCGGCATAACGACGCCGGTAAAACCTGTCACCACTGACAAGAGAGAGGGGAAGAGCGCCAGCACGATAGTAATAGCCGAAATAATCAACCATAAAGCCGCGTATTTCTCTTTCATCTTCTGGCTACGCACCAGCATCAGTACAGCACAGAAAATAAAAAGGGAAAGAATCAAAAAGAAAATATTAGACGGCATGATTACCCCTCTCTGGAGGTCTTCTGACGGGTCATCGAAATAGCGAAAGCAAAGAAGGAACGTACCAGGTAAATCGCTGACTTAATAGGACCAGAAGACGGCGTGCCGCCCTGCCGCTCTCGCATCTGCACCGGTACTTGAACCACTTTGCATCCAGAGCGAATAGCCATCACCGTAGCATCAATAGTGTCGCCTAAGTATTCAGCCGGGTAGAAATCGCAGTACTGCTGAATACCCCTGTGGTTAGCCGCTTTAAAGCCGCTGGTGACATCGGTAAATTTCTCACCAGAAATCTGGGTAAACATAACCGACAGCAGGCTCATTGCCCACTTGCGAGGGCCTGACACTTCGTAATCACTTTTCCCTGCAAAACGGGAGCCAATCACAATATCAGCCCGCTGCAAACCGTCTAGAAGAGTTTCAATATATTCAGGCAGGTGCTGCCCGTCGGAGTCCATCTGTAGAGCAACGTCGTAGTTCTTGTAGCGGGCATACTTATAGCCGGTACGCATTGCAGCACCCACACCCATGTTGTAAGGCAACTCAATCACCTTTGCACCGGCAGCCTGAGCAACCTGAGACGTCTGATCAATTGAACCGTCATTGACAACGATCAAATCCAAGTCAGGACGCTTTACCTGCAGCTCAGCAATCGTCTGCCCAATGGTTTCCTCTTCATTCCACGCAGGCATAATAACCAGTACGCGCAACTCACCGTGCGGTGCAGATTTTTGCATCAAACAATCTCCAAAAACAAGGCAGTGTACCCCCACAGAGTACACAGAATTGTTGCCAGTTTAGCAGTTCGCTCATATCTAACCTCTGCAGGAGGGGTGAGGTATTGAACGCAGTAATCCTTGTACCCGACCCAATACTTCAAGACGCGTGACGAGACCAGACAGCCTAATCGCAGGCAGTAATCTTGTAGAGTTTGGCACCACCGGCGCGGTAGGTCTCTTCAACCACATTATTCTCAACAACCTCTTCGAAACCCGGATACCAGACAGAATGGTCAGCTTCATTGACCTCAATGTGTCCAAATTCCAGGTAGTAACGGTAGTTCTCGCGCTCTAAAATCTCACAGACTTTAGGGTCCTCATTGGCGGCATTAAGGTTCTGATAAACGTAGGCTTCATCGTCCGTCATGTCCCACAGGGCATGGTAGGCACTGACCTCACGACCAGTGTAGGCGTAAGCAAGCGGACCACCGTTGAACGCTTGCACCACAATCTTTTCGTCCTCTTCAACATAGTCATCGAGGTGTTCAAAGATGGTGATCTCATCAGGACCCAGCAGGGGTGACTCATCTTCGGGGGCATACTGCCAGAAAATACTGTCAATAAATTTCGTCAACGGCGCTGATGTTTGGAGGGCACCACCCACCACAAGCACAGCAACTACACCGGCAGCCGGCAGAAGCCGCAGACGCACGTCCGCCCGATACGAGGCAGTCTCAGCTGCAACCCTGCGCGCAGTCCAACCAGCATAAATTCTCTGTGCCCACTCAGCTAAATGCTGTGCCAAGTATGCAATAAATGGCAAAACTACCAGAGGTATCAGCGCAGCTACCCTATAGGAATCGTGGTACCAGACGCCCACCACATCGTAACGGCCATCCTCCCAATCCAACGAGCGCACCGCAATGTAGAAATAGGCAAGAACAACCCAGGTACCAAACAGCCAGTAGAGGCGGTTTTTGGCGGTAACCAGCAGGTAAGCGCCAACCACAAAGAGCGCACTCACCAACCACAGCGGCTTAGTCAGTGACAGCACCTGGTGAGACAGCAACTCACCCAGAGCTCCACCCTGGCTCATGTAAGGATGCCACATATCGCCAGCTTCCTTGGGCGGACGTACCACTCCCCACAGGTAGTAAACCACAGTAAAAAGGGCGAGCAGACCCAAAACCTGCAACACTGCAACCCAAGCGGGGGTTTGCTTTTGCACCGCGGAAACTATCTGCATCACCAGGCGGGTAGCGAAAATGGGGGTCACTAGAACCAGCATGGACATCACCGCATTGGGGTGAGCAATAGCGGTACCTAGGGCGACGAAAATGCCCAGGTACACCGTCTGCACCGTCGCAAGGTGACGCACCAAACCAACGCGGAAGAGTTGCGCCATCATGCCAATACCAACCGGCACCAGCGAATACCCTAAGAGGTTGGGGTAGAGAACGCCGAAGAACACCAGAAGATAGGGGTAGGCAGGAAAAGACGCTAGGGCAACAGCTGAAAGCATCAGGGCGAAGCGACCCAGCGGAAAAATGCTACGCAACATATAGAGAGCCGAAAGCGGCCACACAACCGCTGATACTACTAAAGCAACAGCATTGGTCGAGAGCGCAACAGATGCCTCGGTGTTCATAAATACTAGTGAAACAATATCGTGCCAGGCTGCCGGGTAGAATGCAGGGGTTTCATTGGCGGAGACCATGCTGTTGATAAAGAGCGCGGAACCGTTGCCGTGATCAGCGATGTATCGAATGGCGTTCTGGTGGAAGATGTTGTCCCAGGTTTGTGAAATCCACTCGGGGTTCCCCAAAGAGTTAGTCATATTACGCACAAGCAATATAAGTGCCAGCGCCCACGCGAGATAGTGCCAGAGCTGCCCCTTGAACGACCAGCTCATAGGGGTCGCGTCCACGGTGGAGTTCAGTCGACGACGGGAGGGCACGTCCAACAGTCCCACTGAATCAAAGCCCCAGACTACCAAGGCAGCGAGCACTGCAATAAAAAGGGCGAGCACGAAGGGCAGCCACAGTGCCCAGTCAAAGCCGAAGAAAGGAGCGAGTATAGCGCTGCCGGCAACTACGGCAACGGAGATTGCCGGGGCGATAGCAAAAGCGTCGAAGCCTTTAAGTCGCGCTGCGATGGTCACCATGAGACCGGGGACGAAAACAACCACCAGTGCCAGCGCAGCAGGTAGTAAAGCGTTGATCCACATAGGTTGTTTTCCTTCTCGGTCTAAAGTTGGCAGAGGTCATCCAAATATACCAATTTTACAGGGAAATCAGATTATTTCCCCTCCTTCTAGAGGTGTGACCACGCTCTGCCCAGGTGACCACGACCAACGCGGTCACTTGGGCAGAGAACAATCACAGGTGAACAGAAGGTGGTCACACCGGAGGTCGGGCAAGTAAGAGGGGCGGGGAGTGGGACGTACCCAACCCGCTGTGAGCATAGAAAAAGTGGGCGGACGCGTCCACCCACTTTTTCCTAGCTGGCTACAGCCTTCACTCGTTGGTTTTAGAGCGCACTAGCCAACGCGAAAATAACGACTGCAACGATGAAAGCAAAAACACCCATGAGGGTCTGCATAACAGTCCAGGTTTTGAGGGTGGTTTTTTCGTCCATATTGAAAAAACGGCTCATGAGCCAGAAGCCGGAATCATTGAAGTGAGACAGAATGATTGAGCCTGCCGCAACTGCCATCACAAGTGCTGCCAGCTGTAGCTGGTTGTATCCACCTGCTTCAACACCGGGTGCGAGCAGTCCAGCGGTAGTGGTCAGCGCTACGGTTGCTGACCCCTGAGCGATACGCAGGATGCCCGAGATAAGGAACCCGGCAAGAATCAGGGGAACGCCGATACCGCCGAGGGAGTCAGTCAGTGCCGCACCGATACCTGAGGTGCGTAGAACGCCGCCGAACATGCCACCAGCACCGGTGATAAGAATGACGGAGCAGACGGCAGGCAGGGCGCCTTCCATGGTGTGTTGCAGGTGGGTTTTGTGTTCGCCACGTTTGGTGCCCAGGGTGTACATGGCGTACAAGGTGGTAATCAGCAGGGCAACAGGAGTTTCACCGAGCATACGCAGGGACTGGAACCAGGTTTCATCTGCCGTGGATTCTGCCAGGACGCCTGAGGAAAGCAGGGTGTTGAGGCCGGTGTTCATGAAGATGAGGATCATGGGCAGTAGCAGTACCAACACAACGGTGGAGAATTTGGGCGGATTGGCAGGTTCTGTCTGGATTTCTTCTTGACCGAGGATGGCGGGAACGGGTAGGTGAATGCGCTTGCCGATGTATTTACTAAAGAGGTAGACAGCGAAATACCAAGTCAGCATAGCAACGATAAGACCAACGAAAAGTAGGACGCCCATGTTGGCGTTGAAGAAGGTTGCCGCTGAGACGGGGCCGGGGTGCGGGGGCGCGAAAACGTGCATGACGGAGAAAGCGCCTGCGGTGGGCAGACCGTAAAGCAGCATGGAGCCACCCACCCAGCGCGCTACCGAGAACATAATCGGTAGCATCACTACAAGACCGGCGTCGAAGAAAATGGGGAAACCGAAAAGCATAGATGCAACGCCCAGCGCAATGGGGGCGTGCTTTTCACCGAAGACATCGATGAGTTTGGTAGCCAACACCTGAGCGCCACCGGAGGTCTGAATGAGAACGCCAAGCATCGCACCCAGGCCCACAAGCAGGGCAACAGAGGCAAGCGTGCTGCCGAAGCCGTTGAGCATCACCGGCACCACCTGCGCCACAGGAATACCTGCGGCAAGCGCGGTCAGTAGGCTCACCAGAATCAGCGAGGGGAAGGCGTGCAGTTTGAGTTTGATAATCAGCAGCAAGAGCAGGGCAATAGCAGCAGCTGCGATCGCAAGGAGCGGACCCGCGGTCAGGGTCTGCGACCAGTCTTCAATTTTCATTTCTGTGTGTTTTCTTTCGTTATGTGCAGCGGTTGCTGCCTCAAAAATCTTTAGCGCAGGCTGTTGAGCTGGGCAAGCGCGTCCTGCATAATCTCTTGCTGGGTGCCAGAAATATCAAGCACAATGCCATTTTCATCTGCTTCAAGTGGCTCAAGGGTTTCGAACTGCGAATCTAGCAAGGCAGGTGGCATGAAGTGGTTTTTGCGGGCGTTCATACGCTCGGCGATTAACGATTTTTCACCGGCGAGGTGAAGAAAGAGGACGCGCCCACCAGCACAGCGCAGGGTATCGCGGTATTTCCTTTTCAGGGCGGAGCAGGTCACAATCGTGTTCTGACCGGTAGCACCGGTTTCTTGCATCCAGCGGGCGATGAGTTGCAACCAGGGCGCGCGGTCTTCATCATTGAGGGGAATCCCCGCGCTCATTTTTGCAATATTTTCTTTCGGGTGCAGATCGTCTCCTTCTGCGAAGGTGAGATTGAGCTGCTCGGCGAGGGCTAGAGCCAGGCTGGTTTTGCCCGTACCTGAAACGCCCATCACCACCAGATGGGTGGGTTCATGAGTAGTCATAAATTCAGCTTAATACCGAGGGCGTTCAATCATCGAAGTGATGACTTTGCATGTCGCAGATCGGCGTTAGTTATCGGTTCTCGTGCGTTATACACCCGTTATAGAACATGACCGTGCAGAGGAAACGCGTCCGCGCGCAAAAACCTGTACATGCCCTCTCAACCGGCGGTTCGTGAGCACACTTGGTAACGAACCCACAGTTTTGGCGTCATAAAGTCATAAACAGGTTTTAAAGAACATATAGCGAAACAACCTAGCTTTAACACCTCAATGGGTTCTAGTCTTTGTGAATGTAACACCGTTATTTGCAGCCGCAACAAGGAGTTGATGATGACTTTGGCACCTGAAATCTCACGCATCGAAACCGCGTCAGTAAGCGACCTTTTCAAAGAGGCGTTTGGCGCTCAGCCCGCAGGCGTTTCGATTATTACCGCCCTTGACGCTGAGGGCAACCCGGTGGGTATCACTGCCTCATCCGTGAACTCCGTATCGGCAGAGCCGCCCATTGTGAGCTTCTCGCTCAAAGGCAACAGCGGTTCGGCGGCGCAACTGCTGAAAGCTGACACCTTTTTGATTCATCTGCTCTCGGCTGAGAACATTCAGCTCGCCAAAAACTTCGCGACCAGCGGCTGCCCTCGCTTCGCAGATCTTTCCACCTGGGAGACGCTGCCCACCGGCGAGCCCCTGCTTGAAGGAGTAGGACGAGTGCTGCGTGCTCGTTTTCACGACAAGATTGAGGCGGGTCCGGCTATCTTACTCACCGCCGAAGTACTGAATTTCATTCGTCACGACACTAGCGGGGCGCCCGTGGTCTACCATGCCCGTAAGTTCCACGCCCTCGGTGAGCACAGCGAAGTCAACTAAATTTTTCAGGTACTCAACAGCGCCAGCACACCGCGCCTTGTCGGTGGCATTCTTAAGGTAATGAAGAACGCCGCAGAATAGGTGCGGTGTTTTTGTATACATCACACAGCACCACAGAAATGAAAGAAGTAGCTATGAGCGCCCTGCCAGACTCCTTCCCCTGGATTGAAAAGCTGATTGCCGAACCCACTGTCAGTGAAACCTCTAATAAAGGTCTGCTGAAGATTCTAGCGGACGAGTTTGATAAATATGGTTTCACCCCGCATTACACCTACAGTGACGACGGTGAGCGTGCCAATATGTTCGTGACGTTGCCTGCCCACGATGGCTCAACCACCGGTGGAGTGGTGATTTCAGGTCACACCGATGTGGTGCCCGTTGAGGGTCAAGATTGGAACACAGATCCCTTCACCGCCACCGTCAAAGACGGCAAACTCTACGGTCGCGGATCATCAGATATGAAAGCCTACATCGGTGTTGCCATGCACCTGCTGCCCGAATTTGCCCAGGCGAAGCTGGCGCATCCGGTACATTTCGCCTTCTCATACGACGAGGAAATCGGCTGCGTGGGAGCACCTCGCATGATCGAAGACATGGTACAGCGTGGTCTCACCCCCGAATTCTGCGTGGTGGGTGAGCCTTCTATGATGCAGGTTATCGCCGCGCACAAGGGCGCCCACCGCGGACGCGTCACCCTGCGCGGCGTTGCCAAGCACGCATCCCTCGCCCCGCACGGGGTCAACTCTGTGGCTGTAGCAGGAAAATTCATCACCTTCTTTGATGAACTGGCACAGCGGTGGATTGAAGAGGGCCCCTTCGATAGGGGGTTCGTCACACCCTTCTCGACTGGCGGCGTCACCGTGGCACGCGGCGGGGTACAATACAACATCATCGCCCAAGACACCGTGCTCGAATACGACTTCAGGGCACTGCCCACTATCGACGCGCAAGCCGTCATCGATGAGATCGAAGCCTATGTTGAAGCCCTCGGCGAAGAGCTACGCACCCGCGCCCGCAGCGCCGAACAGCTCTCAGGAGCGGAACCCGGATCTCTGGAATCTCAGGTTTCCATTAAGCACGAACTTCTCGCGCGCGTGCCCGCCCTCGGCGCGAAAGAAGGCTCACCCATCATCACTTTCGGCGGCGAGATGGGCGGCATCGGTGAGGGCGCTAAGGTTCCCTACGGCACCGAAGGCGGGCAGTTTCAGGCAGCGGGCGTGGCAACCATCGTCTGCGGCCCCGGTGACATTGCCCAAGCACATACCCCTAACGAGTGGATTGAGCTCACCCAAATCGAAGCCTGCGAAGACTTTATACGTAACATTCTGAGCTGGGCGCAAGGCAAATAAACACTGGGCAACCGTGAGCCAGCCAAGGGGGCAGGATGCAACACCGCGCGTCCTGCCCCTTTTTTTGCCCGACACGCAGGGCGGGGCAGAAGGGGTTGGACGGAGCCGGAGTGACCATACTCTGCCCAGGTGACCACGTTTATTGTGGTCACCGGGGCAGAGGGTGGTCACACCCTTGACTGAGATCGGGGGCGGACGCGCGTTTCGCCCTTTTACAGCGGGTAGAAGCTGGCAAAGAGGTGAGTTGGCGGCGCGTTTTAGTGATGTGCAGCCACGCCTATGCATCCTGAGCGACTAAATTTTGTCCCCCATTCACCGGACGGGAGGCAAAACTACAGGCAGGCATTTTAAGAACTTCACAGCTTATCCCCCACAAGCTCTACAAGACCAGCCTTGCCCCCCTGCTCAGCGGCAGCGAGGGTCTTCAGAAGGCAAAAGAGCCTCTCAGCAGGCATGTACGTTACCGCTAGGTAATAATTTCTACACCAGCCATGTTCTCTGCTTGCGCCCAGAAAATAGGGATGACAGGATTCCACAAAACCCACTCTTTAACCACTTTAACCAGTGGATTTACCAGTATTTCAAAGCGGAAGATTCTTGCTTTCGTTAACACACAGCGCGTTTAAGAAAACCTTTTTACTTTACATTGATTGGCTTTTCATTTATTAGCGTTCTAAAAACCACCCACACAAGACATGTTTTCAAAATATGTTGCAGAACACACTTATTTTGTCCCCTAAACGGTTTTACCTAGAAAACCAATAGTTTCTTCTGAAACCAATACCCCTCAAGGGCTTGCACCCATCTTTTTTATTTGTCCCCCACCTGGTGGGCAAGAAAATCCCTGATAGATTTTTCTCTGTCGCCAAGGCACAGAAGGTACCCCAAGCGAAAGACATTCACCCCAATGTCTCTAGCACTTCAACTGCCCAAACGATCCCCGAACAACACGTACCCCATTGAGTACCCCGACTACAGGAAAAAAATCATGCTTACTCTTTCACGTCGCTCAGTTCTAGCATCATCAATCGCAGGCGCAGCAACCCTCGCCTTCGTGCCTGCAGCAAATGCAAACACCCTTGCACTCAACAGCGCAGAGTTGCCCGCAGGTCGCCTCCGCTTCACCCCCATCAACGACGTCACCTACGTCAATCCCTTTGCGCAGGCGTTCACTGCAAACCCCAGCACCGGCTCCCGCTTCATCCCAGCACCCGAGCCCTCCCCCTCCGACGCGCTGGTATCAGCACACTTTGACACCGTCTCACCCCGCTCAGGCTCCGTTTACCCCCGCGTGATCCTCCGCCGCTCAGCAGATGGCAGGGACTTCTACGCAGCAGCACTGGCAATCACCTCATACCGCCAGTACGAGTTCACCATTGAGCGCATTATCAACAACCGAACCACCGTCATCAAGCATCAGATTCTCAACATTGCCCGCCCTCTCATTGACCAGGAACTCTCCTTCGACTTGGCATTGAGCGCCCGCGCTCGTCACCTCGAAGCACAGGTTGTTTTCGCAGGTCAGCCCGCGATTCGCATCGCAGCAGATGACATCAACGTACCCCTTTCAGGTATGCCCCAGGGCACCGGCACCGGCGTCAGCGGTTACGTTTCACGCCACGCTCCCGCCGCCACCAAGCTCAACGTTTCACAGGCAACCGCAGGCGAATGGGGCCAGTTCCGTGGCTCAATGGTTCAGCCCGGCTGGGGGCAGGTCATCTTCGAAGACGACTTCGACAACGCCGCCTACTACGGCACCGGCACCGTCGATGGCTCAAAGTGGCGAATCCGTAACAACGATTATGTTGGCTACGATCAGGCAGTTATCCTCTCAGATGCTGTCACCGTTCAGGATTCAGTTGCGAAGATCTGGCTGAAAAAGCTCCCCGCAAGTCAGGAACACATCTACCGCGACGGCAAGGTACGCAACTGGGCAACCGGTTATATCGACACCATCGGCAAGTTCTCAGCAGAGTACTTCCGCCTCGAATACCGCGCAAAGCAACCCGTTTCACGTCCCGAACACATCGGCGCATGGGGTGGCATCTGGATGCGCCCCGACAACACCAAACTGCTTGGCGAGATCGACATCTCAGAGTCATACGGCTACACCTCAGGCAAGCAGAGCTTTGACCCGACCAACCGCTCAGAAGCGTCCGTACACTACGGTCAGCAGCAGGGCAACAAGTCCAAGCACAACAAAATGATTCCGGTTCTGGGTCAGGTACTTGCAGACGAGTACCACACCTGGGCCGTTGAAAAGACCCCTGCGGGTATTCGTTTTTACTTTGACGACATTGAATACATGTTCGTCTCTTCAAACAACCCGCGCTATGCAACCGCGCTTCCCACCGGAGCGAACTTTAACATCCGCCTGAGCATGCAGGCTGGTAACGCTTGGTGGGGTGGCATGGCTGATAGCACCCGGGATTGCGCACTCGAAGTGGACTACGTCCGCGTGTGGGCATACCTGGGTTAGGGAAACGTACATAGCCGTAGGGGTACTGGCTATTGCACGGTATGCTGAGCGGTCGTTTACGCCCCGAGCCAGAAAAATGGGGTCTGGTCGGTGGCATTTATCTAAGCGGCCGTTTGGCATATAACCTCCGTAAAGATTTGCTCAGCAAAACGGTTTGAGTTGTATTTTTAGTGTATTCACACCGGTATTAGGGAAACTCAAAGGAAAGACCGCACTTAGCTTTTAGCTAGGTGCGGTCTTTGCCGTGTGAGGGGTTGTTCAGTAGGGAATAACCGAGTGCTCAGACGGCTTATGATGACAGGCAGTGACGGACGGTATCGCGCTTATAAGGTGTAGAGGGTGAGCGGGGCGGACGCGAGTGGTCAAGAAGCAACACTTAGAACCTCAAGCGAGACAAAAAGGCTAACGACCGCGTCCAGCTCCTTGAGCCCGCGCCCCATCCCGCACTCCGATCAGCGCTAGCTCCCCACTTCAAAGGAAGAAACCGGGCATCAAAACCCCGGACTCTCAAAATTCGAGGGTCTTAGGGCAGAGTGATGGTTGTGGTTGAGTCATCATGTGCGTCAGCTCGCCGTGCCGCTACGTCGGCTACGCGCGTCCGCACAAAGAACCAGCCCAGAGCCATTAGCGGCAGCACTACAGCCATTGACGCCATAGTGTAGGTTCCCACCGGGTAATCAAAAGCAACAAGAACCATCACTGACAAGAGGAAGGCGAGGGTCACCCAGTTGCTCACGGGCGCTAGGGGCGCCTGGTAGTGCGGACGTATGTACTTGCCCGCGCGAGCCAGGGCAACGAACTTCATATGGGGCAGGGTGATAGCCGCCCAGCCAATGATGATAGCAATGGCAGAAATGTTGAGCACAATTTCAAATGCTTGAGCGGGAACCCACCAGTTAAGACCCACACCAATAATGGAAACAATACCGGTGAGTAGAATGCCGCCGTAGGGTACGCCTGAGCGGGAGAGTTTGCCGGCAAACAGGGGCGCTGAGCCGTTGAGCGACATGGAGTGCATAATGCGCCCGGTGGAGTATAGACCCGCGTTGAGTGATGATGCTGCCGCTGTGATGACAACAAGCTGCATAATGGGGGCTGCATATCCAACACCGATGGAGTCGAAGAAGGTCACAAAGGGTGACTCGTCGGCGGAGTATGCGGTGTGCGGCAGTAGCAGGGTTAGCAACAGAATTGAACCGACGTAGAAGATTGCGATGCGCCAGACCACGGTGTTGACGGCGCGCGGAATGGCGGTGCGCGCGTCCTTTGTTTCGCCCGATGCGGTACCGACCAGTTCAATACCCGAGTAAGCAAAGATGACGCCCTGAGAAACTACCAGCGCGGGCATCAGTCCGTTGGGCAGTAAGCCGCCGTTGTCGGCGATGAGTGAGAACCCGGTGGGGTTACCGTTGGGGGTTCCGAAGATGACGAAGAAGATACCGATGATCATAAAGACCACGAGCGAACCGACCTTAATCAGCGCGAACCAGAACTCAAGTTCGCCAAAGAGTTTGACCGATACGAGGTTCATGGCAACCACAACTACCACTACAACGAGGGCGATGGCCCATTGGGGAATATCGTTGATTGCCTCGATGTACTGCCCAAACCAGCGAAAGTAGATGGCAATCGCGGTGGCATCTACGATGGCGGTTGCAGCCCAGGAGAGCCAGTACATCCAGCCCACGAAGTAGGCGGATTTTTCGCCGTAGAACTCACGGGTGTATGAGACGAATGAGCCGGACGAGGGTCGGTAGGCAACCAGTTCGCCCAGCTGACGTAGAATCAGGTAGCCGAAGAAACCGGCGATAGCGTAGAGCACAAAGAGGGAAGGGCCAGCGTCCGCCAGGCGTCCGCCCGCACCCAGGAAGAGACCGGTGCCGATGGAGCCGCCCATGGCAATCATCTGGATTTGGCGGGGTTTGAGCCCCTGTTTGAAACCAACTTGTTCGTGGGCGTAGGCGTCGCTGGGGTCTTTCACGTGTTCTGGTGAAGCCATGTTTCCTCTTGAAATTGAGAGTGCAAAAATTGCGTGCCGCGCCAGTCTTCGGTGATGGTGCGGGCTAAAAGTACATATTCACACTACCCTATATTTATTCATTGAAGCCGGGGTTTATGCGCGCTGACGGTGTGGAACTAAGCACCTCTTATGGTTCTCAGCGACCCCTGAATCTTTAAGTGAGCCAGGTGATTTTTTACAGGCTGGGCAGTTCGCGTTTGCCGTGTAGGCGCAGTGCTTCGCAGAGAATCCATCCCGCGGCGCAGCCAAGCGTATTTGCCATGAGATCTTCTACGTCGAAGGTGCGGTAGGGGCAGTCGTAGTAGCCCCAAAGCCCGGTTGCTTGGGTGAGTTCAATAAGCATGGTTGCAGCAAAACCCACCAGAACACAGGAGCGAAAATTGAATCCTAGGACGCGGTGCAGAAAGACTCCGAGCGGCAGAAAGAGAAGCACGTTAAGTATTACCTGAAGAACATATGTACTAGACAAAGCCGATAAAAGGTTGCCGCCGCTATCTCTCAAAGCAAACTGCAGGCTCCATCCGGGAAAGAAGCGTGGGTAGTAGAGGCTGGAGTTACATTTGAACTCACTGTCATCAGGTAGTGGCAGGAAAGTAAATGAAATGACTGTGCAGATGTACAGCAGAAAAAGCGGCAGAACGATGTACCAGTGTCGCTGTACTTTTTCTTTCCAGTGGTGGCTGGTAGTCAGGTAAATGGGCACCAGAATCAGCCCCAAGCCCACCCACAGGATGACGGCTTGCACTAAAAGATCAGCTAGGTTCATGCAGGTAACCGCCTCTTCACCTCAAACGTAAAACCAGACTTGCACTCTACGCGCTGGGCACGGGTACATCAATTTTTGTGGGTGTGGTGTTTACCTACCTTCTCATCAGTGTTATCAAAAATGGCGCAAAGAAACCGCACCAGGCAGCGATAATGCACACCATGAGCTGACCGCACAGTAGCCAGCAGGCGAGAGCCGGACGCGCGTTCCTCGCGGCGGTGACAGCTTCGACCATGGCTGTTGAGAAGGTGGTGAAGGCTCCCAAAAAACCAATTCCCGCGATGGCTGGGAAGGTCGAGAAGGAGGTGAGTTCTGGTGCGAATAAGGGCAGTGCCCCTACGAGCGCGCCCAGCATCAGCGAACCTGCGGCATTAATCAGCGGTATAGAAAGATACGTTTTGCGCGGCAGGGCAGATTTCATGAGCTTATCCAGTGTGTATCTACACCAGGCACCTACCCCACCGGCAATAAATATAGCCCCGGTCAGCATCAAAGTCATGAGAGACCACCTACGGTGCGATGAGCGAACCTTTCACCGGCGATCATTGCCCACCAGCATAAAAAGAAACCCAGTAGCAGGCTGATACTCGCGTAGAAAAGAGCACTTGCCGGGCTTCCCCCGCGCGTGAGCCTTAGGATTCCCATAGCCAGAGTCGAATATGTTGTAAATCCGCCCAAGAACCCTGCACCCAGCCCCAAACGTACAGCGTCGGAGTGAGGTCGCGTCCGCCCCGTACGAACCCCGGATTGCATGTACCCGGTCAGGAACCCTAACGCGATAGCTCCCACGCAGTTGATGAGTAGAACGTCCCAGGGAATCTTGTACCCCATCAGAAGACCATCCCAGGGGGTGATCTCTAGGATGAAGTAGCGTGTCACGGCACCTGCACCTCCCCCAACAAAAACCCAGGCTCCAGGTGGAATTTTGTGTAATTTCAAAATTTCACCCCTCAATGTGTGCACCGCCGCCGAAAACATGCCAGATATAGCACCCACAACTACTGCCAGTAATTAGTATTGATAATACTTATTAGATTAATCTGCGATTCGTACTTACGGGGAAAGATGACATCAAAAACTATGCCAAACACCGATGAGACCTCCCTCTCACCCGTTGATCTGTGGCAGCTCTATATAGATTCCGGTGATTACTTGCGGGAACTCACCGACCGCACGCTCAAAAAACGTGCCGGTATTAGGCTCGTTGACTACAAGCTGTTGCACTTACTGGTGGAATCTCCCGACGCTATTAACAGCGGAGAGTTGCGCATGGGCGTACTCTCTCATTCCCTGCGCATTTCACCTTCGCGTTTGACCTACCAGATCAATTCGCTGGTTAAACAGGGGCTGGTTCACAAGTGCAAAGCAGACAAAGACAGACGAGGCCTAGCAGTCAGCATTACCGATAAAGGTTACGAGATTTTTTCTGAAGCCTACGAGGTCTACTACTCGGTGATTGGCGACATCGTTTTCAAAAACATTAGCAATGAGGAAACCGCGATGCTCAGGAACATTTATGCAAAGATTCTGAAAGCCACCATCGAGTATGACAATAAAGATATATAGCCAAAAGCATCCACACTAGAAATAGACTGTATCTTCATTTATTTTTACCCCTAAGCACTCCATCTAGTTTGAGTCTAAGCATTCTTACCACTAGGCTAGTACCAGTTGCAGTCTTACAGGTTGCCTGTTTTTCCTGAAAATTTCCCCATACTTCCCCACTTTTTCAGGACCTAACCCGCTAACCTTGTGCAACTTAAATATTATGGTACCCCACACTAAATAAACATAGTAAATAGAGGAATGTATGCCTTTTTTCAGTCCCCGAAAAGTAGTTTCAATCCTTGCTGCAAGTGCAGCACTGCTTGCAGGAAGCTTGGCGCCCGCTAGCGCACTTTACAAAGGAACCCCTGTAACAGATACAGATCCCCACGCACACCAGGTTCTTGCGCTTTCTGGCATCGGCTCTTGCACTGCTGTAGCACTGTCACCCGAATGGGCTCTTACCGCAGCACACTGCATCACCCAAAATCCTGGAGCACACCATACGGTTTACACCGGGGTGGAACGCTCTCAGCATCAGGCACACACCGCTGACGCGGTAAAGATTGCCCCTATGGGCGACCTAGCCCTGGTACACCTCAAAGATCACCTATCACTTGAAAGCTACCCAGAGCTTCCTTCAGAATCCTTTAAGAAGGGCGATCGCGGGCTTGCTTATGGCTGGGGCGTTGGCACCGGCAACCGCTTGACCACCACTGAATCCGTAGTGGCCAACAATGGTTATCATTCTGGCTATAACCGTGGATTCTTCTTTACAACCATCCACCAGGGCGATTCCCGACCGCGCTCGGGCGATTCAGGTAGCCCGTTCTTTGTCAACAATCAGGTGCATGGCATCCTTTCTTCATCGGGAGCCGATAGCAACCCTGCCACCAACTACTCTGACGTTTTTGATCAGGTCGATTGGATCGAGCACACGATCAACTAGCCTTTTTCAATCAGGTAGTAAAACCTAGCGGTAAGAAGCCTCTTTTGGGTGAAACTCCAAAAGAGGCTTCTTGCCGTTTGAGTTGATGCGTCAAGACTGCAGCTCATAGCATCACTTCTACCCCCTAATCTTCAGGCTTTTACGTGCCAGAGGCTTTGCACTATACTTGCACCCATAAAGACCCACAAAAGTAAATTTTTCTTGGGAGAATCTTGCGTTTACCCTAGATATCGGCGTTTTTACCAACGCAGCATTTACCCCTTCTAATCCCCTATTGAAGGGACAAATTGGGCTTACTGAAAATTCTCAGCTCATTTTCATCGCATTCTATAAGGAAAAAATTGAACACCCCCAACCCCCGCATTGCTATTATCGGCTCAGGATACGGTGGAGCCGTAGCCGCTTACCAGCTCACCCAAGCTGGCTACTCTGTAGAACTCATTGAAATGGGAGCCGACTGGGAGAAAATCCCCGCTAAGAATGGCAAAAAGTTCACCAGCATGGTTTCCCCCAGCGAACGCTCTATGTGGTTCAAAGACCGCACCGACATGCCCTTGGGTTCCCTCATGTACCTCGATATCGTCAACAAAAATATCGACAGAGGCCCCGGCGTCCTTGATATTGAAAAGTTCGAGCACATGAAGGTATATGTCGGACGAGGCGTCGGCGGCGGATCACTCGTCAACGGTGGTATGGCAGTCACTCCCGACCGCGCCTTCTTTGAGCACGTGTTGCCCAGCGTTGACGCTGATGAAATGTATGCCACCTACTTCCCGCTCGCCAACCAGCTTCTTTCGGTGGAGGAGCCTCCCAAAGATCTTTTGCAGAACTCCAAGTGGTACGGTTTCTCACGCGTTGGAGTAGCCCATGCTACTAAGGCAGGATTCTCTAGCACCACCGTCCCCAATGTTTACGACTGGGATTACATGCGTGAAGAATCCTTCAACAATGTTCCGCGTTCTGCGCTAGATGGTCAGGTTATTTTCGGTAATGACCACGGCAAAAAGTCGTTGCCCAAAACCCTTCTTGCCCATGCTTTTGCAACAGGACGCGTAAAGTTACGTGAGTTCACCGAAGTTGTCACTATTCAGCACCACAAAGATAACAGCACTTTCTCGCTAACCCTCAACACCATCAATGCTTCCGGTGAAACTACCGGACGCACGGTTGAGGTGTATGACAAGGTTATTCTTGCTGCCGGTTCTATTGGTACCAGCAAGCTGCTCACTGCAGCTAAAGCACGCAATACTATTGAGGATCTTCCCGAAGAAACCGGTAAGAAGTGGGGACCCAACGGCAATATCATGACTGCGCGGTGGCTTGGTTTGGACACTACTACAGGATGTTTCCAGTCAGGTATTCCAGCTAATGGTGTTACTAACTGGGACGGTAGTGAGCAGTCGGTCTTCGCTGAGGTTGCGCCTTTCCCCGCAGGTATTGAGACGCATACTAGTCTTTACCTTGCAATTACCAATAACCCCAATTTGGCAGATTTCACATGGAACGAAGAGAAGCAGGCTACGGATCTCAACTGGGATTCGAAGATGGCAGAGCCTTCTGTGACCTCTACTCGTAATTTCTTTGACACCATTAATAGAGCTAACCCGGGTACTGGTTACAGGTATGACTTGTTTGAAGGCGGCGCTCCTTTTGCCGACTACTTTTCTTACCATCCTCTCGGCGGAATGATTCTTAATGAAGCTACTGATAATTACGGTGAGGTTAAGAATGTTCCGGGGCTGTTTGTGATGGATGGCTCTCTGATTCCTGGCAAGATCGGTGTCAATCCTTTTGTCACTATCACAGCTCTTGCACTGCGTAATATCAATGCGCTACTCACTGCTAATCGTTTCACCACCACTACTAAATAAAGAGTTTCATCATGACAAATACCACCAATTTTCAGCCTTCGCGCCGCGCTTTTATGCTTGGATTAACCCTTTCAACAGCGGCAGCTATTACCTATTCAGATCTCATTCCCGCTGCGGCTGCAGAGGTGCCAGGCTATGCTTTTGCACCGGGTAAAGGCGCGCCCATTGTGTTAGCAGATACTCCCTACAACGCTCAGGATCATTGGCTGGGGTATACCGTGCCGATCTACTCGGGTCAGAGCCCCTGGCGAGTCCTGCGCCATGGTTCGTTGCCTACCAGCTTTACTATTACTAACACCAGTAACCAGCCTATTGTGAACCCCACTGGTACTCTTGCCCTTCAGATGCGAGATACCGGAATGGATATTCCCTCAGTAGGTGGCGCTAGCAAAACCCGTGCTAATAGCAGTAATAATGCTGTGCTTTTCAAGGATCAAGGCACCAATCAGCACGGCGCACGCCTATACACCTGGACTTATCGGAATATCACGCTCAAGCCCGGGCAAAGCCTTGAGATTCCCCTGCGCTACTACGTGAATTATCCCTTCTCGAACGTTGATTATGAGCTGCTAGTAACAGCTACTTTCTCTAGTATCATGTCAACAACGGCAGCGGTGGGGGTTGTTCCGGGCTTCACACGATGGCTGTTCTGGGATTAAACACTAGTTAAGATACAAAAATGTCGGTTTCCTCTTTTGCGGAAACCGACATTTTTTGTTTGTTTTCTTCGGAAAAGTTCTCAGAAAGCTGGGCGAAGTATTTTATTTCTGCGGGAATATTTTCTCTGTCTGCTGCGAATTTTTGCCCCGCTTCTCGTTGCTCTGTGCTTTTTTGCTGACCGGCGTGGGTGTAGCGGTTGAGGTTTTCGCTCGACCAGGGGTTTGAGAGTCGGACGCGCGGCGCAGCTGCTCGCGGTTGGCGAGAACAACCAGCGCCATAGCGTTGAGGGCAAGTCCAGTGATGAACAGAATCCATCCCACCGTCATGTAGGCGGTCCCCGCGAGCAAAGCGCCCACAAGCATAGCACCCACAGAGACTAGGTACGCCGGTGATAGCAGAAATTTAGTGTTCATAAGATTTTTGCCTTAGCTCCTGCTACCAACAGGTTTTCTGCGTACGGTACGAAAGATCGAGCTGTCTTTTTCTTCGGTCTTATCGGTCACTACGATGGGCTGCGACTCGGTGTCAGGCTCTGGGTCTTCATTCAGTTCAACTTCTTGAACTTCTGCAGACTCCCTCGGTGATTCGCCATGGTCTTCATGGGATGCAATCAGAAAAGGCAACGGAGCGCCCTTAGCCTGCTGGATTGAGACGAGGGCGGCGAAGACATTCAGCCCGATGCCACCAAGAATCAGCAACCATCCTAGAACTGTCACCAAGGTCAAGCCGGTGCCCGCCAAAATCGCGCCCACAAAAATCGTTGCGAGGGAGGTGAGAAATGCTGGTGAGAGTTCTTTGAAGTCCATTGTTCCTTTATTTTTCGTTGGTTCGTAGATCCGGGTGTCTACACATACGGACGCATGCCAATTAAGGCATATACGGCTGTGTTCTGTACTTACTCAAGTGTAGAGAATATTTCTGGGAATTTCTTGACCGTTACATGCCCGCAGGCTCCACAAAGCGCATCCACGGTAGCTTGCATGGCGGCGGTAGTGAGTTCCTCGCCGCGCTGCTGGCTGGTGAACCTTAGGTCATGGTGCAAAGGACAGAAGGTGCCCGCATCCAGAGCAAATCCACCCACCGCGTGGCACCGAGTCAAGAGGTAATTGGCATCTGTAGTGTGAGCTATATTTCATAGTTTAGGGCACGCTCGAAACTCCGCGAATACCGCGGGCAGAACCTAAAAAAGAGAGTTTCGCTGCGACTCAAAATAACTGCGATAGTTCAGAATCATCACACCTAACGCGTACAGGGCAAAGTAGAGGGCACCGGAAAGCACAAAAACATAGGACTGCCCCTGAACAATAAAAAACGACATCACAAAGGTAGTCATCACCGCCACCGGCACTTTACCAATGGGTAAAGCAAAGAAAATCAAGCGCCTGAGCCCCAGTACCTCTACAGTTTTACCCATGAGTTCGGCAAGCACGTAACCAACCCCCAGCGACAGGGCACCCACCAACGCCAACACAGCAACCTGCGACTGCGGAAAACCGCCGGCACGCGCCATGAGCAACCCAAAAATAAGACCGGAAAACATTCCAACAACTAGAGCAAAAATAAGGCTCTGCCAGGTAAAACCGGGCAGCGGGGTGCGGTTCTCGTAGAGTTCCCGGTTAGTATCAACAAAACTCCACCGAACGGTCTGGGTTCCGCGAGCGCCCAGCGAAAAGAATCGCGCTGATCCGCCGGTGGTTGGGGTAGTGCTCACCGGTTGGGGGTTATCGGTGGGGGCAGGTGTGAACACCACCGTGGAGGGCGCGTCAGCATCGGTGCCTGGTGCGGGACTCACGCGCCGCAACCACCTGAACCGCAGCCACAGGAACCGCCGCATCCACCCGTTGATTCAGCTGGTGCAGGGATCTCAAACCCCTGAGCGCGCATGTACTCTTCTTGTTCCGCGACGAGATCAGTGTTTTCTGAGCCTAGGACCTTGAAGTTGCCGTCGCTGAGCATCTGAGTCTCCGCGAGGCGGGCGCGTCCGTTCTCTTCGTCGCGGTCGCTGAGTACCAGACCGTTAGCTGTGTGCAGGGCGAGGGCTTGGAGGGAGTTAAGGGTACGGGCGCGTCCTTCACCCACGATGATGGTGGCACGCGGTGCGGCGAATCGGGTGGCTGCGATGACGCGCAGAGCGGTCATGGCAGGGAGCGGACGGTGGCATTCGAGGGCGGGGAAATCAATGATGAGGGTGCCGGTGTGGCCCGAGAAGCGGGCGATGTCGGTAGTCATGTCTTCGGGAGTCAGGTCGGGCGCGATGTCGAGCAGCCCCACGGAGTCGTCGCTGGCAGTGGATTCTAGGGTGGTGATGGTCGCTTGGAAGAAGCGGTATCGCAGTGATGATGCCGCATCGATGATAGAAAAGGTTTGAGAGGCGGGCGCCTGTAGCAGTTCGCTGAGTTCTTCGGGGGTGGCGGGTGCGCCGGTGATTACTCGCTGGGTCAGTTCTGTGTAAGGCATGTTTTTATTCTACTCCCGCCCTTTGTTACCATGCTCTGCCCAGGTGACCACAATAAACCTGGTCATCTGGGCAGAGGATGGTCACACCTAAGCAGAAGGTGGTCACACCACGAGGGGGGGTAGCGGGCGGCGGTGGGGTGCGGATGTGTGGTGGGTAGAATGGTTGGCATGGCGCTCACCCGTGAAAAGATTCTTGATACAGCTTTTACTGTGCTGTCGCAGTATGGTCTGGCTGATTTGTCGATGCGCCGTCTTGCCGCTGAGTTGGGCGTTGCTCCGGGTGCCCTCTACTACCACATCAAAAATAAGCAGGATCTGCTAAGTCACCTTGCATCGCGTCTTTTGGTTGATGTTCCGGTATCTTCACCCACACCGGTGTCTGTTGATGAGAAGGTGACGGCGGTGGTGGACGCGTCCGCCCGGGTTTACGAGAAGCTGGTGGGTATTCGTGAGGGTGCTGAGGTAGTGCGTCTTGCTTTGGCTTTGCACCCGCAGCGGTTGGTGTTCCTCACTGACCTTGATGCTGTTTTCGGTGAGCAGGTGCCTGGGGCGGCAGATGCGTCCGACCCCGCTCTTGCGGCGAAAACCGTGCTGCACTGCATGCTTTCGCTCATTGAGGAAGAGCAGACGCGCGCCCTGGTTACAGCCGCCGAGCTGTCTACTGTTGCCCCAGCGTACTATGCCCTGTCGATTGAAGCGGTCGCACGAGGGTTTTTGGTTTCACACTCGCTCTAACCCCGCGGCGTCTCGTCAGAAGGCATAGACTAGGGGGCGTATCTTTTTTTCAGCGCTAAGGAGCATCTCGTGACTATTATTGAGCCTGCCTGGGCATCTGAACCTGACCACAAGGTGCTGGTAGCGCGCGTCCGCGATGCGTTTGTGGCTAAGTACGGTGTAGAGCCGGATGGGGTGTGGTCGGCTCCCGGTCGCCTGAACTTGTTGGGTGAGTACATTGATTTTTTGGGTGGCTCGTGTATGCCTATGCCTCTGCCGTACCGCACCTATGTGGCGGGCAGGTTGCGTCGTGATGGGGTTTTGCGTGCTGAGTCGGTGCAGATGCCTGGGGACGAGCGCACCGTGGTGATTCGCGATATTCACCCGGGCAATCTTAAGGGTTGGTTTACCTATGTTGCCGGTGTTGCTTGGTCGTTGAATCAGGAGGCTGGTGATATTACCCTGCCTGCTGAATTCGGCGCGGATTTGATGATTGATTCAAACGTTCCGGTCGGTGGCGGGCTGTCGTCATCTGCGGCAATTGAGTGTTCAACGGTTCTTGCGCTCATGGATCTTTCTGTTACCTTGCGTCAGCAGGTTTTAGATGCCAGCTCAGCGAATGGTGAGTTGCGGGCGCGTCTTGCTCAGGTCTGTATTCGCGCTGAGAATAAGGTGGCAGGTGCCCATACGGGTGGTTTGGATCAGACGGCGTCGCTGCGTTCGGCACCCGGTCAGGCTTTGGTTGTTGATTTCCGTGATTTTTCGTTGCAGCCGGTTGATGTAGATCTTGAGAGTGCCGGTCTGAGTTTTTTGGTGGTTAACACTAATACTCCGCATGAGCTTGCCGGTGGTGAGTTCGCTGCGCGTCGTGCTGTGACGGAGTGCGCCACCCAGGCGTTGGGGTTGGCTTATCTGCGCGATGCTCTGCCCGATGATTTGCGCTGTGCAGGGTTGGGTGAGGCTGAGGCTAAGCAGTGGCGTCTTGCTGCTATCGATGATCTCACTAACAAAGCGATGGTTGCTATGGATTCCGTTACCCGTTGCACCGAGGCACCGCGTGGGTGGGTGCGTCACGCTTTCCATGATATGTGTCTAGTAGAGCGCGCCGCCTACGTTATTTCGGTGGCGGATGCGCAGTCCCCCGCCGCATGGTCTGAGTTGGGCAACCTGTTTACGGAGTCCTTTGTGTCGATGCGCGATGAGTTGCAGGTTTCACGCCCTGAGATCAATACGGCGGTGGATGCGTGTTTGGACGCAGGTGCCTTGGGTTCGCGCATTGTGGGCGGTGGTTTTGGTGGTGCTGTCATGGCGCTGGTAGAAACTGACAGCCTTTATGCAGTGTCGCAGGCAGTTGCCGATGCCTATGCGGCGCGGGGGTACGCGTCCCCTGAATTTCTGCCGATGTCACCGGGGTTCCCCGCGCAGCGCGATCACTAAGCAGCGCACTCCGGAGGTGTTCGCTGGCAACTGAACATCTGTAGAAGGTTCCCAGAGAAACAAAAATTCAGTATGCTTAGAACAAGCCGCAACGCTGAGTTGCGGGTCACTTCTAATGGTTTCGGAGTAGAAACCGCGTGATGAAAGGATGACACCTATAGGTTTCGGTATCAATGGTAAAGTCAGCGAGGGTCTGAACGCTGGTAAGGACGCAGTCAATAACAAGGCTGGCAAAGAGGTTGTTACCGACGAGCACGTTGAAAAGGCAGAGAGCATTATCAACGACAAGCCCTCAGGCTTCGGTAAGTAGAACACTCTCACCGCGTGAGCGGTAAAAATTTTTTTGATTCACTGCGTGCTTTGTGGCGCAGACAGTAAAAAAGGAGGCTCATTGATGAGCGCAGAAAACACTTTCGATAAGTTGGCTGGCAAGGCTAAAGAGGTTGGTGGCGACATCACCGGCGATCAGCGTCTTGAGTCAGAAGGCAAGGTAGACCAGGTTAAGGCTGCTGTTGAAGAGAAGATTGAAGATGTCAAGGGTGTTGTAGAGGGCATCAAGGATTCTTTGACTGACAACAAGTAAGTCTCTGATACAGCGACGCACCGCAGGGTAACCCTTCGTAGGAGGGGAATACCCTTGCGGTGCGTTTTGTTTTTTAGAAAGTATTTCAGTAACTTCATTGTTTATAAGAAAGTTAAGAGTCATGTCAGCATCACGCCCGCAGGGCACCCAGGTTGAGGCAGAAAAGTTCATGGAGGACGGCGGTGTTGTCGTTTACTGGCGTGAGGGTTGCCCCTTCTGCAAGCGTCTTGATAAGTCTTTGGGCGAGCTGGGCGATAAGGCACTGTGGGTGAATGTTTGGGAGGATTCAGCGGGTTCTGACTTCATCAAGAGCGTCAATGACGGAAATGAGATTGTGCCTACCGTAGCTGTTTCACGTGAAACATTTGTGGCTGCTGGCGATGATACGCGCTCAAAGGCAGCAACTCTTATTGAAGAGAGCAGCAAATAATGTCTTCATCAGAAACCTTCGTTGGACGCCCACCACTCAACCGCGATACGACGGTGTGCATTTCTCTCTCGGGTCGCCCTTCAAACCACGGCATCAAGTTCCACAACTACCTGTATGAGAAGTTCGGTCTAGACTTTCTCTATAAGGCAATGACCACCACCGACATTAAGGCAGCTATTGGTGGCGTGCGAGCCTTAGGTATTCGCGGGTGTTCCGTATCGATGCCTTTCAAAAAAGACGTCATCCCACTCATGGACGAAATCGACCATTCGGCAGAGGTCATTGGCGCGGTCAATACCATTGTGAACACCGACGGTTACTTGCATGCCTACAACACCGACCTTATTGCGGTGGCTTCTCTTCTGAAAAGCCACACGGTTGATCCGTCTCTACCCTTTGCTCTGCGCGGTTCGGGCGGCATGGCGGCGGCTGTTGCGGGGGCTTTCTTTGATGCCGGTTTCACGCAGGGAACCATTATTGCCCGCAATGAAGAAGCAGGACGCGCGCTAGCAACCAAATACGGTTACGAATGGGTTTCTTCACCCGAAGGTGTGCAGACCCCCGTTATTGTGAATGTAACTCCTATTGGCATGGCTGGGGGTGCTAAGGAGCATGAACTTTCTTTCCCCCAGGTAGCTATCGACGCCGCGTCCATAGTGTTTGATGTGGTCGCTATGCCGGTGGAGACTCCCCTGATTCAGGCGGGCAGAGCAGCTGGCAAAGAGGTTATTACCGGCGGCGAAGTCATCGCCCTGCAGGCGGCTGAGCAGTTTAGGCTCTACACCGGCGTTGAGGTGTCAGCGGCAGATGTAGAGGAAGCAGAGGCGCAGGCAAGCTAAAGCCCCTTGCACCGCCGAGAGTGCATTTTTAAGACATATTTTCTTTCAAAACATGTCTTAAAGTGTACTCTCGGTATTTTTCTGGACGTGCCGGGCGGCAGCTTAGTCACCGGCGGCGTCGCTACCGTCCAGGCTACCCCGGTGATGGCTGTCCCACCCACGGTGGCAATGGCAGCAGGCAGGGCTGAAACCAGCAAAATACCTGAGAGAATGAGCAAGCTAACCACCGCTCCGCTGAGGTTGAAGAGCGGCCAGATGCTCAGGAACTTGACGCGTCCGCGACAACCCGGTTTTCCCACGGGGTGACCGCGAAAAGTAAGAGGTGACCGTCAAAAGTAATACTGACCGTACATTTCACGGTCAGTATTACTTTTGATGGTCACCCCTGATTTTTGGTGGTCACTTTGAGTAAAGCTGAGCCGCCCTGTTGGGGCAGTAGGACGCCAGAGACCTGGGCGGACGCGCTCTCCGCCTTAGTTAAAGATTGCCACCCACAGGTTGAGTGTAGAGGCATACGCCACCCACAAAAATAGGGTAGTAATAGAAAACCTACAGGAGTGAATCCACAAGTGAAGGCACCTCGTAAGAGGACTGTGATAGTAAGGAGCAGAGCGAGAATAATAGCAAAGGCAAGGCCATAGGGCTGTGGTTCCTCAGGCAGTGTACCTACCGAAGAACAGCGGTGACTATACAGCATTAAGCACCAGCTGCACCCAGTAGAGAGTCATCAGGTTTCCGGTGGTAGCGGAGTTCTGCCACAGCTTCCAGCCGGCAATGCCGATCACAATATAAAGCAGGGTCCACACCGGGGCAAAGACGAAGTTGGGCGAGTTCCAGAGCACTTTGTGAGCAGTAGCGTACCAGCCGTCAATATAGTGGGAGGTAAGCATTTACCTACAAAACCGACTATCAGGGGCACAAGATTAAAACCAGTCAGGGCAAGCTAGGTTCTAGTTCCTGCACGTTGCCCACGGTTGTCAGCTACAGCATATGATTTCACGGTGTTCTCTCCACGGTGAAGGTATTACCAGCAAGTTTGCGGTGACCGGTTGTTCCGTGCCCCCCCTGGCGCTGACCTGCCAACCATTTCCTTGCAATTTACGCGCCTCAAGGGGTTTTTCATGTTTCTTTCATATTCTTCTGGCAAAATTATAAGCATGATGAAGAAAACTACATACGCAGCAACAGGAATTTTCACCCTTCTCGCCTTGAGCGCATGCGGTTCAAACACCGCAGAACCTGCTCCCGAGGCATCAACTGTCACCGTGACCGCAGAGGCACCGGCATCCACCCCGGCAGCCGATGCAAACACCTCAAATGCAGCAGCTAAAACTTCAGCGGCAAGCTCAGCAACCAGCCAGTCCTCAGTATCAAAGGTTTCACCTGCCCTTGATGTAGCGGGCGCGGTAGATGCAGTGCGCAAAGCGCATCCCAATGCGCAGATTGTCTCTATCAGTGCTGATGACGATTCAGACCACTGGGATGTTAGCGCCATCGAGAATAATAAAGAACTCGATATTCACATTCACGGCACCCAGGTTGAGCTTGAAGATGTTGATGTAGATCATGATTCTGACAGCGACGATATTCGCGATGCCGGCGAGGCGCGGGTTGATATCAAGGACGCAATCGCTACCGCGCAGGGCGAGAAACCCGGCGAAGAGGTAGAGAGCGTGAGCCTTGACCGCATTGATGCCCAGAACAACCGCCTGGTATGGGAAGTTTCCTTTGATGTTGTTGGCAACGACGATGAGGTAGACGTTGATGCGGTAACCGGTGAGGTTGTTACTCGCTAAAGTCATTCACGAGTACTGATTTTTCCTTCAAGAGGGCACCCCTAGTGGGTGCCCTTTTTGGTGCTCTGTCACTTAGCTGAATGAAAGTTTTTTGAAATTACAAAGAGTCCACACCCTGTTCTTAAAGGTTTTCCACATATGGGGATAATTCTGGGGATATTCCTTACATGCCTGTAATTCCAAGGGTGTCCAAGACACTAAGAAACCCTGAATTGCAGTATCCACAGGCTTGTTAACACCTGTGGAATTACACTGCTGTGGTTACTAACAGGTGTGGATAACTTCTGTGGATTATGTAATTACGACATTTCACATTAGAGGCCGCTAATTAACCGCGACACAAAGAGAGAAAAGAGGGGTGGGGCAGACATGTCCGCCCCACCCCTCGGCCCGCCACCTATTACCTGTGGACTGCCGGTTTTTTGTTTATCAGTTGCAGCAGATAAGCAACGAGGGCGCCAGCAATAAGACCGCCGAGGTGACCTTCCCAAGAGATATTGGGGAAGATCAGCCCGAAGGCGAAGTTGATGGCGATAAGGGTCGCGAGAGAGCGGGTGTTGCCGCCGCGCAGTTTGGTTAGCACCAAAAGGGCACCGAAGAGACCAAAGACGCCGCCTGAGGCACCTACCACCGTCGCGGTGGGGGCAATCATCAGAACAGCTAAAGATCCACCCAAAATCGCCAGCAGGTAGGTCAGCAAATATTTGACCCTACCCATGAGCGGTTCCAGAGCCTGCCCAAAGAGGTAGAGAGTAAACATATTCATACCCACGTGGGCGATGTTGGATTGTGAGTGTACAAAACCTGCGGTAAGCATACGCCACCACTCGTCTGTGTACTGAACGTACTGCCCGTTGAAGGCTAGGTGCTGCAGAACAGTCGCACCCGGCAATATAACCTGAGCTGCATATATTAGGAGGTTGAGCACAATCAGCACCATCGTCACAGGGTAATTCGCCCACACCCCGCCGCGGGCTTTACGCTGCTCTTGATGGTAATTCTTGCCGGTCGCCTGCCTATAGCAGTCAGTGCAGATCATCCCTACTTCAAGCGGTATCTGGCATTGTCCACAGGTAGGACGCGCGCATCGACCGCAGCGCACATAGCTCACCTGATCGGGGTGGCGAGCACAGGTGGGAAACTGCTGGTGCTCTTCGTAGGCACCGTAACGGGTAGGTTGAGGTGCCTGAAAATCTCGTGCACCATCATCCGGTGAATAGGGGTCTTGCTGGTTCACGCGCGTCCTTATCTCCATGGTTAACTACCGGGCATACAGTAAAAATGCCCGCACATTGTACGGGCATCCACTGAGCCTTTATTAGCGCGTTAGCGCTTGAAAAATTTTTAGAGCTGTTCGATATCTACTGATGAGATAACAACATCTTCAACGGGGCGATCCATAGCGCCGGTTGCTACGCCTTCAATAGCGTCTACAACCTTCTTGGAATCCTCATCTGCTACCTCACCGAAGATGGTGTGGCGGCCGTTGAGCCAAGGGGTCTCAACGGTAGTGATGAAGAACTGTGAACCGTTGGTGCCGGGGCCAGCGTTAGCCATTGCCAGCAGGTAGGGCTTGTTGAAGGAGAGTTCGGGGTGAATCTCGTCCTTGAACTGGTAGCCGGGGCCACCGATGCCCTGCCCCAGGGGGTCACCGCCCTGAATCATGAAGTCACGAATGATGCGGTGGAAAACGACGTCCTTGTAGAGGGGGCCGTTCTGTACTTCGCCGGTGCGGGGGTGGCGCCATTCCTGGGTGCCATCTGACAGACCGATGAAGTTCTTAACGGTGAGCGGCGCGTGGTTACCGAAGAGGTTAACAACGATGTCGCCGTGGTTGGTATGAATAGTTGCTTTAGCTGTTGCAGTCATGTTTGTTATCTTCTCATGCATGAACAGCCCCGCGCTACACTTTGGGGGTTCTTTTGCAGGTAGCGAAAGTGGGTGGACGCTAGTGAACGCCTGAAATCGCGGTCTGAGGAAAACTTTAGCGAACAGTGAAACCTTGAGTGTTGAGAGGTGATTTCTTAGGGTTTTGGGGCGATAGAACGTAAGCTGATATACAAGCATACGTTTGCTGGTAGCTCGTCGTTTCATTTTTTGGCGTGAGTACCGGCACCTATAGGGAGGTATATCGAATGGTATTCGGTAAAGACCGCAAGGTAAAGAAGGCTACTAAGGCAGCTGAGAAGGCTTTTGCTAAGGCACAGAAGACCACTGGTAAGAAGGCTGACAAGTTCGCGAAGATCGCTGAGAAGAACGCCGCTAAGGCCGCGAAGCTGGGCGAGAAGAAGCTGAACAAGACTCAGAAGTCTGTTGCAGCAACCGGCAAGAACGCTCAGAAGGCGTTCAAGGCTGCTCAGAAGGACGGCGCTAAGAAGCTGAACAATGTTCAGGAGACTTTGAGCGATAAGTTCCAGGAGCAGATTGAGAACGTAAGCCCCGTTGTTGAGGATGCAGTATCAAATGCTCGCCTCAAGGCAGCTGCGGTTGCTTCAAATGTTGCTGATAAGCTCTCTGACGCTGAGGTGCCCACTCAGGTTGAGACCGTTGTTGCTAAGGCAACCGGTAACAAGAAGGCTGTGAAGCAGGCTCAGAAGGCAGCTGTTAAGGCTGCTAAGCAGTACGCGAAGGATCAGAAGAAGGCTTCAAAGAAGGGCGGCAAGGGTCTGCTCATTGTTGGTCTGATTGTTGCTGCTGGTGTTGCTGGTTTCTCAGCGTACAAGGCATCACGCCCCGTTGAGGATCCTTGGAAGACCCCCGCGGCTCGCTAAGTCTTACATTTTTCTCAAGCGGTGTGAGAGCGTGTGCTCTCGCACCGCTTTTTGTATGCCCTTTTTCTGTTCTTGCGAGAACGTACCGCGTTGGGGAGCAGTTCAGCCTTATACAGGTTTATTCTGCGCTGGCACGTTTGAAGGCGGTACTTTTCGCGCTGTCCTTGTGGCTAATCAGTGGTTGTTTGCTCTTGAGCTTAGGCTTGTCGGATGCGCTGGTGGAACTTGCGGTGCTACCCTATATCCCCTTAGCGGGGCTCCTTTTGTGGGCATTACGGATACGGACCTCGGCAACCGCAAATAAAGGCTGGAAGAATTTTCTCTGGACCAACTACGCGGTGGGTTTTCTGCTCACCATGTACCTGATTTTCAGAGCAATAGCCTAAAGCCTTTGCCTCCATCCATAAAAATACCCTCCCGCAACCCCACAGTCCCGAGGGGCGCAGGTTGAGAGAGGGTATTTGAGTATCTACAGAGGTTAGAGGTTCTAGCGTGTCTCGTCCACGATGGCGTGGCGGGTGGTCAGCGGACCGTCAAAATCTTTGTTCTTGCGTTGCATCATCAAACCGATACCGGCTGAGATGAAGAACAGTACAAGCATGAAGAAGAATAGTGGCCAGATGCCCGAGAAGAAGATAATCGGCACTGCCAGCGCGGTCACCATACCGCCGCCGAAGAAGGGCTCAAAGATGAGCTGCTTGTAGCCGAAAGCCTCAAAGGCGGGGGTTTCGCCCTTGGGGTCAACCACGCGCATCAGGATCAGACCGGTTGCGGTAACGCCCATGCCCTGACCGAAGTCGCCGATGCCGCGCTCAAACCAGTAGTAGCCGAGTACGCGCGGTGCCAGGAACAGGAAGATCGCGACGTTGAAGATAATGCCGGCGATCGCCAGAATCAGGAAGGTGCCCAGGTTCTCGCCCACTGCTGCCAGTGAGAGGGTGCCCATTGCGGCAACGATGAGGAAGTCCAGTGCCCAGCCTTGAATACGTAGCATCATCTGGTGGTCGATGATGTGATCGACCTTCAGCGCGGTAGCGATCCACTGTACGATCACGCCGCCAATGAGTGCCATGGGGAACAATGGAACGTAAGAGAAGATTTCCAGAGGGGTCGATTCATCAAGCATGATCTTGCCCCAGGTCAGTGATTCTACCCAACGCAGCGCTTCGAGGATCACCCAGCCGATGATGATTGCCACAGCCATGATTGACATGTGCAGTGAAAGGGGCTCTACGGACGCTGGACGTGAGGTCATCTTGCCAGCTTCGTAGTGCTCATCTGAGCGGAACAGGCCTTTCTGTTCCTCAACGCTCATGTGGGCGTCCCCGCGCAGAACCTTGGTTTTGCCGGTGCGAACAGCCCAGTTAATCATGGCGATACCGATAACGATGCCTCCCACGATACCAACGGTTGCCAGACCAACAGCGAGGTCAGCGCCGGTCTCGAAGCCGAGCTCAATCATTACGTCGCGCATACCTGCTGCGGTGCCGTGACCGCCCTCAAAAGCGATTTCAATGAGCGCACCAGACATGGGGGATGCTGAAAAGGCGGGAATTAAAATCAGTGCGGTGAGCAGCAAACCAACAACGTACTGGCCTGAGCCCATCGCAACACCGAAAGAAAGCTGCGGGCCTGCCAGCTTGAAGGCACGCTTGGGGTTGGGCAGAGGCTGACCCAAGAACATGGTCGCAAAGATAACGCTAATGAGCAGACCGGGAAGAGCCTTCCAGGTGGTAATCATGGTTTCGTTGAAGAAACCGAACTCGCCCCAGGGGCCTCCAAAGCGTCCGAGAACCTGAGGTCCGAGTAGCAAAAGAAGCGCGCCACCGATGATAGAGCTGGGCAGAAACAGGTTCTGCGCCATGCTTGATTTCACGCGAACAAACTTACCGATCAGTAGCGCTACTCCCAGAATGAGCAGCGAGAAGCCAATGGCTTGTGGAGACATAGAGGCACCTTTTGTGTCAGTAACACGCTAAAAACGTGTGTGGTGATTACTTTTAAGAACAAGCGTAATCGGGGTTACAGCTTTTCTAGCTTATGAGCAGATGCTCAAGATTACCAATGCGCAGATTAGCAGGTAAGAAATATCACCGGCTAGCGGTTGATCCGGCGGCATCGGCTGCGGTGACACCGCGAGCTGAGTGGATGCTGCACGTTCATGGTGGCACAAGGAGGCACCACGGACGTGAGCACAACGAAAAAGACCCAGCTCCTAAGAACTGGGTCTTTTTCTCACCTATCCGGCTAATAAAATTAGCTCGGCGATAACCTACTCTCCCACACCCTACCGAGTGCAGTACCATCGGCTCGAAGAGGCTTAGCTTCCGGGTTCGGGATGGAGCCGGGCGTTTCCCTCTTGATATAATCACCGAAACGTGGAGGCGAGGGGACTCGAACCCCTAACCCCCTGCTTGCAAAGCAGGTGCGCTACCAATTGCGCCACGCCCCCGTGGTGTATAAATAGCTTACCGCAGGTAAACATCTTAAAACAAATCAGTACACGGTGTTCTGTATCACTACTACTTTGCGTGCGGTAAAACCGCAAGCCCACCGTCACTTCAGACCTCGGGCGGACGCGTCCGCCCGCGCCCACCACCACAAAGGCACCACCTGCCTTCCCCAGGCTAGCCGGGGGGGGTAAACAGCAGATGGTGCCTTATGGCTTGAGAGTATGTGACTACTTCTGAAGATTGGTGTCAGAATCTACGGCACGGTATTCACCGGTTGCAGTATCTGAGTTTTCCTCAAGGTGACGGGCATCGATTTTCAACCCGCGCGATCCGAGAATTTTTGCCACACGGTCGATGTCTTCGGCACTGGGTGCCTGACCAACGACCTTGCGAATGTACTCGTTGATGCGGTTATCACTCACGTATTCCTCACCGCGGGCTTCGCGGGATTTCATGAGGCGTCGAATGACTTCTTCAAGCTGGGCGTCGGTGAGGTTGTAACGTAGCACCGCCATGACCGCTGCACGGTCTGTGGGTGGCACGTCCTCAGGGTAGCCTGCGCTCAGCCAGTCAATCACACGTGAAATAACGTTCTTATCGGGCATCGTTGCCTCCTTGGGTAAAGTGCAGTTTCTTTAAATCCTAGTTGCCAGTAAGACCAAAGAGGTTAAAACCGGTCATGTGGAAGATAAAGTCTTTTGCAATCCAGAGGATACCCAGAACAATCACCACAATGATGACCGCGAAAATGAGGTATCCAACCGCTTTGGCGATGCTTGAGGGCGGATCAACTTCGATAAGCCTGCCGTCTGCGGTGTATTCGGTAGTGCCTGCCATGCAGCGCATACCCAGTGAGTAGAGGGCGGGCATACCGGCACCGAAGAAGAGACCTGCCAGCAGAACGGGGATGATCTTTTCAAAGATTTCTGCGAAGTTCATGGTTATCGTCCTGCCTTCTGTGAGCTAACAGCTTCTGCCGCTGCGGTGGCAACGGGTGCCGCTACGGAGGTTGAGTCTTCCCAGTCGTCATTGACGTTGGTGGGGTCAATGGGCTGTTTGCGTGAGTGCAGGAACATCCAGGTGCAGAAGCCTACGAGAATGAGGAAGACGACGAGTTCACCCAACCATTCGCTACCACTGAAGTGGTTGATGTAGTGACCGATGAACCAGGTGGCAGCACCAACAGCGCCCGCGGCGGGCAGAGTAATGAGCCAGGCAATAACCATGCGACCCATGACGCCCCAGCGCACTTCTGCGCCCTTACGTCCCAGACCTGAACCCAGGATTGAGCCGGTTGCGGTGTGAGTGGTTGACAGCGCCATACCGAAGTGTGATGAGGTAAGAATGATTGCTGCTGACGAGCCTTCTGCTGCCATACCCTGCGGTGAGTCGATTTCAACGAGACCCTTGCCAAGGGTGCGGATGATGCGCCAGCCACCCAGGTAGGTACCCAGAGCGATAGCCAGTGCGCAGGTGAGGCGTACCCAGAAAGGAATGCTTGCTTCGGGGTCGATTTCGTTGGCTGCTACCAGTGCTAGGAAGATAACGCCCATGGTTTTCTGCGCGTCATTGGTGCCGTGTGCCAGCGAAACGAGTGAAGCAGTGGCTACCTGACCGTAACGGAAGCCCGAGCGCTTTTTCTCATCAGAGACGGGCTGTGAGAGGCGGTATACCAACCAGGTGCCCACGGTTGCAACGATGGTTGCGATGAAGGGCGCTGCGATGGCGGGAATAATAATTTTGGAGAGGACGCCACTCCACAGTACGCCATTAGCACCCAAGGACGCGAGGGTCGCGCCGATAAGACCGCCAAAGAGAGCGTGTGATGATGATGAGGGCAGACCCAGCAGCCAGGTGAGCACGTTCCAAAGGATCGCGCCAACGAGCCCGGTGAAGACGATCAGCATGAGGCTGTTATTTGAGCCTGCCGAGTCGAGGTTTACGAGACCCTTACCGACGGTCTTAGCAACCTCAATGGAAAGAAAAGCGCCGATAAGGTTGAGCACTGCTGAGAGCGCTACAGCGGTTTTAGGTTTGAGAGCTTTAGTGGCGATGGAGGTTGCCATCGCGTTCGCGGTGTCGTGGAATCCGTTCGTGAAGTCGAATGCCAGCGCAGTGAGCACCACGATTGCCAGGATAATCAGTTCAGTAGTCACATAAGAATTATCGTCTGCTCAGATTAAAGATAAAAGCAGGTGAACACCACACAACCCACAGCTAAAAGTGGGCAAAACTTCGAAAAACCCACACAAAGCCAAACGATAAATAGGTTTTGACTTTTACATCCCAAGGAATAAAGGGGTCTTAAAACCTTGATATATCAAGGGAAGCTATGCACAACAACCGTGCATCACCACCACCTACAACACCCACCTACCAGTGGCTTTCGTGCGCTCAAACACCTTAAACCCACACCTTAGAACCGCATGGTTAACTCATGTTTACCCACTGTTCATCTTAAAAAGGGTGAGATGCTGATTACTGCAAAAGTTCTAAGGGTTCAACAGTGCTGGCTTTATACGCCGGCAAAGCCCCAGAGAGAGCACCGACCAGGGCGCCCAGCAGAGGTAAAGCTGCCGTGTACGCAGGTATTGAAAAGTCCCATCCGTTAACGTGGGCAACAGTGAAAGCTATACAGATGCCTACGACAAAGCCGCTTAGCGCACCCAGTGCGCCCACAATAATTGCTTCAATCAAGAACAGCATCGCTACTGACCTACGCGCAGCACCTAATGCACGGTTAATACCTATCTCTCGGCGGCGCTCCCATACAGACATGTACATGGTCATCATGATGCCAAAGCTGGTAGAAACAACCATGACTCCTAAGATAACAGCGGTGAGCAGGCGGGAATCTTCGGTGAGCTGACGTTTGAGCTGCTGAGGAGAGGGTGGAATCGCGATATTAACGTCATCAGGACGAGAGGGGTCAAGAACTCTTTTTAAGTCTGCACCTGCTGTTTCTGCGCCCCCAGGAGCCACCTTGATGACAAGGGCACGAGCAGAAGTAAAGATTTCGGGAAAGAGAGCTGAATCTGGCGACACCATAACTGCTACAGCGAGCGCTGCCTTGTCTGGGCCGTCCTTAATAATTGCTGCAACGCTGACTGCTTGGTTGTTGATGAGTAGGCGATTTGACCCTGGTCGGGTGGTAACTCCCAGGTCTTGGGCCAGTGCTGAACCCAGCATAACGGTGGGCTCAGTTGCATGGTGGGGACGGTAGTAGGCTCCTTCGGTAATGGTGGCTTCACGGGCATGCAAGCCTTCTTGGCTCACGATAGCTAGGGTGACGCTCTTATGGGTGGTGCGGCGCAGAGTAGAGACGTTTAAAATTGGCTGCTCACTGATGGTGAGTGTTCCGCCTGTTTCGACGGAGGGCACCTGGTTGATGCGGTTTTGGATTTCTTCTTCGCTTATTTGCCATGTGTCGGGTTGCAGCCTCACACCAATATGGGCGGACTCGTATTTAGTCAATCGAGTAGCACTGTGTAATGCTGATGATTCTGAGATGCCTATGAGGGCAACAACGCTGGCTGCGCCCACGAGCATGGCTCCTATGGTGAGCAGGTTTCTTTTGTACCTTCGAATAACACTGAGAAAGGCGTAGTAAACCGTGGTTTTCATGGTTGAACCTGCTGTTTTTCTTCGGTCAGTTTGCCGTCGGTCATCGTGAACTGCCTATCGCAGCGAGCAGCTATATCCGGCTCATGAGTAATAATGACGAGGCTTTGCTGTTCGCTTCGTGAGTTAAGGAGCAGGTCTAGAATTTTGTGGGAGTTTTGGGTATCAAGGTTTCCTGTAGGTTCATCGCACAGCAGTAGAGCCGCGCTACTTGCCAGTGCCCGTGCTACCGCTACCCGCTGTTGCTCGCCACCTGACAGCTGAGAAGGACGAGCGTGACTTCGGTGAGAAAGTCCCACTTCTTGTAGCGCTAGTTTGGCTTTTTCTGCTGCTTGATGTCTGGGGGTTCCTCTGAGTTCAAGGGCATATCGAACGTTTTCGAGAGCGCTAAGATGCTGAACAAGATGAAAAGCTTGAAAAACAAATGAGATGTTCTCTTTGCGCATGAGTGTTCGCTGCGCGTCCTTGGCGGTGCTGAGGTTTTCGCCCAGAAGAATGAGTTCCCCGCTGGTGGGCGTGTCTAGTAGCCCGATGAGGGCTAGCAGGGTTGATTTACCGGAGCCTGACGCCCCGGTGATTGCAATAGATTCTCCTGGGTAAATAGTGAGATGGGCAGATGTCAAAGCCCAGGTATTCGGTTCAAAGAAACGGGAAAGTTCTTTGGCTTCAAGAAGAGGTGCAGGCATGGTCATATTCAAGGCAGAGTCAGTTCTGCACCGGGGGTAAGCAACGGATTGGGGTCTTTGACTTCGCAGTAACCGCCTTGGCAGTGACCGGTGGTGATATCAACCTGTTGTCCGTTGACGAGCACATACTGTCTGCCGCTTGTTTCAACGCTCACTGCCGGTTCGGGAACTGTAATAGCGTCGGGGGAGCTTGATGCAGTTGTCACGATTACAGAGGATTCTGTGAAGTCTGCACCTTCTGGAATTTCTATGTTCAGCTCAAAGTACTGAACTTTTCCTTCTGGTGGGAGCTGTTGGCTTTCCGGTGCGGAGTCTGCACTTTTATCGGTGTTTACAGCAGATGAGGGTTTTTCAGGGGGACGCGCTTGCCCCACTGTCGCTTGCAGACGTTGACCGTCTTTGAGGGTAACAACTGCCTGCTGTTCAGGTTTCACCGCTTGAGCGGCGGTTGATGAATCAACGCTAAATCGCAAGGTTTGGCTACCATCGCCGACTGTACACAGGGGTTGTTGGGGCGCTTTACCCACCTCACCGCACAAGCTAGACACGGTGTAGCGCTCGTGAGGCACAAAGAAATATTCCGAGCGTGGCATACTAGTTGTATAGCGAGCATCGTCGTCTTGAGACGCATCCACATTACCCGGTGGGTAGTAGCCTGAGTTGAGGTAGAAAAGGTAGACAGCGTTAGCGGTGTCTTTGCCGTATTCCCCTAGCTCATCATAAATAGGGTATCCCAGTGCTACTAGGGTGCGCTGAACTTGGGCTACGTCCTCACCTCGTACACCCGGTGCAAGATCACGATAGGCAGGAACCCCTCCTTCAAAAATAAATAAGGGACGCTCATCAATAGTTGCTACAACATCGCCGCTTTCTAGAACCGTGCCAACAGCAGGTGCTTCGCGTGTCACCACAGACGAGGCACTAACGGGCGGTGCTATCTCTGCTGCGCCTTCTTGAACAACAGATACGGGGGCTTGATATGTCTCAGCCAAGGTTTGCTGCACAACCTTAGCCGTGAGAATTTCAGCTTCCTCAGATTTTTTCTCTGACTCTGCCTGCGTATTCGTTCCCATGAGGAAGGCATAGAGTGCTAAACAGGTCATAGCAACCAGTAGCAGCACCAAGAGTGGAACAATGATGCCGCGACGCGGCGGGTACTGCTGCTGGTCCATGATTTCTTCCTCTACTTACGTCCTTGTAAGCGTGATGATGTATTACGAATTGACGATATCTATAGCGTTCTGTTGTGCAGCCTCTTCGATGTCACGAATTTTCAGCACCATCTCTTCGTTTTCCTTCAGCCATTGCGAGATGCGCTTGAGGTACTCCTTGTTGGTTTTTTCCACAATCTTTGAAGATTGCTGACACTTGTAGTCGGTCACAGCAATATTTAGTTCTTCTGTATGAGGAGATTGGCCGGGCAACCTATACTGACCAAGTTTTTCTTCAACCTGTTGCGCTAGATGCTCAGGTGTTTCAGCAGTGAATCCCGTTTTATCTGTAATGCAGGCCTTGTAAGCACTCGTTTCTTTCCCAGCAGCGTCAAAGATGTCTTCAATTGTTCCTTCTTGCTCACCGGTTTTCATCTCATTGATGAAGTTTTTATAGCGGGTAGCATTTTCTAATGAGCCATAAATTTTTTCCTCTGCAACAGATACGCACCCGTCTGTTCTTACGCTAACTACTACGCCCGATGACAACGTGATATCTGAAGTTGGACTCTGAGACGAGCCGTATAGAGCCGATTGCTGTTCAGCAGTGAGTGACGAAGATTCCTTGTAAGTGCCGGGGTAGCCATCTCTGGCTGCATCTTCAGAGGTAAATATTCCGCTAATCCCTAGAAGCGATGAGCGCTGTGAACTTTCAAGCCCTTGCGCTTGGGGAACACCTCGTTGCATAAGGCATTGCTCAACCAACTGTTTATAAGCTGCCTCAATATCTGGGTTCGGAGTGCTGTAGTTATTGATAATTTCTCGAGTTTGGGGGTGAACCTCACCCACTCCGGTGTTTGCACCACAAGCAGTCAGTACCAAACAGGCAGTAGCAGTTAGTATCCGCTTCATATTTACCTCTCTTGTTTGTGAGACAGACTTGTCAGAACAGCAAACGTGCCTCGAAACAATAATTAACTACCTCCGGTCAAAATGATCGATGACATCGTTTGCTCTACCAAGATACGAATATGACGCATTGTTATTGAAGTAGAACACTTCAGCAGATGACCATGCGTTGATAACATTGCGACCAGACCAGCACCTATCACCATTGATACCGCAATCTTTTGGGGTGAACTCATTGCCATGAGATTCCCCTTTCATGATTCGCTCATGCAAGTGTCACTTCACTATTGAAGTGACACTACAAAAGTAACTCGAATCACAAAAAGAATCAAGACCTTCCAGAAAATTTATTTCATCGCTACAGGTGCCTTAGATACCTGCCCGGCGCGTCCAGAAATGTTTTCCAATGCATCAGCATTTCAAGATCTTCAACATTCACCGGGCGCATACCACACCCACCAACCTCAAGGACGCGCGCACCCGGCACCTGCATGAGCAGCGGCGAGTGCGTACACAGGATTACCTGGTGCCCCGCTTCAAGGTGTTCCATTATCAAGGCGATGAGCCTTAACTGACCGTTAAAAGAAAGCCCCGACTCGGGCTCATCAAAAATCCACAAACCACCGCGAGAACGAGCAGCCTCAACCATCTCTAGAACAGACTCACCGTGGGACTGCCTAAAATAACGCGGTGCCATGTCAGACCCAACACGCACCCGATAACTCACCAACGAGTGAACCGTCTCAGCCCGAAAAAACAACCCCTCGCGGGATTTCGCCGCACCCCGCACCGGCTGCAGCCACCGAGCCAGCAAAGACTCACCCTCGGCACTCTCACGCTGATCCCATGACGTGCCACCCTCAACAGGCAAGCCGTAGACAACCGCCAGAGCTTCTACCAGCACAGACTTGCCAGCCCCATTCTCACCCACGATGACCGTCAGCGGCGCGAAATCTAGCCCCTCAGCAAGCACAGCCCGAACACTGGGCACCGTGAATGGCCAACGGTCGCGGGAGAGCGCGTCCGCCCCGTTAACAGCGCACACAGACCGCAAGGCGAGGGTAGAAATAGTCATAAGTCCATACTACGTTCACCCTCATATAACAGAGACAGGTAGCTGATAATAGAAAAACGCGTTCAGTATTCTCGCCGAACACGTTTAGAAAAGAATAGCGATAGGAGCAGATATGTCGTTGCAGGACATATAGGTTCCCTATTCTCCGAAAACGCGAGGCCACTTCTAGAGACAAACACCCATAAACAAAAAACCCAGCCACACAGTGACTGGGTTTTTTATAAAATTAGCTCGGCGATAACCTACTCTCCCACACCCTACCGAGTGCAGTACCATCGGCTCGAAGAGGCTTAGCTTCCGGGTTCGGGATGGATCCGGGCGTTTCCCTCTTGATATAATCACCGAAACGTGGAGGCGAGGGGACTCGAACCCCTAACCCCCTGCTTGCAAAGCAGGTGCGCTACCAATTGCGCCACGCCCCCGTAATAAAGAGCTGAATCTCTATTTAGTTAAGTGAATCAGTTGATTCATTCCAAGTAGCTTTCGCTTCTTGGTTTTCCTTGACCTTGCGAGCCGCAATGAAACTTACCGCACCAGCCATAGCAATGACTATCAGTTTCTTCATCGTGACCCCTTGAGCTTTCGGAGAGTGGGCGTACCAGGACTTGAACCTGGGACCTCTTCGTTATCAGCGAAGCGCTCTAACCGCCTGAGCTATACGCCCTCCATTCCGCAGCGGAACGAAATACAACTCTACACAGGTTTCACCCTCTTGCCAAATCGAAAGGCGGTGTTATGCATCACAAGCCCCCCAGGGGTTGCGTAAGCACTACCCGTAAAGCACACAGCCCGCGCCCGGAACACCTTTTCAGACGCCCAGGACGCGGGTTGTACAGCTTGAATCCAATGTAACGTTTAGTCGTCGGTGAGGGTTACGCCAATACCGCCCACGAGCTTGGCAGCTACGTTGTACAGCATGGCAGCAATAACGCCCAACAAAGTCAGCAAGACAACGTTGAACACCGAAATAATAGTTGCAAACAAAGCAACCTGCCCCAGCGAAAGAATCTGATCAATCTGAATATTGTTGCCGGTAGTACCCAGCAAGCTAATAAGCTCATTCAAACCATCAAAAGCACCGGTCGTCTGCATAACCAACCACAGAATAACGGTGGCAACCACAGTCACAATACCCAGGGCAACAGAAAGCAAGAAAATCAGCTTGGCAACTGACCACGTATCAACCTTGGCAACCACCAGGCGAGCGCGGCGCACCTTCGACCGGGGGGCAGGGCGTACCAGCGGTTTGTTTCCTCGAGTTGCGGTGGGGCGGGGCTGCGGTCGGGCAGCACCCTTACGCGGCGCGCTTGAGCTCTTAGGCGCTGAAGCGTTGGTGCTCACTAGTTACCTCCGTGCTGGGCAGGTTCAACCGCGTCAGCGGTGTTTTCATCTGTTTGATTATCTAACGGTACTTCATTTTCTGCGACCTCAGAGTTTTCTGCGGTGTTTTTTTCAGCACCGTTTTCGCCCTCTTCACCCTCAGCTTCCTCTTCAAGCTGGCGGTCGTGATTACGTGCCACGCCCACAATCTGATCGCCAACTGAAGGCTTTGCGAAGATGACGCCCATAGTGTCGCGCCCCTTCGCGGGAACCTCTGACACTGCGGTGCGAACAACCTTGCCGCCCTGCATGACAACCAGTACCTCATCGTCCTCAGAAACAATCAAACCACCCACCAAATCGCCGCGATCTTCGGCGAGTTTGGCAACCTTGATGCCCAAGCCACCGCGTCCTTGAACGCGATACTGGTCAACCTGGGTGCGCTTAGCGTAGCCGCCCTCGGTTACAACAAAGACGAAGGAATCATCGCTAACGACATTGGCGCTGAGCAATTCATCATCATCGCGGAACTTCATACCGGTTACACCGGAGGTGGCTCGACCCATCGGACGCAGTGCCTCATCGGTGGCGGTAAAACGCAGTGACTGCCCCTTGCGGGAAATCAGCATCAGATCGTCCTCAGCTGAGGCAAGCATTGCTGATACCAACTCATCACCATCACGCAGGTTGATAGCGATAACGCCAGCAGTACGGTTGGTGTCGTAGTCAGAGAGCTTGGTCTTTTTAATCAGACCGTTCTTAGTGGCAAGCACCAGGTAAGGAGCATCCTCGTAGGAGGAAAGTTCCATCACCTGAGCGATTTCTTCATTGGGTTGGAAGGCTAACAGGTTAGCAATATGCTGACCTTTCGCGTCGCGTCCTGCCTCCAGTAACTCGTATGCCTTGGTGCGGTAAACGCGGCCAAAGTTAGTGAAGAAGAGAATCCAGGTGTGCGTGGTAGTCACGAAGAAGTGATCGACCACGTCATCACCGCGCAAAGACGCGCCCTTGATGCCCTTACCGCCGCGGTGCTGGCTACGGTACTGGTCGCTACGGGTTCGCTTGACGTAACCGCCGCGGGTAATCGTCACCACGACTTCCTCTTCAGGAATCAAATCTTCCATCGACATATCGCCGTCATAACCCATAAGAATCTTGGTGCGACGGTCATCACCGTAACGGTTGACGATATCGCCCAGCTCTTCAGAAATGATCTGACGTTGACGATCCTCTGAAGCGATAATGGCGTTATATTTGTCGATCATGCGCATCAGCTCGTCATGGCGATCCTGAATCTTCTGACGCTCCAGAGCAGCCAGACGGCGCAACTGCATGTTCAAAATAGCCTGAGCCTGTGACTCATCAATATCAAGCAGCTGCATCAAACCGGTACGCGCTTCATCAGCAGTGGGAGAGCGGCGAATCAGGGCAATAACCTCATCGAGCGCATCTAATGCCTTAAGCAGACCGCGCAAAATGTGCGCCTCTTCTTCAGCCTGCTTCAAACGGTACTTAGTACGGCGAACAATAACTTCCATCTGGTGGTTAACCCAGTGACGGATGAAAGCATCGAGCGACAGTGTGCGGGGCACACCGTCCACAATCGCCAGCATGTTCGCAGAGAAGTTCTCCTGCAAGGAGGTGTGCTTGTAAAGATTGTTCAGCACCACCTTCGCCACAGCATCGCGCTTGAGCACAATAACCAGGCGCTGACCGGTACGGCCAGAAGTCTCATCGCGCAAATCAGCAATACCGCCGATTTTGCCGTCCTTAATAAGCTCAGCAATCTTGATAGCAAGGTTATCGGGGTTTGCCTGGTACGGCAGTTCAGTGACCACTAGGCAGGTGCGACCCTTGATTTCCTCAACATTGACCACCGCGCGCATAGTGATAGAACCACGACCGGTGCGGTAGGCATCCTCAATACCCTTATGACCCAAAATAGTTGCGCCAGTGGGGAAGTCCGGGCCCTTAATGCGGGCAATCAGAGCCTCAAGCAACTCCTCGTTGGTAGCCTCGGGGTTCTCCAAGAACCACTGCACACCGTCGGCAACCTCGCGCAAGTTGTGCGGCGGAATGTTGGTTGCCATACCCACAGCAATACCCGATGAACCATTCACCAAGAGATTAGGAATACGGGCAGGCAAAACGGTAGGTTCCTGCGACTTGCCGTCGTAGTTATCCTGAAAATCAACGGTGTCCTCGTTGATATCGCGCACCATTTCCAGGGCGATGGGAGCCATCTTAGTTTCGGTGTAACGGGGAGCCGCAGCCCCATCGTTACCCGGTGAACCGAAGTTACCCTGCCCCAAAGCCAGCGGGTAACGCATGACCCAGCTCTGAATCAGACGCACCAGGGTGTCATAAATAGCCGAGTCACCGTGCGGGTGGTACTGCCCCATCACGTCCCCCACCACGCGAGCGCACTTGTTGAAAGAACGCTCCGGACGGTAGCCACCGTCGTACATCGCGTAAATAACGCGGCGGTGTACGGGCTTCAAACCGTCACGAACATCGGGCAGTGCGCGCCCAACAATAACCGCCATGGCGTAGTCCAAGTAAGAACGCTGTATCTCGCCCTGCAGGTCGACCTGCTCCACACGTCCGGCAACAATAGCGCCTTCTTCATTGACGACAACGCCCTCAAAGGGTTCTGAGCTGTTAATAGTTTCGTCGCTCATGTTCAATTCCTTACGTCTCTCTTCTTCAATACCTAATATTCTTCATCAGCTATATAGCCGGTTTTTCACACGAAAAACCCTTAGATATCAAGGAATCGAATGTCCTTAGCGTTCTGCTGAATAAACTCACGACGCGCCTCCACGTCTTCACCCATCAGCACAGAGAAAATCTGATCAGCGGCAGCAGCATCGGTCATGGTCACCTGCAGCAGGGTGCGCTTCTCGGGATCCATAGTGGTTTCCCACAGCTCCGAGTAGTCCATCTCGCCCAGACCCTTGTAACGCTGAATGCCGTTATCCTTGGGCAGGCGCCAGCCCTTTGCCTGACCGGCGCGCAAAGCCTCATCGCGCTGCGCGTCCGTATACACGTAATCATGTGGCGCGTTCGACCACTTAAGACGGTAGAGCGGAGGCTGTGCCAGGTACACGTAGCCAGCTTCAATAAGCGGACGCATGAACCTAAAGAGCAGGGTCAGCAGCAAGGTGGTGATGTGCTGACCGTCGACGTCAGCATCAGCCATCAAAATTACCTTGTGATAGCGCGCCTTTTCGATATCGAACTCATCACCAATGCCGGTACCGAAAGCGGTAATCATCGACTGAATTTCGGAGTTGGAGAGGGCGCGGTCAATGCGAGCGCGCTCAACGTTGAGGATCTTACCGCGCAGGGGCAAAATCGCCTGGGTTACAGGGTCTCGACCCTGCACCGCTGAACCGCCCGCGGAGTCACCCTCCACCATAAAGATTTCAGAGATGCTGGGTTCTTTCGATGAGCAGTCCTTGAGCTTACCGGGCATAAAGCCTGATTCGAGCAGACCCTTGCGGCGGGTGGTCTCGCGTGCCTTACGCGCAGCAATACGAGCCTGGGACGCGGTAATAGCACGGCGGATAATCTCTTTAGCAGTGCTGGGGTTACGCTCAAACCAGTCACCCAAGTGATCCATCATGGCGCGCTGCACAAAGGATTTCGCTTCAGAGTTACCCAGCTTGGTCTTAGTCTGACCCTCAAACTGAGGTTCTGAAATCTTGACCGAGACAACCGCGGTCAGACCCTCGCGAACGTCCTCACCGGTGAGGTTATCGTCCTTTTCACGCAGTAGCTTGTTCTCGCGGGCGTAACGGTTAATCAGGGTGGTCAGTGCGGTACGGAAGCCCTCTTCATGGGTACCGCCCTCGTGAGTGTTAATGGTGTTGGCGTAAGTGTGTACCGACTCTTTATAAGAAGAAGTCCACTGCATCGCGACCTCAAGGGTCATCACACGCTCGGTATCTTCACCCTCAAAGTCGATAACCTCTTCATTCACCACGGTCAGATTCTTGGACTCATTCAAGAACTTCACGTAGTCCAACAAACCGTTTTCGTAGAGGTAGGTAACGGTCTTGTACCCATCGTCGCTTGCGCCCACCTGGTTCAGGGGAATTTCTTTAGCGGCTTCGTCATCGCCAGCAACCTCGTCCTTTTCAAACTGCTCACGCTCATCAGTAAGAGCAATGGTAAGACCCTTGTTGAGGAACGCCATCTGTTGAAAACGCGCACGCAGGGTTTCAAAATCGAAATCTACGGTCTCAAAAATTGAGGCATCGGGGTAGAAAGTCTGAGTGGTACCGGTTTCATCGGTAGGCTCACCGCGGATGAGCTGCTGGTCAGTGTGACCGCCGTCTTTGAAGGAGATATTCCAGGAGTACCCCTGACGGCGAACCTCGGTCAGCACGCGCGTTGAGAGCGCGTTCACCACAGAAATACCAACACCGTGCAGACCACCGGAGACAGCGTAACCGCCGCCGCCAAACTTACCGCCGGCGTGCAGAATAGTCATGACGACCTCAACGGTGGGCTTATGCTCGGTAGGGTGTTCGTCTACAGGAATACCGCGACCGTTGTCTTTAACGCGCACCGCACCGTCTTTTTGAATGGTGACATCAATGCGATCGGCATACCCTGCCAGCGCCTCATCAACGGAGTTATCGACCACTTCGTAGACCAGGTGATGCAGACCGCGCTCTGTAGTTGAGCCGATGTACATACCCGGACGCTTGCGAACGGCTTCGAGACCTTCAAGAACGGTAATGTCACTCGCGCCGTATTCGCGCGGTGTTTCTTCAGTTGCCACTGTTTTTCTCAGGCTCCTTGTGCTTAGAAAGGCGCCCCAAACTCACAGCCACTTCTACACTGCTTGAAAACTGCCAACTGCCAGCAGTTATTTCAGGTACCGAGCAGTCGCTTAAACGTGATCGTTTTCAGCTTCGAAAGAGAAGGGCGCGCAGAGCGCACGATTACCTCTTACTCTACCGGATTGAAAGGGGTAAGTCCCGCTTAAAAGCCCGTAAATGCGGTTTTTAGGGCTTGACCCCCCGTAGCTGTAGGTCAAGACCTTTTGAGTCCTCAACACATCTGGCGGCTGTTTTTTCTTCTTTGGATGTTCGCGGTGGCTCACGGAGGCTCTCGCGAGGGTTCTGCCGTCCCATGCACAGAGCACCGCGAGCGCGCTCTATACAGGCACGTACGCCATCTACCCGTAGGTATCTCGCGGCCCACGCATACCCGGTGCAACGCGGCGTCCACGCTTCCATGAGGGGGTTTCAGGCCCAAATACCTGGATTTTCTGCACCACCCCCGCCCCCAGCTCACGCTCAAACACTTTGAGGATTTCATGAGTCATCATGCGCAAGTTCACTGCCTGCGGTGTCGTTTGACACTCAATCACCACCGTGGAGTCATTAAAGCTCACAGGACGCGCATAGGAGGCAAGGTGGGCACCCACCAGCTGTTCCCAGCGTGCCAGAACGCTAGAGACTGCAACAGGCTCCTTCCACCCGCGCGAAGCGATCATGGTTTCCATGAGTTCGGTGAGCGGTTTGGGGTCACGAGCACTCTTGCTGGGCCCCGAGTAACCCCCCAGTAGGCGGGGATCATGGGCATAAAAAGATCGCTTGCGCTTAGACCCCGGAGTGGCACTCATCGCCGCACCAAAATCCCGGATCAGCTTCTTTGACGCCGCCTTATTCAGACGTCCTTCTCCGCGAGCTGTCGCGCTGATACGCAATCTGTTGAGCAAAGCATGGGGCGCATCGACCTCATCTTCATAGCGATGCGGGTCTACCGGCTGGCTCATGGGCGCTCCGAAGCCTCGTGTTCATCTGTCGGTTCGCGGTGTTGGTTCTCAGGACGCGCAGGTTGCGCCTCAGCCCGCGGGGAGGGAGTGAGCGCGTCCACCTTCTGCGCCTCACCGGTAACCACCTGCACCAAGCTCATATTTTCACGCAGAGCAGCGGGTATATCGGTGTCAACGGCGCAGGTAATCAGTACCTGCTCGGCACCGGCAACAATTTCACCCAGGCGGGTTCGGCGGGCGGTATCGAGTTCAGCAAAAACATCATCGAGCAAGAGAATAGGGGAGGCACCGGGGGAGGAGTTGTCACTCACATGCACGTACCAAGAGGCAAGGCGCAGCGCCAGAGCATAAGACCAGGTTTCACCGTGGGAAGCGAAGCCACGAGCCGGAATACCACCGAGTTCTAAAATCAGTTCATCACGGTGGGGCCCGACAAGGCTCACTCCGCGTTCTAGTTCTTCCTTCTGCTTTTCGCCCAGCGATTGCAGCAGTGCGCGCTTGAGATCTTCTACGCTCATGAGCGCTGCCCTATCTATGACAGTGGCGGTCACAGGGGGCAGGGCGACCGATTCGTAGGTGAATTCCACAGTCTTAGCACCGTCGGTCATCTCGCGATAAGCGCGCTGCAACTGAGGCAATAGCAGAGCCAGGACGCGCAGACGCGCCTGTACCAAGTGGGCACCGGCGTCCGCCAGCTGTTCATTCCAAATACGTAATGTATTGAGGTCTGTTACATCAGCCCTGCGGGAGCGCATGGATTTCAAAAGGGAGTTGCGCTGACGCAACACCTTTTCATACTCACTGCGGTATATATTGACAGCAGGTCGCAAGGCTACCGCTAAATCATCAATGAAACGACGACGGTAGACAGGTTCCCCCTTGATTAGCTGCAGATCCTCAGGAGAAAACAAAATCGTGTGGTTAATGCCCAGTGCTTCGCGAGCGCGGACGGGAGCTGCCCGGTTGATGCGTACACGGTTGCTTTTGCCCGGTGCCAGTTCGAATTCCATGATGGTCTGTTGCCCGCCGCGCACCACCCTGGTGCGAATATAGGCGCGATCCGCGCCCACCCTCACCAACGGGGAATCATTACTCACGCGGTGTGATGAAAGCTGGGCGGTGTAATCGACCGCTTCTAAAATGTTAGTTTTGCCCACCCCGTTAGAACCCAAAAAAACGGTAACACCGGGGGTGAGGGCGAGGTTCAGCAAAGGGTACGTGCGAAAGTTCATCAACGAAATATGGTCGATGTACATAGCACGTACCCTCTCTTTCAAAGATGTTGCTGCGCTTTATACCCAGTGGGAGACTACCGGGGTATTTCGCCTAAGCAAGTGGGCAATCACAGCGAAGTTGCGGTTACTGGTTGGGTAAGCGTACCGGCATGAGCAGGTAACGGTATTCCTTAGAATCTTCACCCAGCGGATCCTCCTGTGCTGAGAGCACAGCGGGCTTGGGGGGAGTAGTGAAGGAGAAACGTACGAACTCTGAGCCGAAAGCGTTGAGACCCTCTGACAGGTAGGAGGGATTGAAGGCCACGGTGATGTCTTCACCGGTGAGCTGCGCATGAATCTGCTCGGTAGCCTGCGCGTCCTCGCCTGTGCCTGCATCTAAGGTTAGCTGACTGTCAGTGAAGGCAAGTCGAACGGGGGTGTTGCGTTCAGCAACCAATGAGACTCGACGAACGGCTTCGAGAAGATCCTGGGTGCGTACTACCGCGTGAATGGGGGTGTTCTCAGGGAACAGGGCGCGAATCTTGGGGTATTCACCGCCAACCAGCAAGCTGGTGGTGCGGCGTGAGCCTGATTCAAAGCCGATAAGTTCTTGAGAACCAGAGAGTGCCAGGTTCAGATCACCGGCTGCACCCAATGTTTTGGCGACTTCGCTCATGGTTTTTGCCTTGACAAGCACAGCCGTTGAAATGTCGCTGGATTCCGGTGACCAGGTCAGCTCACGCATTGCCAGACGATAACGGTCGGTTGCAAGCAGGGTGATGGTGTCGCCCTCAATTTCCATGCGGATGCCGGTGAGAATGGGCAGGGTGTCATCTTTGGATGCGGCAACGCCCACCTGCGCGACAGCGCGTGCGAAGGTGTGACCATCGATGGTGCCCGAGATATTGGGAAGAGCGGGAAGCTCCGGGTAATCGGCAACGGGCATAGCAGCCAAATTAAAGCGTGAGTTTCCGCAGGTCAGGTGAACTTTAGAGTCTACGACCTCGAAGGTTACATCGGTACTTGAAGAAGGCAGTGAACGAGAAATATCAGCCAGTAGACGACCCGACACCAGCGTGGTGCCTTCGGTTTCAACCTCAGCCTCGATGGTGAGCTTGGCGCTGGTCTCGTAGTCGAAGCTAGCAATAGAAACTGCTCCGTCTTCAGCCTTAATGAGCAGACCCGAAAGTACAGGCACTGGGGGACGAGGGGAGAGGGAGCGGGCAGTCCAGCTAACAGCATCTGCCAATACACTGCGATCAACAACAAACTTCACGCCAAATACCCCTTACACGGTGAACTTTCCGGCTACAACAACGAATCTATTTCAAGAGCAGCAAGCTCGATGTTTCAGTCTACCCGATTAAGGGGGTCAGAAAAGTTTGTAATTACCTAAATTTCTATCTCGACCCCTAGCAGTCACAGCCGAATCATGTAATTACGAAAAATCCAATCCCTACACCCCCGATGAACCAGGTAGCGCAGCACAGAATTTGTTATTTGGCCTTTTCTTTAAGGAATCGTAGTGTTAATAACCCCTGTGGATTCTGTGGAAAATCCCAGCTGAGCCCGCGAATCCGCGGAAAATGCCTGTTGATGGTGTGTGGAGAAAACTTAGTATCACTGTGCATGCATTGTGAATGGATATTTATACATAGGGAGCCATCCACACTCTTTGAATAAATATTCAAGAGTAGTCCACATTAAAGACCTGTGGACGCACACCTTATCCACAGGGGCCACATCACTACTTCTGGGTCCGCTGCTCCTGCTTAATGCGGTTCGTCAGATCGGTCACCTGATTAAAAATCGTGCGTCGCTCCGCCATCAGAGTGCGAATCTTACGATCTGCATGCATCACGGTGGTGTGATCGCGTCCGCCCAGCTCTTGCCCAATACGCGGCAATGACATATCGGTGAGCTCACGCAAAAGATACATAGCAATCTGCCGAGCCGTCGTCAGCGTGCGAGTACGCGACTTCGACTTCAAATCATCGAGAGTGACATCAAAATACGTAGCTGTAGCCGTGAGAACTTGCGATGCCGTAATCTCAGAAGCACCATCGTCCGTAATCAAATCCTTGAGCACCAGCTCAGCCAGCGCCCGATCAACACCCTGCTTATTAAGCGATGCAAAGGCAGTGACGCGAATCAGCGCACCCTCCAGCTCACGAATATTGGTGGAAATATTCGAGGCGATGTACTCCATCACGTCATCGGGAACATTCAGATTCTCGTTCTGAGCTTTCTTACGCAAAATCGCAATGCGGGTTTCAAGCTCTGGCGGCTGCACATCGGTAATCAAACCCCACTCAAAGCGCGAGCGCATGCGCTCAGCAAAACCGGTGAGCTGCTTCGGCGGCATATCCGAGGTGATCACCACCTGCTTCTGGTGGTTGTGCAGGGCATTGAAAGTGTGAAAGAACTCTTCCTGCGTGTGCTCTTTGCCCGCGAGAAACTGAATATCGTCAATCAAGAGCATATCTACGTTGCGGTAAATCTGCTTGAAAGATGACCCCTCATCATCACGAATGGAGTTAATGAAATCGTTGGTAAATTCTTCAGAGTTTACGTAGCGTACGCGCAGACTGGGGTAGAGGTGCTTGGCGTAGTGACCGATAGCGTGCAACAGGTGGGTTTTACCCAGACCCGAGTCGCCGTATATGAAGAGTGGGTTATATGCCATGGCGGGAGTTTCTGATACCGCGAAAGCTGCTGCGTGAGCAAAACGGTTGGACTGACCGATGACAAAAGTATCGAAGGTGTACTTGGGGTTCAGACGCGCTGAAGATTCCCACTGGGCTGTGGACGCACCGGTTGCCGACGGTGCGGACGCGGCTGGTTCAGGTGCGGGTTCTGCGAGAGGTGCCTCTTCGTGCTGGGGGGCATCTGATTGCGGTGTATCTGATGAAGGAACATCCAGGGCAGAAGAATCAACATGCGGGGTTTGCGCCGCAAAATTAGGCGAAGACATACCCTGTTCTGCCTCTAAATCTTTGAGCGAGGGCAGGGTTCGCTTCGCCTGAGCATTGGAGCGGATCGCAGGCTCGGGCTGTACCTCTGCCACCGGTTCGAGGGGCTGTTCCTGCTGGGTAGGCACTGTTGCTGCGGTATCAGCGGTGAGAGCGGGGGTAATTGGCTCCGTTGAAAGACCGGTATCGATCACAAAAGCCTCGGAGGTACCTGCCCCAAAGGCTGTATCTAAGGCGTCCTTGAACTCAGCTTTAATGTGGTTCTGAAAAACATCGCGGGTGAGTTCGTTAGGAACAGCAATTAGCAACACGTTGCCCATGTGTGCCTGGGGTTGCGCTAAACCCACGAACGCCTTCCACCGCTGACTGATTCCTGAGTGTGAACGCAACAAACTGGTCGCATGCGCCCAACGCTGCTTCAGATCGTCATCGAGGTTCTCAACCATGGCTCACCTTTAATTCTTCGAAAAACTTTTTGAGGCTAGTCCACAAGCAGCGCACCGAATATCCACACAACTATACACAGGGTGGAAAACTTGTGATTTACCTGGGGTAAGTCGTGGGGATACCGTGAGCAAAGCCTGCAAAAATCCGCGAAAACTTGTCATTTGTGGATGTTGATAGCTTGCCTGTGGATAACTTCCTTCCAGCATACGTGAAATTACAAATATCCACACCTGTTGATGACTCTGTGTATACAGCCTGTGATTAAAACGAGTACTCCCTAAACTTGACCCCACTACCAAAAATCTTCTAGAGTTGTCCAGTCGTATGTGTACAGGACTGTGCCCAATTTACTCGGTGTTAAAACCAAGAAA